>NZ_JBALBY010000034.1:0-92121 GCF_036919575.1 Nostoc sp. | reverse complement strand
GGGGAAAAAAATCCAGTTCCCTCCCCTTTATAAGGGGAGGGTTAGGGTGGGGTAACGCGGATCGTGATGAGAAGCCAAAGAATTGAATATCACGTTCTTGGCAAGGGTTTCACCTTAAGTTGACACCTATGGGCTGGGGGTTAGGTCTGTATTGAACTCAACCCAGAAGCGCTATATTGATTCGCGCCCCTCGAAGCCATATCAATTTAATCAGGAAGTTTAACTTTTATCCGGGAGTTTATACAAGATAGTGGCTAAATCTGCTGAGGGGAGACGATTTCAACTCAACTTAAAAGCCGCTTACGAAATCGCAAACGGCTTTTTAATTATTTTAATATATTTCTTCCTCATCAAAAAAAATTATAGCAAATTTAAAATCAAATGTCAATCCTTAAAATCTCCTTTATTCTGCTTTTGCATCTATAGCGCTTCTCGAATGGAAGCAATACACGCAACACGCATTAATACAAGTTTTTCAGCGATCGCAGTATTTTGAATGCACCTAAAAACGAAAATTGCTTACAAACCAATCTTTCGGTAATTTATTGTTTAAAATTTAGTATATTATTAGACGATGGTCAAGGGCGTATTTATACGCAAATTTGTTGCAATATGCATTAATACAAGCCCTGGCGAATGGAATTCGCGGCTACACAAACAAAGTCCACCTCCGTGGACTAATACAAAATCAAGGGTTCTTAACCCACGAAGGTGGGTTTTGCCTCGTGTAGACGCGGTTTCTAACCGCCCTTTTAACGTTAACCGAGTACCGAGGGTTTAAATCCCCGTCACAAAACTTAATTACGAATTACGAATTACGAATTACGAATTATTTAAGTTGACGCCAATGATTGATGAATTGCCCCTACAGCGTGTAGTTTTGCGTAAGTCCGATAAAAGTTGCAGAGGTAAATTATCCTGAAAGTATAATTTATTCTCATCTCCCTAGCAGAGTATATTCGTGTTAAAATATGTAAAACTCATACCCTGAGTGCAGATAAATGGGGAAAGTTTTAGTCTTAAACGCCTCTTACGAACCTCTCAATATAACCAGCTGGCGTCGCGCGGTCGTTCTGTTAATCAAGGGCAAAGCAGAACGGGTAGAACACAACGGTAAATTCCTTTATTCGGATTTTCCGTTGCCGACCGTGATCCGGTTGCGTCATTATGTCCGCGTTCCTTATAAAGAAATTCCTCTGACTCGCCGAAATATATTGCACCGTGACGGTCATGCCTGTCAATACTGTGGTTACACAGGGGATGAGTTGACCCTAGACCATGTAATACCGCGATCGCGCGGCGGCGGCGATACCTGGGAGAACATTGTTACCGCTTGTGTCCGTTGCAATGTCAAAAAAGGCAGTCGCACTCCCCACGAAGCTCATATGCCTTTGCGTCATCCCCCCCGCCAACCTTATAGCAGCCTCTATTTTGAGGTCAGTAAACATCTTAAGAGTGGACTCCATACAGAGTGGCAAAAGTATGTTATAGGTCTTTGACATGACTTAACCTAATCCTAAAATCATCAAGAAATAGTCACAAGTTTGCGTTTGTGCTTAGTTTTAGAGTCTCGCTAAAGCTAGGGCTATTTCGTTCTAGACAGAAACCGCCCAGAACTGAAGTTCTTTGGCTTTTAGCTAAAGTCCGTTAAAACGGACTATAATCTTTTGTTAGTCGTCTAAAGACGACTTTCGCTATTAGACTCAGAATTCATTCTGAGGCGGACTAGATGAGAATGAAATAGCCCTGCGCTAAAGCTGTGTTGGACACATTTGCTCTAACAAATTGTCTCTTGGATCAGGTTTGTCCAGAGATTGTGATGCACATTTTTCGGCAGAAACCAACACAGTAGTCTGCTTGACACTCTCCGACCACTAGGATGCGGAGATTATTAAGACCTCACAGTCTTAACGAGTTCGGTGGGTTTAAGTCCCCCGGTTCAATAAAAAAGCAAGTTTTGTGGCGGGGTCTAAATCCCCGTCACAAAACGTAATTGCGAATTGCGAATTGCGAATTGGTTTAATATCCTGATTTCTCAGGTTCCCAGGCTCACCACGTTTGCCCGTTAGGGCGTAGTGATATCTCCTCAAGAATGTTTTGGGCGAGTGACTTTCCCCCAATCCGGGGGTAGGTTTTTAAATCTTGTACTGATTGAACTATTTTAGCATTTTTAATGCAGCATAAATGCTGCGGTCATCTTTCAACCCAAGCACTTGAAGTACGAAAAACGCAACTGCGTTGCTGTTTCTCAGGGGTTTTCAGCATTTTCTTTATAAATCCACGCAAAGGTGAGTTCGACGAACCTCTAAAAGCCTTGAACTTTAGTTCTGTATTGTTACCAACTCCAGAGGTGCTTTTGGTCGCGTCTCTACTACCCATTTGGGAGTAACTGTTATACCATTTCACACAAACCCTGATACATATAGATTTCTCGTAGGGGCACAGCAATGCTGTGCCCCTACCAACGTATTTGTATCATTATTAAAGTAAAACGGTATTAGAGGTTGTTTGAAAAGTATTATTGCTAACATCTAAGCCTCAGAAACCTAACGCACTGCGCCCCCCTTACCTACAATAGAATGGGGGTTTCAAAGCCTCTTGACCTTTCTCTTAGAGGATTAGAAGCGGGGTTTCTAGTATACTTTGCGACTTTTGAAACATCCTCTTACGACTAGCCGTTTCAAGGTGACAAACAAAAATACGTTGTTTCAGTGCTATCATCCTGAGTTCTCGGCTTAGATTTTGGGCTTTTTGAAGGTTGAATTGAAGAAGAATGCAGAATCCAGAATTCAGAATTCAGCAATCTTTCAGTCGGGGATTGGGACCCGCCACTACGAAAGTTGACCACCAAATCATAGATTTGGTGGCGGTCTTAAACCCAGTTATTCATCGGCTTTTTCGGTCAGAATACCTAACATGAATTCTGACGACTGGCGCCAATATTGCTGTTCGATAACCAATCTTGGTTCCGAATTTCACCACCTTGAAAGGGCTAGTCCTAGCTGTGTCTATATATGGGTAGCAATTAAGTTACAGTTTGCAGCCCTAAAGTAATAATATAGAAACTATACCCTAAGTCAGAGAAAAATCCCGGTGATTCAATTTACGGAAGAGAAAAAAAGCGAAATAAAACAGATTTATACTACCAGATACAGCCCGATATACTAAACTTCTTTGTTCCCAGTACTTATACGCCCTCTAGTGGAATTTAATTGATTGTTGGGCGCTGTTACGGACAAAAAATATACTCAGATATATAGTGCAATGTGTTGATATTTTTGCGAAGATCATAATAATGTGGCTAAATTCAGTGAATTGCTGCTCGTAGTATTTCTGAATTAAAGGAGCCTTACACTTAAAAAAAGTTCCCTATGTACTTGAATTCTCCCGTTACTCACTTTGAGAGTTTGTCATTGACCACAGAGCCAAACCCAGAGGAACCTGAAATCGAGAAAGCGCCAGTGGAAGTTGCATTTAGGAGTCCGTCATTACCGCCATCGGTAGGTGAAGGAGCTATATATCTCAGTAACCGTGGTAATTCTCTTGCACAACAAAAGTCAGAAGAACTGCAAAAAACCCTTCTGGCACACCGACACGATCGCCAACTGGTAATTCTGCAAGATTTTCCTGATCCTGATGCCCTTTCCTGTGCTTGGGCTTACCAGTTAATTGCCCAGCAATATGATATCAAATGTGAAATCATTTATGCTGGCGCTTTGAGCCACCAAGAGAATATTGCCTTGGTCAGGCTGACTAATTTACCTGTTGTGCGATGGACACTCCAAACCTTGAAAACCAAAGATTTGTCATCTTATCAAGGTTTTGTATTAATTGATAACCAAGGAACCACTTCACAACTACTGTCATCGGTGCAGCAGGCTGGAATTCCCCTAGTAGTTCTCATCGACCATCACAGTATACAAGGTGATCTGCAATCAGAGTTTGAGGATATCCGTCCTTATGTAAGAGCCACGGCAACAATTTTTACTCAATACCTCCAAACGGGATTATTGGCATTAGATAGTAGCATAAATCAACACGTCAAATGTGCTACTGCGTTGATGCACGGCTTGCGATCGGATACAAATCGGCTCATGCAAGCCCAAGAAGAAGACTTTATGGCAGCTGCGTATTTAAGCCGATTTTATGACGCCCAACTGCTGAACGCCATTTTACAGGCGAACCGTTCTAAGCGGGTAATGGATGTGATCGAGCGATCGCTCAAAAACCGCATCGTCCAAAATAACTTTTCCATCGCTGGTGTTGGTTATTTACGCTACGAAGATCGTGACGCCATCCCCCAAGCGGCTGATTTTCTCGTCACGGAAGAAAACGTTCACACCGCCGTAGTTTACGGCATTGTTCACGACGAAGACGAAGAACTAGAAATAGTCATTGGCTCCCTGAGAACTAGCAAACTTACCCTTGACCCCGATGAATTCATTAAAGAAGCCTTTGGGCAAGATAGCGCCGGACGCTTTTTCGGCGGTGGAAGGACAAGCGCAGGCGGCTTTGAAATTCCGATGGGCTTCTTATCTGGCAGCAACGAAAATTCCGCCTATGCGAAAATGAAATGGGAAGTATTCGACGCTCAAATTAAGCAAAAACTGCTGAGATTAGTCAATCCCAGAGATAACCCGATTCAATCCGAATAGAAGAAGAGGATAAAGCAAACTGCTAACTCATTGCTGGAGTCAAAGTGTTTGGTCAGATAGCATCCCTAAGTCATTCGTGATCAACATATTTCCCGACTTTTCTAAAAAGTCGGGAATCTTGGTCTAGTCATAGAAGCTGAACTGATTGAGGATGTAGTTCGTGCCTAATGTTAAGTAGGTAGGCACAAATAAAATTAACTTGCGCGTACCTATTTTATTTGCAAAGAAGGAGCGCCATGAAGTCTATAGAACTGCAAATCTTACAAACTCTGTATGAGCAAGATTTTTGTGCTTGGGTAGAGCAGACAGCAGAGCTTTTGCGATGTCTACGACGGGCTTCGCCTAGGCATCAGTGGGACACGCTGGATTTAGAACACTTAGTTGAGGAAGTGGTGGACTTGGTTGACACTCCCCGGCGTGAACGCACGGGGATTCTTGGCTCAACGAAACCACTTAAATTAGATTCCTTGCAGTCTCTAACCCAGAGGTGGAATTCTCCCCAAGCGTTAATTCGGGTATGCCCTACCCTATTTGCATTGCTGCAAGTTCTGTTTGATTTTGAAGCAAATTCGCTTCAAAAAAACTGTTTGTCTAGCCCCTCTGAATCTTTTACCTACTGCGAGGTGGAGTCTAGAAAAATGCAGTAGAACCGCATAGATTCAGTTTTCAAGGTTCAGCGCTTTGTCTTTCGACAGCTAGGTTTTTTAAGTGGTTGATTACCTTACCACTGCGCTTAGTATATCAGAAAAGCCGTCCTATAAGGACGGGCCTTTAGACCCAAAATTTTCGGTAAGAGTCAACAGCGTGCCTTGCAGAGTGCGTTGCGGTTGGTGTTGTCGGATTTGCTGAAGTGGAAGTATCAACCCGAACGCCGCAGCCGCAGTTGGCAAGTGACCATTACCCGTGAGCGACTGAATCTGGATGAATTGCTGCAAGAAAGTCCCAGCTTGCGCCGTTTTTTAAATGATGCCGAGTGGATTAATACTACTTATCAGCGATCGCGGCGAGAGGCAATAGTAGAAACTGGTTTATCAGAGGATGACTTTGCGATCGTTTGTCCGTTTTCTGTTGATGAGATTTTAGACTTAGACTTTTATCCTAACCCTGACGAATAACCATGTAGAATTTTTGTATAAGTATAGATATGCTCAATATCATAAGGAGCCATCTGTGAAAATTGCTGTAAACTTGTTAAATAATTATCAAGATATGCACTTGGAATGCGAATAATACCTTTTGAATTTCTCATTCCCAGACGACCTGTTTCATTACAGACAAAGAAAAGAGAAAATCTTCAGGCATGGAAGAATTTTGTGCGCGTTGAAGCCCAAAAGGTTTGGAAAGATAACACCCTGATTAAAACAGGTGATCTACAGCTGACGCTTGTCTATCTTTGTGATGATTTTCCAGCTGATACCGATAATATTATCAAACCGATTCAGGATGCACTTGTAGGCTTAGTTTTTGAAGATGATAGTTTAGTATCAGATGTAGATAGCCATCGTAGGTTTATGTCTGACCCAATTGATAGAATAAATCTACCTTCGTTATTACAGCGTGCTGTTATCACAGGTAAAGAGTGTGTTTATGTAAAAATAAGTAAATCTCAACCATTGGAAAAATACTTATGACTAACAATACTGAAATTCTATACGATGAAAAAGTGAAATCTCTGGCACAGAAGTACGAAAGTCAAGGATTTCGTGTTTTAACTGGACTCCAAACAGATGAATTACCATTTGATTTGGGTAACTACCAGCCAGATTTAATTGCCATTAAAGACGGTTCAGGTTTAGTAATTGAAGTAAAAAACAGCCTCAGCCGTCTGTCGGTTGATCGTTTACAAGTTTTAGCAGAGGAAGTGAGTAAACATCCAGGCTGGCGTTTTTTATTGGTAACGCTTGAAGACATAGAAGCCAAGTCATTACCTGGAACATCTGAAGAACTTCCTTCATGGCAAAAGCTAAAGGATCAGTTTTTCCAAGCACATGAGCTTATTAAAAAGGATGAAATTCAGTCTGCTTTTCTTTTTTTAGGGAATGTTTTTGAGAATGCTTTAAGAAAGCGAGCAATCGATGTGTCAATTCCTATTGAACGTTTCCCAGTTATAGGTTTAATCAAACATCTGTACTCTTTAGGAGAGTTATCAATCTCTCAATTCGACCTTGCTCAAGATTGTTTTAAAGTTAGTAATCGTGTTGCTCACGGATATATTGAAAACATAACTTTGCCATTGGTACATAATTTGGACAATTTGGTTAGTGAATTGTTAACTGAATGGAAAGTAAAATTCGATATTAGTCAACTTTCATCAGAGAATCTAGTTGCTTTTCGTGCCTGGTTTGCCGAATTCGATGCAGCAGACTGGCATAAACGACAAAAATTAGGGCTAAATTTAACCCATCAAAAGCTTCTAATTTTAGGACTAGAATCAACTGGAGATTTAAGAAATGAGAAACTAAAGAAAGAATTAAACTTAAACGACGAACAGCTTATAAATGTCGAATGCGATGTTAGTGGACTTTCATCAGAGAATCTCGCCGCATTTCGTGCCTGGTTTACGGAATTCTATCCAGTAGCCTGGGATAAACAGATTGAAAAAGATGTGACTCAACAAGAAACCCTATTGTCTATTACTGACAGTCCAACCTTAGAACCTTTAACCGACCTTGACCCCTGGACTCAGAGTTTAATAGGTGTAATCCAGCTAGAAGAAGAAAATCCGACAGAAAATTATGTGGATTATTTAGAGGAGAAATACGGTTGAAACGGGTGTTGTTCGACAGCGATGTGTTGCTCGATATTTTGGCACAGCGTCAACCATTTATCGTAGCTTCTGCACGAGCATTAAATACAGTAATGCAGAATCAAGTACAAGGTTATGTTTCAGGTCATGCAGTAACCAATATTTTCTATATTCTGCGTCGTCAAGTTGGTAATGAAGTCGCGCGTGAACTATTAGCAAAGTTATTGCAGCACCTTCAAGTTGCCAGCGTAACAGATGAAGTTATTCGGCAAGCTTTGAATAGCCCAATTAAGGATTTTGAGGATGCGGTAACGAGTGCTGCGGCGCTTACGGCAGGTTTAGAAATAATTGTGACGCGAAACACACCCGATTTTGTGGCTTCTTTAGTTCCGGTAATGCTGCCAGATGAGTTTTTGACAACGCTAATTTGAGTGAGTTTATTTTTCTGAGAGGTATAAAAATGACCCAGCAAGAATTGTTCAATGAGTTTTTATCCCTTCCTGCTGAAGCACAGCGTCAAGTCATTGACTATATTGCTTTTTTGCGACAAAGATATGCAGTAGTTAAACCAGCCTCTCAGTCATCTGATATTGACTTGATAAATGATAGCTTTATTGGGATGTGGAGCGATCGCCAAGATTTAACTGATAGCACTGCTTGGGTGCGCCGTGTTCGAGAAAATGAGTATTTATTGAAGGTTTAAACCTATTGCCATATCCATAACACTTAGAACACCTAACGCCGCGTTGCACCGGAGAGATGGCAGAGCAACGAATACAGTAATAATGATTAAGATTAGGATAGGTTAATTCACACCAAGCGTAACTCCTAACTAAGTAAGGGCTACGCCCCACTACGCTAATAAAACTAAAAGTATGGAACTATATTTAATTCGTCATGGCATCGCTGAAGACAAGGGATTAGGCATCAAGGATGAGGAACGCAGCCTTACCAAAGAAGGGCGGCAAAAAACTGAGAAAGTTGCCCAGAAACTTGTTAAATTAGGTTTAAACTTTGATTTGATTCTCACCAGTCCCTTAGTGCGTGCCCGCCAAACGGCTGAAATCCTTATAGAAGAAAAACTAAGCTCCCAGTTAGAGGAATCTAGCCACCTCGCCCCCGATGGTGAAATTTCTAGTTGGCTCAAAGACTGGTTAGAGCCAAGAAATTATTCCCAAAATACCCAACTGGCGCTGGTTGGACATGAACCTAGTTTGACCCATTGGGCAGAAATTCTCCTATGGGGGGAAGTCAAAGCCAGCTTAGTCTTGAAAAAAGCAGGTATGATTGGGATAAAACTACCAGAAACAGGTTCTGCTCTGGGTCGTAGTCAGATGTTTTGGTTGACACCACCCAAGTACCTGCTATAACAGTTTTTCAACATTTCCAATTGTTGTTAGAATGGCTACTGTTATGGTGACAATAATTTCTGGTAAGTTAGCTTGATCAGATATTTCAAAAAGCGAATGGTGTTGCCATGATGGTGTGCGAATACAAGCCTGGTTTAGAAGGCATTCCCGCCGCCCAATCAAGTATCAGCTATGTTGATGGGCAAAAGGGAATACTAGAATATCGTGGCATTCGGATTGAAGAATTAGCAGAAAAAAGTACATTCTTGGAAACTGCTTATCTGTTAATCTGGGGCGAACTTCCAACCAAGGAAGAACTGAAAGCATTTGAGCATGAAGTTCGTTACCACAGGCGAATAAAATACCGCATTCGGGACATGATGAAATGCTTTCCAGAAAGCGGTCACCCAATGGATGCCTTGCAAGCCTCTGCTGCTGCTTTAGGCTTGTTTTATTCGCTCCGCGATTTACATAATCCTGTCTACATTCGAGATTCGGTGGTGCGCCTGATAGCAACCATTCCCACGATGGTGGCGGCGTTCCAACTGATGCGAAAAGGCAATGACCCGGTACGTCCCCGTGATGACTTAGACTATTCCGCCAACTTTCTATACATGCTCGATGAAAAAGAACCCGATCCTCTGATGGCGCGAGTTTTTGATATCTGCTTGATACTTCAAGTGGAGCATACAATGAATGCTTCTACCTTCAGTGCTAGGGTGACAGCTTCCACCTTGACTGATCCTTACGCTGTGGTTGCTAGTGCCGTGGGAACCTTGGGAGGTCCCCTGCATGGTGGAGCGAATGAAGAAGTAATTCAGATGTTGGAAAAAATTGGCTCTGTGGAAAATGTCCGTCCCTACATAGAGGATTGTCTGGAACGCAAAGCCAAGATTATGGGTTTTGGGCATCGTGTTTATAAAGTGAAAGACCCACGAGCCACAATCTTACAAGGTCTAGCAGAGCAACTGTTTGAAAAGTTTGGGCATGACAAGTTCTATGACATTGCTCAAGAGATGGAACGAGTAGTAGAGGAAAAACTCGGTAGTAAAGGGATTTATCCTAATATTGACTTTTACTCTGGTTTGGTGTATAGGAAGATGGGGATTCCCACAGACTTGTTTACGCCAATATTTGCGATCGCCCGCGTTGCCGGTTGGTTAGCCCACTGGAAAGAACAACTAGCAGAAAACCGGATTTTCCGTCCCACCCAGGTTTACAACGGTCTGCACGACGTTAGTTATACCCCCATTGACCAACGGTAAATGGGCATGGGGCAATTCAATTTTGGATTTTGGATTGACGATTTTGGATTAAATTTCAATTCTTTAATCCAAAATCTAAAATCTAAAATTCTTACTCCCCTTGTCCCCGCATCTCCTCAATAGCTAATCTCAATGCCAACCATAAGTAGAAGTTCTCATCTCGCTTCAGGGTGCTAAAACCATCCAAGGATATACTAGGCATGGGAATTGGCAACAAATCTTCAATCAGGCGCGATCGCAGCAAAAATTATAAATGGGTGAATTTACAGTTATTAATTTAACTAATAGTTGTAACTCACCATGACTCGATGTCTTAAAGAGCGGAAACATGAATTCAGGAATTGACCTCCAAGGAACTTTTATTGAATCCCTCCGGGATTTAGGGATACCAGCAGGAACAGCTAAAGCGATTTGGATGCCCCTGCCAATGATACTGATGCTGATTGGGGCAACAGTGGGGGTATTAGTTGCTACTTGGCTAGAACGGAAAATTTCTGCCGCCGCCCAGCAGCGAATTGGCCCAGAATACCAGGGGCCTTTTGGGTTGCTGGTGCCTGTAGCGGATGGTCTGAAGTTGGTATTTAAAGAAGATATAGTACCAGCCAAGTCTGACCCCTGGCTGTTTACCCTCGGCCCAATTATTGTTGTGATTCCGGTGTTTTTGTCGTTCCTGATTGTCCCCTTTGGGCAGAACATCGTAATTAGCAATGTGGGCATGGGCGTATTCTTGTGGATTGCCTTGTCAAGCATTCAACCCATTGGTTTGTTGATGGCTGGCTACGCATCTAATAACAAATACTCCCTTTTAGGGGGGTTGCGGGCAGCAGCGCAATCTATTAGTTATGAAATTCCTTTGGCGCTGGCGGTGTTAGCGATCGCTATGATGTCTAACAGCCTCAGCACCGTTGATATTGTCAATCAACAGTCTGGCTACGGCATCCTAGGCTGGAACATTTGGCGACAACCAATCGGTTTCCTGATCTTTTGGATAGCCGCCCTAGCTGAATGCGAACGATTACCCTTTGACTTACCCGAAGCGGAAGAAGAACTGGTAGCAGGCTATCAAACTGAATACTCAGGCATGAAATTCGGTCTGTTCTACCTGGGTTCCTACGTTAACTTGATTCTTTCTTCCCTACTAGTAGCAATTCTCTACTTGGGCGGTTGGGACTTTCCCATTCCCCTGAACCTCATCGCTGGTTGGGTGGGAGTCAGTGAATTAAATCCCGTATTCCAGATAGTAACTGCGGCTTTGGGTATTATTATGACCGTGTTCAAAGCCTATTTACTAGTGTTTGTCGCCATCTTGTTGCGCTGGACAGTGCCACGGGTACGGATTGACCAACTGTTAGATTTAGGATGGAAGTTTTTGTTGCCAGTTGGTTTGGTTAATCTCCTATTAACCGCCGCGCTGAAACTAGCCTTTCCCTTCGCCTTTGGCGGGTAAGCCAATTTTAGATTTTAGATTTTAGATTTTGGTGAGGCAGTGCGGTCTTGGGGGTTTCCCCCATGAGTAACTGCCGAACCCGAAGGGATTAAGTCTGAAATCTAAAATCCAAAATCCAAAATCCAAAATTGAAAAGAGAGAGACACAAAATGCTAAAGTTCCTAAAACAAGTTGGTGATTACGCCAAAGAAACGGTACAAGCTGCGCGTTACATTGGTCAGGGGCTTTCTGTCACCTTCGATCATATGCGGCGGCGTCCGATTACCGTACAGTACCCTTACGAGAAACTAATTCTTGGTGAACGGTTTCGCGGTAGAATTCACTTTGAATTTGATAAGTGTATCGCCTGCGAAGTTTGTGTTCGCGTTTGCCCGATTAACCTGCCTGTAGTAGATTGGGAATTCGACAAAGCCAGCAAAAAGAAAAAACTCAACCACTACAGCATTGACTTTGGAGTTTGTATCTTTTGCGGTAATTGTGTGGAATTTTGTCCCACTAACTGTCTATCCATGACAGAAGAATATGAGCTTGCTACTTACGATCGCCATGAATTGAACTATGACAGCGTGGCGCTGGGTCGTTTGCCTTATAAAGTAACAGATGACCCAATGGTTACACCACTACGCGAACTAGTTTACCTGCCCAAAGGTGTCCTCGAACCACATGGACTGCCCGCAGATGCGCCACGTTCGGGTGCGCGTCCAGAAGACTTGGTAGAACAAACAGAAAAATAAATGTCATTTGTCCATCGTCCTTTGTCCTTTGTTATTTGACCAATGACTAATGACCAATGACCAATGACTAATGACCAATGACCAATGACCAATGACAATTGACTAAGGACAAAAAACAGTGAATCTAGCGGAAGGAGTACAGTTAGTATCCCTTGGCATACTGGGTGTGATGATGATTGGGGCGGCCATTGGTGTGGTGCTGTTCTCCAGCATTGTCTATTCTGCCTTTATGTTGGGGGGCGTGTTCATTAGCATAGCGGGAATCTACCTGTTGCTAAATGGTGATTTTGTTGCAGCCGCACAAATACTAATTTACGTTGGCGCGGTTAACGTGCTGATTTTGTTTGCCATTATGTTGGTGAATAAGCGGCAGGATTTTATACCATTTCCTAACTCTTGGGTGCGGAAAGTACTAACAGGTGTAGTCAGTGTAGGATTGTTTGGTCTTTTAAGTACGATGGTGCTGGCTACTCCTTGGGCTTACTCAACTGCTCCTGTGGTGGGTGGTGAAAGTTCTATAGTTTTAATTGGAGAACATTTCTTCACTGACTTTTTATTACCTTTTGAACTGGCTTCCATTTTGCTGCTGATAGCGATGGTAGGAGCAATTATTTTGGCACGTCGGGAGTATTTGCCAGACCAGCTGACGCGATCGGAACTAGGGCAAACTGTTTTGACTTTGCAAGAACGCCCCAGAGAACTGGTATCAACAACCAGCGAAACAAAAGAGTAAGATTTGCGACTTCATTCGCAGAGAAACAGCCAGATATTTCAGGAGGGATACTCAGATTCATGCAACTCCAGTACTTTTTATTACTAGCGGCAGCTTTATTCTGTATCGGCATCTACGGTTTAATTACCAGCCGCAATGCTGTGCGGGTGCTGATGTCAATTGAGTTACTGCTCAATGCTGTTAATCTGAATTTAATGGCATTTTCCAACTTCCTTGACTCAACATTAATTAAGGGTCAGGTTTTCACAGTATTTGTGATTACCGTGGCGGCGGCCGAGGCGGCGGTGGGTTTAGCGATCGTGCTGGCCATTTATCGCAACCGCGATACCGTCGATATGGAGCAGTTTAATCTCCTGAAGTGGTAATTGTGCGTGCAACTCAAGCAGGTAATCATTGCTTATAAAGCGCGGGATGCCCGGAGTAAAGAATGGGCAGAAATCTGTGCGAAACAACTAGAAAGTCGCCAGTGCCAAGTGTTGATGGGGCCTAGCGGGCCGAAAGACAACCCTTATCCAGTCTTTTTGGCTTCGGCGGGTCAACCAATCGATCTCGCTTTGGTACTCGGTGGCGATGGTACTGTTTTAACTGGTGCCAGACATTTAGCCCCAGCTGGCATCCCAATTCTGGGAGTGAATGTGGGAGGTCATCTGGGGTTTTTAACTGAGTCAGTGGAAGAGTTTCAGGATACGGAGAAAGTTTGGGATCGGCTGTTTGACGATCGCTATGCTATCCAACGGCGGATGATGTTACAAGCTGCGGTGTATGAGGGTCATGGGTCTAATTTGGAACCAGTGAGTGAGCGTTACCTGGCTTTGAATGAATTTTGTGTCAAACCCGCCTCGGCTGACCGAATGATTACCTCAATTCTGGAAATGGAAATCGACGGTGAGGTAGTCGATCAATACGTCGGGGATGGTTTGATTATTTCCACTCCCACAGGTTCTACTGGTTACACCGTTTCTGCCAATGGGCCGATTATACATGATGGTATGGAGGCAATTACCATCACTCCTATTTGTGCAATGAGCCTTTCTAGTCGCCCCTTCGTTTTACCCCCTGGTTCTGTGGTGAGTATTTGGCCTTTGGGGGATTACGATTTGAGTACCAAGCTGTGGACAGATGGAGTTTTGGGGACTTCAATTTGGCCAGGACACCGCGTTGATGTGCGGATGGCAGATTGTCGGGCTAAATTTATTATTTTGCGCGAGAACAATTCCTACTATCAGACGCTACGGGAGAAGTTGCTTTGGGCAGGTACAAGGGTTCACTACAGCAATAATCACCGTAATTAATTAAGTATTTTAGAGTGCATTTACCACAGATTGCGCGGTAGGCATCACAACCAAAATTATCCAAGCCCCTGGATTCATCCGGGGGCTTTCTGCCCTGATTGTGACTTTACCTCGTTCCCAGTCTCCGACTGGGAATGCCCCTCATTGAGGCTCCGCCTCCCTTGCTGGCGGCAGAGCCGCCAGGAGCAGCATTTCCAGCCAGAGGCTAGAAACGAGGTTTTAAAAGAGTTTGGACTTAAGTTGACACGCATGAGCAACGCTGTGCCCTTACGACAAATCTATATGTATCAGCCTTTGTGTTAATTGGTATGACTTGCATTTATAGCCTATATCAAAGGAAAATTTTGTATCTTATTGCCAGATTTTTTCGTAATTAATGTCCATAATAAAACTACTCCACCCCTAATTCAAGAGAGTAAAAAAGCTCTTTATAGGTTCTTTTATCGAAAACCGTCTCAATCACGCTTCGACACATTAATGCATAATGTGAGCTATTTGTATAGTGCCTAAATCCTAGTAGAATATTTTCGCAAATCTAAGTAGGAAGATAGATGGAAGTTTCTGGACGCAACATCAATTACTCACTGAATCCTCCCGATCTTGAAGATTTTCCCGTCCTTCAAACTGAAAAATATATCCTACGCTTGGCGTCAACTCAAGCAGAATTAGAATCAATTTTTCGGTTGCGCTTTGAAGTTTTTAATCTTGAACTAGGCTTAGGATTCTCTGCTTCTAACTTTACCCAGATGGATATAGATAAGTTTGATGCGGTTTGCCATCATTTAATCCTGATCTCCAAACAAACGGGTAAAACCATTGGAACTTATCGGATGCAAACCTATACAATGGCTTCTCAAAGACTAGGCTTTGATGCTGCCGATATATTTAATCTTAATGGAATTCCCAATTCTGTGCTTCAGGCATCAGTTGAAGTTGGGCGTGCATGTATAGCTAAAGAATATCGCAACAGTCAGGCACTTTTACTACTATGGAAAGGGCTAGCAAATTATCTCATCTGGAGTAAAAACCAATATTTCTTTGGCTGTGCATCGTTACTAACACAAAGTCCTTGGCAAGCTACTTCCGCTTATGATTATTTTCAGCAGAATGGTTTGATGCATCCAAGTATTTTAGTTTATCCAAATTCACAATATTCTCTTGAAATGCCTCAAAATTCTCCAGAACCAGATAATTTTGAAATTCCTAAAATTTTGCAGGCATACTTGGATATTGGAGCTAAAATATGCAGTATTCCAGCTATCGACCGACACTTTAAGACTATTGATTTTTTAACTATATCTAATAGCAAAGACTTTGCTAGATGGCGTTACCAAATTTTGTAAAAGTTCTCTTTTGTGCTAACGAATGGAAGTCGCAGCTACAGGAAGAAAATCCGTCTGACTGAATTATTTTAAACAATTTCTTGGAAAAACTACTTATGCGCCATCTCAAATTTGCTCCGAGTTGGCTGCGATTTTTAATTATTTTTTTATTGGCGATGGGTATATTGTTTCGCTTTTTTAACCTTGATGGCAAAGTTTACTGGCATGATGAAACTTATACCTCATTGCGGATTTCTGGCTACACAATTAATGAAGCAAAACAGCAACTTTTTAATAATCGTGTGATTGGTGAAGAAAGTTTTGCTCAGTTTCAAGGTGCAAATCCAGAAAAAAGCTTAAATGACACAATTATGTCTTTGGCAAAAGAAGATTCTCAGCATCCACCGTTGTATTACGTAATAGCGAGATTGTGGATGGAAATCTTTGGTAATTCGGTGACGGCGATTAGAAGTTTATCAGCTTGCATCAGTTTGCTGGTTTTCCCTTGTGTTTATTGGCTATGCCGAGAATTATTTAATGTGCCATTATCGGTTCCTGGTGTAGCGATGCCTGCGGCGGGCGTAGCCATCGCACTCATGGCCATCTCTCCAATTCATCTAGTATACGCCCAAGAAGCACAAGAATATATTCTCTGGTTAGTCACCATATTACTATCCAGTGCATCTCTACTGCAAGCAATGCGGCTGGAATCAGAAGATAAAGATCAGCTAGTAAAAGAACGACAAAGACCAGATTTATTTGCTATCTGGGGCATTTATGCAGTAACTTTAGCCATCAGTCTTTATACATTTCTTTGGAGTGCATTTGTCGCAGTTGCTCACGGAATTTATGTGATGGTCACTACCAAATTTCAGTTGACTGAAACTGTCAGAACTTATCTGATAGCATCGCTGGTAGGTTTTTTAGGCTTCATGCCTTGGCTAACAATTCTTTTGGGTGACTTTTTTAAATTTTTGATTTCAGCAGATAAGACCACAACGCAGTCATCTTTAATACCTATATTTCAATTTTTGATGATGCAGTTAAGCCGGATTTTTTTTGATATAGACCTGAGCTTAGATAATCCTATAGGCTATTTTATTACACCATTTTTTTTAACTTTGGTAGGATATTCAATTTATTTTCTTTGTAGAACAACTAACTATAAAGTCTGGTTTTTTATCATCACATTGATTGTAGTACCAGCACTACCCTTAATACTACCAAGTTTAATTGCTGGGGGCATAGAAGCATCTACCGAACCATATTTCATCCCATCTTATTTAGGAATTCAAGTAGCTGTTGCTTACCTACTAGCTACGCAACTATATAATGGGAGCGTGTCACGCCGGAGCATTTGGCACATAATCATCGCATTAGTGATTATTTGTGGTCTGATTTCTTCTAAGGTGAGTTCTCAGGCAGAAACTTGGTGGAATAAGGGTATGAGCTATCACAATCCACAAGTTGCCCAAATCATCAATCAAACGACTCGTCCACTTTTGATTAGTGATGCTTTGGGCAATAATTTTGGGAATGTCTTTTCTCTGAGCTATCTTTTGGAACCAAAAGTGCGATTTATATTGGTTAAAAGCCAAAAAATTCCCAAAATTACTGATGGTTTTACTGATGTTTTTTTCCTCAATCCTTCAGATATTTGGCGCGAAAAAATTGAAAAAAAGTATAAGTTAAAAACAGATATTGTTTACAGTGACAACTATTATTCGGTTTGGAAATTGGCTAAATCTCCTAAGTTGCGCCAACGTAATATCTCACCTAAGAATAAATTATCTGCAAGTTGATAGTAGGGGCACAGCAATGCTCATGCGTGTCAACTTCAGCCTTGGCGAATAGAATAGAGCCTCCGGCACGCTGACGCGTAGCTTGCTTCTCCGTAGGAGTACGCGGCTACACAAACTCTCGTCCAGCTCCGTGGACTAATACAAAATCAAGGATTCTTAACCCACGTTCGCCCTTGGCATTCCGCAGGAAAGGTGGGTAAAGCCTCGTGTAGACGCGGTTTCTAACCGCCCTTTTAGCTTAAGTTGACACCAATGAGCTTTTTCTGTGCCCCTACGAGTGGTCTGTATTCCATGCAATTGATACCAATTCTGTATGAAGATGCGCCAAACTATATGAGGAACGAACCGCAAAGGGCGCAAAGGACACAAAGAAAGGAAGGAAGGAAGGAAGAAAATTTGGCGCAGCCTCACAAAGAAATGGTATGAGAACCGCTATAATCTTTTATAAGATATTGAAATACTTGCTTTATTAAAAGCAGCCAAGAATAACAAGAATAAATATTAAACAGATTCTCATCGGAAATTAATTTAAGTTATAGTACGATGCTTTAGATTGTCCTTTGAGATGAATTTAATGATTTATTGAAAGGTGTTGTATGCAAATAACAGATTTTCTTGGTCTTTTACATCCAGCGATCGCAATTATATTCGTGTTTCCACTCATCGGTACAGTGGTTAATTTTGCTTGGCAAACACGCCAACGCAGATTGCAACTTTTAGCCGGGAATAAGAGCAAAATTCCCCCAGTGGTGGGTACAGAACATAAGCAGTTAGGTGAAAGACTAACAAGTGCAGTTGTTGGAGTAACTTTAATCGGATTAAGCTACCCGATTGGCAAAAATATTATCAAAAATCAAGTGTGGAATAAAACACCTTTTCAAGTTGTTTTCATCCTGTTAATATTTGCTGCTACAATCGCATCTTTAGTATTTATTTATCGCGCAAAACAGCGAGTGTGGCGGGCAGTTTTTGCAACTTTAACTGGTGCAGGTTTAGTAATTCTAGGCTGTCAGGATGGAGTATATCGCCTCACCAATGAGTGGTATTGGTCACATTATTATATTGGCATTACCGCAGCACTGCTGATGATTTTTTCATTAGCAATTGTTCAAGATATTTATCAAGATAAGTCTAATCGCTGGCGTATCGTCCATACGATTTTAAACTGCATTGCTTTGTTACTATTTATTGGACAAGGCATGACAGGAACGCGAGACTTATTAGAAATTCCCCTGAGTTGGCAAGAACCCTATATTTATCAGTGTGATTTTGCTAATAAAACTTGTCCAATGCCAAATTCCCAAGCACCAAAGTGAACTAAGAGGATGTTTGAAAAGTCTAATTTATTGCCAGCCGGGCGACTAGAAGTCGCGGCTACACAGACAAAACCCACCTCCGTGGGTTAACAAAGTATGTTCAGTTTAATTTCCCAGCAAGACAGGTAGAAAGTTTTGTGGCGGAGTCTAAATCCCCGTTGCAAAACTTACAGCAGATTGCGAGTTGGTGAGGTACAAAAGTACCCCACCCTAACCCTCCCCGATATATTGGGGAGGGAACTAGATTTGCTGTTTCCCCCCAATATATCGGGGGGATTAAGGGGGGTAATTTACCGTAGCCCCAAGCAATGGAAGGGTGTACTTCATTTACTTGCAAAGTGCTGTAATTACGAATTACGAATTATTTTAAGAATCTTGATTCCTTACTTCTCCTTCCCTTCTATTTGGCAATGGCGAACCAAGGACGCTGAGATTGAGAACATGACCACCAGTAACTAAATAAACAGTTTCACTGAGTACACTTAGCTGGCGCACTAAAGAACCCAGGCGATCGCGGAACGTCCTCCCCAGGGGATAAGCTGGTATCACACCCCAACCCACCTCTTCTGCTACAAACAGCAGATCAGCAGCAACCAGATCCACCGTCTCTAACAACTCTGCAAGGATGTTTTCCCAGCTAGATTCATCGTGTTCCAGGAGATTAGCAACCCAAGTTCCTAAAGAATCAACTAAAAGGCAGGTATAAGGTTTAGCATCAGCAAGGGTAGCAGACAGTTCCACAGGTACAGATAAAGTTGCCCAATCTTGGGGACGACGTTGTTGGTGTTCTAAAATGCGTTGATGCCATTCTTCGTCATCTGGGTTATCGGTGGCTGTTGCTACGTAAACAACTGCTTTTCCTGACTGCATGGCCAGAGTTTCCGCCCATTCACTTTTACCAGATCGGGCTGGCCCTGTTACTAAGATGATTTTACCCAAAGTTGTTTCCTGAGAATTTTAACAAAGTTTAGGGGTTTAAGTTTCATAGCATCAATTGCCGAACGTTTTGGGTCGGGGTCTGTCTTGAGAAAACGCTCCACTTGGGGCTTTGCCCAAGACCGCGTTTCTCGCTAAATAAGAGTCACAAAACTTACTTCCGACTTCCGACTTCCGACTTCCGACTTCCGACTTCGTTGAACAATATGTCTACGGTTGCAATTTCTCACCGCAGTTTTTTACTTCATCGGTGAGATTTTTGGTTTCAAATAACTTTTAAGGGATAAAATTAGCACCAGCATGATTAATGCTCCAACTGGCAAAAGCCAAAAATCCCAACAACCCCATTTTTAATTATTTAATGCCACCGGGGACAGCAAACTTTAGGATGTCTTTATGAACGCAGGCTTAAAACGCATAGAAGCAACTTTACACGATTTAGGGAATCGCGGCACTGCCTCTGCCGCCGAAACAGGTGATTCGACGACAAAACGACCTTTCTCTTTTAGAATCAGCGTCGGAGCCAATGAACCCACAGAAAGTACACAAACTCCATTATCTCAGGATGGGGAACTCAATCCACAAGGACAAACAGTTGACTTGGGCAAAGATAGTGAGAGTGATTATCCTCACGAACAAAATTTCTTTCCTCACCATGACTCTGTGCAAACCTTTCAAGCAGAAGAGAATGGTAGCAAAACACCCAGCCTACCCAAGTTGAAAACTCCGAGCTTTAGTAGCCATCGCCACGGTGCTAATCCAGCATTGGCGATGAATCTATTAGAAGAAATTCAGGAAACTGTCGCTGGTTGGCAAATAGAATTACAAAATATTTTGAAGCAAATTCAGGATATTTACTTAGAAGGGCCAATTGTCAATGGCTGGTTAGAATCCAATCCCCAAGAAGCAGAATCGGGAGGAACGGCGACACTGCGCCATGCAGAAGTTGACCGCCTGATGAACTATGTAGAAGAAATTTGCGCCACTGGTGGGAAAGTATCCTATCAATCGTCTATTACTGGCTATCGCCTTTGTGGTGTAGACGATGCTGGTAAAGTCTGGTCACGCCCATGTCCATCAGATCAGATTCCCAGTGTTAGCATGGCGATCGCTCGTTATCAAAAGTTACGTCAACTGTTAGGGCGCAAGCAATCTTTAGAAACCCGCCTGAGTCAACTAGCCCAAACTCTTGTAGTTTTACACAGTCATATTCAACAAACTTGAAGAAGAATGCAGAATCCAGAATTCAGAATTCAGAATCAATACTTCGGCAGAGCTACGTAACCATACTTCGGCAGAGCTACGTAACCATCAGTCGGGGATTGGGTGGGACTCGCCACTGATTGAATGCCACCAAATCTACGATTTGGTGGGGGTCTAAAAAGAGGTTATTCATCCGCTTTTTCGGTCAGAATACCCAACTGAATTCTGACTCCTGAATTCTGTTCGGTAAAGCTTTAAAGGTTATATCCGAAGAAACTCGGTTGGTGGGTCAGTAATTTTTGGGTTACATTAACTCTCGGTAGTTGTGCGTTGGATTTAAGATTTTAATCTCAAATCGTTCGACTGAGCAAAGCCGTACCCTTCGGGATCTTGCTACGCGTAGCGTTCCGCAGGAAAGTCCCAAATCTCAAATCCAAAATTAAATCTATGCCAGACACCCAAATTTCTGCCATTATCTGTACCCACAATCGAGATACCTATTTAGGGGCTGCAATTGATAGTCTTTTAAGGCAGGATTTTGCTGGTGACTTTGAAATTGTAGTAGTTGATAATGGGTCTAGCGATCGCACCCGTGAGGTTGTAGAACAAAGAACCCACAATCGGCACCTCAAGTATGTCTTTGAACCCACCATTGGTTTATCTGTCGCCCGCAACACGGGTGCAAAAGTAGCTAATAGTGATATTCTGGCTTATCTGGATGACGATGCCGTTGCCTGCGATCGCTGGCTAGAAGTTTTATATTTTGCTTACAATAACTCTAAACTAGCGATCGCAGGTGGCAAAGTTACTCTCATCTGGCCTCCAGGAATCCAGCAACCACGGTGGCTATCTCCAGGGTTAGCTGCAAATCTGGGTGCATACGACTTGGGTGACACTACCATCTACATTGAGGAACCTGGCTCAACACCCAGAGGCTTAAATTACTCCATCCGCCGCAGTTTCCTAGAAGAAATTGGCGGTTTTGATATTCATCTCGGTCGAGTCGGGAAAAATCTATTATCAAATGAAGAACTGCAAATGACCGAATTAGCCCTAGAGCGTGGTTGCCAAGTCGCTTATCTTCCCGAAGCACTAGTCGCTCACAATGTTTCTCCAGAGCGCCTGCAACGCTCCTGGTTTTTAAACCGAGGCTGGTGGCAAGGTATCAGTGAATGCTATCGAGAACAACTTGCTGGTAAAGCTGGTATCGCTCAATTGCAGCGAGGTAGCGAACGGTTTGTGCGCGGCTTGTATAAGGCATTGCAATATTTTTCTGATCCCGCAGAACGGTTTGACAAACTTGTTTATGCTTACGGTCAGATTGGTTACTTAAATGCTGCTATTCAGGGTCTTTTATCGACATCAAATAAGAAATAACATACATAATTTATACTCATATGTCATCTAAAATACCAGTTTCAGTACTAATTCCCGCAAAAAACGAACAACTAAACTTACCTGCCTGCCTAGCTAGCCTCACCAGAGCAGATGAAATATTTCTAGTAGATTCTCAAAGTACCGATAACAGCGTTGAAATTGCTAAAAGTCACGGTGTAAATGTCGTGCAATTCAACTTCGATGGACGCTGGCCCAAAAAGAAAAATTGGTCTTTAGATAATCTACCTTTTCGCAACGAATGGGTGCTAATTGTAGATTGCGATGAGCGCATCCCCCCCGAACTTTGGGAAGAAATTGACCAAGTAATTCATCACAAAGAATATACAGGTTATTATCTCAACCGCCGCGTATTTTTCTTAGGAAAATGGATTCGCTATGGTGGGAAATATCCCGATTGGAATTTGCGTTTATTTCAACATAAAAATGGTCGCTACGAAAATTTACATACAGAAGACATTCCCAATACTGGTGATAACGAAGTTCACGAACATGTGATTTTGCAGGGGAAAGTTGGGTATCTCAAAAATGATATGCTCCACGAAGACTTCCGCGACCTTTATCACTGGTTAGAACGACATAACCGCTATTCTAACTGGGAAGCTAGTGTTTATTTTAATATTCTCGCAGGTAAAGATGATAGCGGTACCATCGATGCCAATCTATTTGGTGATGCCGTGCAACGCAAGCGATTTTTGAAAAAAGTGTGGGTACATCTGCCATTTAAACCCATTTTGCGGTTTGTTTTGTTTTATATTATTCAACGCGGTTTTTTAGATGGCAAAGCAGGATATATCTATGCACGCTTGCTGAGTCAATATGAATATCAAATTGGCGTTAAACTTTACGAATTACGCAACTGTGGTGGTCACTTAAATACTGCAACTACCCCGAAGGAAGGAGATGAGGAGCAGGGGAATAGGGAAATAGAGGAAAAGCTATTGCCTATTGACTCCTAACTAATGACCAATGACTAATGACCAATGACTAATGACCAATGACCAATGACAAATGACCAATGACAAATGACCAATGACCAATGACCAATGACCAATGACCAATGACTAATGACCAATGACTAATGACCAATGACAAATGACCAATGACCAATGACCAATGACCAATGACCAATGACTAATGACCAATGACTAATGACCAATGACTAATGACTAATGACCAATGACCAACCTTTCGTAGATTTACGCAAATATGACCAATCTTGGTTTGACCGGGGTCGTCCAAGTTGGTATATTTTATTATGGTGGCTTGTACAAGCGATCGCCTTTCCCCTCACTCCTCAACCGTTAAATATTCTGCGTTGTGCTTTGCTACGATTATTTGGCGCTCGTATCGGCAAAGGCGTATTAATTCGACCCACCGCCCGCTTCACCTACCCTTGGAAAGTCACCATTGGTAACTACAGTTGGATTGGAGATAACGTAGTTTTATACAGCCTCGATCAGATCCACATCGGTGAACACTGCGTAATTTCCCAAAAAAGTTACCTATGTACTGGTAGTCATGATCTCCAAGACCCTGCCTTTGGGTTGAAAACAGCGAGTATCACCATTGACAATGGCGCATGGGTGGCGGCAGATTGTTTCGTTGGCCCGGGAGTGCAAATCGGCGCTAATGCTGTGATTGGCGCTCGTAGTAGTGTTTTTACTAATATGCCCTCTGGACAGGTTTGTTGGGGAAGCCCATGTCGTCCTAAGACAGTTCGGATAAAACTTTAGGACTTACGCAAAATATCTCTCAAACTCTGATTTCTCCGTGCCCTCTGCGCCTCTGCGGTTCGTTATTCCGTAACTCGTGTGTAAGTCCTAAACTTGAACCCCCCACAAACACGTGATTTTATAAATGATTAAAATCCTTAGTAAGAGCAGTGGTAATATATTTTCATGGCTGCTCTAATCCTTGCTATTGATGAACAAACTATTGGATGAAACGCTGTCAATCAAAATTGCTGAACTCGTAAACAGCAGGGCTAGCACTCCGTTTGATAATGCTTACAAAGCAGCATTGTCCACTGAGGGAGCAAGATATATTCAGGGATTTTTAGCTTTTCCTGGGAAGCCATACAGACCGATTGAACACAGTTGGATTGAGCTAGACGATACCTCAGAGAATGGCTCCCTTGTACGCATTATCGATCCGACATTACCGCACCTAAACAAAAATCCCCAAGAACTGTGGTATTTTGCAGCACAAAGACTGACCATTAAAAAACTGAAAGCCATCATTGAAGAATCGAAAGAAGATTATCCAGAAGATGATCCATTGCCAATCTATGGTGATGCACCTTATGAATATTACGGTGATGTCATGTTAGGTGGTCAAGACTATTTAGCAGCATATCAAGCCGCAGAAGCTAAGTGCAGAGAAATCAACGAACTCAACCCGGAGAGGAACTAACAAAAGTGTATTAAAGAAGTCGGAAGTCGGAAGTCGGAAGTCGGAAGTAAAGTTTTGTAATGGAGATTTAACCCCAACACAAAACTTGCTGCATCTTAGTTGTGGAGGCATTAAACCCACGCAATTAGTTAAATAATTTGTAATTACGAATTACGAATTACGAATTACGAATTATTTAATACGATTTTCCATCGCTACCAAAGTATTCCCGATAGGCACAAATTTTGTCTCCCCGAATATCCCAGGAAACCGCTAAACGATTTTTGTAAGGTTCTTCAAACAAACGTCCCTCATCCCGAAACTCAAAAACAATGGTTGTATCATTGCTAGTAAAACGGTCTAGAGTCAGGGTGAGTCCGCCTTGGAATGATTCAGAAACGTACTCAATAAACTCTCTAGTTCGTTCTTTTCCCACATTTAACCCGTGGAATTTACCCACAGGAAACCAAAGGGTAAAATCTTCTGTAAGCATATCTAGAAATGCTTCCCAATTTCCTGTTGCTAGACCATGCGTAAAATGCTCAAATGCCTGTTGACCAACTTTTAAAGTATTTTCTGAATCTTGTGTCATTCTCACCTCAACCGGATATAGCAGTCTGCTTTGATTTTTGTTCGCGCAGCGTGGCGTAGCCATAATTATTTGCGTAGAGACGCGATTAATCGCGTCTGTACTAGGGAGTAGGGAGTAGGGAAGAACCCTTTTCGGGGTGTACTGATTTTTTTCAAAACTCAAATACGAGTCCTATATAAACTAATACCGTATTACTTAAAATCTTACAACCACTTTGCCACAATTCTGGCCACTCAGGAGATATTCTACAGCGTCAGGTATTGATTCTATGCCTTGAAACTGTGTTGGGTCAACGGCAATTTTAAGTTTGTCTGTGTAGAACAGGTAAAAGATGCGATCGCGTGCCTCTGGTATATATTCTTTATAATGAGGCATGAGAAAGCCTCTCACAGAAGCTGCTTTCCAAAATAGCTGGTGATAAATGCGTGGCTGTGTAATTTGTTCTACATTATTTGCGTATTCGGAGATAAAACCAACCACTACTAACCGTCCCCGCACTGCCAAGTTTTCAACGCAAGTATCAAATACAGCTTTACCTACACACTCAAAAATGAGATTAATCCCATTGGGGTATTCTTGCTTGAGGACTTGATTGAGATTTTCGGTGCGATAGTTGATAATGCGATCGCACCCTAATTCTCTCAATAACTTTGCCTTCGCCTCAGAACTACAAGTACCAATGACATGATTACCAGCTAACTTTGCCAATTGCACCGCAATATGACCAGTTCCCCCTGCTGCTGCTGTCACTAAAACCACTTCATTACTTTGCATCTCTCCCACTTGTTCCAATGCCACCAAAGCTGATATAGCTGTAGGTATTAGTGTTAGTAACTCTGGCGTTGCTTCCCGCACTTTCAGTGCTAAGTTTGCATCGATAACCTGATATTCTCGATAACCGCCACCACGCAATGTAGTTATAACAGCATCACCTATTTGAAAATCTTTGACATTTTCACCGATAGCGACAACTTTTCCCACAGCTTCCACACCTAAATCAAAGGGAGGAATTAAGTTAACATAGGGAACATCACCACGACAAAGTAAAGTGTCAAAGCCACCGTTAACGCCAGCAAATTTGTTTTGAATTAAAAGTTGATTACCAGCAGGTTGTGAAATAGGAATCTCGACAACTTCAACAGCAGATTTAAAATCTGGATTCAGTTGCTTTGCTATTAGCTTTCTGTAGGTTGTTGCGTTCATTTCCAAATCTTAGGTTTCCCTGACTACTCAATTATTAGTTTTAACATAGATAGCAATCCTAAATAATTCGTGAAAATCTCTCTTAATTCTCCCTGCGGTTCATTAGAAAAAATTATCACGAAGTCAGCGATAGCGGAGTATTGGTTTCAAACCCTCGTGGTGCGCGGAGCGTAGCGCAAGCGCCATAGGCGGGTTTTAATTACTTCTAGTCGCCCTTCTCAGAATCCTCTAGGCTTATAAGGCTTTCTCCCACTCTAATTGATGAGCTAAACCGTACTTGATAAAATCTTCTACTTTAGCTTTATCGCTTTTCCCAAAAACACCTAAGCTGTAAGGATTATCTTGCATCCGTTGTGTGACTTGCTCTTTCTCAAATCGGATAACTTCCTCTCTAGGTTTATCTGGTTTAAAAAAGTCTACAACCAATACAGTTCTGTCATAATTCGTGTAATTATGCGGGCAGTGTGGATAGCTGTGATCTAAAACTAGGAATTTTCCTTCATGCCAATAAAGCTGCTCATGGCATATTTTCATCGCCACATCCCCCTCTGGCACAATCAATCCTAGATACCCACGATTCATATGAGGATTATAGTTCACATGTAGCTTGATATCCAAGCCTGGATGGAATCTACCAAAATACACGTTTCTAATTATCTCATCATCGCTAAAGTTGACTTTTTCTATCACCTTAGCTAAATTTGGGAAATATTTCTCTCTTAAGGAAAGTGCTTTTTGTGAGGCATCATCTGACCCATAATCAGGATATTGTATTTGATGCGCCTGAATATATTTTTCAATAAACATACCTTGAAATAAGATACCAAAAGCACTGTATTTTGCATCACCTTTGGTTTTAATCGTTTGACTTTTAGGGCCGAGAATATCGTAAGTGAGTTTTAACTCCTCATTAGATGCCTGCTTAATAAAGCGTGTAAACTCATCTCTAATCACTTGCCAGTTATCTTGAAAGCTTTTAAGAAAAGTAAATTCCTTTGGGTCTATATGATACTCATTAAAACTTTCCATTGTCTTTTCTCCTGAAAATAATTGAATAAAAAACCGTTACATGGTGATAGTATTTGGTCTGCGTCCCGGTATGATGTTGGAATTCCTGACTAAACTCATTTTAGTGTGAGGTCTACTGTGTCTGAAACTCCCGTATTAGATCAAATTATCAAAAATGTGCGGGTAGTTCGTCCCCATCAGGATGCAATCGAACTACTTGATTTAGGCATTAAGGATGGAAAATTTGCTCAGATTGCCCCTAATATTAGCCCAGACACAGGTAAAGAGGTATTTGATGGTAAAAACTTGCTGGGCTTTCCTGGGGTCGTGGATGCCCATATGCACATCGGTATCTATCAACCCCTCGACAAAGATGCTGTGACTGAAACCAAAGCAGCCGCAATGGGAGGCGTGACTACCAGCTTAAATTACATCCGTACAGGGCAGTATTATCTTAACAAAGGCGGCTCCTACCGCGATTTTTTTCCAGAGGTGTTGGCCTTATCCGCAGATAATTTTTTTGTTGATTACAGCTATCACATCGCACCTATAGCTAGCCAGCATATCGACGAAATACCTCTATTGTTTGAAGAATACGGTATATCTTCGTTTAAAATCTTCATGTTTTATGGTGGTTATGGGTTGCATGGTTTGTCAGACCAGCAAAACCTCTTTTTGATGATTAATAAAGAGGAACGATACGACTTCGCCCATTTTGAATTTATTATGCGCGGTCTAACACGTTTGATGGAAAAGCATCCAGAAGCGCGAGATAATATCAGCTTGAGTTTGCACTGTGAAGTTGCAGAAATTCTCAACGCCTATACCAAAATAGTTGAAAACGATTCTAGTCTGAGTGGATTACACGCTTACAGTGCAGCGCGTCCTCCTCATTCCGAAGGGTTAGCAATTTGCATTGCTTCTTATTTGGCACACGAGACTAACTGTGCAAATATCAATTTGTTGCACCTGAGTTCGCGTAAAGCAATGCAAGCAGCTTTGACTATGCAAACTGCTTTTCCTCATATCAACTTTCGGCGAGAAGTTACTGTCGGACATTTGTTATTAGATGTCGATACTCCCAATACAATTTGGGCAAAAGTCAACCCTCCTATTCGTCCCCGTGCCGATGTGGAATACTTGTGGCAAGCAGTACTCAACAATCAAGTAGATTGGATAGTTAGCGACCACGCTTGCTGTTCTGCTGAACAAAAAAGAAGTGCTAAAGACCCGAATAATATTTGGTTAGCAAAGTCTGGTTTTGGCGGTACAGAATATTTACTTTCTGGTGTATTTAGTGAAGGTAGCAAGCGGGGGATGTCTTACAACCAGATGGCTAAGTTGCTGTCTTGGAACCCATCCCGGCGCTTTGGTTTGTTAGAAAAAGGCGATATCGCAATTGGCTATGATGCTGATTTAGTGTTGGTAGACCCCAATGAAACTTTTGTGGTATGTGCGGCTGAGTCGGAGTCACAACAAGGTTACACACCTTTTGAAGGAGTGGAGTTAACTGGGCGGGTCAAAAGTACTTTTTTGCGTGGAAATCTTATTTATAACAATGGGCAAGTTTTAGGTTCACCCACTGGGCGGTATTTGAAACGCTCCCAGTCTTAAATAATTCCCTCTACATGAAAGTATTCGCAGGTTTAAAGTAGAGACAAGATTACTTCATATTTTGGTATCTATTTATTCCAACCCGAAGGATAGTACGTTTCTAATGGTGGTTCCCAGGCATGGTACGAAAGATGAGGATAGCCACCACGAATAAGAGCAAAGAATCCAGTTTCAGTGTATGCTGGGGCGTGTGTAATAAGTGGTGGACGCGAAAAATAGCAACCTGGAGTCAAGAGACCTACCTGTGTTTTCATGCTTCCCTGAAGGACAAATCCCTCTTCTGTCATAGGATGATACTCTCCAAAAGTTTCAGCAAACTGTGGTAATAATCCGATCAGCCAAGTGCTTCTTTTAATGTTACTATCGGCACGCAGGGTTTTTCTCATTGCTCCTGGAGGAAAACCTGGAGTGAGAGTTTGAGACCAAGGAATTAGATAGGAATTTAAAGAAGGTATATAATCTTGTCTTTTTGCTCCTGGTGCATCAGTTAGCGATTTTATAAAAATGGGTTCAGCGCTTGGCATCCATAGGGCTGTAGTATTTTCTTGAGTGCTCCAAGCTTCCATGCAGACACCTTCAGGAATAAAGCCGTAAGTGTATTGTCCAAGATGCAGTTGTCCAATTTGCATTTGTCCACTAAGAACAAAAATTTCCATATCACAATTGAAATAACCAGAATCGCTTTTCCAGTATTGCGTCCACTCAACAATTTCTGTAGAAGAACCGTTTTCGGTATCGAAACTCAGAATCTGTGTTTTAGCACCTTCCAAAAGACCATCAACAACCCAAGATTTCTGGGGGACATCTGCTGATTGAATAAACTCAATGTGTTTTCTGGGCATAAAACTTTTAGAGGCTGTATATAGTTATTTACTCAGTTGTATTGCCCTATTTTGAGCAATATTAAAAGATTAAATTATATTGGTTTTAAAACTAGCTTATTCTAGAAAATCAATTACCACCTTTGATATTTCTTCAGGTATTTGGTTCATCATACATATTGTTCCGCCTTCAATATCAATCATCTTTGCATGAGGAATTGCGGTTAAAATAAACTCTCTATTGTCTGCGTTAGCAAAACCTAGCCTTTCTAATTGTTTTACGTCTTCTATACCAGACAATATTAGAGTTGGAGACTTGATTAAACTAAATCTTGCTTCCATTCTTTGGCAGTAGTCTATGACAGCTAAAGGTGCATACCAAGGATAGCCAAAACCTTTTAAATCGTCCAAAACCCAACGATGATTTAACTCAGCAGAACCTATATAGCCTGCTCTAGCTGACCACCTTTGGATAAGATGGGAACCGTCTGGTTGGATCTTGAGATTTTCAAATTTATTGATTAAAGCTGCTTTCCCTTCTTCGCTAAAGTTATCTATGTTGCATAATATAATTTTTTCGACTCTCTCAGGATAAGCTGCTGCAACTTCTGCTGCTACACAAGCACCTGTATGGTTCCCAAGAATACTTGTGGTTTTTATTCCTAATTCGTCTAGCAGTAAAAGAACAGTTTTTGCGTAATCTTCAATTGAATACATTCGGGGTGGTTTATCTGAATCTCCTAATCCTAAAAAATCCATAGCGATAACTAGTCTTTTTTGAGCAAAGATTGGTATCAACTCACGAAATTCGTCACCACTTCTGAAGTTTTGATGAAGCAAAATAAGTGGTTCTCCTTTGCCACCAATACGATAAAGAATTTGTCCATCTTCTGTGTCTAAAAAAGCTCGTTTGATTGGTTTGTTCATAAGACCCTGATAAATTCATTTAACTTATTCAGCAAATTACCTTTTCTGTGCTACAGTTTGCAACCATTCAATCAACGGTCTTAAGGTTCCTGGTAATGCTGCTTCACTAACAGTCACCGTATGCTGCTTGCCGTTATCTTCTACTGTTAACTTATACTGAAAGCGATCGCTCTCTTGATTTGGCGAAGTAATTAATTCAGGTAGCCTAAATAAATCAGCAACTTCCACCAGTCGGGGAAGTGTGGCAGCTTCATTTGGCGGCAGAGTATCTGTATCAACGGTTGTCTTCTTGCTGATTCCGGCAAAGCCGCCCGTGCGTTCAAATGATACCCGCATTTTTTTGCTCTCCGTTGTGTTATTTAGTTGGGATAGATACAAAGACTGGGAGATGATAATTCTCACCTCCCAGTTTAGCAATAAAAAACAATACATCTAAAAAGTTATAAGTTAACTCCTAACTCCTGTACAGACGCGATTAATCGCGTCTCTAAATAACTCCTACCTTTTGCCAAGCGTTCTGCACAGCTTTCTGCTCATTACTGTCATTACCGTAGAGTTCCCCAGCAATTTGAATGGTGACGCTGGCAGCCTTTTTAAAATCTGCTTTGGCACGTAAGCGATCGCGTAAAGCGACATACCAGATTTTACCAGCTTTTTCCCAGGCATAGCCACCAATCTCAACAGCCGCCAGATAAAAGGCATAGTTAGGGATTCCTGAGTTGATATGCACTCCACCGTTATCATCAACACCCGTATATTTATCTTTCACATGGGCTGGTTGGGGATCTTTACCCAATACTGGATCATCGTATGCTGTTCCCGGTGCTTTCAGGGAGCGCAGGGCAACACCTTTGACAGTCGGTACCAAAAGACCTTCGCCAATCAGCCAGTCTGCCTCTTGTGCAGTCTGATTTTTGGACTTTTGTTTCACCAAGGAACCGAAAACATCAGAAAAGGATTCATTCAGTGCCCCAGGTTCGCCATAATACTGTAAACCCGCTTGATACTGGGTTACACCATGAGTTAGCTCATGCCCAATTACATCAATTGATTTCGTAAAACATTGAAACAGTTCTCCGTCACCATCACCATAAACCATCTGGTCGCCGTTCCAAAAGGCATTGTCATATTTAACGCCATAATGCACGCTGGAATCTAAACGTAGTCCTTTGTCATCTATGGAATTGCGATCGAATATCTCCTGAAACAAGTCATAAGTAGCACCAGCAGCATCGTAGGCTTCATTAACTGCTACATCACTGCTGGGAGAATCGCCCTCAGCACGCACCAGCGTACCAGGGAGTTGCTGCCCATTTTTCGCATCGTAGATGGTGCGGCGCTTCTCACCAGGAGAAGGCGCAAACGAGATATTACCTACGACGTTTCTCCGTCCCAGAAATTGTGCTGAAATATTTAATGTATGAAAAGCCCAAGTACGCTGCTGGGGATTGCCATTCACCACAACATTTTTTAGCATATGGGGCGGGATAATACAACAAATAGGGCATCTAGAGTAAAGTTGATACTCATACTTGAACCCGGCTGATTTCTTTTTATTTCGAGCCATCCAAGATATTCTCCTTTTGAAACTAAGTGATGGTAAACAAAGGAGCAGAAAAACGAATCCAAATTGCGTGTCCCTGGTTTGTTTTCTGAAGGAAATTTTCTACTCTGTATTTTTGATAGGTCTGTGGAGGATGGATAGTACCCTCATGGTGTACTTTTACTTTTGATGTGGAAATATTGCCTAAAAACATAAGGAGAGCTTAATTACCGCAAGTCTCAGCCAAAATTATTGTGTGAGTTAGCAAGACCTCTTTTACAGACCTAATGCGTTTATATATTAGTTCTTATCAAGGGAAATAATCTTATTTATTGCTGTTTTGTAACTATCAACCTGTTAACGCTATAAATACCCATTGGATGGGAGCATCTCAGTTTTGCAAATATACCAAATTCTTGCTCCCTCTCCTTACCAAGGAGAGGGTTGGGGTGAGGTTTTACAAGGCTTTTTACACTCATTGAGATACTCCCCATTGGAGAGGGAGCATCTCAGTTTTGCAAATAATACCAAATTCTTGCTCCCTCTCCTTACCAAGGAGAGGGTTGGGGTGAGGTTTTACACTGTTGTACAGCACTTTACCCTTGAAGATGGGGCAGTGATGCTTGATCCCAATGTACGAGAGTATTTTCCTAATGGAGAAAGTGTCAATCAGGCTTTACGCACATTGATTAGTCTGTTCCCGAAAAATCACGAATCGATTACACCTAAATCTGTTGAATAATCTGCATTGTTTCCACGCTGACGGTGCAGACTCTTTGTAGTAAATCTATTACCTGTTCTTTGTAATCTGCAAAGCGATATGTATTGAATTTTTCAGCAATTGTCGGGTCTTTAGGTTTCTTTTCTTTGTATTGATCTAATATCCACTCTAAAGCAGAACGGTTGCCAAGGCAATATTCCCAAGCAATTTTGGGGACACCTTCTAAAGTAGTTACATCATCTAAAATAATGGTTCCATTAGCTGCATCAGCTTTAAGTTTTGCCTTTGGTATCCTGTTATTATCTTTACCCAAAGGGAAATCAATTCGTTTTAAAGGATAGGGTTCGATAGTTTCATAATTGATGTGCAAATCCATCAACTGTTTACCCCAGTTAACCCATTTGTGAAAGTCATCATAGAAGGGTAAGCGGGGAAATTCTCGTTTCAAATTAAGTTCATATTTGGTGCGATAGGCAGGATTGTGCAAGACGGCGTAGGTGTAGTGAAAAATATCTAATTTGGCAATTGTGAAGTCGTTGTAATGGTTTTGGAATTGTGCTAATCCCCAGTCGGTGATGTTGTCAATGCGGTTTCCGTCTTTGTCGTAGCGGTACAGGGGAAGACATTGAGAATCTCCTGTTAGGTGCAAATCAATTATTGAATTGCTCCCCAAGCAATGGAATGGTTTAGTATTTCCCAAAGCTGAAAAAGCTATATATTTATTCTGTAGATCATTTTCATTAAAAATATCAAACCATTGATAAGTCATGCCATTTAAATGCCTATCAAAATAAAGTTTTATCTTCACAAAAGGTCTATATAGACTTGACTTTATATTTTGGCAGTCAAAACATTTTATTATACCTCGGTCTAAATATTTAGTAAGTTCTCTATCCCACTTGATGTTAAATTTGCTTTCCGTAATTCCTAAAATTTGAGATTGATAAATTTTTATACAAAACTTCATTTTTTCAGCTAAATTTTGCTCTGATAAATCATAAACCCATTCATCTCTTTGGGTTGCAATTCCTCTAGAAAATAACTTAAAAACTGCTTTCTGTGCTTTGCCAGTTTTTACGTCTTTATCAACTAATGGTAAAAGATTATCAAAATCATTATCTGTCTGGTTAATCCAGTTATTATTTTTATCTGGTGTAATATGTTCAAAATGAATGTCAGTAAATTTAGTTTCAGCTAAAAACCTTAACTTTTCCTCTGCTGTATCAAAATCTGGGCGGCGAGTATGAAATATTTTGCAAGGTGTACCGTTGCTTACTTGCTTCTTTATCATAAAAATAATCGCAACACCAGTTTGAATACCAAAAACATTATGTGTTTTACCTGATAGCTTAGGATTTTTCCTAACATCCCCATGCAAATCAATAATATAAATATCACTAAACTCATCAGTTACAATTTTTCTAAAACCATCAAATGTCCTAGCATCAATAAATGATGAATTAGTGATAAATGCTAAAATTCCATTTTTACTTAATCTATCAGTTGCCCACCGGATAAAACGAGTATACATATCATAAACCACAATCCGATTCTGAGCCTTACTATATTTAATGTAAGTATTTTTTATGAGCTGATCTATTGCTCCATAATAACGATTAGAATTATTCTCATTGAAATTTTCTTGTTTAGCATTATATGGTGGATTACCAATAATCACCGATATCTTACTTTCATTCTGCCTTTTAATCCTTTCAGTATTTTCTACACTCATAGCAAACAAATCTAATTGCTTGCCTGCAAATGATGTATGATCCAGCGTATCGACAAAACAAATATTTTCAAACTCCTCATACACACCCATCTTTTGTTTATAGGTGTACTCAATATTCAAGTTAGCATATAATAAGGCAAAATTGCCACTTCATTACAATGAATTTCATGCTTATATTTGTATTCCAGACTATTTTTAGGCAAATAATCAATTAATTCAGTAATAAAAGTGCCTGTTCCTGTAGCCGGATCTAAAATTTCGACATTTTTATCAGCAAGCAGCTTACCAAAATTTTGATGAACTAAATAATCTACACTTTCAATCATGAAGCGCACAATTTCATTCGGCGTGTAAACAATACCTAGCCTGTCAGCCGCTTTCGGATTATATGCTTTATAGAAATTCTCATAAAGCACTTTTAAAAACTTCTGCTTTTCATGATGATTATAAATATTCGCAGCAGTTCTTCTAATGACACCATAGTAACGCTCAATAGTACCAAGAGTATTCTTTTTAGTGCTACCTGTAAAAAAGGTATCGATTATAGTTTTTAATTCACGAGCAATATTATTTTCTCGATCAAACTGAGATTCATTGAAGATGCTAATAAAAATGTCTTCAGTTAAAATATGCTGAATTATCATTTCTCTAACATCCAGCAAAGTGATTTCAGGATTAATAGATTCTTTGCAGATACCCCAAAATTTAGCCCTCGCTGTTTGAAAAGCTGCGTTTGTTTCGATTTGACTATCAATTAAGTCACGCAAAGCATTTAAAACACTCGGTAAGTCTTCCTTAAATGTTTCAATCGCCTCACGAAAATCTTTAACTTCTGGGCGAACATAGTTAATAAAATATGTAATTATTCCATCTAGCGCGACAGCATCTTTCATCAAGCTTTAATTACTACTAACTAACACCTGTAATCTCCACAGCTAAAACATGAAGATTGAATAAATTAAAACTAAATATTCCGTAAAAAGACGTGAGTTTCCAAATAACATCACGTCTTAACAGAAGTTATGACAGACGAAGCATAATAAAAATGTAAAATATACTGGTGTCGATTTTGAATTAGCAAATATAATACAATTATTTAAGTAATAACACGGAATAGTAATTTCCTCCTCTCTTCCTCTGTGCCCTCTGTGCCTCTGTGGTTCGACTTCTAAATTGGTGCGTTACACTCCGTCAACGCACCCTACCAACTGGGACACCGACTCGTTATTTTAATCAACGCGGCGGATATTCAAAATATCGCTCATTCATCGCGTTATTTACTTATTAGTCATTAGTATTAGACAAAGAACAAATGACAAATATGATTAAAATCCTCCACCTCTCCGACATCCACATGGGAAGCGGCTTCTCCCACGGACGAATTAATCCCACAACTGGATTAAATACACGGCTAGAGGATTTTGTCAATACACTCTCTAAATGTATTGACCGAGCGCTGACAGATGTTGTAGATATGGTGATATTTGGTGGCGATGCTTTCCCAGATGCGACACCACCACCCTATGTACAACAAGCTTTTGCTAGCCAGTTTCGCCGTCTCATGGATGCCAATATTCCAACAGTGCTGTTGGTGGGCAACCACGACCAACACTCCCAAGGACAAGGAGGAGCAAGTTTAAATATTTACCGCACTTTGGGAGTACCAGGATTTGTTGTCGGTGATACATTAACTACTCACTGCATCGAAACCCGTAATGGCAAAGTGCAAGTAATCACCCTCCCTTGGCTGACCCGTTCCACCCTGATGACTCGCCTAGAGACTGAAGGTTTGTCTTTGGCGGAAGTCAACCAACTGTTAACGGAACGCCTGCGAGTTGTTCTAGAAGGGGAAATTCGCCGTCTTGACCCCAATGTGCCAACTGTTCTTTTGGCTCACTTGATGGCTGACAATGCTACTTTAGGCGCAGAACGCTTTTTAGCAGTAGGTAAAGGCTTTACTTTACCCCTATCTTTGCTGACGCGACCTTGTTTTGATTATGTAGCGTTGGGACACGTCCACCGCCACCAAAATCTGAATAAATCTAACAACCCGCCGGTGATTTATCCAGGGAGTATTGAGCGGGTAGATTTTAGTGAAGAAAAAGAAGACAAAGGCTATGTAATGCTAGAACTGGAGCGGGGCAGCGCTGAATGGGAATTTTGCCCCTTAACAGTTCGGACTTTCCGCACCATTGAAGCGGATGTCTCGAAAACAGATGATCCGCAAGCGGTATTAATGAAAGCGATCGCCAAGTATGATATTCAAGATGCTGTAGTGCGGCTAATTTACAAACTCCGCTCCGAACAGATGGATTTAATTGACAGTTCCTCTCTACATACTGCTTTAAGTCCGGCTCATACCTACACCATTCAAGCAGAATTAGTCAGTCAATTAGCCAGGCCCCGGATTCCTGAATTGAGTGCAAGTAGCAGCATCGACCCAATGGAAGCCTTGAAAACTTACTTGAACAATCGTGAAGACCTCAAAGATATCGCAGCATCAATGCTGGATGCAGCACAGAAGTTGCTAGCCGATGATGTAGAAGTCTGGCTGGAAGCAGCAACTAGTGAGTAAGATAGATGCCAATTATTCTTTGACTAGCGATTTTAGATTTTAGATTTTAGATTTTGGATTAAAAGAATTTTTGGTTCATGCCCCGACGCCACTTGCTCATCTTGGCTACGAGCCAAGACCGCAGTGGCTCCCCGAAGTCAAGCGGAATAAATCTAAAATCCCAAATCCTAAATCTTCAAGCCTTGTCCCCTTGCGATGCCCTGAGCCAGTCGAAGGGTGGGCGAGGTTAATCCAAAATCGCTTTCTCCAAAATCCAAAATTGTTTGACAAGCTGCTACAACCCTTTGATGCATTGTCCGATACAGGTTAGGATAATTCATCAATTAGCGGAAAAACTTCAAGCACGCTTAATCGCGCTGTAACATGACAATCACCCAAATTTATATTTGGGCAGATTTTTGAGGAGTTTGCTACTCTACTATCAACTGTACTTTTCTTCTAGCCAGAGGAAATTTTGAATTCAGTAAATTAAGTTATCGAGCCTTGAATAAGCTACTGTTTACAGGTAAATCTTTTCGTTTTATGGCTTTTCTCCTACCGCTAATCATCTGGTGGGGATATAAAGAAGTACAAAACCAATTTGTACAGCCGCAAGCAGTTGTAGTGTTAGGTGGTTCAACCAGACGTTTAGAGCGAGAGAAGTTTACGGCCGAATTTGTCCGCCAGCATCCAAATATACCAATTTGGATTAGTGGGGGTAGTCCACCTAGATTCACCCAACGAGTCTTTACCAAGGCTGGTGTTGATCCTAAACGTTTACACTTGGACTATGAAGCCGTAGATACAGTTACTAATTTTACTACATTGGTGGATGACTTGCAAGCTCGCGGCATTAAGAGCGTTTATTTGATTACTTCAGACTTCCATATGCGCCGGGCTTGTGTCATCGGCGAAATTATTTTGGGTAGTCGAGGTATTTATTTAAAACCAGTGCCAGTTCCTTCAGAAAAACCCCCTGAATCTATCAAAAAATCTATTCGTGATGGAGCTAGAGCAATACTTTGGTTAGCAACTGGTTACACGGGTATGGATGCAGCTAAAAATAAACGATAAAACAGGAGTCAGAATTCAGAATTCAGAATTCAGAATTGGTGAATACTCTACCCATAAAGCGCAAAGTCGGAGCGGCGGCTTTCCCGACTTGAAGCACGTGGCGTGGATTTAGGGGGATCTAGAACGTTTTGCTACCGACAAGAGGACTTTTAAAACATCCTCTAAGACAGGGATAGAGTTTTAAGGCGAGAATATTTTAATTTTTTTCGCCCACAATTCGGCTTGGTTTTAACCAATATTCATCACCCACTCATAGAGAATTCATGACTTTATTCTGACCGGAGCTTTCGCCCTGCTCCGGCTCCGCTTCTGAGTTATGAATTCTTCTTATAAAAACCAATTAACAATTTTTGCTCATTTGGTTGCTTGATGAATACTTTGCGTCCACCAAAGTTTCGAGCGGTGGCTTGGGTAACTCGAATTTATCAAAAAGATGGGTCTAAAACCCCGTCATAAAGGACGGCTTTAAGTTTTGTGGCAATGAGTCTTTATCCCCGTTACAAAACTGTACTTCCGACTTCCGACTTCCGACTTCCGACTTCTTTAACTGTGTAGTTCCGGGAAAAAACGTCCCAATCCCCTCCACAATTTGATACCCTAGCTTAAACAGATTTGAGAAATATTAAAGCGTGGAAATTCAACTTGGGCGGGGAAAAACAGCTCGCAGAGCTTACGGAATAGATGAAATTGCTCTAGTCCCCGGTAACAGAACACTAGACCCCAGTTTGGCAGAGACTAAGTGGCGGATTGGCAATATTGAGCGAGAAATCCCGATAATTGCCAGTGCGATGGATGGCGTAGTAGATGTTCGCATGGCTGTACGTTTGTCACAGTTAGGAGCATTAGGTGTCCTCAATTTAGAGGGGATTCAAACTCGCTATGCTGACCCAGAGCCAATATTAGCTCGGATTACCTCTGTGGGTAAAGATGAATTTGTTGCCCTGATGCAAGAACTGTATGCCGAACCAATAAAGCCAGAATTAATTGAACTACGTATTCAGCAAATTAAACAACTTGGTGGGATTGCGGCGGTGAGTGCAACTCCAGCCGGTGCAAGTAAATATGGTGAGGCGGTGGCGAAAGCTGGGGCAGATTTATTTTTTATCCAGGCTACGGTAGTTTCTACTGCACATCTATCACCAGAGTCTTTAGTACCTCTTGATTTAGCAGAATTTTGCCGTTCTATGCCCATCCCCGTGGTGTTGGGTAATTGCGTGACTTACGAAGTGACTTTGAATTTGTTGAAAGCTGGGGCGGCTGGGGTACTGGTGGGAATTGGGCCTGGTGCTGCTTGTACTTCTCGTGGGGTGTTGGGTGTGGGCGTGCCACAGGCGACTGCGATCGCAGATTGTGCTGCGGCACGAGATGATTACTACAAGGAAACTGGTAACTATATCCCGATTATTGCTGATGGCGGTTTAATCACCGGTGGCGACATTTGTAAATGCATCGCCTGCGGTGCCGATGGTGTAATGATTGGTTCCCCCTTTGCCAGAGCCGCCGAAGCCCCAGGACGCGGTTATCATTGGGGTATGGCGACTCCCAGCCCAGTTTTACCCCGTGGCACCCGGATTCGCGTTGGCACCACTGGGAGCCTAGAGCAAATCCTCATTGGCCCAGCCGGACTAGATGATGGCACTCACAATCTTTTAGGAGCCTTAAAGACGAGCATGGGCACCTTAGGAGCCAAAAATATTAAAGAAATGCAACAAGTGGAAATTGTGATTGCGCCTTCCTTATTAACCGAGGGTAAAGTTTACCAAAAAGCTCAACAATTAGGTATGGGGAAATAAAAGGAATGGGGAGTAGGGAGTAGGGGGATGAGGGGATGAGGGGGATGAGGGGGATGAGGGAGATGAGGAAGATGAGGAAGATGGGTAAGAAATAATTAATGCCCCACTCCCCACTCCCTACTCCCCACTCCCCACTCCCCACTCCCTACTCCCCACTCCCCACTCCCTAATTCTTCAATAAATTTTTCCAGCCCCCTAAACAATTGCTGGAAAAATCTGATATGTCGCCTACAATAGAGATAGCGGAGACGCATGTTTCCGTTCACTCCTCACACCACACTCCGCCCGGACTACTGTTCGGGCGGTTCCTTATGTTTGTAAATAAAATAAGAGAGCTTCTTTGCAAATGTACATCCTCTACTCCCAAGCCGAGGTTTTTGCTATGGTAGAATTTTCACCAAGTTCAGATATTATTGGCGAAGGTTTTAGGCATGTCAACAGCCGCACAAGTTACAGATTCTAGTTTCAAGCAAGAAGTACTCGATAGCGATGTACCCGTTTTAGTTGACTTTTGGGCACCCTGGTGCGGACCATGCCGTATGGTAGCTCCTGTTGTCGATGAAATCTCCGAACAGTACAAAGGTCAAATAAAGGTTGTAAAAGTCAATACAGATGAGAATCCGAATGTTGCTAGCCAGTATGGCATCCGCAGCATTCCCACATTAATGATTTTTAAGGGTGGACAAAAAGTGGATATGGTGGTCGGCGCTGTGCCTAAAACTACATTAGCTTCCACTCTCGAAAAGTATCTTTGAAACTCAATCGGCAATAAAATCCTCTTGAGTTATCCATTTTGTTCTAAGTTTAGGTTAATTTTTATAAACAAGTTTGAGAGACGCGAATTTCTCGTCTCTCAAACTCGTTTACATTTGTATACAGTTTCAGAATATTTTTAGGAGTTTTCTACCTCAAAAACAACTCCCTAATTGCTGCACTAGCAATTTCTAGTGTTATGACAATTTTCGTTTGGATGCAACACATGGTAGCGGCACAGAAAAAGCTCATACGAGTGGGTTTATATTCCATGCAATTGAGAACCGCTATAGCATCGCCAACAGAAAGCCCAAAAGCTGAGTCACGTCGCTTCTGTACGAGACGCTGCGAGTGGCTTGCTTAAGAGAAGAAGTACGCTCCGAATTCAAAAGTCAAAATTCAAAATAAATATCCATAGCAGACAGCTTTTATCAGGCTTTGATCACAACACAATCGCAATCTTGCTCAGTTTGCTAGAACCCAGAGGAAGATTAAGATCAGCAATAAAACAAGTCTGTTAAAGGAAAGCAACGCTAACGCATTTCTAATTAAGTGCCACAGATGTTGAAGTAGCGATATATTTTGATAATCTATCTTCAATAAATCAACTGTTCGTTGTTGAATCTATGAAGTCTTATTTAGCCGCCGCTATTCAATTGACCAGTGTGCCCGATCTACAGAAAAATTTGGCACAGGCAGAAGAATTAATCGAGCTTGCCGTGCGTCAAGGTGCCCAATTGGTAGGTTTGCCAGAAAACTTTTCCTATATGGGAGAAGAAAAAGACAAACTCGCCCAAGGCGATGCGATCGCTCGTGAAAGTGAAAATTTTCTCAAAAAAATGGCTCAACGCTTTCAAATTACGATCTTAGGCGGCAGCTTTCCACTTCCGGTAGACAATACAGGCAAAGTTTATAACACCACTCTACTCATCGACCCAAACGGTCAAGAACTTGCCCGCTACTATAAAGTACATCTATTTGATGTTGATGTCCCCGATGGCATCACTTATCGGGAATCCAGCACCGTTGTGGCTGGTACGCAACTACCCCCCGTTTATTTCTCAGAAAAACTTGGCAATTTAGGACTTTCTATTTGTTATGATGTCCGCTTCCCGGAACTGTACCGTCATCTGGCAGATAAGGGAGCTGATGTTATCTTTATTCCCGCCGCCTTTACCGCCTTTACTGGTAAAGATCACTGGCAAGTACTATTACAAGCCAGAGCCATCGAAAATACAGCCTACGTCATTGCTCCTGCCCAAACAGGCAACAACTACGCCCGCCGTCTAACCCACGGCCACGCCGTTATTATCGACCCTTGGGGCGTAATTTTAGCCGATGCTGGGGAAAAACCGGGAATTGCGATCGCTGAAATCAACCCCACTAGGCTTGAACAAGTCCGCCGTCAAATGCCCTCTTTACAACATCGGGTATTCTAGGCGCTGGGGATGAGGGGGAAATCAATTCAAAATTCAAAATTCAAAATTCTAAATTAAAGAACTTCTGCCTCCTACCTCCTCTTTCCCAATGCCTAATGCCCATTACTTATGAATAAAACAAAAAACCGGGTAAACACCCGGTTTATGCCAATATGAGAATCCTCAGTCTTTTAGGAGCATAGCAGCACTGTGCTACTACTTATTTGTTGGCAAAATTAAACTTTAGCGGCTGCTTTGGTAACAACGTTGAGTTCACCTTTAGCATACTTAGCAGCAAAATCTTCTAAAGAAACTTGCTTAATCTTGCTTGCATTGCCAGCTGTGCCAAATTGCTGATAGCGTTCAGCACAAACCTTCTGCATATATGTAATAGAAGGCTTGAGGAAGTGACGGGGGTCAAACTCCTCTGGTTTTTTAGCCAAAGCTTCACGTACAGCAGCAGTAATCGCCAAACGGTTGTCGGTGTCGATGTTTACTTTACGTACACCACTCTTGATGCCTTTTTGAATTTCTTCTACAGGTACACCGTAGGTTTCAGGAATTGCACCACCATACTGGTTAATCAGTGCAAGTAAATCTTCAGGTACAGAAGAGGAACCGTGCATTACTAAGTGGGTGTTGGGCAAACGGCGGTGAATTTCTTCAATGCGGCTGATTGCCAAAATTTCCCCTGTCGGCTTGCGGGTAAATTTGTAAGCACCGTGGCTTGTGCCAATGGCAACAGCCAAAGCATCTACTTGGGTTGCTTCTACGAATTCAACAGCTTCATCGGGGTCAGTTAAGAGTTGAGAGTGGTCGAGTGTACCTTCAAACCCGTGACCATCTTCAGCTTCACCAGCTCCAGTTTCTAGAGAACCCAAACAACCGAGTTCACCTTCAACGCTGACACCCAAAGCATGAGCTACATTTACAACTTCGCGGGTAACACTGACGTTGTACTCGAAGCTAGCGGGGGTCTTAGCATCAGCTTCTAAAGAACCATCCATCATCACGCTGGTGAAGTTGTTCTTAATTGCTGAGTAGCAGGTAGCAGGTGCATTCCCATGATCTTGATGCATGACAATGGGAATCTGAGGATAGGTTTCTACTGCTGCCAAAATTAGGTGGCGGAGGAAGTTTTCTCCTGCATAAGCACGAGCGCCACGAGAAGCTTGCAAAATTACGGGGCTATCTGTCTCGACAGCAGCCTTCAGGATCGCCTGAATCTGCTCCAAATTGTTAACGTTGAAAGCTGGGATGCCGTAACCGTTTTCAGCTGCGTGATCCAACAGCAGCCGCAGTGGTACAAGCGCCATAGATAGTCCTCCTAATGTGGTTGTCAGCTAGTCGGTGTGAGAGAAGCGTAATTATTACGCTAAATCTTAAGAGTTTTTTCAACTTATAGGAAATTATAACTAGTGTGGTGTGTCATGTTGAAAAAGATCACGCCATGTTTACTATTATAAATATGCCCTATATTTGCTCTCTATTGCTGTAATATATCCTCCCCTGTCGCATTTGCTGCTGGAATAGTAGAGAACTTAGGCGCAAGCGAAGAGGTATTTTCTCAGGTTTTAGGATTGGAGGGAGTAGATAAGAGGTAAGCGAAGTGTCTGATACTGTTGGCGAAAGTGTTACAAACGCACGGACAAAAGTGTTACAACTCAAAGCCGCAACTACAGATTGAAGGTTTGAGCTTACGTAATACTTAACAAGACAATAATGTATTACATTCGCCAACAGTATCAGTGTCTTTGCTCAACTGGTGCAGCTGATCAATTAAGATAGCGATCGCCTGTGAGTTTATACTTACAATCAGATTTAACTGAGTGATAATTATTCTGTAAATAGCTCGACCAATAGACATCTCAGGATAGATATTGGAAATCTGCGTTGCTTTGTTTGAGCAAAAGTTATTTTATTTTGTGAAAATTTTATGGTAAAAGGATTGAGAGTTAGTATCCTGCTATTGGCAGTGGTGGGAAATCTGGTATGGTCATTTAGTGCCAAGGCAAATTTTAACGGCAAACTCACCATCGAAATTGATGGCTTGAAGAATAAAGAAGGGCAAGTTTGTACCAGTCTATTTGCAAGCAGTCAAGGATTTCCTAGCGATCGCGATCGCGCCTTACAAAAGCAGTGTAGGAAGATTACTGACATTCCTTTAACTATTACCTTTGAGAACTTGAAAGCAGGTAGTTACGCCGTTGCTGTCTTCCACGATCAAAATAATGACCGCACTCTCAATAGTAATAGTTTTGGTATACCAAAGGAAGGCTTTGGATTTTCCACCAACCCAGAAATTCGCACAAGAGCGCCCAAATTTAGCGAAGCAGCATTTTTAGTGGCAGGCCCGAACACCAATATCCAAATCCAGTTGAAATATTTTTAGACTTCTTCTTGGGAATCATTGTATGAATCTTCCGGTAGACTCTGTTGTTCCGGCAAGCCACGCATTCGATTCATTTGAGTTAAAGCATATCGTGCTGTTGCTTGCACATCGGGATCTGGGTCTTCTAGTGCATGTCGCAACATCTGACTCATTTGACCCATCATATCATAAACGCGCGTCAGGTCACGAATCGCATTTTGCCGCACTTGTGGACTTTCATCTTGGATTGAAATTGCTAGAGCACGATTCATTGGTTTGAGTGTGCGGGTGCCAATTTCTGCCAAAGCTGCTAAAATTAAACTGCGTTCTTGAGAATCAGCATCAATCATCAGTTCAGCCATTGGGTGAATTGCCCGCGAATCTCCCTGCTGACCCAAATCCCAAATAGCTTTGCGTCGCTTGGTTGGGTCAGAACTGCGTAAGTCTTGAATTAATTCATCAATGATATTCAGTTTAGCCAGTCGGGAAGTTTTTTCTGGTAGCAGTAATTGTGTGGTAAGTGGTGGCGTAGCTGTTTGTAGAATAGTTACAGTCTCTAGTAAGAGTGGTGGCATCGGGTTTTTCTTAGCTTCAGTCAAGCTTTTAGTATTTGATATTTCGGAATTTTCCACTTGTTTGACCTGACGAAACCACCTCAGCAGGTAAATAAGTGCGCCAATACTTCCTAGAACTCCGATGGCAAATATTAACCACCAGACAAAACCTCTCTCAATTGGCTTGGGTGTTGCAGTTGGTTTGGAAGTCGCAGCAGGAGAGGTGAATATTCGAGAGGTGATAATCTGATTTTTAGCCTCCATTGCTGCTTGCAGTTTCCCGCTAGTGGCCAGACCCATAATGCCATCTACTTTTAAACCCTTTGCTTTCTGGAATCTAGCTACAGCGATTTTCGTACTGGCGTTGTACTGTCCATTTACTACGCCACTGTAGTATCCCAACTGCTTTAATTGAGTTTGTAGTCTCTGCACATCTGACCCTTGACTACCGAAACTCAAAACAGCAGGAAGTGCAGTAACTGTCGAACTAGCTTGTGCAAGTTCTAAAATTTCAGGTGCTAGGTTAGGTGTAGCTGTACTTGCGCGATTTGGGTAAAAACCGAGGCAAGAAAAACAGGTAAATATCAAGATTAAGGAAGGGCGTAGCCTCATATTGCAAGTTTCAGCCTGAACGTGCTTTTGAAGTCTTCGATACCACAATAACAATTCAAAATTCAAAATTCAAAATTCAAAATTGTTCGCATGGTAACAGAGCCTTACCGAAGTGCAGCGTCTGGTAGAGAAGAGACTTAGTGCTTATGGCAAAATTTCCGGTTCAGATTCTCTGACTGCTAGGGTTATGGGGTTCAATTTTTTAGCAGATGCTTCTAAAACTGGTTGCGGTATATTAGCTATTTCGCCGACGGTAACTGTATCGTTTTGTCCAGCTAAGGTATCACGTTGGTTAATCAGATAGATGCTGATTAAAGTGAGGAAAACACCGACCCACTGCAACGGACTGAGGACTTCTGAGAGAAAGAGATTGCCGAATAGTAGGGCGAATACGGGTGTTAGGAAGGTGAGGGAACTAAGGCTGGTGAGACTGCCACTAGAGGCAAAGTAGAAGAATAACCCGTAGGCGATCGCACTGCCAAATACGGTAGCATAACTCAAAGCCACTAAATCAGATGTTCCTAAATTCTCCCACTGCTGGGATTCAACAACTGATGAAATTCCCCATAGTGGCAATCCACCTAAAATCATGTGCCATCCTGTAGCGCTTACTGGGTCAGCGTGTCGGCAGACAAACCGAATCAACACTGTTCCCACTGCCATTGATAGCGCTGCTAACAGCATCAACCATTCGCCACTAGCAAACAAATCTTGCCAGTTGCCAATTGTAATATTTGCGCCTGAGTCGAGAAAATGTAAAATCCACTCATCAGGTAAACCAATTAAACTAATGCCTGTGACTCCCAAGCCTAACCCCAGCCATCCCCAAAAACCAATGTGTTCTTGGAATAGCCACAACGACAGCAAGGCAACAGCTAAGGGTTGCGAATCAATCATCACAGACCCTAACCCCGCACTGGTTTTGACTAATCCCTCTGCTAAAAAGCCTTGAAACAGCGTCCCATCTATCAAGGCAAATAAGGCAATCCACAGCCATGCAGCCCAACCCTTCGGCTGGGGTTTACCCATGAATGCTGCTGCAATCAGAATTAACACCCCTGCTGGTATCAAACGCACTCCCGCCATGAATAACGGTGTGGTGTGGGGTATGACTCCTTTCATGGCTACCATTGCCGTCCCCCATAGGAAAAAGGGGGCAATTAACAGCATAGGGGCGAAGGGAAGTTGAGATGCACTGAGTTTCAGTTGCATGGGTTTGCTGATGCCTTTGTTTAACAAGCGCAAAAATTGCTTTACCCAATTTTACCGAATTATGTAGTTGTGCGATCGCGTAGCCTCTCGAAGACAAGGAATTAATACTCAGGTGTAGCTAAGGTTACAGGAGGCTGAAGATTTTAATGAGATAGGTAGATTTAAGAAGCTTTAGGGATTTTCATTTGTATGCAATAGACTCTGACCTCTCTCCTAGAAGGCTACGGAATTACCCCCCTTAATCCCCCCTTATAAAGGGGGGAGATCGGAAATCTAGTTCCCTCCCCTTTATAAGGGGAGGGTTAGGGTGGGGTAAAACCTTGGTTAATCAGCTAACAAGTACAAACGCTTTCAATCAGGCAAATAGACAGTAGTATTTGTACGTATAAATACTACTGTAAAAGTGTATTTTTTAGCCAATAATGTAGGTGATTGATCTCTCAGACCAGTTGACTCAATTTAGGAGCGTCGAATGCCTGTAGGATTGCCTGAATTCGTTGAAAATCCAGAAAATCGTTGCCCTGTAATTCTCTTACTCGATACTTCTGGCTCTATGTCAGGTCAGCCTATCCAAGAGTTAAATCAAGGACTTGCTGCTTTCAAAGAAGATGTACTAAAAGATGCTCAAGCATCGCTGAGTGTCGAGGTGGCCATGATCACATTTGGCCCCATAGTTAAACTCACGCAAGACTTTGTGACGATTGACCAATTTACACCGCCTACATTGGAAGCAGATGGTTTAACCCCAATGGGCGCGGCGATTGAGTATGCTTTGGATTTTCTAGAAAACCGGAAAAAGACTTATCAAAACAACGGTATTCTCTATTATCGCCCCTGGGTGTTTTTGATTACAGACGGAGCGCCATCAGACTCCTGGGATTCAGCCGCGAAAAGATTGAGAGAAGCAGAAGCACAAAGCCGACTGTCATTTTTTGCAGTTGGTGTAAAGGGTGCTGATATGAATATCCTCAAACAAATTTCTCCTCCTGAACGTCCACCAGTTACGCTAAATGGCTTAGATTTTCGTGAGTTGTTTGTCTGGCTTTCTGCTTCGGTGAAACGGGTTTCTAGTGGCAAAGTAGGACAAGCTGTAGCTTTACCGGCTATGGGATGGGGTCAAATTAGCAGTTAGGAGGAAATTTTGTGAATTGGAAAGCTGTTGCGCGTTCTGCGATCGGAACAAGTCATCAAAAACAGGGTATAGTTTGTCAAGATTATGGGGATTATCGCATCTTTCAAGATGTGATTATTGTCGGCGCCGTTGCTGATGGTGCTGGCAGTGCTAAACATTCTGATGTTGGTGCTAAGTTGGCGGTAGAAACCGTACTCAAATGCTTTTCTGATATTAATGAATCTCCTCAGAAGGAAGAAGAATTAGAGCCAGGTTATTCTAAAGGACTGTCCAAAGAAGAGGCTGAGAAACTGTTTGCTACAATTGTGAAAAAAGCTATTGCAAAGTTACATGAGCAAGCAGCCAAAGAAAATTATTCTGTCAATGATTTAGCTTGTACATTGTTGGTTTTCCTGGCAACTCCTGACTGGTTTGCAGCTATGCAAATCGGGGATGGATTTATTGTAATGCGTTCCCAAGATTCAGAATATCAACTGTTGTTTCAGCCAGATAAAGGTGAGTTTGCTAATGAAACGACTTTTATCACCTCAGCAAATGCAGTAAAAGAAATGCAGGTAAAGGTTATTTCCGAAAAACAAGAGTTTATTTGTGCTTCCACTGATGGACTAGAAAAAGTAGCAATTCGCTTGAGCGACTGGGAAGCCTTCTCACCTTTCTTTAAACCTTTGGAGGAATACTTGCACGAACAAGTTAATGAAGAGGAGAAAGATAAATATCTGATGGAATTCCTCAACTCTGAACGGCTAAATTCTCGCACTGACGATGATAAAACCTTACTTTTGTGCTTATTTGATAGAGAGTAAAATTCGATGACAGTTTTAACCTGTGCTAGTACGGGTCAATCGATTACTCTGCTGGGTCAACCAATAGCTGATAGTGGTGAAGGTAAGGTTTGGCAAACTAATCGCAATGGTTACTTAGCAAAAATTTACCACTTACAAACTCCTGAGCGTGTGCAAAAGTTGGCGGTGATGATAGCGCACCGACCCAAAGAGCCAAACTCTCATCTCAATCATATTTCTTTTGCTTGGCCTAAGTCGTTACTGAAAGATGCTCACGGTGATTGTGTGGGCTTTTTGATGCCGGAAATTAAGGAAGCAAAAGAACTTATTGATATATACAACTTCAAGCGTCGCAAGCATTTGAAACTTGAGGTTGATTGGCGTTTTCTGCACACAACTGCGCTGAATATCGCCTCAATTATTGAAGCAATTCATATTTCTGGCTATGTTTTGGGTGATATCAAGCAGCAAAATATTCTTGTAAACGATCGCGCCTTACCTTCAATTATTGATACTGATTCCTTTCAGGTTCGGAATCCGGTAAATGGCAAGATTTATCGTTGTCCAGTTGGTTCACCAGATTATACACCACCGGAACTGATTGATCAAGATTTTTCTAGCATTGATCAAACGGAAATACACGATCGCTTCCGGTTAGCAGTGATTATCTATCAATTGTTGTTTGGTGGTCAAAGTCCTTTTGCAGGAACGTGGATAGGCGCAGGGAAAGACCCAGACACTAATGATCGTATCCGTCAGGGTTTATGGTTGTATGCACCAAACAGTTTGATTCAACCTGTAGAATGGATAATTCCTCTTGAGATTGTTCACCCAGAGGTTAAGCGATGTTTTCTCAGATGCTTTAATGATGGTTATCAAAATTCTAATTTACGCCCAACTGCTGAGGATTGGGTAAAGGCGCTCAGACTTGCTGTTAATGAGTTAACTATCTGTGGAAAGGTAGACAGCCACTACTACAGCCGAACTTATGGTAAATGTTATTGGTGCGATCGCTTTACAAAACTTCATATTGATATATTTCCTGGCTTTGCTAGACCAAAACAACAGTCTGCTTATGTATCAACATTACAACCTCAAGCTTTTGCCGCAGATAAAATTATAGAAAATGTTGCAATAGCAGCGCAAATCCATACCTTCCAAGGCCATTCCGACTATGTTACTTGCGTAGCTTTCAGTCCAGATGGCAAAATTCTTGCCAGTGGGAGTTATGACAATATCATCAAACTATGGGATGTAGGCACGGGAAGAGAAATCTACACTCTTAAGGTGCATTCCTACTGGCTTATTTCCTTAGCTTTCAGTCCCACTGGCAAAATTTTTGCCAGTGGGAGTCAGGACAATATCATCAAACTGTGGGATGTCACAACAGGAAGACAAATCCACACTCTCAAAGGGCATTCCAACTCGATTCGTTCGCTAGCTTTCAGTCCAGATGGCAAAATCCTTGCCAGTGGAAGTGGGGACGAGACTATCAAACTGTGGAATGTGACAAGAGGAGGACAAATCCGCACTCTCGAAGGGCATTCCGAATACGTGAGTTCGGTAGCTTTCAGTCCAGATGGCAAAACCCTTGTCAGTGGGAGTTATGACAAGACTATCCAACTATGGGATGTGACAACAGGAGGGCAAATCTGCACTTTCAAAGGGCATTCCGACTGGGTTACTTCCGTAGCTTTCAGTCCAGATGGCAAAATCCTTGCCAGTGGAAGTAAGGACAAGACTATCAAACTGTGGAATGTGACAACAGGAGGGCAAATCTGCACTTTCAAAGGGCATTCCGAATACGTGAGTTCGGTAGCTTTCAGTCCAGATGGCAAAACCCTTGTCAGTGGGAGTAATGACAAGACTATCCAACTATGGGATGTGACAACAGGAGAGCAAATCCACACTCTTCAGGGGCATTCTGCTTTGGTAGCGTTCAGCCCAGATGGTAAAACCCTTGCCTATGGGAGTGATAACAATACTATCAATATTTGGCAGCTTATATCATCAAGCAGCAATACAGCCACTTCATCACCAATTAAGCCAACTCAATCTAACATTCCTCAACCAGCAGCTTCTACATCTCACATTCAACCTGTAATAACCCAACCATCGGCAACACCTACCACTACTTCATCATTTACTATTATAGAGGTGTTTTTCTTGGTACTCTGGTTAGGTTACGGAGTTTTTTTTGTGATTGCAGGGAGTGTTCCAGGATCTGCGTGGTTTGTGCTTCCACTTGGTATTTTTCTGTTGCTTTTTGCTTTACTTTTTGTTCTGATTCGTAAGCTGTAATATCTAAAGATGACAAAAAATTATTAATAATATTTACCAACAGCTAATTTCTGACGAATTTAAATGCACCAATTATTTTTGTTGGTGTTAAAATATACTAAAAATTGTGTGAGGAAAGCGAAAAGTATGCAACCAATTCAGGGGTTTATTGCAGATTCCTATCACTTCTATCAAATTGCGAAGGATGCATATTTTAAAGCAAGCGAAGGTTTTGAAATTCACAGACAAAATGATGCACTAATCTCTATAATTTTTTCCGCACTGGCACTTGAGGCTTTTATAAATGAAGTTTTGTCTCTTGCTAAAGATGCAAAGCAAGCTGGAGAAAGCGAAGCTTTTTTGGATAAATTGATTGATGCTATTGACGAGTCTGCCTTTAAAAAAAGCACGCCAGAGAAGTTTATGCTAGCCAGTGAAGCATTAAATAGCGGCTTCAAAAAGGGAGAGAATCCCTATCAAAACTTCGCAGACCTATTCAGCTTACGTGATTGTTTAGGTCATCTTAAGCCAGAAGATCGCATAGAAGAAGGAGAGAATGGTGAATTTAAATATATTGGAAGAAAGCTAACTGAAAGACTTCGCAGTAAAGGGATATTTCAAAACCATACACAAGTGGAATCAATAACGCTATTAGTCAGTACTGCTAAAGCGGCACGATGGGCTTGTAATACAGCTTCAGAAATGGTTAACGCAATTCTAGACAAAATTCCCACATCTTTTAGTAATAACAATGAAGTTATCAATTTATATAGAACTAAGTTTCAGCCTCCAGATAAATAACTTTATTATGGGGTGGCATCGTCTAACAAAGGCTTGCACTTAAACTTAGTAACATAGCAAATCTAATTTGGAATAGTAAAGATAAAGAACAATGCAAAGAACGTCTGTGTCATCATCAAACGTCGCCTCTATTGGTTACGATGCTGAACATCAAATACTAGAGGTTGAATTTTTAAATGGCTCTTTATATCAGTATTTTAATATTCCTCAGTCCCTCTATCAAGGGTTAATGAGTGCCACATCTCATGGTACTTATCTCGATACATATATTAAGAAGAGTGGATTCACTAGCCGCAGAATCAGGAACTAAAGTTTTTTATCTTGATGGTAAAAAAATTAATAGCAAAGAAACATTTTGGCTCTTTAGTACTTACTATGCTAAATTCCTTTGATAAAACCCTGAAACCCTTATTTATCAACATAATTAACATTATTTACTAACATTTTAGGGTTTTAGCAATAATTTTGGCTTTTAACCTTATTTTTTAAGCCAAATTTTGATGTTTAACTAATAATTTGGCATAACAGGTACTGAAGAACCAACATTTTTAAGTAACGCTGCTGAAGCAATGCAATTTCCTACATACTTTGGTGCAAACTGGGATGCTTTTGATGAATGTATCACCGATTTAACATGGTGTCCGGCTGAAAGATACGTCATATTGTATGACGATGCTGATATCTTTGCTCAAGCTGAACCGACACAGTACCAAATAGCAGTGGATATTTTAAATTCAGCTAAAGAATACTGGCAAGCTAAGAATATTACTCTGAAGTTTTTAACTATAAACAAATAGGTTAAATTAACCTTGATAAAAATTAAGATATAGTCCAAGACGGTTCAGTTAAGCATTTCTTCCTTCTGTTCCTTTGCGTCCTTTACGTTTCCTTAAAAAATTGGGCTTTGACAACAGAGTTTTAGCGTTAACTGAATCGTATTGAGATATAGTCCAATCTTCAAAACGCAAATTAGGAACTTTCTCAAAATCGTTGTGGTTGCGGGTTACTAAAATCCCATTTACTGACAGCGTAATTGCCGCAATGCGTAAATCTTGAGTACCAATGCGGATTCTTTGACGAATAAAGTCTTCGTAATAATTGATAGCATACTCGTTAAATCCTAGCGATCGCACGTTTTTGAAAAACTCTAAAGTAGCCTGTAGCTTTGCGTAAGCTAATACCAATGTATCAGATGAGGAAGCCTTTCTGATTATATTAAACCTCCCACGCAGTTGTTCTTCAATTGTAATTATCGTTATGGCAATGTCTTCAGGATTGACTGCATTTATACGCTGCGTGACAACTGGATGCTGCTGTTGAAAAAGTGAGATGTGATCCGTATCAAGTATCCATAAACTCACTTAGTTTCATTCTCCGCATCAATTTGCCGATAATGTTCCTCCATTTTTGCGTCAAGTTCACGTCGATATTCTTCTATATATTCCAGCATTTCATCAAATTGCGGATCATCCTTGAACATACCAGCTATTTTCAACCAAGGATTTTCTACTTTGGGCGCTTCAATTTCTAAAGTCACAATTTTGGCTGTTTTTAACCGAGTTTCCAAACTTTGACTGAGTTTCTCTATTGCTTCCGTTTCCGTATTTCCTAAACCTTGACAATCTGGTAAACCTAACAATATTGCTTTGACTGTGCCATCTGGTTGATTTTCAATCAGCACATCATAAGTTAACTTTGGTGCGGTTATTGGAAAGGTAGTTTTTACAGCTAAATTCATAATATTTTTATCTTTCAAGTTTTATATTGATTATAACATTAGTCAATAACTAAGTGCTGACTGAAAGGATAAGTTATCTTTATCTAATATCTACACAATACTCACCTTATCTCATTCTCCAAGTCAATTTGACTGCGATCAGCTTCTATATATGCAAGCTATATGTTGAAGTCTGAGTATTCTCCATAAGACTTACGCAAAAGCTGTAGGGGCAATTCATGAATTGCCCCTAAGAAGAAAATCATTCTTTTCGGTTATTGTTTGCGTAAGTCCTGCTCCAATGCAGAAAACTGAGCAATTTAGCCTGCTTTAGTGAAATTTTATATAAGGATATCTAAGTTTTCCCAGCTTAGATATCCAATAGCAACATAACCTATATTAAATAGACTATTAACGATGCTCTAATTATAATTCTAATTTGTGTTTTTAAACTACATTCTTTGGGTAGTTTATCAATTCATCCTTAAGTAGGATGAAAAAGTATACATATATAAGAATTTAACTGGAATTTTGAAAGCATACTTGTAAATCACAGATAATTTGTAGTGGCGCATATATGTGCGCTTATACTTTATTCAGCAGGTGCGTTACACATCATTAACGCACCCTAATTACTTGTTTCTAGGAGAAGTTAGCAACGCTAGACTTTTCTAAATTCGCTACTAATTTCACTCCAAATTCTTCCTCAAACACTCCTTTTTTATAATCTAAACTCCAGAGTTCTAAAGCACAATCATCATCAGATTTAGATGGAAAAATTAGCAAGTTTACCTGCTGTAATTGTAGATAATATTCACATTGCACTTGAGCGATCGCACCAATTTGTCGTCTATCTAATGCCACTGCCAATCTTAAAATTGCACTCAATTGACTTACCATTTGTCGCTGGTCTTTAGTCAGCAAATTCTGGTAATCTTCATGTTTTTTCTTCGGCGGTGATTTGCGATGATAACGCGCTAAATTGGCAATGATTTCAATCTCGGTTTCTGTATAACCGAGTAATTCACCATTGCGAATTAGATAGTAAGAGTGCTTGTGGTGAGACGAATGGCTGACATAATGACCGCAATTATGTAATATTGCAGCAGCCCACAACAGTTGTCGCTCGTCAACTCCCCAGTGGTGTAGGGTACCTTGAGTTTGATCAAATAAACTCTCGGCAAATTTGGCCACGCGATCGCTATATTCTAAGTTAACGTGGTACTTGTTAGCGATTTTTAGAACATTGCGTTCCCGAACTGAACTTTGGTAGCGTAGCTTATCTTCAATTAAACCGTGGGTTAGCATCCAGTCTACAATTACGCCTTCCCTCAGAGAACGCTCACAAACTGTAACCGATTCACTACCCAAAAGGGTCATCGCTTCCTGTAATATTACTGCGCCAGCAAGTATAACTTCAGCCCGCTTATCTGGCATCCCAGGTATGGCAGCCGTTTCTGAGTTACTCAGTTTCCGCAAGCGATTTACCAACTCTTGCAAGTCTTTCAGACTGAACTGGTAGCCATTGAGAGTGGAAGGAATAACACTCGACTTTTCCCGTGCATGAATCATCGCCAGGGTTTCAATCGTGCCAGATGTACCCACCAAACGCGGAGATTCTCCAAGTTGGAGGTTTGCTAGTACCTCATCCACGGAACGTTCTAACATCCCGCGTGTATAGGCTTGCAGCTGCTGAAACTCGGTGTTGCTGATGGGGTCGGTGGTGATTAACTCGCTAGTGAGTCGCACTGCACCGACTTTAGTACTAGTGAGAGTACGCGGTTCGTTACTGTCGCCTAAAATCAATTCTGTGGAACCACCGCCAATATCAACAATCATCTGGGGCTGGTTGTGAAATTCCATCCCCGATAGCACGCCAAGATAGATTCGTCGCGCTTCTTCTTGACCAGAAATCAAGTCAACCTTTAAACCCAACTCCGTTTCTATCCTGTGCAAAAAATCTTTCCCATTGGGGGCTTCCCGCACAGCACTAGTTGCCACAGCAATGATAGTTTCAGCGTTGATAGTTTTGGCAACTTCTTGGAAGCGTCCTAAAGCCGCGATCGCCTTTTTAATTATCTCCGGTTTGAGTTCCCCAGTACTAAGATTGCGATCGCCAAGTCTCACGGTTTCTTTTTCTCTAGCGATAATGCTGAAAGCTGGTAGTGTGGGGTCAATTTTGACTACTACCATGTGTAGAGAATTTGTTCCCAGGTCAATGGCAGCAATAATCCGATCTTGCTTAAGTGGTTGAGTTGGAACACTCTCCCAGCTAGCCGAAGCTACTAAATTCAGCATCTAGTTTTCTCTCTTTATAAGAAATGATGGCAAACGGTGGTATGTCGGGGGTAGCTGGCACTGATATTTGTTGCAATACACTTGCTGAGAAATTGACCGTTGGTCGAGGGTAACTGAGCTAAGTATATTCACCCTAATGTTTCTAACCGTAGTGACTATTTAAAGATATTTAAGGTTGCCACTTTGGGTTATGTTTTTACAAATAACAAATAAGGTTATTCTATAAAAGATGTGTGAATTTATCTATCTAAAGTTATTTGTTGATTTATATGTTAACGACGCCAGAACGCCCCCAGTCACCAGTTTGGCTAGTAATTATCCGGCTTTTACGATGGCATAAACCAGAAGGACGATTAATTTTAATGATTCCTGCACTTTGGGCTGTGTTTTTGGCAGCCTCTGGGAAACCGCCTTTACCTCTGGTTGGTGTGATTATATTGGGGACTCTGGCCACGAGTGCGGCTGGATGTGTTGTGAATGATTTGTGGGATCGGGATATTGATCCACAAGTGGAGAGAACACGCTCACGCCCTCTCGCTTCTCGCGCCCTGTCTGTGAAAGTTGGGATTGTAGTTGCGATCGTATCGCTAGCATGTGCAGCAGTCCTGGCCTTTTATCTTAACCCCCTGAGTTTCTGGTTATGTGTGGCAGCAGTGCCGGTAATTCTGCTGTATCCAGGTGCAAAACGAGTCTTTCCCGTACCGCAGCTGGTACTTTCCATCGCTTGGGGTTTTGGCGTATTGATTAGCTGGAGTGCAGTCACACAAACCATCTCCCAAGCAACTTGGTTACTTTGGGGCGCGACTGTATTGTGGACATTGGGATTTGATACAGTTTATGCTATGAGCGACAAGGAAGACGATCGCCGCATTGGTGTTAATTCTAGCGCTCTATTTTTTGGGAATTATGCCCCTGTAGCTATTGGAATTTTCTTTGCTGGCACAATCTTATTATTGGCTTGGTTAGGTGTACTCATACATCTGCACTTAGCTTTCTGGATTAGCCTTGCAATTGCTACTATCGGATGGGTTTGGCAGTCTCTACGATTAACAAAGCAAGACTTAGCTAACCCTGTTTATGGTGAGATGTTCCGGCAAAACGTGTGGATTGGTTTTATTTTACTTGCTGGGATGATTGCTGGATCTTTTTAACAATTGAACAAATATTTATGAGTTTTTGTATGAGTACATTATTTGATTGGTTTAGTCCCTTATTTCAGTATCTGCGTACTGGGACAGCAATCAGTCTACTATGTTTGGTTGTCACCTGGTCATTTCCTGCACAAGCTAGCAGCACCATTGATCCGCAGTTGGAACAGCAAGTATTACAAATTATCCGGGAACATCCAGAGGTAGTTATTGAGTCTGTTCAAGCCTATCAGCAGCAACAACAACAGAAAGTAAAACAAGTACAGCAAGCATTTTTAGAGGATTTAAAAACGAATCCTCAAACAGTAATTGGTAAGTCTCCCACCACAGGTTCAACTCAATCAAAAACTGTGCTAATAGAATTTTCAGATTTTCAATGTCCCTATTGTGCTGAGGCGCATAAAACCTTGAAAGAATTGTTAGCAAAGTATCCAGATAAACTAAGATTAGTTTACAAGAATTTACCGTTGACTTCAATTCATTCTGAAGCATTGCCAGCTGCGATCGCGGCTTGGGCAGCATATCAGCAGGGCAAATTTTGGGAATATCATGATGCACTATTTACTAATCAAAAGCAACTAGGTGAAGCGTTATATTTAGATATTGCTAAAAAACTGAATCTGGATTTGGGTAAATTTAAACGCGATCTGACTATTGCCACTCCCGCAATTAAGAACGATATCCAGCTAGCTGAGAAATTGGCTGTTCCTGGCACACCTTTCTTTGTAATTAATAGTCCAACTTTTTCAGGAGTGGTGCAGCTAGAAGACATCAAAAGCATATTGGCTGATGCTAAGTAAATTGGTGTAAAGAGTAGCTGATGAGGAGTGATGAGGATAAATTTTCCTCACTCCTCATGTTCTTAAAGATATGATAACTTCAGTAGTGATGCCAATTTTGGAGATTGTTATCAAAAAATTGGGTTTTAAACCCCGTGCTTCACGCAATGCTTTAAGTTTTGTGGCTCTTTCTAAATCCCCATTACAAAACTGTACTTCCGACTTCCGACTTCCGACTTCCGACTTCATTAAAGAGTGTACTTGATTTGTTAGCGATCGCAATTACTTTTTGATATCCCGCCTCAACACTCACAAACTCGCTAATTCTTGCTATTTGTTTTTGTTCGCTTTACTCCTACGCAACCTCACTAAAGCTCTAACTCGCCCTTTAAATGCTTCAAATTCTTCGCTGCTCAATTTAGTTTTCTGCCATGCTGGACGTTGCATTAAGCGCTCAGACCATTCATTTAGCCTGGGGTAATCACTGAGATTAACACCTAAATTAGGTAATGAAAGTACACCTATTCCCGCAACGATATCTGCTAAAGTTAACTGGTGACTAGCAAAAAAACTGCGATCGCCAAGCACTTGTGTAAAAAATTTCAGTACCTTATCTATATGCTGCTTTGCTTGTGCAGCTTGTGGTGAATCTTCACTTTCATAAATTAGTGAAATCACTTGTGGAAATAATTCATTAGCAGTGACTAATTGCACCATCCTTACCTTTGCTAACGCCTGAGGCTCAGAAGGTAACATTACAGGTGTAGGATATTTACTTTCTAAATAGTCCATAATTGCCAGTGATTCTACAACTCGAAAACCCTCATCCACCACAACCGGAATGTGATCAAAGGGGTTAATTGTCGAAAACTCTGGTTGTAATTGATCGCCATCCAAATTAATCAAAACTGATTCAAAGGGTATCTCCTTTTCCAGTAAGGTCAGCCATACACGACGAGCATTTGGCGAGAGCGGATTGTAGTAAAATTTCAGCATGGTGAATCCTTGATAAATAAAACCGTTCAGTCTGAAAATAGTTAAAAAAATTTCAGCTTTTATCAAATTCAAATTTCCTGAGTCACTTGCTGACACTGGAAATATTTCTTTTGCAATTCTTCTGGAATTTTAATAGGACGACCATTGTGCAAACTAATAAAAGCACCTTTTTGTGTCGCCACTGCTGCTAACTCATTATTAGATAAAATTTCCGCTTGCACAGTCCACTTCAAGCGTCCTAAATTACTCAGCCATAAACGTCCAATCACTTGATCAATAATCTTTATCGGACGTTTATATTCAATTTCAGTTCCAGCTAGAATCGGTGTATATCCTTGCTCAATTTGTTGATTGAGTTGCCAATGTTCATCTAAAAACTTTAAACGTAAATCCTCTAGCCATCTGATATACACAATATTACTCACGATTCCCATAAAGTCAATGTCATAAGTTCTTACAGGAATTGTTAATATTACTTCTAATGGTCTATGCAAATTGTTATTTACTAGCATTATTTCTCTCGATAAATTATTTTTTAATACTGCTCGGCCTGAAAAAAATGAAAATAAATTTAAAGGTGAGTTTCCAAGTATTGATTCAGGTGATTAATTACCCTGTGCATGTGAATCGAATCTCCATAAAGTTTGCTCATCATTATGGCTCCTTCAAGTGTTGCAATTATGATAGTAGCGATTTCATCAGCACTCACTTCCGGGCGAATTTCACCCTTTTCAATTCCCGTTTCAATAATTCGACGAATCAGATGCAGCCAAGAGTTCATCGCCTGTTGAGCGCGTTCTCGCAACGCTGGATGAGCATCATCACTCTCCACAGCAGTATTCAGCAGTGGACACCCTCCCTTGATAGGTGGATTTTCTGCGAAGCTACTAAATACGCCAATGATTGCTTGCAGGCGTTCTACTGCGTGGCGTTTACTTCGCAATGCAAATCTAGTATGCTGCTTGATGCGAGCGATCGCAAAGTCAAAAGCCTGTAGCGCTAGATCATCTTTACTTTGGAAGTGATTGTAAATTCCTCCTTTCTGCAATCCAGTGACACGCATGATGTCTGACATCGATGAGCCTGCATACCCCTGTTGGTTAAACAGTTCGGCTGCTTGGTAGAGAATTCTGCTTTTTGTTTCTTCGCCTTTGGACATTACAGCGATTTTTAGAGTGGGGAATAGGAAGTTATTAAATAATTCGTAATTGAGCCTCCGGCACGCACTCGCGTTCGTAATTCGTAATTAAGTAATGCTGTGGTGATTTAGATTTAGACATCAAAACTTGCTGCCTGTCAAGAGGGGGGAATTAAACTGAACATACTTTGTTAAATTAAAAATTGCTCTAAATAAAATATTACCGACCGAATGGCCTGATTTAAATTAGCATAAGAGTTACTTTAAAGTCAACGTTTTTTTAGCATTGTAATCAGTTCACGGCGTTGCCCAATTGCAGTATAAATCCAGATGTAGAGATGCGATATATCTTTTCTACAAGGTTATCTCGTTTATCTCGTTCCCAGTCTCCGACTGGGAATGCTCCTCATTGAGGTTCCGCCTCCGTAACTTGCGGCAGAGCCACCAGGAACTGCATTTCCAGCTTCTTGCTGGAAACGAGGTTTTAAAAGGGTTTTGGCTTAAGTTGACACCAATGAGCATTGCTGTGCCCCTACAACAGATGTGGTTCAAATACATGAAAACTGCTGTAAATTGTAGGTAATTTTTTTAACAACCAGTCCTCAGAAGTTTAACTGACTGGGGTGTATTATCCAGAGAATCTAGCGATATACAACGCGAATACGCTGGACGTTTGCTCATGCTTACAAGTAAAATACGGTAAGTGCATCGCCTTACGTGCTTTTATATCTCAAGCCACAGAAAAACCAGTTAGAAGTTGAGTTTAGCAGAGCAACTGACCCATAAGCAGTTATCAAAGTCTGTTTCAGCTAAATGCCAGTTGTCATGCTGACAAAAACTTCCAGACAGGTTTTCAGTTGTCCAGGAATCCTCTGCCCTAACTTTATAGCTGACCGAATTTTAGATTTTAAATTTTGGATTGAAGATTCAAAACCCAAAATTTACAAAGGGTTGCAGAGCAAGCAAATTTATACTTGCTCTGCAAGAAGCAAGCTACGTGAAACAAATCTAAAATCTAAAATCCAAAATCCAAAATTGTCTGACTTTCGGTTCTAGCTGCTCGTAGTTAAGTCAGTGAAAAGTTATCAAAGCTTCGTTTAGGGATTTAAACCCTAACCGACGCTGCTCACTTATAGAAGTGGGAGACTCAACAAAACTCTGATAACTGATAACTGATAACTCATTGTTGAAACCCCCGAAGAGTATGCACTATTTATTACTACCACTCCTAAGCTTTTTTGTTGGCATCATCGTTGGTTTGACGGGAATTGGCGGAGCCTCTCTCATCACCCCAATGTTGATTTTTGTTTTTCAGGTTCCGCCTTCCATCGCTGTGAGTTCTGATGTTGTAGCTGCCACATTGATGAAGATTGTTGGTAGCGTCAAGCATTGGGAACAGAAAACCCTTGACACAGAAGTTGTCAAATGGTTGGCATTCGGGAGTGTTCCAGGCTCACTGTTTGGGGTGGGAATTTTGCACTTCATTAAACGTACAGGTGAGTATAACCTAGATAACATCTTGCTCCGTTTGCTTGGCGGGATGATTTTGTTAGTCACAGTGTTAGCACTAGTGCAATTGTTGTTATTGACTTTTTTCCCCAAGTTTAATTTACCCGAACTGCCAAAGTTAGACTTAGAAACTAATTTTGGTCGCTTCTTAACAATCAGTTTGGGAGCAATTTTAGGCTGTTTGGTTGGTCTAACTAGCGTCTCATCAGGTTCAATGTTTGCCCTAGTGCTGATTGGGTTTTTCCGCCTTGATGCACGGAAGTTAGTGGGTACAGATATTTCACACGCAGCAATTTTACTGCTGTTTACAGCCCTCGGTCATCTCAGTCTGGGAACAGTTGATTGGAGTTTGGTACTTCCTATATGGCTAGGCTCTGTTCCAGGGGTGTTACTAGGTGCTAAAGTCTGCCAAGTAGCTCCGCAACGCCCGTTACGGTTTATCATTTACGCCATTTTGATGATGGTAAGTTGGAAATTAGTTCATCAGGTGTGAGCAATTTGAGATTTCCAACCCTAATAGGACTTACGCAAAATATCTCTGAAACACTGAGAAATCAGTGTACTCTGCGCTCTTTGCGGTACCCTTCTCCTGACGGAGATGCTACGCGAACGGGAAGCCACTTCGTGTCTACGTTATTCCGTAACTGGTGCGTAAGTCCTACCTAAATCCAGCATCCAACATTGATTAACTTCTCACCCAAGGTAGTAGAGTAAATGTACCTCGTTCATACATAATGAACAGACCCAAGCCAATTAACACAAAAGGTACGACAGCTTGACCGTAGCGATTTAAAATATAAGCAATGGTAGGTTGACGGCTTAAAAAATAAGCGATCGCACACCAAACCCCTACCATGACAAAAAATATACTTAGAATTACTCCCAAGCTGGCAAGATCGTGACCAGCGAATAAGGGAATATATATACTAATATTGTCACCACCATTAGCGATCGTTACTGCTGCTACTTTATAGGTTTGGGGGTGCAAAACACTCAAAATAAAAGACAATATGGGGTTAGTAGGTGTGGACTGACTAAAATCATTGTTGACTGTCTGAACTGTTATAGTTTCTTCTTTTCTAGATACTAATTGCTGAAGACCAATTGCTATTGGTAGCAGTCCTAGCAATCCTATCCATTCTCGCTGGCTAACCAATCCACCAAAAAATCCTGGTAAACTAGCGATGATAATGGCTGCAAAACCCAGATATTGACCGAGTAAGATATGCCGGGGGCGAAAATTAACATTTACCTGTGTAAAAAATATTAACAAGATAATGATGTCATCTATGTTAGTGGCTATGAAGGCAATTATCCCTTCACTGAAGAGTGTCCCTAGCTTACTCATGCTGGATTTTTATAACCTACAATCTACCACCATAGCAAATTCACTAATTCGTAATTTGTAATTATTGGCGAAACACTCGCGTATAATTGTCTTTTTTGGTGGTCTAGAAGAAAGTTGGGGTCTAAATCCGAAACTAATTCAATTACAAATTACGTCAGCGAGTCTGCGATCGTCACGATCAATTACGAATTATTTTAACCTAGTACTTACGCAAAACCACACGCTGTAGGGGCAATTCATGAATCATTGGTGTCAACTTAAGCCTTGGCGAATGGAATTCGCGGCTACACAAACAAAGTCCACCTTCGTGGACTAATACAAAATCAAAGATTCTTAACCCACGTTCGCCCTTGGCGTTCCGCAGGAAAGGTGGGTAAAGTCTCGTGTAGACGCGGTTTCTAACCGCCCTTTTAACGTTAAGTTGACACGTATGTTCATGAATTGCCCTAAGAAGAAAATCACTCTTTTCGGCTATTGTTTGCGTAAGTCCTGTAACCTTCTGGCACAACTAAGCTTTAAAATGACAAAGCAATTATTTTGAATGACAGGATTTGGTCAATGCCTATAATTACGGTTTCAGCTATTTTTATATGAACGAGTTAGTTACTGCAATTACTACCGGGGCAATTACGTTCATTGCCACTAACATTGATGATATTGTTATTCTATTGTTGTTTTTTTCTCAAATAAATGCTAAATTTAGCCTCCGGCATATAGTTGCTGGTCAGTTTCTAGGTTTTACGGTTCTATTAATCCTTAGTCTTCCTGGTTTATTTGGTGGGTTAGTTTTATCAAAAAGCTGGATTGGATTACTCGGTTTACTACCAATGTCCATAGGTATTAGTAGCTTAGTGAATCGGGAAGAAAATTCATCAAAAGAAGTTGTAGCGGAAACAGAAGAAGCTGAAGCATCAACAATTACTAGTTTTTTTTCTCCCCAAGCTTATAGTGTAGCAGCCGTTACAATTGCTAATGGTAGCGATAATATTAGTGTCTATGTGCCTTTATTTGCTAGCAGCAACTTAGAGAGTTTTTTGATAATTATCGGATTATTTTATTTCTTGTTAGGAGTTTGGTGCTACACTGCATACAAATTAACAAACAACAGAGTCATAGCTGATGTATTAACTCGGTACATTAATAATCTTGTGCCTTTTGTTCTGATAGGATTAGGCGCTTTTATTGTATTAAAAAGTGAAGCTTTGAGCTTAATAAAGCTAGCTGCTAGTTGTTTCTGTTTGATGATTTTGGTAAAAAATAATCAAAGTGTCGATGAAATTGGCGAAAATTCTAGTAGATAACCAAGCTAATTTTAGATTTTGATTTAGATTAAAAATCTAAAATCCAAAATCTAAAATCCAAAATTAGTATAGCGGTTCTCGCTTGAGTGAGGTATTAGAACCCCACCCCCAACCCCCTCCCCGCTCTTCGAGAGGGGGCTAAGATGTACCTCATGTGATTAGGAAATGCTATATAGGACTCGTATTTGATTTTTGAAAAAAATCAGTACACCCCAAAAAAGCTTCTTCCCCACTCCCTACTCCCTACTCCCTGTCTACGCAAATAATTATGGCTACGCCACGCTGCGCGAACAGAAATCAAAGCAGACTGCTATATATGGAATCAAACTTTACTCAACCACTCATTCTCCTCTGGGTCTTTGAACAGTGAAGTACTGAGGTAGCGTTCGCCGAAGCTAGGCTGGATCATGACGATTAGGCGACCGGCATTTTCTGGACGTTGTGCCACTAGAATAGCCGCGTATAAAGCAGCGCCAGTAGAAATCCCCGATAGTAATCCTTCTTCTTTTGCTAGACGACGGCTGTAAGCGATCGCTTGCTCATCTGCTACCTGAATCACTTCATCTACCAGTTCTGGACGGTAAATTGCTGGGATAAATCCCGCACCAATACCCTGGATTTTGTGAGGCCCTGATTTACCACCTATTAATACTGGGCTGTTGCTTGGTTCAACTGCGATCGCTTGAAAACTCGGCTTCCGCCCTTTAATAATTTCTGCAACTCCGGTAATCGTCCCACCAGTACCGACTCCCGCCACGAGAATATCCACCTCTCCATCGGTATCATTCCAAATTTCTTCTGCTGTGGTTTCGGCGTGAACTTTCGGGTTAGCGGGGTTGCGGAACTGCTGCAACATATAAGCATTGGGCGTTTGAGCTAAAATCTGCTCTGCACGACCGATCGCTCCTCGCATCCCTTCTACCCCTGGCGTTAACTCTAGTTGAGCGCCATAAGCTTTGAGCATCAATCGTCTTTCCTGGCTCATTGTGTCAGGCATCGTTAGAATAAGATTGTAACCCTTAGCAGCCGCCACCATCGCCAGCGCAATTCCTGTATTTCCAGAAGTCGGCTCTACTAAAACGGTTTTTCCGGGGTGAATCAAGCCTGCTTCTTCTGCCGCTTCCACCATGCTCGCACCAATCCGGTCTTTCACAGAAGATGCTGGGTTCATGCTTTCTAGCTTCACCACAATCCGAGCAACCGCTCCCGAAGCTTGGGGAATCTTGTTTAATTGAACTAAAGGAGTTCGTCCGATTAACTCTGTGATATCTTTCGCTATCCGCATGTGGGTACTCCGTCGTGTCTAAATATAATACATTGGACTCTGCTGGGCGCGAGTTTCTCTTTCCTCACACAAGTCTTGGAGTGTATAGCGACCCAAAACTTCAATTGAGGCAGTGTTAGCTTGCTCCCAAACTTCATAAACCAGAGTCTTTTCCAGAGTCGGAGAGTCAGAAGTATCTTTCTCTTTCCGCTCACCTTCGACCAAAGTGACAATTTCAAGTATTGTGATCTGCCAAGGTTCACGAACTAAAACGAAACCTCCTTTAGAGCCGCGTTGACTCTGCACCACACCAGCACGCCGGAGGTTGGTCAAAATTTGTTCCAGGTAGCGCTCAGGTATAGGTTGCTTGGCGGTAATCTCGCTCATGGTCAGGGGAACTTTTTTTCCGTGGTGACTTGCCAGTTCTAAGAGTGCTAGCAGCGCGTATTCCACTTTGGAAGACAGATCCAAAAGAGCGTAGTTTTGGCTATTCAAGACTGTACTCAATATACTACGGTGAATTGGGGGATTGATCGCGGTTTATCCGAAATTAATTTTTTCCAAGTGTGGAATGTGATAGCATCCCACTTATTGCCCACAAAAACACTATACTCTATCGACTTACCGTAGATTATGATCTGAGAAAATTCCCATGAATGACTTAATGTTTTTGGGGAAATTATCCTGAGTTTCTGTTTTCAGAGCCTCACCTACCAACAAAAATCTCAACAGAGTATGCTACTAACTGATTTGCGAACCATTTTTGAGCGTGACCCAGCAGCCCGTAACTGGCTAGAAGTATTGTTCTGTTACCCTGGACTTCAAGCCCTGGTATTTCATCGATTGGCACACTGGCTGCATAAAATTGGCATTCCCTTTATACCAAGATTCATCTCTCATATTAGTCGGTTTTTAACCGGGATTGAAATCCATCCTGGGGCATTAATTGGCCAGGGAGTTTTTATAGACCACGGTATGGGAGTTGTGATTGGTGAGACTGCGATCGTGGGTGATTATGCCCTAATTTATCAAGGTGTCACCCTTGGCGGGACTGGGAAAGAAAGCGGCAAACGCCATCCCACTTTAGGCTCTCATGTAGTTGTGGGAGCGGGTGCGAAGGTATTGGGAAATATTCAAATTGGCGATCGCGTCCGAATTGGAGCCGGTTCTGTGGTGCTGCGAGATGTGCCCAGTAACACTACTGTAGTTGGGATTCCAGGGCGTGTAACTCGTCAGAACAACTTGGCTACAAATGTTCTGGATCATGATAAAGTACGCGATGTAGAAGCTGAAGTCATCCGCGCTTTATTTGAACGCGTCAAGGCTCTAGAGAAACAGTTCGAGCAGTTGGAAGATCAATCAAGTTTGTCCCCAACTGAGCTTGGCGACCAACCAACCGACAAACCTAAGAGCAGAAATTCTGATGGGATGATTGAAGATTTTCTTGATGGTGCGGGAATTTAGAAAATGGGCATGGGGCATGGGGCATTGGGCATAGTTATTTTCTTGTCCCCCTCATCCCCCTCATCCCCCTCATCTCCCCCTTCTTCCCCACTCCCCACTCCCCACTCCCCACTCCCCACTCCCCACTCCCCACTCCCCACTCCCCTCTTTAAAATACCCATAGGCTCTTAGAACCTGATATAAATATAATACTACGGTTAATTTATCGGAGAATAGTGTTATACAATATGGTGTCTTTGTACACAAGCTTATCTAGCTCAACTAGTAATAATACTAAGCAAATTTTTGCCCGTAGGTCATTTCTGCCAGAGCATAAAAACGGACTTTGGAAGATTGAAACGGGTTTTGTTAGGACTTTTACCTATCTAGAGGATGGTACAACCGTCGCTCTGGGATTGTGGGGTCCTGGAGATATCGTTGGTAAGGCTTTGTCAAAATTAGAACCTTATCAGATGGAATGCCTAACTAAAGTGGAAGCGACAGTTTTACCTTTAGAGGAATGGACTCAACTAACAGAAACTCTACTTGCCCATATCCAACAGGCTCAAGAATTGATGATCATTCGTAGCCATAGAAAAGTGGATACTATGCTCATCAAGCTGTTGGCATGGTTATCCAAAAAGTTTGGTTCGGAAGTTGAGAAGGGACGTTTAATAGATATGCGTCTAACTCATGAAGATTTGGCGGAAATGCTCGGTTCAACTCGTGTTACCATCACTCGTGTTCTTGGGCAGTTTGAGCAAGAAGGCTTGATTAATCGTCTCTCCCTGCATCGAATTGTGCTGCGAGAAGAAGAAATTTGGTACTACGAAATTTAGATTATTTCAGCAAAACCAGCGATCGCCATTACGTCGCTTCTCTACGAGACGCTGCAAGTAGCTTGCTTTGGGAAGAGATACCCTTGATTCTGAATTCTGGCTTCTGAATTATTCTTCAATAATTATTTGGTTAGCGATCGCTATAAACACTAGACAAATCCAGCCAAATCGGTAGCCCCAGTTTTTTTAAATAACTCAGGCTAGAGTAGAGTTGCTTTGTTGTTTTCAGTGAGAAAGAAAAAGTCTGCTATGTGACGTACTCCACACACTCCCAATGAGAGTGAGTGTGAGGCTTCTGCTGATCCAGCTAAAATTAGAATTGAGAGCGAAAAGTGGATTTATGAAAGAAGATACTATCGAGATCACTGGTTTTCACGCTCATGTTTACTTCGATAGCGCGAGTCGGGATGTAGCTGCGCGTGTACGTGAAGGATTGGGCGCTAGATTTGATGTGCAACTCGGACGCTGGTTTGACAAGCCCATCGGACCTCACCCACAAGGGATGTATCAAGTTGCTTTCTTACCAAATCAGTTTGATAAAGTCGTTCCTTGGTTAATGCTTAATCGTGAGGGATTGGATATTCTCGTCCACCCTGAGACAGGCGATGCTGTGGCAGACCACGCGGTTCATTCCCTATGGTTAGGAAAAAAGCTAGATTTGAATATTGAGTTTCTTCGACAGTTTAGTTCGACTTTATCCAATTAAAAGAAGTAGCTCACTTGATGAAGCTCTTGACTTAAACTCTCAGAATTTGTTTAACCCTTTAATTGCAGATAACTATTTATTAATGTGAGCTTTGCTAATAGAAATCAGGAATTACTTTTAGAGAAAGGTTATGCTGTTGATCAGCATTCTCATAAAAAGAAACTTTTCGATGAAAAATACCTCTGCGAAGGAAAGAAGTGCAGGCATTTCCCGATTTGGCAACCCTAATTTCAGAGTCACGAAGAAACAGATTTTATTTAGTACCCTCATCCTATGCCTTGGTTTACTGGGACTGAGTGGTTTCTGGTTTAAATCCAGATATAAATTTGATAATCAGATGAGTGTAAAACTACAAGAATTATCTAATGTCGATTATCCAGTAAATCCCGCGCCTTTAGGCAAAAACTTTCAAAGATATTCTCATAGAAAACTAACAATTATTAAGAGAGATAATACACATTTCGATTTTGTGCTTGAGCCAACAGACAAAAAAACGGCACAAATAATTATAAAAAATGTTGATTTAGAGCTATTAGTCCCTAAAGCACCCGAATGGGTTAAAAAAGATCAAGGTTTAGAAACAATCGCTTTTACAGACCGCGAGTGGAACAGACAACAGGTTAGTTTTCCTGCTAATTCAAAAAATCTAGAAATTGTCGGAGGAGACGGTTTTGAAAAGCAAAACCTCGTAGAGGTCGCTTTGGCTAATAATTGCTTAAATGCAGGACTTTGGGAAATTTTACTTTTCACTAAAGACGATGGTAATAAATCCCTTTATTATCAAAGTTGGTTTACCTTCCCGATGGGACATTATAAAAATATTTTTGAAAATATTAATAAGATTTCTTATTGGCAGCATTGGTGGAAATTAGAACACTGGCAAGATCCAAGTGGCACAATAGTAAAGACTAATCTTCTGAGAAACGTAATTGATGAAAAAGAAGTTGCTACTCAGTTCCCCCTTGATGAAAGGATAATTGTATCGGCAGAACAAAGTAGAAAAGTTAGAACTACGCTAGCGACCAATATCACAAAATGGAGAGATTTTTACGATGCTAACAATGAAATTAAATTTGCAAGTTTTCGATCCCCAGGATTTTACGATCAAAATAAGCCTTGGGGAAATGAATACTGGAGAATAGGCAAATTTGACAAAGCCATTTTAAGGAACATTAAACCGATTGGTGTTGAAACTAATTTACAGGAAATTGAGTTAGTATTCACAGATATTAAGACTAGTGAACAAAATAGATTATTCATTAGTGGCGTTAATCTGAAAACGCTTCCTCAATTGCCTGTAGAAGAGTATCCTAAAGGCTTATATATGCCGATGGGAATTGGGATACCTCCTTTTTATCAAAGCTACGATGAATTAACGAAAAATCATCCAGATGTCAGCCCCTACTTCAGTTTTTTAGTAGATTCACAGCAACGTTGGATAGATCATCACCACTTAGCAGTTGATGGTTCAGTGATGCATCTTGATAAAGATAACCCAAATCTTTTGCATCTTTACTTGCTATCCTACGAAAGGAATACTTTAATAGCTCATTTTTTGATCAACTTAAAATAGATATGGCGGTTCTTGATTGAGTAGATACTGAACCCCACCCCCAACCCCCTCCCCGCTCTTCGAGAGGGGGCTATGATGTACATTATGTGATTAGGAAACGCTATATCTATAGCAATCCTAAATCAATACTGCTCGGGTTTTGGTGCATAGTCATTTGAGATCCCCCTTAGTCCCCCTTAAAAAGGGGGAAAAATAAGGCATTTTTAGCCCCCCTTTTTAAGGGGGGTTGGGGGGATCGACTCAAAACCTACGCAGTATTGAATCCTAAATGAGTCGTGAAAATCTCCGATTCCTCTCTCTGCGCCTCTGCGGTTAATTTATTTTAACAAATGATTTAGGACTGCTATATAACTAATTAGCCAGACTTGATATAACTGGTTGATTTTAATATTTACTCAACCAGTACTTGCTTGAGTAAAGCCATCCACATATCAGATGGATCGGAGTAGTAATCAATTTCTTCAACTTGATATTGATAAGATTCACTCCCTTCTCGTAAAATAATGCGATCGCCGGGTTTGATGCCTTTCCCTATTCCAATCATGTACCCGATCATTCCTTCGTTGAGACGCTCAAATACATAGTCGCTTCCCCAAACTTGTTGGCTGTAATCGTGTATTTTATGCTTCTTTTTTAATTCGGTTGCTGGAGAGTTAACCAGAGCTATTTTTTTTAAAAAACTAAAACTTAAACTCATACCTGTTCTGATTTAAGATAAGGCACTTAACAAAAATTTAAAAATCGAACTAATAATTGAAAAGTCACTTTTTTAAGACATTAATTCTGAGATATTAATGTTTAATTTATACTAATTTTTATCAAAACAGAATTAGTTTTCAAGCAAATTAGATGTTTTCTAGCTTAATAACTTTACTATGGGAGCATCTCACTTTCGTAAAAAGCCTTGTAAAACCTCACCCCAACCCTCTCCTTAGTAAGGAGAGGGAGCAAGAACCTTGTTTCTCATCTGGTATATTTGTAAAACTGAGATGCTCGCCTTTATTATTGACTTAAATTTACAGTACTATTAACCGCAGCTTCAACTGTAAAATCACCGAATTATTAAACAATATTTGGTCAGACAGGGGTATTATTATATAAATCTTTTATGTCTTAAGAATGTCGTCTAGGTATATTTTTTCAGACAAATAGGATCTATTCCCTATTTGTGGTTTTTATAGCTAGATCTACTTGCTCTAGTAATACTTCTAGGGTGGAGGAGTTATCTAAAATGACATCTGCACGAGCCACTTTTTCTTCGATAGATAATTGGCTATTGATCCTGGCTCGTGCCTGTTCTCTATTTAAATGGTTTCGTTGTATCAATCTTTGTAGCTGTTGCTCTTGGGAACAACGCACTACCCAGATTTCTGTAACCAAATCAGTCATTTCTGCTTCAAATAATAGAGGCACTACTAACACCAGTGTTTGTGAGGAGGATTGGGCAATTGCTTTCAGGAAGCGATCGCGCACATCAGGATGAATCAAATTCTCTATCCAGTTGCGTTCATCTTGACGATTAAAGATAATTTCGCCTAGCTTTTGGCGGTTGAGGCTGCCATCTGGTAGTAAAATTTGTTCGCCATAACGTTGAGCGATCGCACCCAGAATAGGCGAACCTAAAGATACTGCCTCTCTAGCATAAATATCTGCATCCAAAATCGGCAGATTATAAGCGCTAGCTAAATAATTGGTGACAGTGGTTTTGCCTGTGGCAATACCTCCAGTTAAGCCGATTATGCGTTTTGTCATTTGTCATTTGTCATTTGTCATTTGTCATTGGGCATTGGGCATTGGACATTGGGCATTGGGCATTGGGTATTTGGCATTGGTTATTTTCCTTCTGCTCCCCCTGCTCCCTCATCTAAGAATTTGTCGCCCATGCGATCAGTGCTTGGGTTAAACCATCTAAAGTATATTCTTGGGCTTCTATATCTACACGCCCGAATAAAGCATGACAAGTTTTCGAGGTTTGGGGACCGATAGAGGCAATACAAACTCCTTCTAAGAATTGGCTAGCATCAGAGTTGTTGGAATATATCTTGTTAGTAAGTTGACAGAAAAATTGCACAGTTTTAGAACTGGCAAAGGTAATTACATCTACCTTGCGATTTTGGAGAACTAACTCTGCCACAGGTGGAATACCACTAGGACAACAAGATTGATATGCGGCAACTTCTATCACCTTTGCTCCCTTAACAGTTAATTCCTTAACTAAAACTTCTCTGCCGCCGCTTTCAACTCTGGGAAATAAAACCTTTTTACCATCCAGTTGATCTGGGAAATTTTCCACTAAAGAATCGGCAACAAAGTTGGGGGGAATAAAATCTGGTTGGAGAGAGTGTTGTTTGAGACTATGGGCTGTTTTCTCGCCAACAACGGCAATTTTAACGCCTGCTAAGGCACGGGTATCTTTACCTTGAGCGATTAGCCTTTCAAAAAAGTAGTCTATGCCATTGGTAGAAGTGAGAATTAACCAGTCGAAGTCAGATAAATGAGCGATCGCATTATCCAAAGCTTCCCAAGTGGAAGGCGGGCCGATTTCTAAAGTAGGCATTTCGATGACTGTTGCACCTGATGCGATCAGGCGATCGCTAAATTGGCTCGATTGTCCGACTGAACGTGTCACCAGGATTGTTTTGCCAGTCAGGGGAAGAGGAGATGAGGGGGATGAGGGAGATGGGGGAGATGGGGGAGATGGGGGGAAGTTATTTAACATAGGTTGGGGTGTGGTAGTACTCTCGTTCACAGGTTCAGCCTGGGAATGCCTGATAATTTCGTCTAAATATATATTCTCAGGTTGTAAGTACTTGCGTAGCCCAACAACTTCGCCAATCACAATTACTGCTGGAGAAAGGGATAATTCGGTGGTTTGTTCTAGAATATTGCCCAGTTGCGCTATCCAAATTTGTTGATGAGGAGTTCCCGCCCAACGGATGATGGCAATGGGTGTTAAGTGCGATCGCCCGTGTCGCACCAGTTGATGTACAATCTCTGGCAGATTTTGCCCTCCCATCAAAATTACCAGTGTCTCTAAGCGTGAGAGTGCCTCCCAGTCTAAAACCTCTGGTTCATGAGCTGTAAGCACTGCAAAAGTGCGACTCAACACCGGATCTGTCAGGGGAATTCCTGCGAACAAAGGTGCTGCAAGGGCTGAGGAAATTCCTGGTACTAGTTCAAAATCACAACCAGATGCTTTCAACGCTTCAATTTCGGAAGTGCAACGCCCAAAAATTAACGGATCGCCTGATTTGAGCCGTACAACTTGTTTTCCTTGATGGCAATGCTTTACCAGTAACTTGTTAATCTCTGTTTGGGTTGTACTGGGTTTACCACCGCGTTTCCCGACATCCAATTTCAAGCAATCAGGTGGTACACACTGCAATAATTGAGCATCTACCAGGGCATCGTAGACTAAAACCTGAGCAGCAGCTAAGAGATTGTAAGCTTTTACTGTTAGGTATGCCACATCTCCAGGGCCAGCACCTACGAGGTAGACTTTGCCTCTTTTGTCATTTGTCATTTGTCATTTGTCATTTGTCATTTGTCATTTGTCATTTGTCATTTGTCATTTGTCATTTGTCATTTGTCATTTGTCATTTGTCAATAATCAATAGTTCTGCTTCCCCCACTCCCCACTCCCCACTCCCCACTCCCATTTATTTCGTTTGCGGATTAATTTTTTGGATTAACCGATCAACTTGCTCAACCATCTCCTTGTTTTCGTCAGCTTGAAATAACTCTCTGGCTTTTTTGAGATTAACGATCGCTTCTTGTGGCTGTTGTTGTCTTCCCAAAGTGATTCCCAAATTATAGTAAGTGAATGCATCGTTGGGTACGAGGCTAATGGCTTTTTTGTAATGTGCGATCGCTTCTTGAGGTTTACCTTGATCGTCCATTGCATTTCCCAAACCTGCGTAAGCTTGTGCATGTTTGGGATCAAGGCGAATCGCTTCGGTAAATCCGGCGATTGCTTGTGCTAGCTTGCCTTGAGCGTAAAAAGCGCTTGCTAAATTATAGTGAGCGTCTGCATAGCTGGGAGCGAAGCTAATGGTTTTTTTGTACTGGGCGATCGCTTCTTCTAGTTTGCCTTGAGCGTAAAAAGCATTACCCAAAGCATTATAAGCTACTGGATTTTTCGGTTCGAGGCGAATGGCTGCTGTATATTCGGCCACTGCTTCTGCTGGCTTTTGTTGAGCGTACAAGGCGTTCCCTAAGTAATAGTGAGCGTCTGCATAGTTGGGATCAAAGCTAATGGATTTTTTGTATTGGTTAACTGCTTCTGCTAGCTTACCTTGATCGTACAGAGCATTTCCCAGACGCGTGTAAGTTGGGGCATAACTGGGTTTGAGGCGAATGGCTGCTGTATATTCGGTAACAGCTTCTGTTAGCTTGCCTTGAGCGTACAGACCATTTCCTAAGTTATAGTGAGCTTCAGCATATTTTGGTTCAAGGCTGATGGCTTGCTTATATTGGGCGATCGCTGCTTCTAACTGATTCAGTCTTGCGAAAGTCAAACCCAAATTAAAGTATGCTTCAGAGTCTTTAGGATCGAGGCTAATGGCTTTTTTGTAAAGTGCGATCGCTTCTTGTGGTTTGCCTTGATCGTCGAGAGTATTTGCCAAAGCAATATAAGCTTGTGCAAAGTTGGGTTCCAGTTCAATTGCTTTCCTAAAAGCCGCCTCTGCTCCTTTTAAATCTCCTTGTTTATAGAGATTGGTTCCTTGCTCAAAGTGAGCAACTGCGTTTTTGTTCTGAGGAACTGCGGGCTGTGCAGAGTCATCAATTTTTGATAAAACAACCCCAACATCTTTACCAAAGGCAGTACTAGCATTACTCAAACCCAAGCAGATAATAGCTGCTACCAGTAGAACCTTGTTTTTCAGCATTTTTACTACCTTATCTGCTTGGTTTACGTGTAATATAGATTTCGGCTAATTGCAATCATAAAAACACAACCTACTATTTTTCTTAACCCAAGCGTATTGGGTTATAACAGGAATTATAAGTGATTAACCTAACTCGATATAGGACTAGTATTTGATTTTTGAAATGCACGTAGTGGACCTTTAGGCTAAAATACTGCATTAGACCTAGACGTAGGTTGGGTGGAGCGGAGCGTAACCCAACTGATTATCAAAAAATTGGGTTTAAAACCCCGTGCTTCTAGCACGGCTTTAAGTTTTGTGGCGGGGTCTAAATCGCCGTTACAAAACTGTACTTGCGACTTGCGACTTCTTTAACAGGATGTTGGGTTACGCAAAGCCTCCACCCAACCTACAATTATTTTTTAGGTAATTCCTGACACTTTTGTTTCGAGAAGTTGAACAATGGCTGTAATTAATTCTTCTGGGTTAAGAGGCTTGGATAAATGCAACTGAAACCCAGCTTTTAGGGCTTCTTGCTGGTCATCGTTTCTAGCAAAGGCAGTCAAGGCAATTGCTGGAATTTCTCCACCTTGTTCTGCTGTCCAAGTTCTCACTTGATGTATTAACATATAGCCATCCATATCGGGCATACCAATATCGCTGACCAACACATCTAGCTTTACCTCTGCTAGGGTTTGCAATGCTTCAAATGCGGAAGATACCGCAATTACAAAAGCCCCATCTTGCTCTAATACAAAAGTAATAAAATCTCGGGAATCATCATCATCCTCGACAACTAAAACCCGAACGTCAGCGAGAAGTAAGGAGTTAGTAGCTAAGAATGCAGGGTAGTTTCGTTCATCCGTCAGGCTTGGGCTTTCATCTGGCAGAAGCGGTAAGCTAACAGTAAATATTGCTCCTTTACTCTCACCCTCGCTCTCTGCTTTGACGATACCGCCATGCATTTCGATGATATTACGCACAATTGCCAATCCTAATCCTAATCCACCAAAACTTCTAGTAGAGGTGCTATCTGCTTGGCGGAAGTAATCAAACACATAAGGCAAAAACTCAGCGCTAATTCCCTTACCTGTATCGCTAACGATGATTTGAGCATAGTCATTAGCTTGCTCTAGTCGTATTTCTACCTTTCCACCCTTGGGTGTAAATTTGATAGCGTTAGAAACGAGATTCCAGACGACTTGCTGCAAACGAGTCGAGTCGCCCATAACTTGTCGTACATCCGGTGCAAATGCTGTATTCACCTCAATCAACTTTGTTTCTGCCGCTAAGTGCATTGTCTCTAGCGCAGACAATACTGTAGACTCTAGGTTAATCTTCGTAATATTCAGCGTCAGTTTGCCCTGTAAAATTCTGGAGATATCCAGCAAGTCCTCAATGAGTTGAACCTGTAAGGTGGCATTCCGCTCGATTGTGGCTAGTGCTTCAGATGTCTTTGTTTGGTCAAGAGCGCGGGTTTGCAACAACTTTGACCAGCCGAGAATTGCGTTTAGTGGGGTGCGTAGTTCGTGAGAGAGGACGGCCAGAAATTCATCTTTAATTCGATTGGCTGTTTCTGCTTTCGCTCGTGCTACTTGTTCTAATTCCAGCAGGTGCGCCCGTTCTTCAAGTATTTGTTTTTGTTCGTGAATATCTGTACATGTTCCAAACCACTTCACTACAAAACCTTGCTCATCTTTGAGTGGCAAACCTCGCGCTAGCTGCCAACGATAGGAGCCATCAAAAGCCCGTTTGAAGCGATATTCATTATTATATATAGTGGTATTTTTTACAGCATTAGACCAGACTTCATCAGCACTTTGGACATCATCTGGATGCAATGCCGCCAACCAACCATAACCCAAGGACTGCTCTAATGTTAGTCCAGTGTATTCACACCAATTTTGATTAAAATAATCAGATTCACCGTTAGCATTGGTTGTCCATACAAGTTGAGGAATTGCCTCAGCCAAGTAACGGTAACGTTCTTCGCTTTGTCGGAGAATTTCTAAGATACGTTGGCGCTCAAGGATTTCTTGTTGTAATTGCTCGTTGGTTTTGGTAATTTCATTGGTGCGAACAGCAACCATTTCTTCGAGATGATTCTGGTATTTTCGCAGTTCTTCCTCTATTCCTAAGCGTTCGGCTATTTGTATTTGAAGTTCTTGATTTGTTTGTTCTAATTGAGCAGGGCTAGGAAGTGCCAGTGCTTGTGGAACTAAAAACACAAGATTTACTGCTGTAATTACAGATATGATTGCAGTTATTGCTTTGACAAACCCCGACATCCAATAGGTTGGATGCCAAAGTGTCCAAATTTCTATTAAATGAGCAGTGCCACAAGCTACAATAAATGCACTAAATAGTAGAAAAATCCAATCAAAGGGCAAATCCTGCCGCTTGCGGACAAAGTAGAAGAGTGTAGCTGGAATCGAGTAATAAGCTAGTGCAATGAATGCGTCAGATAATATGTGTAACCAAACTAAATTCGTTTGCCATAGATAGCAGTGTCCATGTGGAATAAATGATCCTGATGTAAAAAAATTAGTCCACAATTCTGATATTATGTCTGACATAAATACTTGATTTTTTTTAAGCGATAAAATTTAATAATATCCTGTCTGAAGATAGGAATAAGAGAATGAGTAAACGAGCCGCAAAGGAGAGGCAGCGCGTTGCGGTTGGTAAAAAAAATGACTTTGACAAAGAGTTAAACTTTAACTGAACCTTACCCTGACATAATTACGGCACACACTGATAAATTCCAAAATAAAAACCATTCTCACCATCATGATGGGAATGGTAAAAAAATAAAATTAGGAGACGCAACAAGAAAATTTAATCTCCGCAATTCTCACTCAACTTAAGATTCACTTGACTTAGCACTCATTTTATCTAAAAGCTGAGTGATTTTTTTAGCTTTTTCAGGTTGGCGCTGTTTTTGTAATAAATCTTTAGCTTGTAGCAGGTTATTTTTAGCTTCCTCTTCTTGCTTTTGCTGCATGAGAACATTTGCTAGACGCAAGTAAGCATCAGGATTTTTCGGACTGCGGCGAATCACTTCCCGGAATAATTCTGTTGCTTCCTCTACTTGACCTTGATGGTTTAAAACATCTCCTAAAAACAAGCGCACCACATCATTTGTAGAGTTGAGGGAAATCACTTTGCGAAACGCTGCTTCTGCACCTTGATAATCTTTTGCTTGAGCCAGATTCATTCCTTTTTGAAACAAGTCTGAGGTAATCAAAGTTTTCCAAGCGAAATACCCCAGGATTGAGAGACTGAGAACAACTACAAGAGCAGCGATAATAGAAGTAGTGGGAAAGGTTTCTAGCATTGTCTAAGCCAAAAAGCAGGCGATAGGAAAAATTAGATATTCCATAAAAAAGAGTTTCCAGATAAATTGGTAGAATTGAGCGATCGCACTTTTATCTTGTAAGTCTACTGTGAAACTCCGCAACCACATCCAAACTAGCAGCCCCAAATGAGTAACTACCAGAAATATGGGGTTAACTGAGGCAATACGTAGCACACCAACTAGAATTATTCCCAGATAGCAGACAGTTATCACCCAAAGAGCCAGATTAAACACAGCTTGGGAACCGAGTCTGATCGTGAAAGTAGAGATATTATAGAGGCGATCGCCTTCTATATCTGGTATATCTTTAAAGATGGCGATCGCAAAGGTAAACACCAAGATAAATAACGTCAGCACCCACACCACGGGCGGAATTCCTTGGCTTTGTTGCAATGCCCAACTGTAATGCAGATACAATCCTAAGTTAACAATCGTACCGCGCACCGAAAAAATACACAGCGCCGCCCAAACGGGAAACTGTTTTAAGCGAATTGGCGGTAAAGAATAAGCAGTACCAATGGCCAAACTAATTGCTACCATACCCAATAAGAATGGCCCAGTTAGCCACGCCACAACTAGCGCCAAAATCCCAGTCAAAGCAACAATTAATTGCCCCATCTGTCGGGAAAACTCACCTGATGCTAACGGTAAATGAGGCTTATTAATCTTGTCAATTTCCACATCTTCTAATTGATTCAGCCCCACAATGTAGACATTTCCACACAAACAAGCAATCCATGCGCCTAAGACAGGGAGTAGGGAGTGGGTAGAGACGCGATTAATCGCGTCTGTACTAGGGAATAGTAAATCAGTACGATTACTAATGGCAATGGCAATTAAATATAAACCCAAAACACTCAGACTTGTACCAATAATCGTGTGAGGGCGAGAGAATTTCCAGAAAGCGTATAACCAATGGAAATATGATTGAACGGGTTTAGGTGGCAAAGGGGTGTTTTGAGAACTCTGGCTCATGAGTAGTTTCGATTCAGTATTCCGGTTTATTGTTAACCATTGTCACAGAATTTGAACATAACAAGAGCCAAAGGTCTAGACGCAGTGTATTTTCGTAGGGTAGGTAGGATTAGCCCCAATACGGTTCGGATAAGGTTTTTTAATGACACGCCGCTAATCGCAAAGACGCGATAAATCGCCGTCTTTACAATAATCAGTCCTCTGTAGAGACTGCGATTTATCGCGTCTCTTGCCTTAACCGAACCGTATTGGGATTAGCCCTCTCAAGGTGACATGACATGATCTCGTTCCCATGTTCTGCATGGAAATGCCCATCTAGGGGCTGCTGCCTATAAGCTGAAAAACATCTCAGAAAGCATAACCAAATTAAAGACAAACTCTTGTGGGGTGGGCATCTTGCCCGCCCTAATGGGAGCAAGTTAAATGTGGAAAAGCTTAGTCCAATTCAGCAGCAGCCCACGAACGAGAGGTTAATAGTTTTTGGGTCTTAATCCCGATAAAATCTTACAACCAACCATAAAAATATTTCTTCCCGATTCCCGATAACGGTACAATCTATCAGAAAAGCCAAGAAATAGTTAAATCAAGAGTCCCTTCATGATGGCTGATTTGACATCTACAGCGACATTTGACTTTGTTACCGTGCTATCCCATGCTGCGGCTGCGTATCGAGGACAGAGAGGCACACGCCCTAGTGCTGAAATATTAGTAAATGCGTTGCTACAAGCTGAAAAATCTGCCAAACAGCAACGGTTAACTTATCCGTTTGAGTCTCTTTTAGGTAAATGGCAACTTTCCTTTGTGACTGGCACTAAGAAAGTTAGAGAGCGCGGGGGAATTCTATTAGGCAAGGGTTTCTATGTAGCCAAGTTTATAACAGTCCATGTTTCCTTTAATGCCATTTTAGAAGACGATTCAGGCAGAGGCGAAATTGTTAATCAGGTTGAATTTGGCCCAGTTTTGTTGAAGCTCACCGGGCTAGTGCAATATTCAACTAAGAAAAATTTATTGGGCTTTGACTTTAACCATATCCTGATCAGTCTGTTTGGTCGTGTTATTTACAACAGACCAATCCGTTTTGGGAAAGTTAAAATAGAAGATTTCTACAACCAGCCCATAGCTAAACTACCCTTCTTTGGCTTCTTTTTAGTGACGGAAGATTTCATTGCGGCTCGCGGTCGTGGAGGAGGATTGGCATTTTGGATTCGAGAAACTTAAAACAAGTCGCAAGTCGCAAGTCGCAAGTAAGTTTTGTGACGGGGATTTAGCTTAGGCTTCAATTCGCGCTGCTTGATAGAAGCTATGAAACTTAAACCCCTAAACTTGTTAAAGACACTGAAGAGTAAAACTCCGCCATCTAAGCTGCTTTCTCTACACTTGTGATTTTTATTTTTTTGTGCCAACTATCAAACTGGACGACAACCAGACAAAATGCTGTGCATATTTACGACTTGTCCAATGACTGCGATCGCCGGCGCACCAAATCCAGTTTGCTCTACCTGCTTTACAATTGTCTCTAAAGTCCCAATCAATTCTTCTTGTTCTGGTCGCGTACCCCAGCGCACCAAAGCAATGGGCGTTTCTAAATTCAACCCAGCTACACTTAATTGTTCCACAATATAAGGCAGATTGTGAATTCCCATATAAATTACAATGGTTTCGGAACCGTGAGCGATCGCACTCCAATTTACTATCGGTCTATACTTACCCGCCGCTTCATGACCAGTAACAAATGTTACAGAAGAACTATATAGCCGATGAGTCAAAGGGATACCTGCATAGGCGGCGGCGGCAATCCCCGATGTGATACCTGGCACAACTTCCGTTGATATTCCAGCTTTGACTAATTCTGCCATCTCTTCGCCACCGCGACCAAAAATAAACGGATCGCCACCCTTTAGTCGCACCACAATTGCATGATCCTGCGCTTTATCAATCAGCAATTGAGTTGTTTCTTCTTGCAACAACGAATGTCTCCCCGCACGTTTACCAGCATTAATTTGCTCTGCTTGGGGATTAATCATTGCCAGAATTGCTGGACTGACTAAGGCATCATAGATAACTACATCTGCACATTCCAATAAACCTTTCGCCTTCAGGGTTATTAGTCCTGGATCTCCTGGCCCCGCACCTACTAAATAAACCTTTCCCAAATACTTATTCTCCTGTTTTTCTGTGCGGTTCATTTATCTGTTAAATCCCAAATTAGCTCGGCTAATTCTGCACTTGCTCCCAAGGGCTGCGCCAATTGGAAATTCACCGCAGAAAATTGTAATTTTAGCTCCTCTATTGAGGCAGCGATCGCATCGGTGATTCCACCAGCGAATAAAAAGTATGGCAAAATGGCAATTTCTTTATAACCAGCAGCTACCAACTCTTTCACCCGTGATTCTAAACTAGGAGGTACAGCCCAATAAGCAGCCACAGTTCCCAAATTCGCCGCCATTGCTGACACAGTTTCTTCAGAAGCTGGGCGACGGCTACCATGAGCTAATAGAATCCATGCTTCTGCTTTTATAGCAGCTATTTGCTTTAACAGCAATTTCTCTAAATGGGGGTGAGAGCCTAAATATGGTTGCAACTCAATGATCGTATCTTGACCAACAGCCTGTTGTGCTAGTGCTACTTCGGCGGGAATATCTGTCATGACATGCACTCCCGGCAGCAGAAATAGCGGTACAATTTTGAGGCGATTTTCATTTTGAGACATTGTGCGTAGGCGTAGCCCGTCGCAGGTATCGCCAAAAGCACTCTTGGCAAATTGTTGAATCTGCTCGTGTAAAGGCTGAGGACTCATTTCTAAAGCAGCTATCCCAACCAGATGTTCGCTATTTGATGAATTGTAGTTTTTTGGCAATTTGTGACATACCAGCTTTGCTAGTTGCTGCATAGCAATTTCTGGGCGGCGATCGCGACTTCCGTGAGATACTAGCAGGTAGGCAGATGACATTGGTAAAACTTGAACTCTCAGTTACTAATTCTCATATTTTACGACTCGTGATGCGTAAAGCCCCTGTCATTCATGCCTACGGTGTATACACAAGTCTGAAATAGCTGATTCACCAAGGTTTTACCCCACCCTAAGCCTCCCCGATAGATTGGGGAGGGAACTAAATTTCCTGTTTCCCCCTAATCTATCGGGGGGATTAAGGGGGGTAATTTGACTTGTGTATACACCGTAGGTCATTCGTGCAGGGGAGCATCCCATAATGTAATATGTAGCTCGCGTAATAGATAGCAGCGAGCAAGATGCATGACTACAAATACAGCAGAATTCAGAATTCAGGGGTCAGAATTCAGAAGTAAAATAGCTTTTACACACGGGTTTGAGACTTTGCTTGTGTACCTCACCAACTTGAAATGCGCTGTAAATCTGCCAAATCGGGATGCACCCGGATAAAGAGAAGGCTGATGTACTAGAGTTGTTGTCTTTTACAACGACAAATCAAAACTTACTTTCAACTTTTATGCGTTATCCGTTGTTTCTTCATCAACAGCTTTAACTATTACATTTGCATACCTTTGAAGAATATAAGCCGCTTGGAATACATCTAAAACTGCACCTTGAAGCTGATTTATATTAATTTGTAAACCCTCTATATTAGAACCTCGAAAATCTGTATTTTTAAATTTAGCATCAGCAAGGATAACATTATTCATTTGGCAATTGATAAATTTTACATTTATCAGAGAAGATTCTATAAATGTAGAATCTTCAAGGATACAATTGTCAAAAATAGCACGATCAAATTTGCTTGAATTAAATTGTGATAATTGTCCTTGACAGCCTTTAAAAATAACATTTTTGAATCTGGACTTTATTGCTTGAAATCCCAGCAATCTACAGTTAATAAATTCAACTCTATTAAGTGAAGCTTCTTCCCATTCAGTATTGGCAAAATCACTTTTAGCAATTATAACATCTTGTAGAGTAAGTTTTTTAAAGTAAGTATTTATAGATTTAACATTATCAAAGTATGCATACTGAAAATCTACTCCTTTCGTTCCCTCAATCTGGCAATTTGATAAATGTACATTTTGATAGCTTTCTAATTCATATAATTGGTTATCTGGTATACCCTTATTCATTGTTTCATATAAAGGTAAATTAGGAGGATCAATAGCTCTATGCTTGCTAGACATATTTTTTAGTTGAAATCATCTCATCTAAAAAATACTTTATACGTTATGAATGCTCTAATAGTCAAGTGAAAAATACATTTCCTTATTTTTACTAAAATCAATACAAGTTTAGCAGAAATGCAACTCCTTCTAAAAAGCAGCTCACCTTATTGTTGTTCAGCAGTGTAAGTATAAAATTGATCAAAGGCTGCCACTGTTTCAAATTTGTATGAAGGTATCCAAGAATTTATTTTTAAATCTGTACGGTAAATGCTAAAAATAATGTAATTTTGTCTTTCTGTAGTCCTCGTAACAATTTCTTGGATTTGCGGGTTAGCCGAGTCAACCAACTTATCACAATTAAAACGGATTAAATTTTCTATAATATTCGTAGTTTTTTTACATACATCGGTTTTTAAGTATTTAGTCAGCCGTTGCACTGCATATTCTTCATATTCAACCTGACTAGGATTGGTCTTCGCCATTGCCACACCCAAAACGGCGAGTCCTGCTGCTGCTCCAGTATATGCAATGATGGTTAAGGGTTTCATGTTTGCCAAGTAAAATTCCTTGTAATCGTTAGATTCCAGAGACTCTAAATCAACTGAGTCCGTTCCTTAAACAAAAACACTTGATCGCTTGCCAAATTATTGCTATAATCGAAATTGTTGAATGGCGAGCGTAGCCAAGTGGTTAAGGCAGTGGTTTGTGGTACCACCATTCGTGGGTTCAATTCCCATCGTTCGCCCTACATAATTTCATACTGATCCATATATTCCTATAAAAGATGGGTTGTGGTTCTGAATATTCATAACCATTACTTTAGCAAGGATCTGCCATCTGCGAGTTCATGGACTTGAAAGGATCGCAAACCCACGATGATTAATTAGCTTATCTTATCAAGAAGTTGATGTATATAAGCAAATCTACTTTCTAAATGAAATAGGACTTACGCAACGCCAATAGTGTAAAAACTTTTACAAGTAAGTGTCCAAAAATAAATCAAACTATGTTACGCAATATAAATTTAATTACAGCAATTTTCAGGTAGATAGACCACGAGGTAGGGGCACAGCAGTGCTATGCCCCTACGATAGATGTGGTTCAAATACATGAAAACTGATGTAAATTAGCTCGTAGTAAGGGGCTTTAGCCCTATTTTCAGGGTTAAAGCCTCTTACTACAAACCTTTAATTACTTATCACACATTCAATTGTTAGAAAATGCCTAGAAGAATGAAAAAAGTCAGTCCACAGAAGGCAAGTAAACATATAATCAGGATGTTGCCTATACTGTGGTCATAAGCTGTTAACTTATGTGTATTGGTAGCCATATAAATTGACCTAGTTTAAACAACTTTTGCTGAAATTATAACTAGGGCAAATAAGAATTACTCTATACTAGAATAAAAATTGATTTTAATTCATTGAACTTCAAATGAATAGTTTAGCTGAAAGCTTAACTATTAACTTTTGTTTCACCCCTTGGAAAAAGCTATAGGACTAGTATTTGATTTTTGAAATGCGCGTAGTGGACCCTCATGGCTTTAATAGTGCATTAGACGTAGACGTAGGTTGGGTGGAGCGGAGCGCAACCCAACTGATTATCAGGATGTTGGGTTACGCAAAGCTCCACCCAACCTACAATTTTTTTGCAACATTTTAGCCTAGACAGTCTACTACAAGACTACCGAAATTTTTTCAGAAATCAAATATGATTCCTAGATGATAGCAAGTTACTTCCTAACGTCTATCAAAAGAAATAAAAATTGTATTCCTTTAGTTAGATCCAAAAATACTGAGTCATAGATACTTTAAAGAAAGTAGAACATGATTTAAGTGCCATCTGAAAAGTTGATACTTGTAGTACACAGATAAATATGATTTATCTGTGTTATTTCGTGTTTATATGTGGTCTAAGAAAAGGTGGAGGCTTATTTGTCTCGCCTTGAAAGTCAACAATGCAAACATCGTCATCTAGTGGAGTTGCTATGTCTGAATTGCTTCAAGCAGTCTTAGATAGTGAAGAAAGAAGTGATTTGCGTTCCTTTATTAGTGAATTACGCCAACAAGAAAAGAAGTATTTGCTGCGGAACGACATACTTAATGTATATAGTGAGTATTGCTCCAAGTCCCAGAAACCAGAGGCTTTTTACACTTCCTCTGAGTTAGGTAAACTTATTTACTATACTCAGGAAATTATTCAGGAAGACTCAAACTTTTGTTTCATCATCCGTTCTAAGATTGCTAGCCAAGAAGTTTATTGGTTGACATCAGACTTGAGTATTGAGCCGATGACGGTGCAGGATCTGTTGGATTTGCGCGATCGCTTGGTGAACAAATTTCATCCTAACGAGGGCGGCCTGCTAGAATTGGACTTCGGCCCGTTCTATGACTACACCCCAGTCATCCGCGACCCGAAAAATATTGGTAAGGGGGTACAGTTTCTCAACCGCTATCTATCCAGCCAACTATTTCAAGACTCCAAACAATTGCTGGACAGCTTATTTAATTTCTTGCGCCTGCACCACTACAACGGTGTTCAACTGCTGATCAACGATCGCATTCAATCACAGCAGCAACTTTCCGAGCAAGTTAAGAAAGCTATAGATTTTGTTAATAATCGCCCTGACGATCAACCCTACGAACAATTGCGGCTCCAATTGCAAACAATGGGTTTTGAACCAGGTTGGGGTAACACCGTAGGGCGAGTGCGGGAAACCTTAAATATTCTCGATGAATTGATTGATTCTCCCGATCCCCAGACACTAGAAGCCTTTATTTCTCGTGTTCCGATGATTTTTAAAATCGTCTTAGTGTCAGCTCACGGTTGGTTTGGGCAAGAGGGCGTTTTGGGGCGTCCCGATACCGGCGGTCAAGTAGTTTATGTCCTCGATCAAGCAAAGAGCCTAGAGAAGCAGCTACAAGAAGATGTCCTGCTAGCTGGTTTAGAGGGATTGAATGTCCAGCCAAAGGTAATTATTCTCACCCGCTTGATTCCCAACAGTGATGGCACCCTTTGTAATCAACGGCTAGAAAAAGTCCACGGTACCGAAAATGCCTGGATTTTGCGAGTACCTTTGCGGGAATTTAATCCCAACATGACTCAAAACTGGATTTCTCGGTTTGAGTTTTGGCCTTATCTAGAAACTTTCGCCATTGACTCAGAAAGAGAACTACGAGCAGAATTTCACGGCACACCTGACTTAATAGTTGGTAACTATTCTGATGGGAACTTAGTGGCGTTTTTGCTGGCACGACGGTTGAAAGTTACCCAATGTAATGTTGCCCATGCTTTAGAAAAATCTAAATACTTGTTCAGTAACCTCTACTGGCAAGATTTGGAAGATAAATATCATTTTTCCTTGCAATTCACTGCTGATTTAATTGCGATGAATGCTGCTAATTTTATTATTAGCAGCACCTACCAAGAAATTGTCGGGACACCGGATAGTGTGGGACAGTACGAGTCTTACAAATGTTTCACCATGCCGGAGTTGTACCATGTAACGAATGGGATTGAATTATTTAGTCCCAAATTTAATGTCGTACCGCCGGGAGTAAACGAAAATTACTATTTCCCTTACTCGCAGACTCAAGACCGAGTGGAGAGCGATCGCCAACGCCTTGCAGAAACACTCTTTACTCTGGAAGACCCCGCGCAAATCTTTGGCAAACTCGACGATCCTAACAAGCGTCCTCTCTTCTCAATGGCGCGTCTCGACCACATTAAAAACCTTACAGGTTTAGCTGAATGCTTTGGTCAAAGTCAAGAATTACAAGAGCATTGCAACTTAATTTTGGTGGCGGGTAAGTTACGTGTCGAAGAATCAGGCGACAACGAAGAACGTGACGAAATTATCAAACTTTACCAAATAATTGACCAGTACAATCTCCACGGAAAGATTCGTTGGTTGGGTGTGCGCCTGTCTAAAACTGATTCTGGCGAAATTTACCGAGTAATTGCCGATCATCAGGGAATTTTTGTACAACCAGCTTTATTTGAAGCTTTTGGTTTGACAATTTTAGAGGCGATGGTTTCAGGATTACCGACTTTTGCCACACAGTTTGGTGGACCACTGGAGATTATTCAAGACAAGGTTAATGGCTTTTACATTAACCCAACAAATTTAGACGAAACAGCCACCAAAATAGTGGACTTTATCACTAAATGCGAACAGAACCCTAACTCTTGGAATGAAATCTCACAGCGAGGAATTGAGCGAGTTTACACTTCCTACACTTGGAAAATTCACACAACCAAGCTGTTATCATTAGCACGGATTTATGGCTTCTGGAACTTTACCTCGAAGGAAAACCGGGAAGATTTGTTGCGTTATATTGAGGCTTTGTTCTATTTAATTTACAAGCCAAGAGCGCAACAGCTATTAGAGCAGCACAAGTATCGTTAGTTTGTCATTTGTCATTTGTCATTTGTCATTTGTCATTTGTCATTTGTTATTAGCTAAGGACAAATGACAAAGCGCAAAGTCTGAGCGGAGGTTTCCTCCGATCAGAACTTTGTAAGAGAGGACTAAGGACAAATGACTAAATTGTCAACGCCTGCCAGGTTCGTTGACCAACTATTCCATCCACTCTTAAATTCCGCTGATTTTGAAAGGCTTTGACAGCAGTCTCTGTCAGTGCGCCAAAAACCCCATCCACTTTAACGGCATAACCGTTGGACACTAACAGCCGTTGTAAGGCACTGACAGCAACACCAGAGCTACCGAAATAAAGAGTCGGCAGAGGTTGGCTACTAAACTTCTTGAACCGCCCTGTAGCCTTTGCACGGAGTTTACCTCCAGACTGAGAGTACTCCTTAGACTCACCTAAGTTAGACAAAACTAGTCGCGGGTTCTTTTTGCTGATTTTCTGAAGTATATCTTCTTTCTCTACTGCGACATCTGTGAGAGAAGCCTGGGAAATCCCATCTGTCTGCATGAATTCAGGTGGTGTGACTTTAGCAGTTATCTCTAACTGACTCTGTTTTGACTGCTTTACGTTATTTTCCATCTGAAATAATTGCTGCTGTGGCAAATTGGCCTCAGATGCTTGTCTTATTGTTAACACGCCCGTCATCATCAGGCCAATTTCAGTCATTGTGGTTCATTTTACTTCAACCAATATTTCTTTTAACCAACAACATTGCTGCTGCCTGGGATAGTGCATACTGAAAAAATTTTTACCTTTTCTCATCTCGCCACAAAGCAATACCGCCTAATAAACCAGTGATATTGGGGATGAGTTTGACATTTAACGGTAGCTGTAAATTCACTCTCACAGCTTCACCACCGCCAATGTAAAGGTAATCATAATTGAATAGATGTTCCAAGGATGCGATCGCTTTTTCTAAACGCCTATTCCATCTTTTCTCACCAATTTTTTCTAACTCTGCACGCCCCAACTGCTGCTCGAAAGTCTGTCCTTTGCGAAACGGATGATGTCCCATTTCCATATTCGGCACTAGCTTACCATCCACAAATAAAGCTGAACCAAACCCTGTACCCAGAGTAATCACCAATTCTACACCTTTAAGAGCGATCGCACCAAACCCCTGCATATCTGCATCATTAATCACCCGTACAGGCTTGTTTAAGTGTTTTAATAATGCTGTTTCCAAATCAAATCCGATCCAATCTGGATGTAAGTTTACTGCTGTTTCCGTGATTCCAGACCGCACCACACCGGGAAAACCGACCGAAACGCGATGAAATTCACCTTGAGCAGCTGCTAACACAACAATTGCATTAATTACAACATCTGGTGTAGCAGGTTGGGGTGTATCTAAACGCGCCCTTTCGGTTACAGGATTCCCCGTAATGTCCAAAACCATAGCCTTAACGCCACTACCGCCAATATCAACCGATAGGGTACGAATCGATCCATTTTCTTCAACCATTGAATTACATCCTTAGATTAGAAGATTAGAGTTCCCGTTTGACAACTAAGATTATGAATGAGTCCATAGTATTAATTTATAAATTATTTTTTAGTTATTTTAAGTTTACGGGTAACTAAGACCTACAATCCTTGCCTATCAAGGATTCTGGTGATTTGAGTATCTTTAAATAGAGATTTTCAGTCTAGAAATCTCTACCTCCTGCGCTGTCTAAATTTGCTAGTGTAGATTTAGTGCGAATTGTGTTGATGGTGGCGTAGCTGTGTTATGGCTATCGGGCGAGGAATTATTAAAAATAACACTAAGAGATATTAGTTATGACGGAATTTGAACCTAAGAGCATCCGCTATTATAGCCAAGAAGATGTACAACAAATTCTACACTTAGCGATCGCACGTCAAGCTGATGACAAAGATACAGAATTTTCTTATCAGCAGATATTAGAAATTGCTACTGAGTTAGAAATTTCACCTGAGTCTTTAAAATTAGCAGAAGGTGATTGGTTAGTACAACAAGGTCAAGTGCAACAGCGAAAAGCTTTTGACGCCTACCGCATCAGAAGATTTCAGAAGCGACTAGGCAATTATGCAATTTTCAATGGCTTTTTGATACTGGTCGATTTAATCGCTGGTGGCGGAATTTCTTGGTCGCTGTACATTTTGCTATTCTGCGGATTACCTATAGGGCTTGATGTCTGGAATACCTTTCAAACCAAAGGCGAAGAGTATGAAATGGCATTCCAGAAGTGGAGCCGTAACCATCAGATTAAGAAAACCATCAGCACAGTTTTGAATAAGTGGTTTAAGGCATTACAGGCTTAGTAGATTTCCTGGCGTAAGCAAAGCTCGTCGTAGACATCGCTAATTCAAAGAAAAACCCCGCAGGAGAAACGGGGTAATACTTGTGAGAACTAAGACCACTGAAAAATAATCTGAATAAACACAGCAATTATAAGGATTAACATTCATGTTACCTGATTGGCTGAAGCATTCTTTCTATCTTTCTACGGATATCACGGTCTATCAATAGTCTGAAAAATGATTTTATCTAAGAGGATGTTTTAAAAGTCCTCTTCTCGGTAACAAAACGTTTTAGATCCCCCTAAATCCCCCTTTTTAAGCGGGACTTTAATTCCGGTTCCCCCCTTTTTAAGGGGGGCTAGGGGGGATCAATAAGTGCCTAAAATCACAGCAAACTACTTTTAAAACATCCTCTAAGGGACTGACAACAAATAAATTATCCAATCTTGTGGGGTGGGCCGAAAAGCCCGCCTTGGGCTACCGGCTCTCGTGTCGCCCACCCCACAATCATATTGAAAAAAATATTAGTGCAAATTAAAGGCGCAACAGCTTATGATATCTGTGCGCCTCCACTTATTGTCTTTATTTAAGTTTTTCGTGAGCAGCCAAAATAATTTTTTCGGTTTCTTCCCAGCCAATACATTTATCAGTTACAGAAACACCATATTTTAATTCTTCTTGTTTACCAGTAATTGGTTGACTACCTTCATACAAATGCGATTCCAGCATCATGCCAACTATTGATGTATTACCATCCACTATTTGCTGAACAATATTTTCTAAGACACTACCTTGTATTTTGTAGTCTTTATTGGTATTGCCGTGGCTACAGTCAATCACAATTCTCGGTGGTAAATTTGCCTGTTTTAATTTCTCTTCTACCAGTTTGACATTTGCTGGATCAAAGTTGGGCTGAGTCCCACCTCTTAAAATTACATGACCGTAGGCATTACCTTTAGTTTGAAAGACGCTAACCTGTCCGTTTTGATTAATTCCCAGAAAATTATGCGGGTTTCCAGCTGATTGTAGGGCATTCAAAGCTACTTGAATATTGCCATCAGTACCATTTTTAAAACCTACAGGCATCGAAAGTCCACTTGCCATTTCGCGGTGAGTTTGTGATTCGGTTGTGCGCGCTCCAATCGCAGACCATGTAATCAGTTCACTAATGTATTGAGGTATGATTGGATCTAGTGCTTCTGTACCAGCAGGTAATCCCAACTCTGTAATTTTTAATAATAGATCCCGTGCAATTAATAACCCATTCTCTACATGGAAAGAATCATCCATATCTGGATCGTTAATTAACCCTTTCCAACCGACGGTTGTTCTTGGTTTTTCAAAGTATACTCGCATAATTAGTAGCAGGTTATCCTGGACTCGCTCGGCCAATATTTTCAACCTCTCAGAATATTCGAGTGCTGCTTTTGGGTCGTGGATTGAGCATGGGCCAACTACTATAAATTTTCGGCGATCTTGAAAATCCAGGATATCTTCTATTTCCTGCCTATATGCTAAAACTCTTTGTTCGGCTAATTGTGTTAAAGGTAATTTTGATTTGACTTCATTGGGAGTTAACAAAACGCGATCGTTCTCAATGTTAGCGTTGTCGATATTACTATTAAATAATTTGTTGTGCATGGGGATGCTCTGGCAATTTTATATCCGCACTTCAACTCAAAAGTGTAACACAAACCCATGAAATTTTAAAATAGCTTATTTTTTACTTGACAAATTTCTAATTAGACTGTAAAGGGGTAAAAGATTAACTGAAAAAGGGGGAATATTTCCCCCTTTTTCTTTACTATTAGACTACTGACTCATACCGTTTCACTTTAATAATGATACAAATACGTTGGTAGGGGCACAGCATTGCTCATTGGTGTCAACTTAAGCAAAAAGTCAGCATAAGATGTAATCTAAGAACATTGCAATTGATGTTCTTAGTGATA
>NZ_JBALBY010000033.1:0-43762 GCF_036919575.1 Nostoc sp. | reverse complement strand
GATACAGGGGTTCGGCATCTGCGTAGCGTCCCTGGCTCTTGTATAGTAATGCTAGATTATTCAAGCTAGTTGCCACATCGGGATGCTCTTCGCCCGATATCTGCTTATGAATAGCCAACATACGCTCTGCTAAGGGAATTGCTTCACTATATTTGCCTTCGTTATAAAGTTGAATCACCTGTTGATTGAGTCGTTCTGCTTCTGCCAATTGGGCAGACTGAGCAGTTGAAACAGGAGGGGTTGATTGCCCAATTGTGGGCTTTGGCATTAACACCCATAACCCAGCTGTTGCTAACAAAGTCGTCAGGGTTATTACTTGTCTAGTTCGCAGGTTATTCATGAAGGTAGCCTTCTTGTAAGGTCATCTAATTTCTGCTGTAGTTGCTGTACTTGTTGCTCATCTCCCAAGTTCCGATAGCCACTTTGAGCCGCTTGCAATGACTCAAATGCCTGCTGCAAATTGTCAAGAACTATATCAATTTCCCCTAAGCTGGTTTGGATTATTACTTGCGCTTCCAGATTTTTTTCTGCCTTAGCTAACTTCAGTGCAGTGAAATACTGTTCCTTACCTAATTGATGTAAACCTACTTGCTGGTAGAGACTGCCTAAAAGCTGATAAACCGATGTGGTTCTACTTCCTTGCTTAACTAATCCTGCTAATAAATCAATTGCCGCAGCATTTAAATTGTTGCTTTTATACAGATATGCCAAAGCAAGGGTTTTGGACTCATCCCTTAGCGGTTGCTTTTGCAATTGTGTAATTTCAGCCTTTACCCGTTTAGCATCCTCTTCACTCAGTAAAGTAAATCCAGCAGGTTCTTCACTCTCAGAAGATACTCCATTATCAGCAGTCACAATTACCTGATAACGAGAGCCTGGTTGCAGAGTTTCCTTCCCAGAATAAACAACCTCTGGCTGCTTCACCTCTGTTGTCCAATTAACTCCTGGCCCGCGTAACTTTACCTGATAGTTAGTTGCACCCTTGACAGCATTCCAACGCAGAGTCAGTTTGTCACTCAAAATTGCTGTATCACGCGGACTAATGATGTAGGGAATTGCCAGATCATTTGGAGCGCGAGTCGGAGCGCGGTTACTACCACTTCTAATGAGAATGGGTTTTTCAGTGGATGCACAACCACTAGAAACTGAAAATTCCCCTGGAGAGCTAACATTCCAAGTTGATAAGTTGTTACATAAGACTTTCGTAGAAGCACCTCGTCCCAATTGCAAAGAATCAGAGGAATTTAGTATTTCACCGCTATATGCTTTTTGATAGTTCTTCCGTCCAGAGTACTTAATTTTGACATCTCCCTTAACCTCGGAGATAAAATTTAGACTATTCTGTTGAGTAAACCCAGGTGTTGCTACCGCTATAAAAGGTAGGCTGAGTAAGATCCCAATTAACCTAATCAGTTTCCGGTCTTTTTGCATATTCCCGCCTTGTTTAATTTTTGGTGAGCTAGATGTAACCATGCGTCCTCCTCAGCATTGAGAGTAGAACCTTGTTCACAACACTTCTGCCATTGCTCCAATGCGGTTGGTTCTTTTTCTCGCTCCATTGCCTGAGCTAAGATACAGTGTGCCGCACCAGTATTCCCGATATACTTTGCTACTTCTGGGTTATTTGCCATCCCAATTGCTGCTTTTAGGGTGTCTTGTGCTTCTTTATATCTGCCTTGCTCAAACCTCACCCATCCTAAATTTTTAAACAGGCTATATCTGACTTCGGGTGAGCTATTCTGCTCTTTAGCTTTCACCAGTCCGTTTTGTAGCAAAGCTGTAGCCTGAGAATATTTTTTATCCTGGATATATAAGCGAGCTAGATTGTTGTAAGCATCAGGAATGTCACTTCCCACTGCGATTTGGTAATGCTTCCGGGCTTTCTCAAAGTCTTGTAAATCCTCGTAAAGATTGCCGAGATTGTAATGAGCATCCGCATTATCGGCATCCAAGGAAATTGCTTTGAGGTAGTCTTGTTCTGCTGCTCCGAATTTCCCCTGTTGGTAATTATTTAGCCCATTACGGTTATATAACTGAGCAATTGACGGTAGAGCCAACCAAAAACCAAGTAAAAATATTGTCATTAATAAAGTTGACCCCAACTTAGCTTCTTGTTGTAAGTGTTGGGGAATATTTAGCTTTGTGAGTAATTTGTCAAATCCTTCTTTACCAGCTTTAGTTAGTTCACTACTTGCCTGTAGCAATGCCAGAATACTTGGTAAAATAACCGCAGAAGCTCCCAATAATCCTGCTCCCCCACTGAAAAAGCGAGTAGCAATATTAATCAGTAAACTGAGGTTAGCAGTCCAGCCAGCAACTACCAGACCTTTCCACAACCAATCCAAACTATCCCACTTGTGGGGAGGGGCAAGATTTTCTAACCTCCACCACCAAGCTTCAGCAGGGAGATGTATACTTTCTCGCCAGAGAGCAAATTGTTCAGCTTTGATAACTTTGTTAATCTGTCCTGCCTGTTTCCTGAGTTCTGCATCTAAATCTAGAAGCTGCTTTAACCTGCTGGTAGAAATGAATGTTGCATCCTTTAAAGCCACCTGCACAGCATTCCTAGCATTTAACACTTCCAGAACCTGCTCAGTATCTATAGACGTACCAGCTGCTTTAGCCTGTCAATTGCAGTCTTATAATACTCAAGGGTTGTGTCTAGCTGAGAGTTTATCATCCGTAATTCAGATTAAATCTTTAAAATCCCAACAAGCAGTAAGAAGTTGCAGACAGTAAATTTACTGCCCCCGTAAATGAGTATACGGCTGTTACTAATGAAAAGTTCCTGTTAAGTCAGCTATGGGGGGAGAAAACCTGAATTTATCAACATATCAGCCCTAATATTGCTGCTCACTTTATCTTATGAGCTTTTTCTCTTTAATACTGAATTAGAATAATACAGCTATCAAATTTGCTTTAGTTAAAAAAGTAACGACAATCCTCAAAGCCCTTGTACAACTGTAAATAATAGCCATGTAGTTCACACAATGCTGCGATCGCAGCTTTTGTACAGGCATAAAATTTTTGTTTCCATAGTGTGCAATATACGCAAATCAGAATCATGATCGCTTAATCGGGCGATCGCATCTCCTCTTCTCTCCTCGCGTAGCCTACTTTTTACACAATAATTCTTCATTGCAGCATTGTCAGATAGCCGAACCAAGCCAAAAAGGAATTCAAGAAGTATTGCAACCACTGAGGTAGATTCCTTTTACCCCAAGCTTCCGTTTGAATGCAGAAATCCAGCATATAGCGAAGCGCTTTTGGGATATGGTATCAGGGGCGATCGTATATCTTAAAAAAACGCTGCAAACTTGGAAATAAGATTTAATCGCCAGAGGCAATGTTTGTGGCAATTTGCAAAGAAAGTAGGAAGCCGGAGATAGTACAAGCGAAAGCATCTTTTTTTGTCAACAAACTAGTAATTTTGATACGGCTGGCTGTGATTTGTACCTCTGTGGGTGGGAATACTAAAGTATAAGGTGATCGCTATTGAGTTCAAAAGCTTGCTTTTGTTCTATATAAAGGTAGATATAAATTAGGTGCAACCATTTTTCAATTTGGGACAACTTGTATGCCTGCGTGCTGACCCATCAAGATCCGGACCAGTAATTGAGATTCTTCCGCCAGCAGGGGGACGATCTCGTTACCGCATCTTCCATTCTCCCACTCAAATTCTGGAATACCATGAAGAGCAGCTGGTTGACGCGGGAGCTACTTCAAAAACCACTGGATTATTGGAAACATTAAAAGCAGGGCAATGGCTGGATGTACAGAGCTTTCGTGCCAGATTGACAGCAGCGAGACTTTCTCATCCACAAATCGATAATCTTTACGCCCTCCACTCAGCCCGCATCAAGTTTATCCCCTTCCAGTTCAAACCTTTACTGCGTTTCCTGCGTGCTGACCAGCCCCGGTTACTAATTGCCGATGAAGTTGGTGTCGGGAAAACTATTGAGGCTGGTTTAATACTGCGGGAACTCCAAACCCGCCAACAGTTAGATAACATTCTGATTGTTTGCCCCAAAGCCCTCGTTTCTAAATGGCGAGCCGAAATGCGCCGTTTTGATGAAGATTTTCGACCACTGACTTCAGAAACTTTTTCTTATTGCCTGCGAGAGGCAGATTTAGATGGAGTTTGGCCTCCGCAATATTCTCGTGTCATAGTCCACTTGGAACTCCTAAGAATTGATAAATATCACAAGGGAATCAAGGGGCGTCGCTCCAGTCCTGGATTAACGACACTTAACCCATCACCCCGCTTTAGCTTGGTTATCGTTGATGAGGCACACCATCTTAGAAATCCAGGGACTAGCTCTCATGAAGTGGTGAAATTTCTTTGCGACATTAGCGAAGCTGTGATATTTCTCTCCGCTACCCCGCTGCATCTTGGCAATCGCAACCTCTACACATTACTCAATCTGCTACGTCCAGACCTGTTTCTTGATGAGACAGTTTTTAATGAGATGGTGCAACCTAATCAGCATCTCAATCAAGCCATTCGACATATTCGCAGTCGCCTCCCCCAAAATACTTGGCTAACGTCAGCACTCCACGCACTAGGAAATGCTGCAACAACAACTTGGGGGAAGCGGGTACTAAGCCAAGATCCTCGATTTATGGACTGGTATCAAAAGTTTCAAGATCGTGCAACATTAACTGATGCAGATCGAATTAATTGCCTGTGGGATTTAGAAGAGGTGCATTCACTGGCTCATGTAATGAATCGTACTCGTAGGCGGGATATCGGGAGATTTACGATTCGTGAACCACACACGATTTCTGTACCGTTCACAGCAGAACAGGAAGAGTTTTATCAGGCATTGATTGAATTCCGTCGAGAAATGCTCTCCTTGGACTATGAAGAACAAGTGATACGGCTGATTACGGATACTTTAGAGCGTCAGGCGGCGAGTTGTTTACCAGCTCTTGTGCCTACACTTAATAAATTTATCCAGACAGGCAAAATTAAACTCTCTGATATTAGTGACGACATTGAGACAGAAGATGAGGATACTAAACTTCTTCCCTATCTACTAGAGAGAGCAAAGCACCTTCGTAAGCTAGCTGCTGCTTTACCACCAAATGACCCAAAATTGGATCAGTTATTGAAAATTATTGAGGAAACACTGCTGGGTGAGTGTTCTGGCAAAGTATTGGTTTTCTCGTTCTTTTTGCATACCTTGGCCTATCTGCAAAAGCAACTGCAAGGTGCTGGTTACAGAGTAGAGGTAATTACTGGAGAGGTGGAAGATGCAATTAGAGAACATTTACGAGAGCGCTTTCGCTTGCCCCGCAAACATCCAGATGCACTCGATATCCTTTTATCTTCTGAGGTAGGTTGTGAAGGACTAGATTATGAATTTTGCGATCGCTTGGTAAATTACGATATCCCCTGGAATCCTATGCGGATTGAACAACGCATTGGACGAATTGACCGCTTTGGTCAGCAAAGCGATAAGGTACTCATATTTAATTTTGTCACACCAGGCACTGTTGAAGAACGCATTTTCTTCCGTTGCTTTGAACGATTGGGCATCTTTCAAGACACAATTGGGGATTTAGAGGAAGTGCTGGGAGATGTTGTACAAGATTTAACTCGTGTGGCACTTGACCCCAAACTCAGCCCCGAACAAGCTGAACAGAAAGCACAACAAATGGCAGACAATGTACTCCGCCTAGCAGAAGAACAGCATCGCCTGGAAGCAGAAGGTGGTTCATTCTTGGGGCTTGATGAGGGGTTTACTTCGGATATTGACACGCTAGTTGCTCAAGACAAATTTGTTTCTGCTGATGATTTACGCCAGCTGATTGAAATGTTTGTGGAACATCCGACATTGGGAGGACAAATTACTGTTGATAGTCGGGATTCAGGACTCCATCAACTACGCCTGAACAAAGATGGACGAGGGGAACTGCTTAAAAAAGTGCGATCGCTCAAACAGTCAGACCGTTCCACAGTTACTTTCATACGTTGGCTGGAAGGTGATGATCGTCATTGGCTATTCACCTTTGACCAGAAAACTGCTCTCGAACAGAGGGAGATTCCATTTATCACGCCGATTCATCCTTTAGCGCGGGTGGCGATCGCTCATTTGGCAAGCATAGATGAGCCACTTGTTACGCAAGTCGCTATCCATGACAATACAATGCCACTTGGACAGTACCTTTTTGTTTGTGACCTCTGGGAAACGGTTGCTGTGCGCCCAGAAGTGCGGCTAGTAGGAAAAGCATGGAACCTTGATAATTCCTGTCTTGCACCTGAAGTTTCAGCAGCACTGGTGCGCTTGTTGAGCCACGCCATACAGCCAGCAGAATATGTCAGCCTTCTACCGTCTTTAATCGATTCAAGCATTCAACAGCTAGATGAAACTGTACACCAGCACCGTTTAAAAGAACTCAACGAGTTGCGAGAGAGAAACAATACACTATTAAATCGCAAACTGGCTAGTCTTGATGCTTATTACCAGAATCGCCTTCAGCGCTTGGAAACTGAACTAAATCAGGCGAAAGATGAGCGGATTATTCGGATGAAAGAATCGGAGCGATCGCGTATTCAACGAGATTACGAAAGCAAGCGTTCTGATTTAGAAAATCGCCGTGAAGCAGACATTATAACTCAGCGAATTGCTATAGGAATTTTAATAATAAAGGATAAATAATATGCCTAGTAACTATACCGAAATTAAACAGCACAATGTCATTGACTATGGTACAAAGTTCAAAAGAATTGGAGAATTTTTAGCTAAACAACTCTACAACGACCAAACTCACTTTATCTATGAGCTATTGCAAAATACTGAAGATGCACTTTCGCGCCAAAATCAAAATGACCCAAATTCTAATGTTCCTAAAAGTATTACGTTTCGGCTTTACTCTGACCATTTAGAGGTAAGCCACTTTGGAAAGTCATTCGATGAAGCGGATGTTCGTGGTATTTGCAATATACTTGAAGGAACTAAGCAGGAGGATGAGAAACAAATTGGTAAGTTTGGTATTGGTTTCAAATCAGTTTATGCTTTTACTTCGTCTCCAGAAATTTATTCAGGTAGCGAACATTTCAAAATAGAGGAGTACATCTATCCTTGTTCAATCAATCCTCGTGAACTTTTACCAGGAGAAACAGTTTTTATTTTTCCGTTCAATCATAAATCTGAGTTACCAAAAAATACATTTTACCGAATTTTCAATAAACTTGATTCACTTAAACCTTCTATATTACTATTTCTGTGCCATATTGAAGAAATTTCATGGAATGTAGAAGACGGTTCAACAATAACTTATCGGCGGGAAATGCAGCCTATTGCGCCTAACTGTAGGAAAGTTATAGTTATCGGTAAAGGTCGGCAAGAATGGCTTGTCTTTGATAAACCAGTTGAAGGTCACTCAAACCTTAAAGTTGAAATAGCATTTCTTTTGAGCAAAGATAAGCAGACAGGTAAAGAACAGATAATTTCTGTAGGTAGTTCACCCTTAGTCGTTTTTCTGCCAACAGAAATAGAAACCAATCTCCAATTTCTTGTACAAGGTCCATATCACACTACGCCAGCCCGCGATAATATCAGACGGGACGACATTTTTAATCAATCACTAATTGAGCATACTGCTGCATTAGTAGCAGAAGTGCTTCCACTAATTCGTGATATGGGGTTATTAACAGTCAATAGTTTGAATGTACTCCCAATACGTAAATCCGATTTTGAGAAGAATCCTATTTTCAGTCCAGTGTTTGAAGAGGTACGTCAGGCTTTCAGAGAAAAAGCTCTTCTTCCTACTATCCGTAACGGTCAATATGTTCCAGCCAGACAAGCAAAGTTAGCTCGCAGTAAAGATTTCCGCCAACTACTTTCAGAAACTCAATTACAACAGCTTTATGGTAGCAGTTACACATGGCTTTCTGATGAAATTACTCAAGGACGAACTCCCGATATTCACAAATATATTACAGAAGAATTGGATGTTCAAGAAATTGAACCAGAGGATTTTGCGCGTAAATTCAATAAGCTTTTTATAGAACAGCAATCTGATGGCTGGGTTGCTAGTTTCTATGCATTTCTTAATAAACAAGAAGCACTTTGGAGAGCAGGTGATGGCATTCTACGGAATAAACCATTTATCCGATTGCAAGATGCTACTCATGTAGAACCATTTCGCAGTGACCGATTACCAAATGCTTACCTCTCACTATCATCAGGAGATAAAACAGATTTTCCTACTGTTAAAAGAGAAATCGTAGAAAACAAGTTAGTAGGTCGAAATTCTCTCATGTTTCTCATACAACTTGGCCTTTCTGAACCTGATGTTGTAGCAGAAGTAATGGAGAAAATTATTCCCAAATATCAAAAAAGCAACGTGCATCAAATAGAGAAAGGTGAACATGAGCGTGATATTGATAAGATACTTCGAGCGTTAAAATCTGTTTTTGCATCAGGTAATAAAAGTAAAACGGATATAGTCACCAAAAAAGAACAGTTAGTTACCAAACTTAAGGAAACCCCATTCCTGCGTGCTATCAACGCAGGAGAAGGTCGTCAGGCATATAAGCATCCAAGGGACATATACTTCTGGTCTTCAGATTTGGAACTTTATTTTAAAGGAAATCCCAATGCTTGGTTTTTAAATGATACTTGTAATGAGCAAGACCATTACTATTTGGAAATTATAGGAGTAAGTAAAAAAGTAAGGATATTTCACAGAAAATCTGATGAGGCTGGAAATATCATTATTTCAACTTCAAGACTTAATCACCAACGAGGTCTTAATGGGTTCGATCCTAAATGTGAAATTGATGGCTTGAAGTATGCTTTAGAAAATCCCACCTACGGAAAAGCAATTTATATTTGGAACGAGTTATTACTACGTAATAGTCAACATATATATGGCGAGGTTCAAAAAGCTACTAATAAAAACTTCAAAAATCCTGAGTCACCCATAAAGCAAGAATCAATAATGGGCAAGCTTGTTCGTAATCTGGCATGGATACCAGATAAAAACAACAAATTATACAAGCCCAGCGATTTGCCTATTGACGCTTTATCTGAAGATTTTATCTTGAGTCCTACATTAACAAAGCAACTTGGGATGAAGCTGAGATCAATAGACGATCTAACGAAAAAAATAAATGAAGCATATAAACAAATATTAGGAGGGAACAAAGTAGAGCAAGAATATATAGATTTTGTTTTTAGGAATAAAGAAGTAATTGATAAACTTAGACGAGAGGGAAAAATTCCTATATTTAAAAATAAAGAAGATTTAGAAACTAAAGAAGTCATAGAAGCTATTAACTTCAAACAAGCACTTATAGAACGCTTCTCGCGTCCAATTACTAGTAAAGCAGATACTTATGATTTACCGCCAAGTCACCCTACTAATATTGACCAATATGCTCAGAGAGTTAGTGAGAGAATTATGACTAATAAAGCTAACGAACTGCCATTAGATAAACGATTTAAAATAGTTCCACGCAAAAAGTGGGAAGCAAAAGATAATGAAGTAAGAAGCTTCTTGAATGTGGAGTATAGTGGCAAGTGTCAAATTTGTAATTATACCTTTTATAAGCTAGATGGCCAGCCATATTTTGAGGGACATTACTTGGTTTCATCTACTCGTGCAAAATGGCTTGATGACAGGGGTAATATTCTGTGTTTATGTGCTAACTGTGGCGCAAAATCTAATCATGGTTCAGTAGAAATGCAGGACATAATAGAGCAGATTACTCAAGAAGTTACAGAATCAAGTCCAAATCCTGAGCTAAGTGTTGAAATCTTTGGAGAACCAGTCAATATTCGATTTAGTAAAAAGCACATAATTCACGTTCAAAAATTGTTAACTGATTCTTTTATGAATGATAATGATTAATTTTATAGACTATTAAACTAATTTAACTGGGTATCAAAATACAAACCTCACCTGTAAAACTGATTTTGGGAATTATGTGATTGTCTCTCTGTGGAAAACCTAATGGCTGTTATCTAAAGATTAACTGCTGTTTTTGTACTACCACCATGCTGAGTGACTCTGGGGCGACACCTGATTTTTACGGTTCCTTTGGTAAATGCATCATCACTAGCTTTAGCCGACCAAATATAAGCTTCACCAGCACCTAGATTACTCATATTTTCTGGAGTCAGACTGTTAAGCGATACATTAGCTTTTTGAATGTGCTTTAGCCAAGCTGGTGAATTAAACCGATGCATTATTATGTGTGACGATAATTCAATGAGCGATGTGGGGACTGATGGTGGATCTTGTGAAGCAACCATGATACTAGTTCCCTTGTGTCGCATTTCTCGAACTACCTCGATTAGTCCAGCTACTAGGTCTGGGCTTTCTATGTACTTGTGCGCTTCATCAAAAACAACAAGTTTGTTGAATAGCTTTCCATTATGAGTTGCCTCAGAAAGAATTTGCAACAAAACAACGAAGAGTCCCAAAGCTTCGTCTTTTTCAATAAACTCATCTCGTAAATCCACGATAATTAAGCGACCAGGACGAACAGCATCAGTCAAGCGACGGCTATCATCAATGTATTCAGCTGCAAATTCTAATCTAGTTCTGGCTAAATCTTTTAGGTGATCTGATAGAGAAGAGCTTTCTACACCTCGAATAATTTCTTGAAGTGTTAGTTGCTCGCGCAACCTTCTCATAATTTGGTTTACTTGGCGCAAATACATACTTTGACTACCAACAGCACCCATCAAAAATCTCCAGTGTGTAGCTTTTAGTTCTGATGCCGCAAAGGTAAGAGGAAGAACTTCTATATTTGGGTACTCAGCTTTTCTTTCTTGAGTTTTTGAAGCAGGAACGAGGATCACAACATCTTTAAGCGCAGCTGGTTCTGCTCCAAATCTTTCACGCAACAAAGTTACTTGAGCAGACTCGGAATTGGGTGAAACCATAGAGGTAAACTCAGGTTTGTAATCTTGGGTTGGACTGTAATGAAAAATTACAGTTGCTAAGGGACTTGGTAGAATGTTGATATTTGAAATAGGCATACAAGCCATTTCAACAATACTGCCTAACGTGTAACTTTTTCCTGCTCCTTGAACGCCAAAAAGGCTGATAGTGTGAGTTTGATTCAAGTCTAAGGCAACCTTACGTCCAGATGTTTCTCCTAGAATTCCATACTGTGGCGTTGGAGATTTAACGCCAAGCATTACATCATAAACCAGTTTATTTTTAGGTGCTTCATCAGTTTCAACCTCTAGTGGTAAAGGTAAGGCAAAATTATCTGGTGGCTGTGAGTTAATAACTTCAACACATTTTAAGATATCCTGAACCTCTTGTGTTTCTTCATTGTTTAGTGCGGAAGCTTCTATCTCTTCATTGATACTTGATGGGATTTCGTAAGAATTTACTGATGAGTAAACTACTGGGTTAGAAGTTTCAGGATGTTCTTCTTCTAAAAAAACGCTTTGTTGCTCATCCATTATCAAATCATCCCAAGTTGTAGAGCGTTCCCTTGATGGGACAATAAAAGCGGCTGATATCAAACGAGGGATTAAGTCTGTAACATTCCTTTCTTGTGACTCTTTTATAATATCTTTCACCTCAGAAGATTGAGTTATTATTGCGGCAGGTTTTGCTAAAGCAATTAATTCTTTAATTAAATCAATACCAATACGATGGTACTCAATTCCTTGGTGAGATTCCGGTGGATCTGTGCCTGATTTTTCAAAATCAAAAACTAGCGCACTTCGCGTAAATTCAAGCGTGTAACCATCTTCTAGGGTTGTGATTAAAATTCTTGCTTCTTCTGCGGCATTCTTCTCAATTACTCCATAGCGCAAAGCTCGTTCTAAGTAAAATTCAAGTAGAGTCGCAAATTCACGAAATTTTAATAATATGTCTGGTCTTGCCTGTGCCTTAAAGTGTAGGCACAAAACGTTTTGAGATTGATTAATTTGTTCTGCTATTTGCTCTTTTAATCGATTGAAACTGCTAATAGTTCCTACCTGGGCATAGCATTTAACTTCAACTAGGTTGCAAACTATAGTTCGAGTTTTAGCATTAAGATCAAAAAGCGCTAAATCTGTACGTTGCAAGCTTACTGAGTTACCTAATTCATCTGCTTGCTGCTTCGCTTTTTGAAACAATTCTACATGGGCATCCAGCGGGAGTATAATTTGGTTTGATAATGCTCCTTGGTACTGCAAAAATAGACGAGCTAAAGCTAGTCCAAGAGCTTCTGCTTGTTGATTAGCAGATGAGATTAGTTTTAATGCTAGTCGTCCAGAGAGCGATCGCAGCTGTTCAAGAATAACCCCTGCATGACTTCCTTCAGCTTTTAGTCCATGTTGCTCTAAAACTTGCGACAAAACTGATTCCAGTTCTGATAAAGAGCGCGAAGTAACGACCAATCGATGTCCAAGACTAGCAGTAGTATTAGGAACATAGTCAACTAAGTAAGGTGGGCGATCGCTCTGACCACCGTGGTCGAAAAATTCAATGCCAATATTACGATCAATGGTGAAAACCCAATCACAGACATTATGAATATGGTGCAATAATTCCCGTTGTTCTGCATTTAGACCTAACGTTACCACTGGACGATTTTCAAAAGCTGGTACCCCTGTAGCGACAGTAGCGGTTGCGCCGGACATTATTTTAGGCAACTCAGCCAATAAATCAATCAAGTTTTCTGCACCAACAACAGAACGCGCTTCGCCATGACGGGGTTGTCGCCGCCAGAAAGTACCACTCTCATTATCTTGAAATTCGACAACAAAGTCTTGAACTAGACCATGTAAGGATGCAATCTCTTTCGAGCGGAAGGGTGGTGCTGAACCGATTTCTTTTGCGGGAAATAAATCTACTAATATACTGATGTGAGCTTGATATTTATTTTTTGATTCTGGGTTACGAAAATCATTAACGGAATGAACTGCCAGATTTAATTTGGGAAACAAGTAATTTCCGCTAGATGTAGAAAAAGCATCAACTACCTCTGACGTTATGGTGGAAATTGGTGTAAGGAGCTGTTCTATGGCTTCACCAACCCCAGGCGCTTCTGGATCAGGGACAAATAAGCGAATGTCATACCGTAAATCTCTAAATGCTTCCCGCTTTTGCAATAAAATAAGGGCATCTGCAAGAACGGTGGCACGACCTGAGTTAAATGCATTAATACTAAGCGTGCGGATGTATGGATTTTGTGCTAAATAACTTTCAATCCGAGAAGCTAAGACATCAGCATTGACCGCAGCACCAATGGTAGGTTCTGTTAATCCTAAAGCAGCACAGACTTCCCCTAGTAAGCCCCGTGTGTTTTCTTCGGTTGATGGAGCATACAGCGACCAGAACGGATTAATATTATCAACGGTGATAAAAACTCTACCGTCAGTTAGGGGCAAAGTTGGGGGTACGTTTAAAGGTAGAAACCCCTGCAAAATTCCATCTCTGGCGGAACCCACATATTTTTCTTGTCCATTGTAGGCAGCGGCAACCCAAGATTGTGCAATTTGACTCCATGTTGTTAGCCATAAGGCACGTAGTGGATGGGTTGCTCCTAATAATATAGCTTCCCGTGTTTGTCCACGGAAGTCTGTAATCTCCAAGCGCACTGTGTCTACCAACAATACATTTTTCAAGTCACGGAGAGATTGCCAGTCTGAAGCATTGCTTTTTTCTACTTTACGGCACAAGTCAACTAACAGTTCTCGGTATGCCGCAGCGTACTCATAAGCAACGTCTTTCAAAGCAATGAAATTAACCGCCTGAGAAATAAGGTTTTTATCTCCCGAAAGAATGTCGGCGAAATAATCAGCACGGGTTGATAAAAAACTTGATGCTACTGCTGATTTCGGAAAATCAATAATATCTGTTGAGGGCGAACCAACTTGACCCATTTTGACCTGTAATTTCCAACCTACAGGACTTTGCGGAGACGTTAATATTGCAAGTTCTAAATCCTTTAAGCATTGCGCTATGGGGATACGAAATTTGCCATCACGACCAAATTTTACTTCTAAGGCTTCTTGAGTGGCGCTGCGAGTTTTGCTACTTTTTTCAGCCCAAACTACATCTTTGAGGGTAACTACATTGGGGTCACGCCCCTCAGCGATCGCCTTAAACTGGAGCCTTAGTTTTGCGTGTTCTAAGCTAATTTCTTCAGAAAACTTTATTTCTGGTGGTTCTGCATCAATTTCAGCATTGGGAAGTACATAAAATAATTCACTTTCATAAGGCTTTAGCTGGGTAATACTTGAACTATTATCTGGTTCAGCTAAAGGTATTGGGTCGCCATTGGCTGTCCAGGGCAAAATCCTGACAAAATGCCAGCCTTCATCAAATTCAAATTTATCGAGTTTATCTAAAGTGGCACTTTTATTTGCTTTTTTGGTACTCAATGCTTTGACTTTTTTAGTACCACCAACAGTACAACCATCTTGGGTCATAATTTGGACAGTAAAGTGGTCTAACCCCTCTATTTGCTGAGGATGGGGGTCTACTTTAAACTCAACTTTGAACTTTTTTTGCTCTTTGGGAACTAATACTTGTTGACCAATTAGGCTTTGTAAACTTTGATTGGTTTCGTCTTCTTTTACAAAACTCAGTCCAATATCTAAAACTTCTATTGATATTTTATCAGGACTAACTTCTTCCTGAAATTTCCATTTATCAAAAGATATGTCCCAATTTTTGCGGTTTAATACAACTTGCTTAGTCCACAGGTATGGGTCTTCTACACCTACTTCAACTAAACATTCATTTAATCTATTTTGAACTGATTTATCAGCTAACTCTAAATCTAAAACTCTACCCAAAATTGATTTGTCAAAATTTAAGGTAAGCTTTTTCATCGATTCTAAATTCTTGCGAATTTTGAAAGTGGTAGTTGTAGGTTCATCAAACAAATGAAAATCTGGAACCAAACCCAATTCATACAATGCAGCACCAAGGGTATCCCCAGCAATCCCATTTATAACTGCGGTTTGTAAAAAACGCGCTTGCTTTACTGCATTAGCCCAATGCCATTTCTCTTGAGTTAAATACCTCAAAATTTCTTTAACATAACCTTGTAAAGGTGTCGGAACTTGCTGAATGAGTTTCTGAACTAGTTGCTGATAAACATCAGCCAGAGAAATTTCTTCAAACGATGCAACGTTGAAGGAGTCTTCTGCATTTGTTTGCAGATTCGATGGTAAAAAGATAAGTAATGGTGGTCGTAACGAACCATCAGGTAAAGGGTTACGTAGTTCGATTAACTTGGTAGACGAAATATATAAATCTAGGTTGTCAGTATTTTGTCTGTTACCATTCAAAATAAAAACTTGCGCTTCTGGAACTTCTCGACGCAAGCTGCGCGTCAGTACCATCATCAGATGTGAGTCCAAATCTGCGACTCGGATACAATGACCTTTACTGCGTGTAGCAAGAATATTTCTCAGGAGCGGTAACAATAATGATTCTAAAGCTTGAGTTAATTCCTCATGCTGAAGCTCTTGAAAACCTTGGCTCATTTATTACCTCTGGAATTCTCAGTATTGATAGTATAACGAGGAGTCACTGTTTGAGTAACATAGGCATCCGATAGGTCTTGGAAAAATCCGATTTCTCTCAGACGAGTCTTGAAAGCTGTAACATTTTTTCGCAGTGCCTGCTGATCTACAATGCTGGGTTGTCCAAAACCATCACCAGGGGGTAAACGATCAATGTAAAGACCGTAGCGATCGCGCAGAAATATCAGCAGTTCATCAACCCTAATTTCACGGGTCACAAAGCTTGTTCCGTTGGGTTCTAAAACAGCAATTTGTAATAGTACTTCAAGTAATCGACTTCCTAAAGCAAACCAGCGAGGGCTACCCTTAGCACGGGATTGACGTAGCAAACCTGAAGCACTATTCTTTAGCAAGAAAGCATCCAAGCATTTGATAATCGCCTCCCGATGAAAACTGCCTCGAAGAGCCACTAGAATTTCTATATAAGTATCAAACTCTCCCAAACTCATATTAATAATTCGCTGTACTTCTGGAGGAATGGAAGAATCTGTTCCTCCTTGCTGATATCTTTCTATAAGTGGTGTGATCCTTGATTTAAAATAATCCTCTCGTTCTTTATTGTTAGAAGGATGCAAAAGTTGTAAAACTTCTCCAACAGAGAAATAATTTCCAGCAGGTGATAACTTGTTTCTTGTTTTTAAATATTCAGCCATTTCATCCAATTTTTTGGTAATTAAATGGGCTTCAATATAACCCGGTATGCGCCGGTAATGAGTATCTGCACTATGACGAGCCAATTCAGTCATGTGGGGATTGGTGGGATCGCCCATATCAACTAGTAACCCGATACGGTGCGGACAATCACCATGCGGTGAAGATGTTCTGGGTTTGACTGGACAGCGATCGCACGTTGGGTCACTTCCACGCCGCTTTACTAACGCTGGTAAAAGTTTCATCAAGCGCAGGTGGTACAGCCCTAAGTGGAACGACAACAGCGTTTTAAGGTAATCCACCAGAACTGATCGGGGCATATAATTTTCATAGGTCAGCAAACGAAGAATATCATCTGCTAGCAAGTCTGCTTGACCAATACAAAGGGGTGAGTATTTTTCAGGTTCTTTGGAACGGTCTTCAGCGTCTGTTTTGACTTGCTTATCAAAATGTAGAATTGCCTGAGTTTCTACATCAATTCTTTGGTCTGAAAGCAAAATGCGGTCAGTTTGTTGGTTAAGTCCAGCAAAAATAAAATCCTTCAACGCATCCCTTGCAGCTTGACCCAAATCATTACGGGCATGATAAATCATCCAATAAATTTGCTCAGATGAACCATAATCTCTAGCGTGTTTTGTATTTCTATATTTGTATGCATTACCGTGTAGTGGTCGAGGCGATACAACAGCTTGGTTTGATTTTCCTCGATTAACTAAATCCAATAAATCAGTTTCTAGCCACTTATAAACGATATCTTGATGATCGGCAAAGCCAACAAACTTATCCTGATTTTCTTCTTCGAGAAAATCTTCTAAAAATTTATCTATAGTCAATCTAGTGCTGGAACTTTTAACTTTACCGGGATAGCCATCAAATTTCAATCTAGGAAAGAAATTGAGTAAAGCCCTGTCGATTTCAATATGTGTGTAGTCAACATAAGTTATTTTGCCAAGTGCAAAGGCTTTGTCTTTTTTATCCAGTCCCATTAAATTCCCTCTTGGACTTGTGTCAGCGATAAATTACCAACTTCATCGCGGCTGATACTATAAAAGTCTTGTCCGGTTTCTGTGAGTAAAACCTCTTGATAAGGGGCTGAAGCCAAGATATTCTTGAATACAGCTAAACTTCGGTAAAGCCCTTGTTGTTCTTCAATACTGGGACGATAACCCGCATCAAGTCTTTTTAGCATCTCATATACGTCCAAGTTTATACTTAACTTTGCATCCTGTCTCATTGAAGAATGATACTGAAGATAGAATGCTTGTGGCAAAAATTCTATAAAGCGAGTAATTGCCCCAGCTTCACCAAGTTTAATGCTAAAACTATTACTATCAAATATACGGTAACTGCGGATAGTACCGTTGTTGACTTGGTGAACTCGTAGGGCTAGTTTATTGCCAAGACGAGATGGATTTCTTAGCCCTTCGCCCCTGTTGATAGCTCGTAAGAGAGGTTGCACTTCCTTGGCTAGGTCTTCCTCTGCTGTTACTAACTTGAGAAAATCTTCAAAATAAGAATAAGGTAGCATTTCTTGCCATCCTGAGTCTCGGCGTTCAAAGTATTGCCGCCGTCGTAGTATAGCTATATATTTTTTGTATGCCTTTTGACGATCATCTTCAGTTCTACCTCCATAGTCACGAGGTAGTTCTTCAAATGTCTTTTGTAACAAATGGTCATCATTACAGCTGCGGTCTGAAAAGTTAAACCGCCCCATTTCTCTAGCACCTGGTTCTAAAAAGGCAAAACTGCGGTCAAGGCTAGGATTGCTGGTTTCTCCAACATCAATTTCTTGCAGCAGAGAAATTAAGCGATCGCCTGAACCCCCCATACCTCCCATCCAAGAATTAAAGTAAAATCCATCAAGGATGTGTTGCCGTGCTTCGGGGGTGCTTTGGCGATACAATTGGTGAACGCCTTCACAATCTCTCGTTCCCGCCAGCATAAAGGCTAAGGCTGAACGCAAATCCCGCAAGGTAATATGCAAGCGTCCGCGTAGGTGGGTGATAGTATATAGGGTTTTAAGCCTTTCAATCACCTTCGGGCTTGCTGTCCCATCCATGAAAGTGCGGGCATTGTGGTAAATGTAACATCTTTCTTTCAGGTCGCAACTACCGCAAGCTTCCCAGAAGCGCGGTTCAGTCATGCGGCGAATTAATCTATCAAAAATTGAGTGATTTTGTTGACCCAAATCGGCGATAACTGACCGGATATTGAGGTTGATGACTGCAACACCGTTTTCTGGATCTGCACCTTTTATGCCATTCTTGACTATTTTGGCGAGTTTGGGAAAGATTCTTTCATGTTCAGATAAAAAGTCAACTAGGCGACCTTCATTAATTGCAATTAACCGCGTTTCGTTGGTTTGCCAAGTTTGTGCATTTGACCCTTGGAAAGGTGCTAAAAATTCTAAAAGTACCTCGTTATTAACTTTATCGCCTTCGTCTTGGCTACCGTCATAATTGGTAAAGAAAGTTCGTCCTCTTATTTGGAACTCGGAACCGTTTAATCCGCGTTTTAATTGGACATTTTCTTTATCTTTTGCATATTTTTCTAATTGCTGAATAAAGGCTGTTTTACCATCACCTGCGTTCCCGGAAATCATCACTAGGCTAAACTCACCTGCTAAAATTGCAGGTTGCAATGCTTGGTCTAACAGTGTAGGGACATAAGTTAACTCGCCTATTTGATCTAATCCTCTGGTTCCTGCATTGGTTTGCTGACTTTGGCTGTACAAGGTAAGCAAATGGCTAACAAAAGGATTGAAATTAGGTTTAGAAGTATCTGTTAAGGTCGATGGTAAGGATTCAGTTGTTAGCAGAGTAGGTTGGGAAATCTTTCTTGGGTGTTTGATTACATCCAATGCTTCGCCGAATTCCTTAGCAGAAGAAAATCTATCAACCCTGTAGGGAGAAATAGCCTTGATCAAGAATTGTACTAATTCGTCACTCAAATCCTTAGACGCAGTGAAATTTCGTGGATCGTGGGGTAGTTTATCTCGCCTTAGTTTGGGGTCTTGGTCGTCGAAGGGATATTTACCTGTAATACACTCATAGAAAGTGATCCCCAGTGCATAAATGTCGCGATCGCTTTTTTGGGCTTGATCAATTTGGTCTAAATCTAGAGTAAGGTCAAAATCTGGTGGGATATACGCCCTAGTTCCGCCGCCTGTCATGCTTTCATCTCGTTCTGAGACAGCAACGTTAAAGTCAATGATCCGAACTCCCTTGTCTGTCAGCAGCAGATTAGAAGGCTTAATATCTTGATGATAAACACCATTTTCATGCAGATGTGCCAACCCTGCGGCGGTTTGTAGTGCAATTTTTATAGTGTCTTCCAAGGAAAGGGCTTCTGTTTCTAGAAGCTTTTCTACATCTTCACCATCAATGTAATCAAATAGGATATAGGGTGTATCATCTGAGAATTTACCTGCAATAATAACTTTGACAATATAGGGATGTTCAGGAATATTTAGGAGTGTTTTGTATTCTCGTACTAAACGCTGGTAAATTGATTGCTTGTCGCGGGTGATAAGTTTCATTACTAAATCCCTATCTCCCATCGAATCAAAGACTTTGTAAGCTACCCCAAACCCACCCTGGCCAAGACGCTTTTGGATAATAAATTGATTACCAAGAAGATATTCTGCTGGTAAATCCCGCAAATCTATTTCAGCTAAAGATTTAGGGTTTTCCCCTGTATTGGGTGTTGGGGGTAGCACTGGTGATTTTGGTGTCATGACATTGTTGAGTTCCACCAGTGTAACTGCTGCACTTATGAAGCGGTCTTCAACGTCAAAAGCGCAAAGTTTCTGCAACCATTCATCCATACCTGCTGGGAGGTCTGGTTTATAGGAGGATGGTTTTGCTGGGAAAATAGCATCGCAGTCAAAAACCTGTGAAATATTCTCAAAAGCCGTTTGTCCTGTTAATAATTCGTAAAAGACCAACCCAGCCGAGAATAAATCTGAGGCGATACTGGCTTCGGTGGGGTCGCGGTAACATTCAGGTGCTTGATAGTTATAATCAAGCTCGTCTACAATATCTCCTGCAATTGTACTGCTGCGGTTTTTTGTCACTCTCGCGTAGTCAAAAGCAGTTAGCCGCGCATTCCCATCAGGAGTAACTAAGATAGCATCTACAGTTAGGTTGCGGTGAATAACCTCGTATTTATGAGCGTGGTCAAGGGCTGAGAGAGTATCCCGTATTATGCCAATTTTTTGGTCAAAAGTAAGTGCTAAATTCGGTTTTCTGATGTGCTGGCTGAGGGGTTCTCCGGGGATATCTTCTATAACTAAAATGAATTTATCTTCTGCTTCGGTAGGGAAAAATTCTGTTAATTTCAATATATTCGGATGACCAGGCATTTGCACCATTGAGCGATAAGCATTGCTAATCAGATTGCGTTGGCGATCGCGGATGGTATGCTCTTGGTAGGGGTCAACTTCATAAACGCGCAGTCGGGCTATTCCGCCGCGTTTACCGAGAAAAATATGCTTGGCGCGGTATTCTGTATATTTATCTGGGGTTCCTCCCAGTTCCTCTTCTATTTGCCATTCACGGTAAATAGTAGGCGCAGACTTGGGACGGGCTTTCCCGATAATTACTTGTTCAATATTAGTGTGAAAGGAACGAATATCCTGTGAACGATGGCTAGGAATATGACCTTTACCTTTGAAATAAGTCAGGCATTTTTGATTGAGGTAAGTGATATCATCTTCATCAGAACTCCCATGAGCATCAACATGAGAGTTAGGGGCTGTCATTAAAATTGCAGCGTGGACGTGAATTTGTTTGAGGTCTGTTTTGGTGGGAAAAGTATCACAAATTAAAGATTTGATAACCTTAGCATTTTGTCTGCACTTTGCTAATGGCGCACCAATATTACCTCGTCCTTCTGGATACCATTTTGAATTATAAATATCAATCAGTCCGGGAATACCTTTAACATCCATCAACAATAAAAATGCTGTGAGGGGCGATGATGGCTAGATCAATTTCATATTTTTCTTTGCCTTGGGGAATTTCAAAGTTATGGATAATTATGTAAGTATCAGGTAAATTATCACGGAGCAACTTAATTGCTTGGCGTTCCGAGTCGTTGACAGGTTCACCGATACGAATGACTTTAGCAACCATCAAACACCTCCATCGCGTATAGCATTCTCTACTATTGCTCTTGCTTGATTTTCTAAATCACACGCTTCATCACGAAGGTCTATTGCTTGTAACACTTTTCTGCCTAACAATTCGCGTGTATCACTATCCGTCCAAGGAATTTGTATTTTTTTAATGCGCTTTTCATCTAAATGTGGAATACTTGAACCAGTTGCTTCTCTTGTTAGCAATCTAATACCGTATTCAGTATTTAGAACTGCAAAAACATATCCTTGATCAATCTTTGAGTGAGGAACAATCCGCACCATATTATTTGTGCAAGCAAAGCCATCTAAATATCGACCTACAGCAACAGGACGACCAATTAAACCTCCAAGCTGACCAGAATCTTGAACTAAAATCATGCCATCATGGAGAATTAACTTATCAATATCCAACAACTTTTTTGATAAATAACGGTTAGAAGTAGGCGCAAGAACATAAATATCTGCACCAGTAAGATACGCATAACCAAATCTAGGATCTTCAGCATAAAATCTCTTAAATATATTAGGTATATATAAATCTGCTGTAATATCACCAAGACACGCTAGTTGTTCTGGTGGTAACTTACTGAATTCTTGGTATGCATCTTCATTCCACTTAGCATAGTAATAAGCATCAATGCGTTTCAGCATTGAAAAAGATGATGCATAATTTATGCTAGGACTGGTATATTTATAATTTGGTATGGGAATATTTAATTGAAAATGAGCAATAATATCTTTACTAGCTTCGGCTAATAAGTTTGATGCTAATACTCTGTTATTTGCAGCTTGAGCAACTAAAGAATGTGCTTTTTGTTGAATATCTTTGCCTAACCTTGGCACTGGTAAATCAGCTAAATGCTGAGGTTCAATACCTTGAATAATTGAACCGTAAGTTCCTGAGATAACAAGAGGAACTCCGAATTTACTACTGAGATAAGCATATAAATAACCTGGCAAAATTTTCTCAACGTCGGGAACAACTCTCATAGCGTGTTCAGTACAAGCCATTCCCGCCATATCTGAACGCACATAGACCATTCTGCCAATTGTTCCAGAACGGGTTATGAGAGTGTATCCTTCTTGAATAGCAAAATTTGGATTAGCTGCTACTTGCTTTTTTGACAGAAGAGATAGAAAAGAGAGGTCAGCAGCAAGGATATCTGTACTTCCCAAAAAAGGAACACCATAAGCCGGGTCATCTACATATTGACGACGCTCACGACCAGCATGATAAATCCCTTTCATTCCTCCTTTTGTAACTTCATGTAAAGGTTGTTTCTTCGCTGTCAGCTTTTCAAGTATCACCTTTGCTTCAAAAGCCCCTGAAAGATACGGGTTACAATCCAAACGCCGCCCGTTATTTTCCATCCAAGAGGACATCACTGGAAAGTCTAGCTTAGTAGTTTTCATTCTTGACCCTCCTCAAATGGAAACCATTGCTGCATTTTAATGCACAACATTTCAAATGCTGTATCTGTACATCCTTTGACAGAGACTTTGCTGGTTATATTTTTATAAATAGCTGATGAGCGAGGAGTTCTTGAGAATTTCAAAGCATCTTCAACAGCTTTCTTCGGGTCAGCAGGTTTCAACGCCGAAGCATCCCATAAACCTTTTTGTTCTAACCACTTTTTTAAAGAAGTATCTTGTTTAAATCGGAAAGCTTCTTCTACGTTGCGATTATCCTGTAGTATCCAAATCTCTAGTTCTGGGTCAATTACAATCACCGCACAATTTTCTTCATCCCAACCAGTTTCAATAAGATTTTCCATAATATTATTAGAGATTCTCTCTACCCCAGGCGACCCATCCCAAGCATTATCTAACACCACAACAGCATAGCGATGAGTTTTTTGGTAAAGGCGAATTAATTCATGGGCGCGGTTATACACACCTGGGTCACTACCGGCTTCAACAATAATGTCCTGTTGTGGGTCGAATGCAAACTGCCGAATTCCCAAACTTCTATGGAACTGCTTTCTTGTCAAAAAACCCGTAAAAGCTGCCTCCATATTTTTATCCGCCAGCAAGAAGATACAATCTCTCATCCCAGTACCCCTGCTGCAAACAGGGAGCCAAGGTCAATACTTCCCTGCCAATCTTGTAAACGTGGGTGTTTATTTCCGGGAATTGCCTCTGCACCATTTTCTTTACTACTTCGCATCACAATCACTGATTCTAGTTCAGTATATGCCAACACTACAGGAGAATGTGTAGATACCCAAACTTGGGAGTCATACACCGAACTTAAAGATTGTAATACTACCTCAATTGCTCTGGGATGAATACCATTTTCTGGTTCTTCCAAAAAAATTAGACTATGCGGTTGAGGCAGATATGGCAAAATAGTTAACGCCAAAATATGCAGAGTTCCATAAGATAATCCTGAAGAAGTAACAACATGATTACCCCAATACGTTAATTTGAGGTAAGCATGATAATCTTCTTCACGTTGAATGGCTTTTATTGCCACAACATTAGGCAAAGCCATTTTGACGTGTTCTACCCAAGACTTAAATAAATCTGGCTGTTCTTGTTGCAAATTCAGCACTAACCAAGGCAGATTATAACCATCTTTACGCAAAGTTTTTGGCTGACCAGGCGGACAAGCTTTCCGCAGCACTGACCAACTTGGTTCATAACGCATTACGCCTTTTTCTAAAAGATTTCTGAACCAAATAGATGCAGAAAATTTATCAATATCATTGGGTAAATTTGCTAAAGCTAATTCTTGAGGTTCCAGTCGCAAGTTAATTTTAGAGCGGCTTCGGTCTTCTTGTTTAAAAATTGTTCTTGAACCGGATTCCCGCACAATAATTGTTTGCCAATAACGAGGGCGTTTACCTCCTATTCCCCAGCCTTCTTTGGGTTCAGAAACTTTCTGCGGAACAATATATAAAAATTCATCAGTTACATGAAGCTCAATCTTATTAAAAATTTGAAACCGAATTTCATACCTAATACTCCGAGGATATCTATTTTTATGTTCTATAACTGTGGATGGTGCATATTTAAGCAATTTAACAATAATTTCTTCAGGTAAATCAGCTTCTATGGCAAAACCAAAATAATTCCCTTTGCCATAATGCAGCAATTCTTGTAAATTTTGCGCTCTCGGACTGCCGCCAATAGAAGGAGATTCCAAAAAAGCTGGTACTAATCCCTGTGATAGAATTTCGCTTAACAATAAAGGAATATCAAGCAGCGTACTTTTACCCGTGCCATTCGCACCAGCTAAAACATGATATTCACCGAGTTTAATATCAAGCCTTTCAAAGCAGCGATAATTAAAAGCTTCTATTCGAGAAATCATATACCTGGAGTTGGGTATTGTTGACGGAACTCTCGATATTTTTCGGCAATTACAGGCAGGTCATCATCAAGTATCTTTTCTTTTCGTTTTAAAGGACGTTCAATAATACGTTCTCCAATCCGAATTCTTTCTATTTTCTCTTTCACCACCACAATTTCTTCACCATCAGGAGTCCGTTTATAAAGCGTATTTCCTCGACGGTCAAATCCTACCTTCTCTGCCACTGCCATAAATACAGGATAGTCCGTCTTACCTCCCAAATCCTCAGCCCTAATTTCCTCTTTGGTTTTCTTCTTCAGGAACAGCAAACTTGTGAGAATATTTACATTCGCCTCAACAATAAATGCTTCAACTGGAATATCCACACTAGCTAATACCCAAGAATGACGGAGAATCCACCAACGGATATATTCGGTTCCAGGATTGCCCAAAATACCATCTGGCAAAACAATCCCCATCCTTCCCCCCGGTTTTAGCCAGTTCAGACAACGTTCAACAAACAAAACCTCCGGCGCAACACTCCCCTGAAGTCTGCCAGTCCTGCGAAAACTACCATCCTCAGTGCGTTCCCAAGCGTAAGCTAATTCAAACTGCTTGAGTGTATTTTGATCCGTAATCGGAATATCAGAACCAAATGGCGGATTAGTCAACAACACATCAATTGATTCAAAAGGAATTTCTTTTTTAGCTGGTTCTAAACCGTCTAAATGCCCGTTGGGAAAATCCACAGAGTTGATGTGATAAAGATGACCTCTGCCATCTCCTGCCATCACCATATTCATCTGGCAAGCTTTAATTAGAAACGGGTCAAAATCCGCACCAAACACTTGCTTCTCGGCAAACTGGCGCAGACGTTCATTGACAGACAGAAATTCCTCTGTTGTCTCAAATCCTACTTGCACATTTGCATCTTCCCGAAACTTCTTCATCATATGCGCCAGCACTGCCACCAAAAATCCCCCGGTTCCACAGGCTGGGTCTAAAATCCGCTCATTTTCCTGGGGGTCAAGCATTGCCACCGCCAGCTTGATAATACCCCGTGGTGTAAAGTATTGTCCGCGATCGCCGCGCAAATTCGCACCAACTATTTCTTGATAAGCTCCACCCTTAGCATCTACATCTGTGCGTGTAAAGTCATACTTTGCTAATTCAGAAACCATAAAAGCAAGGGCGCGGTCAGAAAGGGTAATTTCCTCATTTCCCCTGAAAAGATTGCTGTAATTCTTTTTCACATCCTCAAACAACGGTATAAGTCGGTTGCGGATTTCCTTGCGTCCTTCAGTGTCAAACTGTTCCTTCGGCCCTGCCCAAAATCGCCGTTGACCGCGAGGTGATTTCTGCTCATCGTGCATTTTGCAGAAAATCAGGTATAAAAACTGCCAAAATGCCGCATCCTTGGGCATTCCTTCATTCCCGTGAATGAAATTATGGCAGCGCCGGAAAGCCACACGCAGCATTTCGGGATCAGCCTTGCGGGTACGCGCACTAGAAACTACTTCCTGTGTGTCCAAAGATTCATCAGCAGGAGGCCAATCTCCTATCGGCTCAAATCGGTCTTCAAACCGCGTTTTTTGCTTTTCTAAGTAAAAAAACTCTAAACCATTCGTCCACAAACCATATTTACAGGAGTCAATATGCTCCATGATGGTTTCTAATTCTTCTAAATCCTTCGCCGCTTGGTCGTAATCTCGAATCCTAACTGCATTTCTGCCGACCTTCGGTTCTTGGCGACAAACCACCACCCGACTTAAATTTTGAACCGTATGCTCCTGGTCGTGGTGAAAAATGGCAATATCCAGCTTTTTCCGCTTCCCATTAATAGAAACTGGAAAATCAGCCGCCATATCTTCCACCGAAATTCCATACTCGTGAAACAGCGCCCGTGCAATCCGTTGACGCACCTGTTCTTTTGGCGTATCTTTGAGACTTTTCTCACCACTAATAAAGTCAAGGATATAGCCATCAGAAATAGTCAAATCTTCTGTATCAACTTCTAAATCAGGAATAGGTAACTGTTTTGATTTCATGTGCTAATGACATTTTCCTCATTCCCCTCCTCACTTACCGCTATTAGAGGTGGGCTTTTATTACTCAGAGACAGCGAGTATTGTATCCGAGGATGGCTCTCCTAATATATCTCGCTTAATAAAATGCTCAACTTTACCAAGTTGCTCATCAGAAAGTTCCTGAGCCATCACCAAACGCACCAATTCTAGTACTTTTGGTCTTTCCTTCAGCAAAGTCACCACATCTGGGTCTGTAGAAGGACAAAGCCGAAATAGGACATCGGGATCAGCAGCTAAAACTTTTGCTAATGCTTTTATAACTTCTGGCTTTGGCGGATGCTCCTTACCCCGCTCAATGCGACTCAGGTAAGCAGGCGAGATACCGACCATAGTAGCCGTCTCCCGAAGTCCCAAATTTTGAGCTTCCCGAAGTTGCCTGATTGTTTCTCCAAACTTGCTCATCCCTCCAATCCTTGTTGCCTGTTATGTAACACTAAACATTTTTGGTCTCAGCCGTCAATGAGTATCTTCTTGCTTTCCTAGCTATTGTCAGGAACAACTAAAGCTTCCGATTTATATCTAATTTCTCTCTGTTGAGCTAATTGGGCAGCGTAAACATAGGCAAGTTTTAACCACTTACCAGTGAGAAAAATGGGAAACTCTGAAAACTAAATCAATTATGCCGCGATCGCTTTCATCTTAATCTCCTCATTGTTTGTAAACTGTAGTAGCCCAAAATTCTGATGCTTGTTTACTGCTGTAGCTATTATATGAGTGATAAGGGTAAAAAAGAAACGAAAATGTATATTTATGTTGCAGATGTTGTATTCGTTGCTTGGAATAACGAGAGGGGTGAGCTTTTAAAGCGATTGCGCGGTAAAAAATCGCGGCAGAAACTAGCTGATGAAATTGCAGCCACAGGAGGGGAATGCTCCCATCAGAACATCAAAAAACTAGAGTACGGTGAGTCTGAAAGTGTTTCTATTAAAGTATTAGAGGCTATTTGTGCTGCATTAAATATTTCTCTGAGCGACTTCCTTAGCACTGTAGAAGTGACTAATTAAAGTTTTGGATATCTTCTTGCTTTATAGATACTACAGTAGCTAATATATTTTGTGAAATCCAAAAAGCGATCGCCCTCCGTCCAAAGATTGCGATCGCCTTTTGTTAAACCTCATCAATAAGGTTACTCAGATGATTGTACAAGATGAGTTTGACAACCAAGCCTCGGCTCAAGCAGAGTTTGAGGAATATGTTGACCACTTAGCTGACGCAGTAGCGCCAGAAATTGAAATTGACTCAGTGCCAGATGATTTGGGAGAACTGTATCGAGTTTGGAACGGTTCCCAACTTCTAGGAACTTTTTACCAGAATCTTGAAGGCAAATGGATAGCACAACCCTGTAATAGCGATAAAAGACACTGCTGTAACACTTCTGATTCAGCGATGCTTTTGATTATTGCTGTCAACGGCTTACTGGTCGCGGATGTAGCTTAGAACTCAATATTTTTCTCATCACTTAGAGACGTGGATTTAACACGTCTCTTTTTTGTTTGAAGCTTTTGATCAACAGAACTATGATCTAGAAAGTGTTATTAACTTAATTCGGTTGCTTATAAAGCTCACTTTCTAGAGCTGCTTGTACTCTCTCAGAGCAATTTTCTCGTAGCGCAGCCAGTCTAATCACCTTCCAAGGCTGAATTTCCTCTCCGCAATCATCAAGCCGCTTAATTGCCCACTTAATACGCCGAATCTGAAAATCCTCTACAGTTTCTGTGACCGATTCTAAATAAACCTTAGTCAGTGGCATTTCTGCCAAATGTTTTTCGAGTAGTGCCAGTAAGCCAATACTTTTCCCTATCCTACAAATAGTGATTCTCGCGGGTTTTTCTGCACTCAGAAATGTTAGCACAGCATTTTTTACCTTTTCAAGAACTTGCTTGTCTCTTTCTGCCCAGTCAACTTTACCGGAGCAAGGGACAGGCACTTTTAAAGAAGGCGAATTTTTGTTGAGCCACTCTTTGTCGTTTCTGTATAGCCAAATATAGGTTCCCTTAGCTAATCCCCTCAAAGTAGTTTTTGGCGCTTCTGGGTACTGCTGTTGTAAAGCTTTCCAAACTTCCCTGTATTTGATTTTGTGATCACTGGCTAAATTTAGATTTGAGTCTAAAACTTCCTCGAAGTCTACTAGCTGATTTTTCTCTGAAGATTTCCAAAAAGTTTTTAGCTTAAGTATGGCAGTATAGCGTTTTACTGTTCTGGAATCGACCTTGAGTTGTCTTGCTGTCTCTCGTAGACCTAACTTTTGGATTTCTACCAGTTCTTTTAGTTTTTGCTCCCAGAATTGACCGTATGTCAAGACTTTGCCAATTCGCTGCTTATCTTCATCAGTTTTATCAGGGCCAGTTCTGCAATAAACCATCCCACAGGAACAAGAAAAAGTACCTAACGGCTTTTTATTATCCAAACAGTGAGTGACAACAAGATTAGTTATTACTGGCTTGAGATAATGGTCTACGGCAGCATTTAGACACAGCCAAGACCCTTCACCAAAAGGTTTATACTCGTAATCCGTGTTGAAAAATTCCTCGATAGAATTCGTCAGAAATCTAATTACAAGTAGATGTCTGATGGGATGAAATGACTTTCTATGCTTCCTGACAATGCTGAATAGCCAGTTTTGCTCATTTTCGTAATTCACCATTGAGTTAACAGCCTCAAGCACTTCATTACCATAAAAGAACAAGAAATTATCTAGTAGTCTCTTCTGGTTTACTCGCCCGGTTGCCGTTGCAAAATCTTTTTCAATCAATAAAGCTATATATTTTCTTTGAAACCACTCTAGTTCTTTAGAGAAAAGATTACTATTTATCAACCATAAAATATCTTGAGCCAGCAGTAGCAACTTCTTTAAAGTCTCTTGACTGTAAGTCTGTTGTATCGGTACAACAGGACAGTTTTCTAGGCTGACAGCATAGTATTCATGCCTGTTAAAACCTTGCATGGGAATTGTGCTATCTTTCAAAGTCACACCATGAACTGGGCAAACCAAAACCCCTGGTGTTTGGTGTAGTCTATGCCAGTAGGACTCTCCGTAGTTTTGTAAATCTTCTTCCAAACATTTTGGGCAAAATCGCAGATACCTCTGCATTTTCAACGAACTTGCCATAATTCCGGTTCTGGTATGAATATCTCCTCCGAAATCTGCTTTCATAGACTCCATCACCTGACTGGCTCTTTTCGGTGGCAGAAAAACACTGTAGAAAGGATAGAGGGTATATTTATATATCAAATCTTCTACTTGATAATTCGAGATAAATTGTAGATTTTGAGTCAATGAATTAAGGTTAGAAGGTAAGTCAACAGTAGCTATTACATCTTGAGAATTAAATAGCTCCCTTAGAGTTATTTTTGGACTTGTGTTACCGCTCCTAATGTGGTAGCGAGCCAAGACACTGTATAAAATTTCATCTGGATAAGGGGCTGGAAAAAAGCCAAGCATAGATTCTTTCTCATGTTGAAACCTGAAAAGAATTATTTTTGTAAATTTCAGGGTGTTTCAAGTTTGTGGCGATCGCCTTCCACACCTTTCTCTCCACAGCAAACAAAATTATGAGGATTTTTGTCCTCTATCATCAAAATTTTAGGTATTACACAATGCCTATATTATCAATAATTCAGGTATTACACAATAACTAAATATCTTTGAGCAATTTATAGAATCTACCCGTAATCCTTGCTGTTGACTATGATTTAGGAGGTGTGTAATAGCTGGGTACTAATGGGAAAGAAAGGGCAGAAAGGACAAAAAGACGTACCAGAGATGTACGACGAGGTGAAGAAAAGGGTCAACCTAGCCCTTACTCCCACTGGTATTGAAGGATTAGATGCGATCGCCTCCAATTTTGATATAAGCAGGTCGGAGCTTGTGGAGAGAATTGGCAGACGACTGATTTGCCTAGATATAAATTCTTTCACTGAGGAGGAAATGGAAGCCATAAAAAAGCACTGACCGAATTGATTGCTATTTACAGCGATCAGTTGAATGGTCAGGGTTTGTTTAGTAGTCTTGGTGCAGTTGAGGGCGATCACAAATTGCAACTACAGAAGCAGATTGAGCAATGGGAACTAATCCGTGGAAAAATTTTGCATGAGGAGGGTTGAGGGAGTTTTTTGAACTATAAGCTATGGCAACGATCAGCAGAATCTTACTTAACGTCTGACGACATCTAATGTTAAATAACGCACATTGGACATGCGCTATTCGCTACCCTCCAAGACTGCTCAACGTCTGACGACATCTAATGTTAAAGAACCGGGGTCAACGGTGTAGCTTATGCATTTAGTGTTGTGCTGCTCAACGTCTGACGACATCTAATGTTAAAGAACGACTGGTGCCTACCGTTGTACCAAGCAGTCCGTAACTGCTCAACGTCTGACGACATCTAATGTTAAAGAACTACAACGCCCAGCACTGTCATACACAATTACCGTTTCTGCTCAACGTCTGACGACATCTAATGTTAAAGAACGAAACAGGATTAGGGATGAGCTTTCAAATCCAAATCTGCTCAACGTCTGACGACATCTAATGTTAAAGAACACTTGTAAATGTGGGTAAGGTCAAGTTATTAACCACCTGCTCAACGTCTGACGACATCTAATGTTAAAGAACAGCGATGGCTAAACATATTAATCCATCAGGTCTTCTAGATAATTTTACAAGCACCTGTCATTAGGAGGTACTAAATTTGCAAAATTTAATAAGATAGGTTAGTTTAGCAACGCCCAGAAGGCTTATTGTTGGAACTTTCTGAGGAATTGCAAGCATCCTTAATCATAATGAAAAGACTCAATTGCTGATTCAGTAAAGAATAGCGACTTTTTATCTCTTTATGTCGGCGCAACAAGCAGATATCCTTGTCAAAATCTAAATATCCTCCTTTTTCAACTAGTTTGAATTGTAGTCCACGATAAATTCGGTGGTTGCCATACTTGGGACTCTTGAAGCTCATAACACTGCCAGCGCGTTCTCTTAGACCCAACATGATCAACCCAATAAGGTAGGGTTAGCGAACCATCTTCATCTGTAACTAACCACCACAGCGACTCACCATGATACTTCTCAGGTAAAAGGGTAACAGTATTGATTAGATCCCGACTTTCACCTAAACACAGCCCACCAAATCGATTGATAGAAGCTGGGTTCGCAAATGCCTGCTGCAAACGTTCTGGTAAAGTAGGCTTTGCTTTGTCTGTTTTCACCCAAACTACAAACTCAATGTTCGTTAGTAACTCTTGGTAATCAGGTTTAGCATTCTTAGGGTGGTGGATATCTTTCGTTTTAAACCTGCGAAAAGTCCGAATTACAATAGATTTTTCTGGTTTAGACAAGAGCGCGATCGCTAATTGAGTTCCACAATGTTTATAACGATCTGTCTCACCAATCAGAGAAAGTAACATCCCGTACACTGTAGAAGGTGGTGGCACTGGATACGTTTCAGCGTATTCTCTAGCACGGGATTGGCGAAAACAAGCAATAGGTACTTCAACTTTCAAAGCAACTGTCGTCATGTTAATCGCTCCCCGATAACAACTGCAAATCTTCAGCAATGACCTGTTTTAATGCTTTGACTGCCGACTTCACTCCAGGAAATACATTTGCTCCCAAATCTTCTAAACCTTGAGAAATTAAGCCTCCAATCCATAATTCTTTGGGATCAATATCTCCTACCTCTATCTGTCGCACTAAGTTGGATACTGACAAATTTCCCAGTTCGTCTTGCTCAAAGCAATATAGAAAACGAGGGGAAAAATCATGTGTCCACCGCAGTACAATACTTTCAGGGGAGAAATCATACAAAAAATGGGCATGATTTCCCGCTACTTCACCAATCGAAATCAAACCATCTAGAACAGCATGGATGCGAGATTTATCTTTGAGGCTATCGGGTGTCAATGCAAAACCATATTGATAACGAGTAGCATGAATCTCTGTGCCATAAAGAGAATTTCGTCCTTTGGCTCCACTGACAGCATTAAAGGTAATGTCTCCCGTAAAGGGTATCATTGATACTGCACGAGTAACTTCTAATACACCTCGTCTAGCAGTTATTTTCCCTTTAGGCTTTTGCTTGCCCTTACGTGGAGAAGTTTGCTTATCCTTACCTTTAGAACTTTTTTTGTTCTCATCTTGAGATGCTTCCTCGACCTCGCCTTCAGACTCCTCGGGCACTTCAGCTTTTGCTGCTTCTGCCTGCATAAATCCCAAAATATCATCATCAATGAAGCGAATATCATCAAAGTTGGGGTCTTGCCAAACATGATCCGCTACTGGTTGAGCGTTTTGATCCCAACGTCGATTCACCGGATAGCCAACATTTTGCCAGTAGTACCGTAATGCCCAACGAATCGCCTCAGATGAAATAGTAGTATGAACTTCACCTTTCCAAATTAATTTTTGTAAGGGAGTTATATTACCTTCATTTTCCCCACGATTATTAGCTGCGGTTCCATAGCTAGTCAAAATATTACCGAATAAATGAAACATTTAAAATTGCCTATTAAATTCATGTTTCGTGTTTGATTAAGCCAAAAAATATGCAATTATTCACTATTAGAATCAGATATGCCCAATATTTTTTTCTCACCAATATTGCTTTTTGGATAACTAGCAAGAGCAATAAAAGTTAAATCTCTGGCAACTTTCCAATCCATTATTCCAGAAGTTAATGGTAGTAATTCTTCCCAATGTTTTTCTAGAATTGAAAGTTGGCCTGCTCTTCCCCAAAACTCCGCAATGAATTTCCGGAAGTTTTCAGCATTTGTACAACGTCTTAGTTGCGATAAAATACGTATGTTTTCTCGCTCAATTTGAGCATATTGACCTTCATTTGTTCGCCCATAAATTTTAGCGTATATTTTCTTCAATGCCTCATGGCAAGCTTTAATAAATAGTTTTTGACTTTCTAGATTCCATTCAGAGTTTTGAATCATCTTATAAACTCCATCATTAGTAATGAGTTTCAATAAACTTTTATTTTTAAAGATTGTATATAAATTAGCCCACCAAGGAAAGCCCTTTACTAAGTTATCAGCAATTGTTCCCCTAAACATATTGCTAATGATCAAATTTTTATTTTTATACTTAATAATTTGGTACTCTTGAAAATAAATCCGACTAAGCTTATAGATAAAATCTATTATTTCAGTTGCTTCTACCACTGCTATTTCTATGCGAGTTTTCTGCTGCTTTGACCAAATTACCGTTCCAAATAACATGACTTGGCATCGTTTTACTTGATCGGGTGTAGTCAGTTCTATAATTGTTTCGTAAGTAAGAAATCTTAATCCAGCATCTCCTAAGCTAGATACATGGAAATCCTTGTAATCTAAGTTTCCCAAATTCCAGTATTCCTGGGCATAAATTTCTAAGTCAACCACTTCAGGTATAACTAGGGCATATTCTGTATGTTCCAGTTTGGTATGCGATCGCAAAACAAAGTAGTGGCAAGCAACAGGAGCATATAAAAGAGCAAAAGCCAGTTGTGGTTTCTCTTCAAACTTAGTTTTTTTTGTAAAAGCGACATGACGAACTACAGATCCTGGATACAGCCACCCTGATACACCAATTGATTGTTCAAATAATTGACCTTGTTTATCACAGAGTTGTTTAGCAAAATGTTGATGAGCATAGGAAACTGCTTTTTTATACTCGACATCGATTTCTATACCATCAACTATGAATGACCAGGATTTACCGCCGTCAAATTTAAAAACCTGGTTATGTTGGAGAAACGTTCCTGTTATTCCCAAGTGAATATTAATTTGGGTTTCAATATTGATTGAATGCGTATTTAAGCCTGTCAGCGAAATTAGACCTTCTTCATTAATCTGAAAAGATTGCTTTAGCAGCCAGTCTAAAACTACGAAATCCTGCCCTTGCCATTCAAGGCTAATAGTACGAGGAGTCAGCAACCAAGTTAAATTACCAGGTCGTTCCGCAGGTATTGGGTATAGCTTTTCTAGTTGCTTGAGCGTCATCCACAGTCCTGCTATGCCAGCACGATGTATCCAAGTGATGCTTGGGTCGCTCAAATTTAAGTAAATTTTGGGGTTGACAACACTAGCTACTACAGACATCTTATTTGTTTCTGGGAAATAGTCTCAAACTTATATTGGGTAGTAGTCAAAACCAGCTTTAACTTGCGTTTCCCTTTCTCTTCACTGGCACAAAAACGCCACAGCCCATCTTACGCTTTCCCCCAATGCCATATCTCAGCAATGTTAGCGAATCTTCATTGCTGAGATTAATGATTTCTAACCCAAAACCCACAACCGTAAAGCGCTTGATTTTGATACTTCTACGTTTTGGGCTACCATCAGTATTTTTGGTAATAAAGGCTTTCCCCTGGATACCCAGTTGTTCTAACTGACGCTGTGCTGCTGCTAAAAATGACTCCGGTTCTTGATAACCCTGGATAATCGCTATACGCGATCGCAGTCTATCAGCAGGCTCAAGCAAATAAATTTCAGGAATCCCCAAGCGAATTGTATGCTTGCCAATTTTCAGGGACTTACCTGCTAACGGATAAACCAAACGCACTTGATCTACTGGTAGCCGAATCCGAAGCCTAGAATTTTTAGTTAGCTGAATTACGCCTTCCTTGGGAATACCTGCAATAGTATGAATTCCAACTGTATTTAACTTATGAAGTTGAGGTTCAAAGTGGGCGATCGCAGAAAATAACTCATAGCCGTGGTCGAGAGGTACTGTCTCACCAATCAGGTTAAAAATTAAATCTATGTATGGTAACTGAGATGTTAAAACCTCTGTTGACTTTGTTAGATTTAAAGGTGACTCTGAGATAATCTGCGTAGGTAAGCTGCAATCAACAATCATCTTTACCACCCTATCTTTAAGTAGATATACGATAGAGGCAACTAATTATTATTTAGACTACCTTAGTGATTAATATGAGAGTACTTTAAAGCGCCAAGCAAACATAATAATTTTTAGTAAGTTATTATTGCTTTATATTAATGTTGGTAACAATCTTTTGATCTAAACCTTACTACTGAAAAAATACTTCTATAGAATTTGCTAAAAATTTTACCATTAAGATATGAGTGATGCGGTCAACTGCTGGATTTAAGTCACACCCAAGCAAGCAATGAGAAAAATATTTACCTTGATGTTGGGTCAACTTTGGATTAAGGGCTTCTAAGGATTCTTGACCATAAAAATCAAATATAAGCTTTGAAAAAGCATACTCATCAAACTTAAACTTTCCACCAGGAAAGATTTGCAGCAGTCCTTTATTAACTAAGTAACGTTGGTACTGAGTGCGAAGCCAAGCTAAACCTTTAAAAGTAAAATTACTATGAATTAGCAAATTAATATCACTTGTCAGTGTTAAGAGCGTTCTTAAAGCCTGATTTGTAAAACTTTTGACATCTGTAATTACTAAACAATTATCTACGCTCGCAGCATAATAATGTATGCCTTTCGACTCAACTGCTACACAACTATCGCAAAGAACAACACCATGAGTTGGACAAACTAAAATTCCTGGTACTTGATGTGTTCTATGCCAGTAAGGCTCACCATATTGCTGAGTATCTTCTTCTAAACATTCAGGACAAAATTTTAAAAAATTTTTTGACTCACCACTAGAACCAGTAGCCACCTTAGCAACCTCTAAAATAGACCCACTAAGTTTTTTACTCATTGAGTCTTTTAACAACCAAGCTTCCTGTGGTATTAAGAAAGTTGCGTAAAAAGGATATAAAGTATGATTTTGCAGTAAATTATCAACTGTCTGCTGAGAACGTAAAGGGAAGTTTTTAACTAAGTAATTTAGGTTATTAGTTAAAGTAACTTTGCATACTTGTTGAGAACTATAACCGAATAGCTCTAAGTCAGTTTGTTTGAAACTTTTATTACCACTCCGAATATGGTATCGAGCTAAAGTACTATACAAAAGCTCATCAGGATACAGAGTTGGGAAAAAACTAAGCATCAGGAAGCTAAATATTTATAAAATCTTCGACTGGATTTTTGATTATACCAGCTAATTTCAAATCATCGTATGCAGATTTTTTCTCCTTCTTGGCATTTTCAACAATTCGTCGAATATCATTTTCCTGGTACTTTGGCTTTAATTTAGCCTTGCTTGTATTTGCCTTAACAAGACTCTCATTTACTTGTCCTCCTTGCAAAGCAAGAGTAAGTAGGTGGGTGGGAAAATTTATAAGTATGTCATTGCGAGTGAAACGGAGTGTAACGAAGCAATCACAAGGACTTTGGCGGTTTTACATTTTGTTACATAGTTAGGTTAATTTGTGCCTACCTACTTATATGCTTTCTTTGTTAACGATGTAATATCTGCATCTTCATCACTAGAAACAATTACTTGTTCAGCACATTCCTTTGCTTTAGCAGGTTCTACTTCCAACTTCAAAAGCTCAAGAATTACATAATTTAGCTTCGGTGATACTTTCTGATGAGTCTGTTGCTTTCTGGCTAATCTCCGAATCTCTTGCAAATCTTTAGAATCAAGCTCAGATAGAGATTTATTTTGATATTCTGTAGTATCGAGAGGAGCAATATCTTTATATTTAATCATCCACTCCTTATCTCCTGATCTAATTGCATCTAGCATTGGCTTGACTAAATACAGTCCGTCTTTAGCTGCTTGACGAATTAGCTCAACAGTAATAATTTCTTTCCCACCTATTGAAACTGCTCTCCATTGAACCATTTTGTAAAGTTTGATAGCAATATCAATAATTCCCTGGCTTTCGTCATAAAAAACTTCATTTATCTCATCTGAGAAAGGAACAAAAGTTTTTGTCCATTGGTATTCCCACATTCCTTCCATAAAGAAATACCATTTATCATCATTTACCATTCTGTCCCAAATTACACTTCCTTCTCCCGTTCCTCTCCTAGCATTTCTAAAATTTCCTTGAAGAATAGGAAAAGCCTCATTTGTACCAACTCGAATTACTGGAACTCCTACAGTATTGTCCATTTTTACTAAGAAGTTCAACATATCTGAGCTACTTCTTCTTGCTGTCACAAGATTTTGCATCTCATCTATAACTAGAACCCCTAAATGATGAGTATGAGAGATTTGGGCAACTTGAGCCAGCATATAATCTTCAGAGTTGCGCGATGAACCAAATTTTTTAAAGTAGTTAGTACCCAATAGCCTATCAACACCAAGAAAAATATCAATACACAAACCCTTCAAAGAACCTGCATGAGGGCAGTCAACTTTCAACCAAACTATTTGGTAAACGGTATATTCAGGATGAAGAATTACTTGAGGATAAAGATTAAGAATATTTTGGAAATTTGTAGACTTTCCCATCCCTGACGGCCCGATTAGGGTTAGACCGGAAGCAGAGGTAGGAAGATTAACATAATTTTCTAAGTTTTTACCTCCTCCATCTTTTATTGCATTATAAATCTGCCTAGAGCGAGTTGCATATTCAGGTTTCAGAATATTCCGAGCTAAATAGCCCTTCATAATTAGGTTACAAATGACCTTCTGTAATTCAACAGTTTTATCTTGAGGATCAAAATATCTAGATAGCCTCTCAATGCAATGAAATCTATAATGAGCTTCTATCTCCCTCTCTTGTTCATGAAAATCTGGGCTTCTTGTTACTTTGTCTATAAAATCTTCCGATGAAAGGATAGGAGGTAGTGACTGAACTAATGGATTAGCGTTGTATTCTGGAAGTTTTTGGTCTATATATCTGGCAACAATCGCTAATTCTCCATTAGGAATCCTAACAAGTTCACCCTCAATCTTCTCCACGTTTTCGCTCCTGTCTTTTCCGTCTGAGTAAATCCATATGGTCAGGCTTCAATAATTTAGATGACTCTGAATCTTCAGATTGAGTGTTTACTTTATTATTCGTAGCCTCGGTACTATTAGTAATTTCTTCTTTTGCTAGTTCAAAACCTTCATTTTTACGTCGTTTGTCTTTTTCCAAGGCTCTATTATCTCGTATTCCTGCAACCTTTTGCCTATTACTTGTATTATCGTCTAAAACTGCTTCGGTATCTTCTTTAGCCTTACTAACTATACTTTCTATATTTGCTATCAAATCGACTTTTTCTTGTAGTCGTTTACCTTGGTTTTTTTGCCTTTGCAATTCTTCGTATGCAAATAAATATTCAATATCATATAAATTTTTATCTAAATATCTTTGTTCAGACTCTAAAAGAAAACACTTTTCAAAATCTCTACCATTTGGAGAGCGCAAATAAATAAACTTTGATTGTCGGATATCATATGATATATCCAATGATTTTTCGGATTTGGAAAGTAAACTACTTCTAGATTTTTCAAACCAGAATTCTTTCCTTGCTTTCTCACAGGTGTAATACATTCCCTTAAATTTAATACCACGAGCGGTAATTGTTGCTTTTCCAGTTGGCATTAAATTCAGCTTGACAATATCTTCTTCACAAGTTCTCAGCTTACCGGAACGATTGGCAATTCCCCATTGCCATAACTCTCTAGGTATAGGATTAACATCATCAGTAATCATCATTTCATCTCTAGCATATTTAGTTAAATAATCATGATTGTTGTGCTGGAGAATCAAAAAGATAACTATTTTAGTAAATTCATCTATGTTAAGCCTACCATCGAGGCGATAATCATGACCTCCTCTCTGTCTAAAGTCAGTATCTATATAACCAGGAACAAATGGTTTTACATACCCATGAATAGTGCGAAATTGTCTTTCAACTAATCCTTTCCAATCTGCTCGATAAGGAGCAGCATTTTCAATGCGAACGTTTAAATTAGGGATTAATGTTTCTACCTTCATCCCTGCTAATTCACCTCGATCGCCTAAAATAGCATCAGGAATATGCCTGCATGGCCACTCATCTTCAGAAATCTCTATACCATATTCTCGGCAAAACTTTATTTTATCTGTGGCTGAATTGGCTAAAGCCATCATTGCCCCTGCCCAAGATGGCCCTTCTAATCCAACGTAAACCCCCGTTATCATGCGACTAAAAACATCAATAACCACATAGATAACAGGTCTACCAATAATCCAGTTGCCATTGTACATTGATATTAAATATACATCCGCAATTGTGGCATCAATCTGATATCTAGATCCAGGTCCAATAGTTTCCATTTGGGAAGTTCCCGTAATGGCTCGATGTTCTAAAGCGTATTTTGTTGAACCCTTACGAGATATGATAGTCTTCCTGATATCAATTTGCTCTACTTCATACCAGTATTTAAATTGAGTAAATGTAGGTCGTTTATCTGGAGGAATCAAAATACTTTTTTTGACTCCATTTTCATCGTAATAAAAATCTTCGGAGTAATATTTTTTTATCATTAAATCATAGGCAGTTGTTAAAAAATTTTCTTTGGAATTATTGTAAAACTTAGCAATTGCAAATCTAAATATCTTTTTATCCTCCTCATTAACATTTATTCCAACACCAATTTCTTGATCGTGTGCGTATTTTCTTGGTCTTCCTCTCTTCTTTTCTCCAGATGCTTTAGGCTTTCCTTTACCGCCAGAATTTACATAATCAGGCAAAAGAGCATTTTTATTTTTACCTCTTTGCCAAAATCTTCTTAAATATTTATAAACACTTATTTCTACTAATTTACCTTTACTTCTGCCTGCATTATATTTTTCAATAGTCTGCTGAACTAAAGCACCTCTATAATCCCGATAATATATCGAGGGTTCTTGAATAACAATAAATGAAATTATTTGCCAAGCTCTATCTCTAAGTTCTTTTTCTTTCTCAGACAAATCTTCCTCTGTTACTATTCTTGCCCACGGGTCTGATTTAAGTTTCAATACACGACCATCAGAAATAGCTTCTATAATCTCCGAAACTTTTTTAGGCTCTGGAAATCCTGTTTTAGTATTTATATTAAAAACAAAGGCTATAATATAGCCTTCATCAATCCAGAGAACTCTTTCTATGAAGCTATTACCTGATTCATCAATCCATTCAATCAGATCATTGACAAATAAATCATTACTCATTTAATGCACCACATATTATTGTCTAAAAAATAATTTTTTTAATTGCTTTAGAAGAAGGACAACTAGATATTTTTGTGACTAACATATCCATAATGATTTCCTTCTTAGCAATAAGATGCCTAAAAAGATACAGAGATGTACCAGACTCTATATTCATATTTTTATCTAAATCTGTTGTTATTCGATTAATGTTTGCATCACTTTCCTGAAGTCTGGATTTTAAAATGTTGGCAATGTCACGTAGTTCTTCAAGATTTATATCTGCATTTTCTTCTAGTTTATAAGCAGTATGAACCCACTCAACATTTTCCGCTAACTGCTTAGGGACTTCTTTCTCTGTAATTATGCCCCAATCAATACCTTTGGCAGCATAGTAACGCTTTTCTAACTCAAATTTTTCAGCTACAGACTTACTGCCCAAATCTTTAGTTAGCTTAAATGTTCGTGCTTTCTGGACTATCGTTTTGCCTTGCTTGACAGAAAGCATAAAATCCGTTGTTAAAACACCGGGAGTATTGCTTTGCGGATCTTTAGGATAGTTAATACCTATTTCCTCTGCAATACTCATTGCTAAGTCAAGCTCAATTAGAGGAAACTGCTCTCTTATATCTACAATCATATCTGACCACTCGAAGACGTAAAACAGCCGCTTCTCGTTATCAGAAAACAGATGATGTTCTCGGTTCGTTTTCCAACCTGGGGGTCTGGAAACACGACCCTTTGAGGGAAAATCCTGAATCTTTATCCAAGGTTGATAGTCTTTCCCAGTACCCTTACCACGGCCTTCCTTCGAGTAACGCTCAAACTTAGCTTGCGTCCAATCTTGCTTGCTTCTAGCCATAAAAACTCCTGTAGATGCTTACATATACACCCACAGGATAAATTGTACAACTTTTTTATATATTGTATAACTTTTTTATTTGTTATACGACTTTTTTATTGTTATACAAAACGCTACTACCTCGATTAATAGACTATTCCACCGTTACAGATTTGGCTAAATTCCTTGGCTGATCGACATCCAAGCCGCGACGGGCGGCAATATGATAAGCCAACAATTGCAAAGGAACTACTGTGAGAAGGGGAGAAAGTAACTCGTCCACATGAGAGACAGGAAGAAGATCGTTAAACATTTCCGCAGCTTCGCCATCGTTGACGGGAGTCACGCCAATTAACCGCGAATCTCTGGCTTTGGCTTCTTGGGCATTGGAAATAACTTTTTCGTAAACACTACCAGGAATTGCGATCGCAACTACTGGTACTTTCGCATCTAATAGAGCGATCGGGCCATGTTTCATCTCTCCAGCCGGATACCCTTCGGCGTGAATATAGCTGATTTCTTTTAATTTCAACGCCCCTTCTAAAGCAATCGGGAAGTTAATTCCCCTTCCCACAAAAATAAAATCTTGGGTTTCGGCGAATTCGTGGGCTAGCTGTTCAGTTAAACGTTCCTGAGTCTCCAAAGTTGCCTCAATTTCTTTGGGAATCTGCCACAATCCGTTAATAATCTTCTCTAATGTGTCTTTTGAAACTGTCTGACGACGAGCTGCTAAATCCAATGCCAAAGCATAAAACGCCATCAGTTGGGCAGTAAAAGTTTTCGTCGCCGCAACCCCAATTTCAATTCCCGCTAGAGTACTAATGATATGCGATACCAGATGACCGAGGCTGCTTTCGGGGCGATTGGTAATACCTAGTAGTCGCGCTTGATATTTGGGTTCTTTCCCCTGACGACGTTCTTTTTCCATCGCCAAAGCTGCTAAGGTATCAGCAGTTTCACCTGATTGGGTAACGCCAATGATCAACGTGTTAGCCGTCAGGGGTGATGGTGCATAACGATACTCAGAAGCGTAATGTACCTGAGTTGAAATTCCTGCTAGTTGTTCGATTAAATATTTTCCGATTAATGCTGCGTGCCAACTGGTACCACAGGCGACAATCTGAATTTGTTCTAAATCGTTGTAGAAATCCGCAGGTAAACCAAGATTGATTGGCGATTCGGTAGATTCGGCTGGATTAAAGTATGCTTCTAAACTAGCTCTTACTACCCCTGGTTGCTCATGAATTTCTTTGAGCATGAAGTGTTTGAATCCCTGCTTTTCTACCATTGCTGGATTGAAGTTGAGTAGCCGGGGTTGTTTTTTCAACCTGTCGCCAGCAAAATTGTAAATATCAACGCCCAAAGGTGTGAGGCGGGCAATTTCGCCATTTTCCAGAGGTAGCACTGCACGGGTGTAGGAAGCGATCGCTGGCGTGTCAGATGCACAAAATAATTCCCCTTGCCCAAAGCCAATTACTAAGGGTGCTTGTTGGCGAACAACAATCAATTCATCGGGGTAGTCAGCAGAAATAACTGCGATCGCAAATGCCCCGCGCAAGTGGTTAACGGTTTGGCGAATTGCCTCTAGGAAGCCAGATGAGGGAGATGAGGAAGATGAGGGGGGAAGATTCTTTAAAAATTCGGCTATCAGATGGGGAATTACTTCGGTATCGGTTTCAGAACGAAATTCGTGTCCTTTTCCTTTGAGTTCCTCGCGCAACTCGCGGTAGTTTTCGATAATGCCATTTTGCACCACCGCCACTCGCTTTGCCGTATCCATGTGGGGATGGGCGTTGTATTCTTCTGGTTTACCATGAGTTGCCCAGCGTGTGTGACCAATACCAATTTGGCCAGGGGTTTTTATTTGTTCTAGTTTAGAACGCAGGTTATGCAGTTTGCCCTTTGCCCGGACACAATTAACCTCACCTTCCCAAATAGTGGCGATTCCAGCCGAATCGTAGCCCCTGTACTCTAGTTTTTCCAGCCCAGCCAATAAAATGTCTGTCGCCGCTTGAGTGCCTATATATCCAACGATTCCGCACATTGTTCACACCGCTTTTTTTGAGGATGATTAAATCCAGTATAGTTCGTAGCACAAACTCGACTTTTTGCAAAGAAAAAAGGGAGTAAATTACTCCCTCTACCACTAGGTATTGCTAAATATGCTTGCTATTAAAGAAGAATTCAGAAGCCAGAATTCAGAATTCAGAATCAATAAAGAAGAATTCAGAAGCCAGAATTCAGAATTCAGAATCAATAAAGAAGAAT
>NZ_JBALBY010000032.1:0-60532 GCF_036919575.1 Nostoc sp. | reverse complement strand
CCCATTCCCCATTCCCCATTCCCCATTCCCCATTCCCCATTCCCCATTCCCCATTCCCCATTCCCCATTCCCCATTCCCCATTCCCCATTCCCCAATTCCTTAAATTATGTGGTCTGAACTTAAAAAAGCGATCGCTAGTTTCGATATTCCTGCTGATTGGATTGGTATCAGAGCCGTAAAGGAAACTTCTACTACCCGTTTAGTCCGTGACGCTTTACCCCAACTAAACGGCAAATCCTTCACTGTCGGAGCGATGCTGGAAGTTTTGGTTAATGGCTGTCTGGGTTATGCAGCTACTAACTCTCTAGAATTACCGTCTCTACAAGCGGCTGCTCAAACAGCTTATAAACAGGCACTAGCAGCCAGTGAATGGTGGATACATCCCTTCGGTGAAAGTGAGCGCCCTAAAGTCGTTGGTGAATATAAATCTCCATTTCTTGAGCCATTGAATGCTTTGAGTCCGGGAGAAATCAACGATTTACTGATTCGTATTTGCCAAACGCTGAAAGTTGACGACAAGATTGTGCAAACCATAGCCAGTGCTAGCACAACCGAGAGAGAATCTTGGTTTGTCAGCAGCAACGGTTCAGAAGTCTATCAAAAAATACTATCTATAGGCACTAATTACGGAGCCACTGCCCAAGATGGGGTGATTGTACAGCAGCGCAGCAACAACGGCTCACAAGCAAACTGTTACCAAGGTGGACTCGAACTATTAAAACAAGAAGATTTATGGCATCGGGTGCGGCAAATTGGCGAACAAGCAGTAGAACTTTTGACAGCAGAAGAATGCCCAACTACCTGCACCAACTTAGTTTTAGCCCCAGATCAAATGATGCTGCAAATCCATGAAAGTGTCGGGCATCCCCTCGAAATTGACCGAATTTTGGGAGATGAGCGTAACTATGCTGGGGGCAGCTTTGTTAATAAAAGTGATTTTGGCAACCTAGTATATGGTTCGCCACTGATGAATATTACTTTTGATCCCACCGTGCCTGGTGAATTTGCCAGCTATGGCTTTGATGATACAGGTGCTGTCGCAACGCGGGAGTTTTTGGTTAAAGAAGGAGTACTCCAACGGGGTTTAGGCAGTCTGGAGAGTCAAGCCAGAGCAGGTGTAGCAGGAGTTGCCTGTGCCCGTGCTTCCTCATGGAATCGACCAGCGATCGATCGCATGGCAAACTTGAATTTAGAGCCTTTAAACGCTACCTTTGAAGACATTATTGCTGGGATAGAACACGGCGTTTACATGGAATCTAACCGATCTTGGTCAATTGACGATCGCCGCTACAAATTTCAATTTGGTTGTGAGTACGCTAAATTAATTGAAAACGGTAAATTTACTAAAACCCTCCGCAATCCCAACTATCGCGCCACAACACCAGAGTTTTGGCACAGCTTAACCCAAGTAGGAAATGCTGACAACTGGCAAATGTATGGTACTCCCTACTGTGGTAAAGGAGAACCAAATCAGGCCATTTGGGTAGGACATGGTTCACCTGTTTGTGTATTTGCTAATGTCGAAGTTTTTGGCGGAGGAAGTTAAAGAGGATACGGGGACACAGAGATACGGAGACACGGAAACACAGAGACATTTATCATTCTCTGCGTCCCCGCGTCTTCTTTCCCGACTCCCTACTCCCCACTCCCCACTCCCTATTAATATTTAATATCTATGAAAATTGAGGAATTATCTGCGTTAGAAGTCAGCTTTAATCGACTGATTGAAACTCTACTTATCAAAAAAGCAGAAAATGAACACTTTACTGTAAGACTAAGCAGTGAAAGAAGTCAATTTACTCGTTTCAATCATGCGAAAGTACGACAAACTGGTTGTGTTGCTGATGGTTGGATTGAACTAACTTTGATGGCAGACCAACGCAGCAGTGTTCGACAGTTTCCCTTTACTGGAAATTGGGACGTAGATTGGCAGTTAACATATGCTGCTTTGCAGGAACTACGTGAGGAAATTATTCTATTACCCATCGATCCATATCTAGTTTTGCCATTAGGAAATAATACCAGTAGAGAACTACATTCTGGGAATTTATTGGCGACGGAAGCAGTAGTACCAACTGTGCTGGAGCTAGTTGCTGAATTAGATTTTACAGGGATATATGCAGGGGGAATAGTAATTAAAGCTTATGGTGATTCTAACGGACAGAAACACTGGTTTGCTACTGATTCTTTTACCTTAGATTATTCTCTATTCACCACCTCTGGACAAGCAGTTAAAGGCACATTTGCCGGGAGTGATTGGGATAAATCTGCTTATATAGCCAAAATCAGCGAAGCCAAAAAGCAACTAGAACTACTTTCTCGCCCAGCTAAAGAATTGCCGCGAGGACAGTACAAAAGTTATTTTGCACCTGCTGCTGTTGCAGATTTATTAATGATGCTTTCTTGGGGATCTGTGAGCGAAGCTGATATCCAACAAGGAAACAGCGCTTTAGCTGCTCTATGGCGTGAAGAAAAACAACTTTCGACCGCATTTAGTTTGAAAGAAAACTTTCAACGGGGATTAGTACCGCGATTTAATGAATTGGGAGAAATAGCAGCGCCGGAGATACCTATAATAGAAAAAGGAGATTTAGTAAACACTCTGGTGAATTCTCGAACTGCTAAAGAATATCAAAAAATTGCCAATGGTGCTAATGGTTCAGAGACTTTACGAGCGCCAGAAGTGAGTCCAGGAAATTTAGTTTTTGAGCAGATTTTTCCGAGTTTAGATACAGGATTATATTTATCAAATTTGCATTACTTGAATTGGAGCGATCGCCAAACTGGTAGAATCACAGGCATGACCCGTTATGCTTGTTTTTGGGTAGAAAATGGAGAAATTATTGCCCCCATTGAAAACTTACGTTTTGATGAAAGTCTCTATCGCTTTTGGGGAGAAAACTTAGTAGATTTGACCACATTTCAAGAATTCATTCCCGAAGTAGGTACATACGAGAGTCGTCAACTTGGAGGTAGTTTAGTTCCCGGTATGCTGGTAGAAGATTTTACCTATACTTTGTAATCAGGTGTTGACAGACAATCAAAAGCCAACAGATAGAACCCACCTTCCGCACCCCCAAGTGTCACAAGCGGAAATTACTGAGAAAAACACGTAAGCAAGAATAAAAACAAACATCTGAAGACAAAAAAGACATTTGAGCCGCCATGAATCACCAAAAATGGCATCAAAACTTATTGTCAATAAGCAGCAATAAGAATTGATGGCAGATAGATTCGGATGAGATAATTGAAGAAGAATTCAGAATCCAGAATTCAGAATTCACCAATCTTTCAGTCGCGGGTCTGAATCCCTGATTGATTGAAGACCACCAAATTGAAAATTTGGTGGGGTGCAAAAACGCCGATTATTCATCCGCTTTTTCGTTCAGAATACCCAACTGAATTCTGACGACTGGCGCCAATATTGCTGTTCGATAAATCAAGATGTTAACAAGAAAGGCAGAGGGCAGGAGGCAGAAGGCAGAAGGGAGTTCTGCTTCGTGTCCACAGAGAGTGACCGGACCGAACTTGGGTTTAAGTCCCCCACCAAAATCTCTGCTGAAGGTGGCCTGCAATTGGTGTGGGTCTGAAGCCCAGACCATATTGCTACCTTCTGCCCTCTGCCTTCTGCCTTCTGCCTTCTTCACAGACTCTCCCCAGTTTATCGTCGTTGAGATATTCTGGTTTTACTCCTGCTCCTATTAAATGCTCACAGGCTATTGTTTCAAAATATTGGGGAAACATATACAAAGGTTTTGATATAAATCCTAAGTTGATGTGCAGCTAAATTGTATAAGACGAAAACCCAAAAATATTGTAGTGCGGGCAACATGAGCGCGTCCAATATACAAATTAAATACGCAACAGCTTAACCCATTCAATATCATGGCTTTAACGACATGACCAGGGCTGACTTTTTCTCATTTCTCTTCACCTATTAATGAGAGTGATTGTTTCTACTAATCCTATAGAATCTATTATTCCTGCTACTATGCCTAGATGGTCTATGTTCTAAATTTCAATGTCTTTAGCATTCAACATCACAACAGTATTCTCCACGTCTTCTGTTGTAATTAAATCATTTCTCTTTTTGTTATCAATTAATTTTTTTAACTATGGCGTTTTCCCTTTCTTCTGCCTTTCGTCACAAAACTTCCTCTTCTCGCCAATTCAAGAGACTTAATACTACTTCTTCTCATTAAGTCTCTTAACTTTTTAAGCAAATTTAGTTATTATGTACTACTCTGTCAGCTTTTTGTTGATGTGTGACAGTTAGGGTGCGGAAGGTGGGATATAAGGATGGACTCGATATTAATTAAACTAGTAGATTTACTGAAGGCAGTTATTGTCTTTTCTTCATAAATTGAGTAGTTGATTACTCTCAGGCGATCAAAAAATATTCACCTTTACTTTTCCAGTTAATTTTTATTGAATTAATCTGGGCCAAATGTCATAGCTACTGTTTGACAACGAAAGTTTGTTGTTTTTCACCGATTATATAGTGATGGTATCAATCCCTATATTGAAGATTTTGTAAAAAATAACTCAGAAATTTAAAGTTTTTTTTAATTACACAATTCTTCATGAGGGTATTTACTTAGGAAAGCATTTGTGATATTTTCATGTTAAATTATCATAAATTCAAATATCCGACGCTAAGTTTAACAACGGCGTTTATCAAAAAGTGAAGGTTCAAAACCTCGCCCGCAAGTTGCGCGTTCGCGCTAGCGTCTCGTCAGAGAAACAGTCCTTGTATCTGAAGGTAGGTAAAAACCCCTCTTACCGTTGTATCTGTCTTGATTTAATACTTCCGACTTCCGACTTCCGACTTCATTTTTATGTGTCCTGGTTTGATGACAAGTATCCATCTTGCATACTTGCAATGCTAAATATTGATTTTCAACTTGTATAAATTAACGCGATGATGGCGTAAATTATGTAGCGTTAACCAAGTGATAAGTTGTCCTCGATCTATTTACGCTATCTTGGTTTTGAATAATGCATAACATTAGGAACCGTGTGAACTGGATGCAGAACTGCAATTAGATGAAGTTACTCTCTGTGCTTTTACATATTCAGGCACACACTGAATACTAGAGAAGTCTTGCGGCTGCTGGCATAAAACCAAACACTGCTACTGTTAATAAAAAGAGATGCTCCCTAATATTTTCGGCTTTATTCCTCACTTTTTCCTTCGACTTGTTTTATATGACTTACATTAAGAACACTTTTGCCGAATTTCTCACCACCCTAGAAGGGTTTGATCAGTTACCAGATGGAGCGATCGCCAATCTATCAGAACAGGTGCAAGCTTGGCGCTATCGCATCGGTCAGAAAATCATTGGTAAAGAAAGTCTCCCGGAACAGATCACCATAATTTATGAGGGACAAGTGCGCCTGTTGGGATATGACCCCCAGACGCAACTGCCAATCACTCTAAAATTACTGCAACCTGGCGAAATTATTGGCGAAATTGGTTTGCTGCGCGATATCGCCTGTGAAACAGCGATCGCCTCCACCGAAGTAGTATGTTTAACCTTGAATGCCTCAGCATATTTTAGCTTTCTGGCTTTATATCCAGCTTTTGCCGATGCTCGCAAGAACCGCAGTTATTTAGTTGAAGTTTTCGATATTCTCAGTTCCTATTGGCAAAAGCAAGCGATCGCGACTTTAAACCTCAGAGAACTGTCAGAAAAGGCTTTACCACAGGCGAAAATACATTACCTCCCTCCCGGAAAAACTCCATTCAACCAACTAGATCGCGAAAGAGTCTGGTTTATCAGTGGCGGTGGGACAGTCACGAATTTATCACCTAGCGATCGCCTAGAATCGCACGATGATAGAGATAATATTCAAGTCATCGGTCAAAACTCCGCCCGGTTGCTGGGGATACATCCGTCAGATTTGATCTTGGAAGTCCCTCATCAGATAGAACTTGTGGTAAGTGACACCAAATCAAATAGCACCCAGGAACTAGATATTCCCTACGCATCAAACGAAATAGTTCCACAGACAGCGCCCCAGACCTCAAACAGTTTGCTAAAAGGCAAATACCCGTTTTTTGGTGGTAACGGAGAACTAAATACAGCCTTCGCCTGCTTCCAAATGATCGCGAAGCAGCTAGAAATGCCCTTTCGTCGAGAGGTGGTTCGCCGCATCTTAACTGAGCAAGTCAAACGTCAGGGTACTATATCGTTTCAAGTTACTGCTTACCTAGCAGAGTTAATCGGACTGAAGGCGCAGTTGATAGAGCTACCAGTAGCCTCTGTGACGCGCATTCCTACACCGGCATTAATTCGCTATGGTGATAGTTTTGCGGTTTTATATGCAGCAGATGCAAATACTATGGTTGTGGGTGTCCCATCCGAAGGAATTGTGCGCTGTAAACCCGCCCAATTGATTGAACAATTAGATGTTGATCCAACCAACTTTCCGCCCCAAGTTAGAGTATTACTGCTCACTCCTACCAAAGAAACACCCCAAGAGCGCTTTGGTATCCGGTGGTTCCTGCCCTATTTGTCACGCTACCGTCGAGTCCTGATAGAGGTCTTTGTTGCTTCCTTTTTCGTGCAGTTGGCAGCCTTGGCAAATCCGCTAGTCGTCCAGTTAATTATCGACAAAGTTATCACTCAAAATAGTATTGGTACTCTACATATTTTGGGGGTTTTGCTATTAGTAGTCGGGATATTTGAAGCCGTGCTGACTACCTTAAGAACCTACTTATTTGTTGATACCACTAACCGGATCGATATGAGTTTAGGGTCGGAAATCATCGACCACTTACTACGTTTACCCCTGCGCTATTTTGAACGCCGACCGGTGGGCGAACTTTCCACTCGCATCAACGAACTAGAAAATATCCGCCAATTCCTCACGGGTACTGCTTTAACAGTGGGGTTAGATGCTCTATTCTCAGTGGTCTATATCGGTGTAATGCTGATTTACAGTTGGCAACTCACCTTAGTAGGCTTAAGCACAATTCCGGTGTTTATCATTGTGATCTTAATTGCTTCTCCCACCATTAGCAGACAGTTACGTGGTAAAGCCGAACGCAACGCCGAAACTCAATCTTATTTAGTGGAGGTGATGTCAGGAATTCAAACAGTAAAAGCGCAAAATATTGAATTGCGAACGCGCTTTTCCTGGCAAGAGCGTTACGCTCGATTTGTTGCCGCAGGTTTTAAAACAGTTGTGACTTCTACCCTCGCCAACTCTACCAGCAGCTTCCTCAACAAACTCAGCAGCTTACTAGTTTTATGGGTAGGAGCTTATTTAGTACTGCAACAACAATTAACTTTAGGCGAATTAATTGCCTTTAGGATTATATCGGGTTACGTCACCAGTCCAATATTGCGCTTGGCTCAACTCTGGCAAAGCTTCCAAGAAACTGCCTTGTCTATAGAACGTTTAGGCGATATTGTCGATACACCACAAGAAGGAGAAACAGACCGCTACAATATACCCTTACCTCCGATCAAGGGAGCAGTGAAATACGAAAATGTTTCCTTCCGGTTTGGCACAAGTGGTCCTTTGCAACTTTCTAATGTCACCCTCGAATTTTCTCCAGGTCAATTTATCGGCATTGTCGGACAAAGTGGATCTGGTAAAAGTACGATGATGAAGTTACTACTGAGACTTTACGAAACCGAGTCCGGCAGAATTTTGATTGATGATTATGATATTGCCAAAGTGGAACTTTATTCACTGCGACGACAAATAGGCGTAGTTCCCCAAGAGACATTATTGTTTGACGGCAGCGTTCAGGAAAATATTGCTCTGACGAATCCCGATGCCACAACCGAAGAAATTATCGAAGCGGCTCAGGTTGCTTGCGCCCACGAGTTTATCATGAACTTGCCCAACGGTTACAACACGCGGGTGGGCGAACGGGGTTCTGCACTTTCAGGTGGACAACGACAGAGAATTGCGATCGCCCGCTCTGTTTTACAACGACCAAAATTATTAGTTTTAGATGAAGCAACTAGCGCATTAGATTATCCCACAGAACGGCAAATATGTCTCAATTTAGCCAAAGCATTCAAGGGTGAGACAGTATTTTTTATTACCCACCGACTGAACACCGTGAGTAATGCAAATAAGATCGTCGTGATGGATAATAGTAGGGTTATAGAACAAGGCAGCCATCAAGAACTAATGGCTCTTAAAGGTCATTATTCTTATCTGTATCAGCAACAAGATGTTAATTTGTAATTACTCATTGCTGGTGGGAGCATGGCATGAGAAAATTCTCTGTTTGCCCAACTCTTCCATAGATGCAGCAATCAGCGTAGAGTAGGCAATTTCACAAATATCAAAATCCAGGTTTTCGACATTGATAAATAGCGCCCACCCTACAAAAAATCCCAAACCCAAAAACCAAAATCGTTATGACTCAACTTAATGGGAATCAACTCAACGGCAATCAGAAAAACGGAATAAAGCAAGATTCACAGGTACTTACAAAGCAACAAAAAGCTGCTCAAGAGTCTTTAACTAACTCAAACACTCAGGAATTTGAGCAATCCATCGTCTTGCGCCAATCTCCAATTTGGTCGCGTACAATCATGGTTACTCTAATTCTGTTAGCCTGTTTTGGAATTGGTTGGGCTTATTTTGCAAAAATTGAGCAAGTAGTGCCAGCAACAGGGCAATTAAAACCACAAGGAACAGTCAAAGAAATTCAGGCTCCTGTGAGTGGAGTCGTGAAAACGGTTAATGTTAAAGATGGACAAGAAGTAAAGCCAGGAGATTTGCTCCTGACTTTTGATTCTATCGCTTCTCTTGCTGAATTAAATTCTTTGAATAAAATTCGCCTTGCATTAATTAAAGAAAACCAAATTTATCGCCGATTGATGGGTGCAAGTACCAACACAGGATCTGAAGTCTTATATTTGGGCGGGAATTTGCCACCAGAAACTGCTTTTCTGTTGAAAAGTCGGGCAGCACTAGTAAGAGAAAATGAGTTATTGCGGACTCAATTAAAAAATTCTGGTCAAGATTCTGCGGTAGGAATGGATGAGCAAAAACTTTTACAAGTTGCCAAAAAAGAATTAGACTCTCGCTCATCAGCAGCGCGATTGGAAGTAGAAAAAACCAAAAAACAACTTAGTCAAAATCAATATAAGCTGGAAGATAGCAAAGCAAGTTTAGCTATTCAACGAGGGATTTTAAATAAGCTGAAGACATTAGCACAAGAAGGTGGAATTTCTCAACTTCAGTATCTCAACCAGCAACAAGAAGTACAAAACCGCACGGCGGAAGTAGCGCAACTAGGTGAGGAAACAAAACGCCTCCAGTTTGATATAGAAAAAGGACGACAAGAGTTAAGCAATACGGTGGCTCTTTCTGATAAGACCATTTTGGATAAGATAGCTGATAATAAACAGCGTATTGCCGCAATCGATAGCCAATTCATGAAAGTTGTGCTGGATAATGAGCAGCGTTTGGCAGATGTCAATAGTAAAATATCTCAATCACAGTTAAATATTAGATATGAAGAACTCCGTGCGCCTGTAGCTGGAAAAATTTTCGATTTACAAGCAAAAAACCCTGGATTTGTAGCGACTCCAACGACAAAACTGCTGCAAATTGTCCCAAATGAAAACTATATAGGTGAAGTTTTCATCACTAACAAAGATATTGGTTTTGTACGGAAAGGTATGAAGGTAGATGTCAGAATTGACTCCTTTCCTTACAGCGAGTTTGGCGATATCAAGGGAGAAGTGATTGACATAGGGTCAGACGCATTACCGCCAGACCAAACACATCAGTTTTATAGATTTCCGGCAAGAGTCTCATTGGATAAACAATCTTTAGTGATTAAGGGTAAAAAAGTCACCTTGCAATCAGGTATGTCCATCAGTGCTAATATCAAAGTGCGCGAAGAACGCAGTGTGATCAGTTTATTCACTGAGTTGTTTACCAAGCAAGTTGATACTCTTAAAGAGGTACGTTAGTAGTTGTAGTCAAACAATTTTCAATTTTGAATGGTTAATTCTCAACGCATCGAACCCGCTCCCGGACAAGAATCAGTTTGGGATTACCCCCGTCCTCCTCGTCTGGAGGACACAAGTAAACATATCGAAATAATCTTTAACGGAGTAATAATTGCAAATACTCACAACGCCAAACGTGTTTTAGAAACTAGTCATCCTCCTTCTTACTACATTCCTCCTGCGGATATCAAAATGGAATATTTGCAGCTGATGCCGCAATCTAGCTTTTGCGAGTGGAAGGGAAGTGCTGGTTACTACACAATCCGAGTTGGTGAAAAAGAAGTTCAGAATGCTGCTTGGTTCTACCCTAACCCGACACCAGCTTTTGCTTCTCTCAAGGACTCTGTAGCTTTTTACGCTCATCTAATGGATAATTGCTACGTGAATGGCGAAGAAGTGCAACCACAACCAGGTAACTTCTACGGCGGTTGGATCACCAGTGATATTGTTGGGCCTTTCAAAGGCGCTCCTGGTACTTGGGGATGGTAAGCTAATTTTAAGCCCAAAGAAACCTCACCCTGGTTATGCTACGCAAAACCTGTCCCTCTCCTTGGTAAGGAGAGGGATGTCTGTTAGGAGTTTTAATTCGATGACTTGTGTGTACACCGTAGCCCTGGGGGGGAGAGGAATGGAAGCGGGGTGACTAGTAATAATCGCGTTCATTATTTTTCAGATAGCGATCGCTCTCTAACCCAACCTAGTTGCCTGATATTTACTCTACGCTAATGCCGCTACTTTCTCTAACAATCCCTGAAACAACCTCAAGCCATCGCTATTCCCCAGCATCGCGTCAGACGCCCTTTCTGGGTGCGGCATCATCCCCAACACATTGCCTCGGCGATCGCAAATCCCGGCAATGTTATTCAGTGAACCGTTGGGATTTTCCCCTTCATAGCGAAACACAACTTGACCGTTATCTTCAATTTCTGCGAGAGTGGCTTCATCTGCGTAGAATCGCCCCTCTCCGTGGGCAATGGGCAAAGTGATCACTTCACCATTGGTATAAGCTTGCGTCCATGAGAGATTAGTCCGCTCAACTTTTAAGGGAACGCGATCGCAGATAAAATGCAAATCTCGATTTCTAGTTAATACCCCAGGCAAAAGTCCAGCTTCAGTTAATACCTGAAAACCATTGCAAATACCGAGGACAAACTTACCTTTTTGGGCGTGTTCGACAACCTGCTGCATCACCGGTGAAAAACGGGCGATCGCACCGCAGCGCAGATAATCCCCGTAACTAAAACCACCAGGTATAATCACGACATCCAAATCAGCAATGTCCGTTTCTTGATGCCAAACCATGCGAGTTGGTTGTAAGAGCAAATCTCTGGTTACATAAGCAACATCGCGATCGCAATTAGAACCGGGGAAAACAACAACGCCGAATTTCATGATTAGTCAAGGGGAGTGGGGAGTGGGGAGTGGGGAGATGGGGGAGATGAGGGAGATGAACCAATGACCAATGACAAATGACCAATGACAAATGACAAATGCCCAATCCCTAAAATACCCCAGTTTGGGTTTCGACTTCAATCATCTCAAAGCGGTAATTTTCAATTACGGGATTTGATAGCATTTGGTCACAAATGCGATCGAGGTCTTGACGCGCTTTCTTTTCATCAGTCGAGGTGATGGTGAGTTCAATGTACTTACCAATCCGCACCTGGTCAACGTTATCGTATCCCAATTGCTGAAGACCGGATTGTACAGCCACACCAGCAGGGTCTAAGACTGAAGGACGAAGCGTTACGAAAATTTTGGCTAAATACTTGGTTTGCACGGGCTTTTGGTGAATGCTGCGATCGCTATACTATAACTTTATCCTCCAACTGAGTGAAAATAAGATTACGAAGCGGTTAAAGTTAATTGATCAATTAGCCCATCTAATCAGCTTCAACTACAGTGGTATATTTAAATAATTGTCTATGAGAGCCATACGCACCCGCAGTCAAGAGCGTATTTTCAACCTATTGAAAACCATCAAAAAAGGCATTTCCGCCCAAGACATTTACGTAGAGCTACGTAACACAAATCAGAGCATGGGTTTAGCGACAGTTTACCGTTCCCTAGAAGCCTTAAAACTCGAAGGCATGGTACAACTGCGGAATTTAGCTAACGGTGAAGCCCTCTATAGCCTAGCGCAGCAAGACAAACACCACCTTACTTGCTTGCAATGTGGTGTCTCAATTCCGATTAATCAATGCCCTGTTCATGACCTAGAAGACCAGTTAGAATCCAACCATAAGTTTAAAGTTTTTTATCACACCCTAGAGTTTTTTGGGTTGTGCAGTCAGTGCCAGATAAATCAAGCTACTGGGATTGATCAATAGTCATATTAAAGAAGTCGGAAGCGATGCCCTTCGGCAACGCTTGGGGTACAGTTTTGTAACGGGGATAAAGACTCATTGCCACAAAACTTTCTGCCGTCGTTAGGCAGGGGAATTAAACTGAACATACTTTGTTAAAATCTCTCTTGGAACGAGTAGCTAGGGGAGAAGAAGTAATTTTGCTAGACCAAGATAAAGCCGTAGCTCGTTTGGTTCCTCCGCTACCAAAAGAACAACGGTTAGCAACTATGAAAAAATTTCGAGATTCGCTGGCGATTAAGGGTGAGTCTTTGAGTGCAACTGTCATAAATGCACGTACAGAGGAACGTCGTTGATTTATTTAGATACAAGCATTATGCTTTATTCAAACAAAGCTCAACCAACTAATACCAATTTAATGTGAAGTTGCACATATCTTGATCCCCCTAAATCCCCCGATAAATTGGGGGACTTTGATAGATGTTTTTCCGGTTCCCCCCTTATTAAGGGGAGCCAGCGCGGTCTTGGGGGTTTCCCCCATGAGCGACTGGCGTGGGCTAGGGGGGATCGAATTCTATGCAGCTTCATAAAAAATTGGTATAAATACGTCTGCAACTGTTAATTGCCAATTTTCCAAAACACTTAAAACGGGTAAAACATCTTGCTTTTCTTTTAATTCTGGTAATTTGTTGGGTTCAAAAATCATGATTGACTCATCATCAGAATCGAGCAACCAACCTAGCTTTGCACCATGTTGGATAGAAAATGTAATTTTGCGGATAACTCTGTTGGGTGATTGTTCTGGTGAGAGAATTTCAATTATCCAATCTGGGGGAATTTCAAATTTATTTGTAATTCTGCCTTTTGCATCAAGGGGAATTCTTTCCCATTCAAACACAGCAATATCCGGTACTATTGAATGACCTTGAAATGTACAGCGTAATTCAGGAAAGGCATAAGCTAATTTTTGTGGTTTTGTCACTTGATTTATGGCAGAAGCTAATTCAACTTGTAAAGTGCTATGTTTTCCTTGTGGCATAGGTTTTTGGGAGATTTGCCCGTTAAAATACTCGCTTGCTGGTTTGGTTTCTGGTAGTTTTAAGAACTCTTCTACACTTAATGCTGTGGTTGGCTCAATAAATAACGTCATATTTTACAACTTATCAAAGCTTGATTATTTTATCATTGACCTCTCTCCAAACCTCTCTCCTTTTAGGAGAGAGGTTTTGAATCTTACTCCCCAACGCTAGTAGGGAAGGGGTTGGGGGTTAGGTCTGTATTGGACTCAACTGCAAACTGCTATAGTCTTGGAGAAGGAAATCTATTTACGCGAATAACTTGTCCCATTAATGTTGATTCTGTAGAAATCAACGCATCAATATTTATTGCTAATCGATTCTAGTCTAAATCATCTTTGCACGCAATTATTCCCGTATGGTCGGGTTTTATCTTATGTAATTTAAAAAAATCACGACGATTAAATAATTCGTAATTCGTAATTCGTAATTCGTAATTAAGAAGCATCTAAAATTGCATCAGCTTGTTCTTGTTCGTGAATAGCAGTATCAATTTCGTGAGGGAATGCTTCAGCATAAAGCCATGCTGTTACTAAGTCAGCTGCGGTAAGTTGAGGATATTGATCTAGAATATCAGCATCTTTAGCACCTTGTCGTCGATAAGTTGCCAATAACCAAACAGGAATGCGTGTTCCGGCAATACAAGCATCAGCACCCATTACACCAGGGGTTTTCGTAATTCCATGATTGTTGGTATTAATACCTTGGGTTAAGATGCGAATTGCTTCAACCTTTTGGGCTGGTGTTAGGGATAGTAACTGTGTTTCTAACTCTTGGGCTGTCATTGGAAACTATCTAAGATTAACTATATTTTAACGGGGAGCTATAGTGCTACCGTCCGAACCAAAGCGAGTAATGGTGTTGAAAAATGAACGTCAAAAGACAAAGTATTACTGTTGAAGAATTGTTGAGACGTTACGCTGCTGGGGAGAGAAATTTTTCTGCTATTGAATTCAGTTACAGTGACAAAGGATTGAGAGGCTGTAACCTGAGTGGAATTAACTTGAGTGGTTCCAAGATTGAGGTTTACATGGCTGATGTTAACTTGAGTGGGGCTGACTTGAATGGAGTTTATATGCCCGAAACCATCTTGTCTCGATCCAATCTTAGTAGGGCTAATCTCAGTAATGCTATCTCGTGGCAATGTAGTTTTGATGATGCCAATCTCAGTGGAGCCAATCTTAGTGGTGCCGACTTGGGGATGAGTAATTTTCTCCGTGCCAATCTTAGAAGTGCTAACCTGAGTGGAGCTAGGCTCGAAAATACTGGATTCAGAGGAGCTGACCTGAGTGGAGCTAACTTCAGCAATACTATTTTTGCTCGCGTTAGCTTCTATGGAGCTAACTTGACCGGAGCCAATTTGGACGGTGTTGAATTCAGGAGAGTATCCTTCCAAAACACCATTATGCCAGATGGAAGTATTCGAGATGGAAGTATTGGAGATGAGAGTTGCTGATGTACGGCACGAGGCATTGAGCATTGCTTCTCCCTCATCTCCCCATTCCTAACCAGGGCGGTTATTTTCTAATCCTGGTATTTGCTTAGAAAACAACTCGTTAGAGTCAACCTGACCATTTGAGATAATGGAGCGCATACCCTCAAAAGCAGCAGGGATAGTGCGCGGGTCTATAAATAAGACTTTGCTGCTATCACTTTTACCAATTGTTGCACCCATATCCAGATAGCCCAAGGCAAACAGAACTTCCACTGCTTTATTGGCATTGGGGTTAGTGTGGAGCTTTTGGGCGATAATTTCTGTAGACTCTGCGATCGCCTGGGCTTTTAAAACCTGCTGCTGACGTTCAGCTTGGGCTCTGAGAACGATCGCCTTTTGTTCAGCTTCCGCTTGCAGAATTGTCGATTTTTGACGAGCCTCAGCATCCAATATTTGCGCCTCAGCTTTACCTCTAGCACTATTGACAGCAGCTTCGCGTTCGCCCTCAGAAGTTAAAATTGCTGCCCGTTTGCGTCGTTCAGCCGACATTTGCAATTCCATCGATTCTCGCACCGCCTGAGACGGAATAATGTCTCGCAGTTCTACCCGTGTAACTTTCACACCCCAAGGATCGGTAGCAACGTCCAAATCCTGTAATAAAAGTTCACTGATGTGGGAACGAGCAGTAAAAGTTTGATCCAACTCTAGTTGTCCCATTTCGGCGCGAATTTGAGTTAGCACCATGTTTACCATTGCCGACTCCAGATTTTCTACCTTATACCAGGCTTTTTCCATATCCACAATCCGCCAGTAAAACACTGCATCTACCTCAATGCCAACGTTGTCACGGGTGATGCACTGTTGGGGAGGAATATTTAAGACTTTTTCTCGGATAGTTTCTCGGTAGACAACTCTATCTAGGAAAGGAATGACAAAGTTTAGTCCTGGTTCCAGTTTTTTGTTATAACTACCCAATCTTTCCACCAAAGCTTGATTACCTTGATTGACGACTTTCACAGATCCTGCTACAGCAGAACCACCAAGGGCTAAAAAGACAAGCAAAAAGAACTGTTCCATTGTGAATCTCCTAATTTAAAAAAGGGAGTAGGGAGTGGGGAGTAGGGAGTAGGGAGATGAGGGGGATGGATAATTCTAAACTCCTAACTCCTAACTCTTAACTCCTAACTCCTGTACAGACGCGATTAATCGCGTCTCTCCTAACTCCTGTACAGACGCGATTAATCGCGTCTCTCCTAACTCCTGTACAGACGCGATTAATCGCGTCTCTCCTAACTCCCCACTCCCCACTCCCCACTCCCCACTCCCCAATAACTAAGAATTCAACAAATTTTCTGGTATCACAATCAAAGTAGTGCCTTCTCGCCTAACTACATAAACTCTTTGATGGGGTGGTACGGTAAATTTGTCATCGTCGCATCTTGCTTGCCAAGAATTTCCCTCATACCGCACCCGCCCTGTTTTCCCAGGCAGAATTTCTGTTAAGGTTTCAGCTATGACTGCATCCCGAATTTTAGATTTGCGTTGTCGCGGTTGCAAAAACCGACGAGAAAGCACGATTAGTGCTGTGGAAACCAACAGCCAAACCGCAATTTGCAACCATACACTTCCTAAACCCACTCCAGACAGCAGCGCCACCACAAAAGCGCTAATTCCCATCATGAAGGCGACAAACGCCGATGGTAAGAACAATTCCGTTAGACATAGAATTGCTCCTGCCAGAAGCCAGATTAAGGTAAAACTTGGCATAACGCCATCCTAAACTCTACATTGACGTAAATCTATTTCTACGATTAGATACAGCCAGACGTAAGTTATTTACAGAAATCAAAACTTGGTCTTTTTACCAATAATTTTGATTAATTTCAGTAACAAGGTGTAGCTAGCGGTACACCAATCCAGTCTATTCTAGCCTTCAAGTCATTGCCAATAAGTTGATTGGTTTCTTAAATTTATATCTTTATGATTTCTACTCAACTGATAATCTATTGTATAAATCCAGGCTGTAATAGCCCGATTAATCCTATGGAAGATAGTGTTTGTGCCAGCTGTCAAACTCCTTTAGTTCACCGCTATCTTTGGGCTACTGGCTCATTGTCTACTCAAATCTCACCAGGGACAAAGGTTGCAGACAGATATGAGGTAATTAGTCCCCAGATTTGGCTGGATACTCAACCGGGACTGCCGCCAGATGTACCTGAAGAATTGCCAAAAGAAGTAATTCCTTATCTACTGTTATATCAAGAGCGGTTGCATTTGCCCCAGGCTTATGGGTTTGCTTCTAACTTTGAAAGAGATACAACTGATATCCTCTTATTGGAAAATGTGCCGATAGATGAGACAGGAAATATTTATCCAACTATTGTTGAGGCATGGGAGCAAGCAACGGCGGTACGACAAGTTTATTGGCTGTGGCAAATTCTCCAACTTTGGATACCTTTATCAGAATTGGGACTTAGCCGCAGTTTATTGGTAGTAGATAACTTGAGAGTCCAAGGTTGGTGTGTGCAACTGTTAGAACTCTATCAAACAGCAGATGAGAAGCTAAGTTTACAAAATCTGGGGCAGTGTTGGCGGTTTTGGGTAGCGTCTGCAAAGGCATCAGTCGCCAAAGGGCTAGAGAACATAGTTCAGCAGATGTGTGAAACTGAGGTTGAGTTAGAGGCTATTAATATTCAACTTAATAATTTACTACTAGCATCTGCGGCAAAATTGCCATTAGTTCTGAAGGTGGCAGGCTCTACAGATATTGGCCTAGTTATGGCGCAAAATGAAGACGCTTGCTACCCCAATGCTTTGAGTAACTTAGATGAACCTTTATTGTCTCACTTGTCGATTGTTTGCGATGGCATTGGTGGACATGAAGGCGGTGAGGTTGCCAGTAAGTTGGCAGTGCAGTCTGTAAAGTTGCAAATTCGCGCTTTATTAACGGAGGTAACAGAACAAACTGTACTTGTACCACCAGAGTTGTTGCAGGAACAATTAGAAGCAAGTTTACGAGTAGTAAATAATCTGATTTGTGCGCGCAATAACGAACAAAAACGCCAGGGCAAAGAACGCATGGCTACAACTATTGTAATGGCGGTACAAGTTCCCCAACAAGTAGAGACGAGTACTGAGTGGCAATCAAATAATACTCATGAACTTTACTTGGCTAATGTTGGCGATAGCCGTGCCTATTGGATTACTCGCAATTATTGCCAACTACTGACAGTAGATGATGATGTGGCAACGCGGGAAGTACGCTTTGCTAAAAGCTTGTATCGAAAGGCACTTTTGAGAGCAGATGCTAGTGCTTTAACTCAAGCGTTGGGGACAAAAGATGCAGAATCTTTACGTCTTAAGCTTCAGCGATTGATTGTGGAAGAAGATGGTATATTGCTACTGTGTTCTGATGGTTTAAGTGATAATAACTGGGTGGAACAATCTTGGCAGGATTATGCAATACCCGTGTTCACGGGTGAACTGACAGTTGAAGATGCTGTCCGCAATTGGATTAACTTGGCAAACGAAAAAAATGGGCGTGATAATACGTCGGTTGTTCTCACTTATTACCGTGTCTCTCCAGAATACTTAGTACCTGTGACTCCGGCGTTGCCTGAAGATATTATAGAAGCAGAAATACAAGAGGAACTAGAGGAACCAATTTCTTTTACAGAAAGTTCGCAAACTTTGCCAGATTTGGATCTAGATTTGGATCTAAATTTGGGTCTAGATTTGGATCTAGATTTGGATCTTTCAGAGGAACCATTTGTAAGCCCAGAAATCCCACCAACTTTAATTACAAAACCTAAGCGGGATAAACGTTTGGTAAGGCTGGGGGGAGTGTTGGCGTTGCTTGTGGGGGGTACAAGTCTGGGATTATTTGCTTGGTGGCAAATTAATCCTCAAGGATTCCAGCAGATGTGTCGGCAACTTCCCCAAAGAGTGCAGCAACTTTGTCCGCCAGAAAACTAAATAATAGGTTAGGGACTGACAACAAATAAATTACCCCACAAGAAGTAGTTGAGTATTTTTTTATTTGGAAGTCCCTTATACCGAAATGTTGTGATGTTAAGACTAAATGTCGTGATGTTAAGGCTTAATGTTGTGATGTTAAGGCTTAATGTTGTGATGTTAAGGCTTAATGTTGTGATGTTAAGACTAAATGTTGTGATGTTAAGGCTTAATGTTGTGATGTTAAGACTAAATGTTGTGATGTTAAGGCTTAATGTTGTGATGTTGCTAAGAACAGCCTTTACATTCAGGATGACGGCTAATTACTGCTCGTGCCGCTTTTTCCTCTCAGCCCTCACAGAGACTGAGTTTCCCGCATTCCGTGAGGTCTTATCAGAAAGTTGAGTTTAAAATCCCGTCCTTAAAGGACGGCTTTATATTAGAGGTATTGTGGTAGAGTTAGAAGCGGTCGTTGACCCACCCAGACATCGGAGACAGAAAGCCTAACACCAAAGTTCGATAGAAGACTATCGATGGCGCCCAAATGTCGGCAGACTGGGATAAGAACGAGAGGCAATGGAAACATCCTTAAGTTACAAAACACCTGAACATTTCGTTTGTTTTCAAGTTGCTGCGGGACACGCAGTCGTAAAGTCTGTGGAGCGAACATAAGACCAAATCCTCTTAGGGGGTGGAGGCGGTTGCTATGAAACAGAAACCTAAGTCGTGAGTCTTAGGAATCCCCGACCGTTTATGGCGGGGAGGATGTCAAGAGCGAAATAAATGATTATGTTCGGGATGATATAAACGCGATCGCCCTTTTGCTGTCGAGAGTGCTGGACTGATTATATAAAGTGTAGTGCGAATTAGGTTTTCTTGATGAGTGCAGTCTGCCATTTGATTAAGGGGAACAACCCTGATTTTTTCATCAGGCCAGCCGATGCGAAAGCAAATTGCAATGGGGGTTTCGGCTGGGTAATGTTCGAGTAGTTTAGCTTGAGCATTTTCGACGTGACGCGCACTGAGATATAGGCAAAGGCTAGCCTGATGTGCTGCAAGAGAGGCTAATTCTTCAGTAGCGGGGACTTCTGTACGTCCACTGATGCGTGTCAGAATGATGGTTTGGACTAAACCAGGGACAGTCAGTTCGACTTTGAGTTTAGCAGCAGCAGCTTGAAAGGCGCTGATACCTGGTATGACTTCAAAAGGGATATTTGCCTCGGCGAGGAGGTGCATTTGCTCGTGGATGGCGCTGTAGAGGCTGGGGTCGCCAGAATGGAGACGGACTAGAGATTTGTGTTGCGATCGCACCCTATCGATCATAATCGGTAAAATCTCTTCTAAAGTCTGATTTGCAGTTCTAATTATCTCCGCATCTTCTCGGCAAAGTTCTAAAATCTGTTCGGGTACTAAAGAATCAGCAAATAAAATCACATCAGCAGCAGCCAGTAGTTTCTGCGCCTTCACCGTTAATAAATCAGGATCTCCAGGGCCTGCCCCCACAATATACACAGATGGTTCTACAGCATATAATGTTTTTTTATAGCTTAAGTCTTCTGTATATTCACTCTTAAAAGCACACACGGCAATCCCTCAAAAAAATTTTTTGGGCATTTTCTCAGTATCTTTCCGGATTCACCCTCTTCTCCTAGTAGAGAGTAATGGTAGATGCACCCTGGTTAAGCCCTAGAGAATATTCTGGGGCATTTTTTATTTTTAGTCATTGGGCAATTCAATTTTGGATTTTGGATTTTAGATTTTGGATTAAATTTCAATCTAAAATCTAAAATCTAAAATCCAAAATTCTTACTCCCCTCATCTCCCACTCTCCCCATTTAGCTTAGGAGTAGGAACTACATCGGGTAAAGGGCGTTTAAGTAAGTAAAGCCAAGCCAACCCAACTAATCCCAATAAAATTCCTAGACTACTGACTACTTGTGCCATCCGTAAAAACCCTAGCATCAAGCTATCAGTGCGAAAGCCTTCAATCCACAAGCGTCCTAAGCTGTAAGCTGGCCAGTAAACTAGAAAGAGCGTGCCTACCCTCAGGCGTGGCTTACCGGATAAAGACCGGAAAAACAACGTTATTAGTAGCGTAAACACCATTAAATCCCATAGAGATTCGTAGAGGAAGGTGGGATGAAAATAATCGAAACTAGCATATTCTAGAGGACGATGGTCTGGTGGAATATACAGCTTCCAAGGTAAATTAGTAGGATTGCCAAAAGCCTCAGAATTAAAGAAATTGCCCCAACGTCCGATCGCTTGCCCTAAAATCAGCGAAGGCGCTACTAAATCTGCTAGTTGCCAGAAAGAAACCTGCTTGATTTTGGCAAAGATTAACGCAGCCAAAACGCCACCAAGAATTGCTCCGTGAATCGCAATACCTCCTTCCCAGATAGCAAAGATTTTTCCTGGAGTTTGGGCATATTTTGACCACTCAAAGAAAACGTAATATAGCCGTGCGCCAGGAATTGCCCCAATCAACAACCAAAAAAACAAATCGCCTAGCAACTCAGGATTGACATTACGGCGTTTTGCCAAATGCTGGGAAAGGATGACGCCAATTAATACTGCTGTGGCAATCAATAAGCCATACCAACGGATAGTTAATGGCCCTATTTTCACCAGAATCGGTCCTGGAGAAGTAAATTGAAACGCCAAGGGCAAGGCGGAAAAATCCAGTGCCATGAGAAATTACCTAAAAAAGTTCGTTAACTACCCGCGCACTTTGCTAAGTACGCACTTTCTTGTGTCTCGAATACTGGGGAGTTACGCTTGAATCTATCACAATGGAATTGTGAAGACGCAGGTAAAAATCCAGCATCCATATTTAGGAGTCTAGAACAATTGAGTTTACAGCAGTTTTCATTTATTTGAACCACATCTGTTCTAATGGCACAGCAATGCTCATCCGTGTCAACTTAAGGTGAAAGCCAGCCTAGAACCACCTTTTAGCAGATTATCTCATTATCTCGTTCCCAGTCGGAGACTGGGAATGCCCCTCATTGAGGCTCCGCCTCAAGACTGGTGGCAGAGCCACTAGGAACTGCATTTCCAGCTTCTTGCTGGAAACGAGATTTTAACATTTTTACCCAGAGCGCAAGATGGTAGATTTGAGTAAGTTACACAAAACTGTTTCGATATAATCACCTAAACGACTTTGATCTATCTAAAATTGTGATTGCTATTTATCCTGGTAGCTTCGACCCCATAACCTTGGGACATCTTGACCTCATCGGGCGCGCTAGTCGGCTGTTTGAGCAGGTGATTGTCGCTGTACTGCGGAACCCTAACAAAATGCCACTTTTTAGTGTGCAGCAACGCCTAGATCAGATCCGTCATTCTACACAACATCTACCGAATGTAGATGTAGACAGCTTTGATGGTCTTACCGTCAACTATGCCCAAATGCGAAAAGCACAAGTTTTGCTACGGGGTTTACGGGCTGTGTCAGATTTTGAAGTGGAACTGCAAATGGCTCACACTAATAAAACTCTTTCTACCCAAATAGAAACAGTTTTTCTCGCAACCTCAAATGAGTATAGTTTTTTAAGTAGTAGTGTGGTAAAAGAGATTGCAAGGTTTGGTGGTTCTATCGATCATCTTGTTCCCCCACACATTGCTCTAGAAATATACCAATGCTACAATCACAACTCTCCAATGTTGAACCCAATCTCAACGGAAGCAATCCCCCCCCTCAAGAATATCTCGGTGGAGAGGGAAGCATAGATATTCAGCAGGAACTCAACCGTCTAGAGGAAATGGTTCTCTCTAGTCTCAGAATTCCACTGACGGGACGCACACTCATAGATGAAGAAAAGTTACTCGATCAGCTTGATTACATCCGGCTGGCTTTACCATCACTTTTTCAAGAAGCAGCAGTGATTCTGGAACAAAAGGATGAAATTCTGCTGGAAGCGGAAGAGTATGGCCAGCAGGTTGTTGAGGCCGCGCAAGCAAAAAGAGCGCAAATTTTAGCTGAAAGCGATATTATTCAACAGGCAGAACAAGAAGCTGAACAACTGCGGCGACAAGCGCAGCAAGAGTGTGAGGCGATAATGCAAGAAACCCTCGCCGAGATTGAGCGCAAGCGATATGCTTGTCAGCAAGAGTTAGAGCAAATGCGACAAACTGCGATCGCACACGCTCAAGAAATTGAAGATGGTGCTGATGAATATGCCGATGGCGTTTTGGGAAATATCGAGCAGGATCTCAAAGATATGTTGCGAATTATCACTAACGGACGGCAACAATTACAAATTGATAACCTCACTCAGCGCAATTCACCTCCTGGAAAAAAAAGATAAAGATGAGGAAGAATTATAAGTTGGGTTTCGCTATTGCTTAACCCAACTATTTTCATTAAGGAAGACTTTTGAGGAACCTACAGCAGATTTCAAGGAAAGTGAAGTACACAACCATTCGTCAAAAAGCCAGGTATAAACCCTGTTTTACTTCTGAATTCTGAATTCTGAATTCTGTTTTATAAGGCTTTGAGAAATGTGGTGAGAAATCCGGGATCTAGCAACTTGATCCCGCAACAGGGATGAGGTTGATAAATTTGATACAGAAATTACTAGCGCTTAATACTATGCAGCATTGACACTTAGATTCATACGTACAATAATATTGTCCTAATTCCTAAGACAAAGAATATCCAGTTGCTTTCTTAACGTATTGCACGACTTTTTGATATGATTCAGGATTACTCACAGGGTTGATAATGATGGGGATAGTCCCATCTGGCAACCAAAAAGTTATCCTGCCGTTCGGTTCATGACAAAAGGAACTGATGCAGTTGAGATTAATTACATATTCATTTTTTTCGTAAATAATTTTCACCCAGTGGGCGTGATCTAATTTCAACCCCGTCACACATTCTAAATAATCGAGAATCTTTTGATAATCTTCCAAGTTAGTTTGCGGGTTAATCACTATGGGAATGGCACTATCGGGCAACCAAAAAGTAACCCTGCCATTCAGTTCATAACAAAAGGCATGGACACGCTCAAAATTCACTACATATTCTCTCCTCTCGTAAAGGATTCTCACCCAGTACGCCACAACATCTCCTCAAGTCCGAAATTTACGAATGATGCACCCTGGATGTCCAAATTTGCTGAAGCCTTAAGTTAATGTTGCAATTAATTATCTATTATGAATTTTTATCGAACAGAATTCAGGAGTCAGGAGTCAGAATTCAGAATTCAGAATGAATTCTGTATGACTGGCGGATGAATAACCTCTTTTTAGACCCCCACCAAATCATAGATTTGGTGGTCAACTTTCGTAGTGGCGGGTCCCAATCCCCGACTGAAAGATTGGTGAATTCTGAATTCTGGATTCTGCATTCTTCTTCAAGACACCTCCAATGGTGTTGGTTGATCAGATGTTGAGATAGAAAGAGCGATCGCTGCTTGAATAAAGCCTTTAAATAAGGGATGAGGGGTACTGGGGCGCGATTGGAATTCTGGATGAAATTGGCAAGCAAGAAAGAATGGGTGCTTGGGTAATTCCACAATTTCAACTAAGCGTCCATCGGGAGAAGTGCCACTGATCGCATAGCCAGACTTCAATAACAACTCGCGGTAATCATTGTTGAACTCATATCGATGTCGATGTCGTTCATAAATTACATCTTCTTGATAAAGCTTGAAAGCTAGAGTATCAGGTATGACACGACAAGGATATAGCCCCAAGCGCATTGTACCCCCTAAATCAACTACTTCTTGCTGTCCTGGCAATAAATTAATTACCGGATCGGTTGTATAGGGGTCAAATTCAGCACTATTAGCATCTGTTAATCCCCCTACGTGCCTAGCCCACTCAATCACAGAACATTGCATTCCCAGGCATAAACCCAAAAAGGGAATTTGGCGATCGCGCGCATATTTAATCGCAGCAATTTTACCATCCACCCCCCGAACACCGAAACCTCCTGGCACAACTACGCCATCGACACCTTTAAGATGAGTTTCGGCTGGTTCAGTTTCCAAATCTTCTGAGTTCACCCAACGCAGGCGCAGTTTGCCATAAGTCGAGATTGCAGCATGGTTCAGCGCTTCCACTACAGATAGGTAGGCATCACTTAACTGCACATATTTGCCGACAATGGCAATTTCTACCTCGTGCTTGGGACTATGTAACCGTTTTACCAGGGTTTGCCACTGTGTCAAATCTGGTTTGCGTTGTTCCATTTGCAGCAAGTTCAGCACTTGTTCTGCCATTCCTTCCCATTCCAGATTTAGCGGCACTTCATAGATACTTTTGGCATCTTGGGAAGTGATCACACATTCTTCGGGTACATCGCAAAATCCCGACAATTTTTGTTTTAATCCCTTGGGTAAGGGGCGATCGCTGCGACAAACTAAAATATCTGGTTGAATGCCAATGGATCTCAGTTCTTTAACTGAATGCTGCGTCGGTTTAGTTTTCATCTCACCCGCAGAGGCAATCCACGGTACTAAGGTTACGTGCATATACAGCACATTTTGCCGTCCTACCTCTTTGCGGAACTGGCGAATTGCTTCCAAAAACGGCAGTGATTCAATATCTCCCACCGTCCCGCCGATTTCTGTAATCACTACAGAGGGGTTTGTACTTTTAGCAACTCGCAGAATCCGATCTTTTATTTCATTGGTAATATGAGGAATAACCTGTACAGTACCGCCATTGTAGTCTCCGCGTCGCTCTTTATTGATCACTGCCTGGTAAATCGAGCCAGTAGTAACACAGTTCAAGCGCGACATTGAGGTATCGGTAAAGCGTTCGTAATGCCCTAAGTCCAAATCTGTCTCCGCACCATCCTGGGTAACGAATACTTCCCCATGCTGAAAGGGACTCATTGTGCCAGGATCGATATTGATATAAGGGTCGAGTTTCAGAATCGACACCGAATATTCGCGCGACTTGAGCAAACGCCCTAGACTTGCTGCTACAATGCCCTTACCAATACTGGAAACTACGCCTCCAGTTACAAAGATAAACTTAGTCATAAGAGTTTGAATTTCTAACAACTTCTAAAAATACATCCCGTCATTGTGCCACAGTTATTGTGGTGTCATCTTCTGTGATTTGCTGTGAAAAACCTCTTAGGATTAGTAATATTAGGCTGTATTCTCACCTCCTCAGTAGCATTGGCAGAGCCATCTCTTATAGTCGTTTTTCCCCAGACAAACTATCAGACGAGTGCCGAAAAAATCTTCTTTCTGGGTACTGCACCACCAGATGGTCAGGTTTTGATCAATAGTAAGCCAGTTACCCGCAGCAAAGCTGGTCATTTTTCCCCTAGTTTCCCCTTGCAGTTGGGGGAGAATCTTTTTACTGTGCGTCACGACAATCAAGAACTCCAGATTAAAGTGACAAGGCTTACCACTAGTCCTGAGCTACCACAAGGTTTAGGCTTTGCTAAAGATTCTCTGACTCCCGCAGCTGATATTGCCAGACTACCGGGGGAACTAATCTGTTTTAGCGCGTTAGCAAAACTTCCTCAAGGGGTCGCACCCCCTAACGCTAATGTCTCTGTGAAGTTGGCTAATCAAACTATTGCCCTTTCACCCCAACCTCAACAGGCACAACTACCAAGTAATTTGGCAGTTTTGACAGGGCAAAATCAGCCTTATGCCCAGTCTAGCGTAGGCAATTATCAAGGTTGCACCACGGTGGCAACAGCCGCCGATCTGGGACAACCTCAGTTTCAACTGACGCTCAATGGCAAGACGATAACTCAGCTAGGATCTGGTAAGATTCAAATCCTCTCAAGAGCAGAGTTGCCAATTGCTGAGATCACGGCAGATGCAGGCGTTGCTCGCACTGGCCCGAACACCGATTATTCTCGACTCACACCACTGCCCAAAGGCACACGCGCAACAGTTACAGGTAGGGAAGGTGAATGGTTGCGCCTAGACTATGGCGCTTGGATTAATAGTAAAGAAACGCGCATTTTACCTGGTGCAATTCAACCACAGACAATAATTCGCAGTGTCGGATACCGTCCACTCCCTGGTGCGACAGAGATAGTTTTCCCCTTACAAGTTCCTGTACCTGTGAGCGTACAACAAAGTCAGCAAGCGATCGCTCTTACTCTCTACAATACCACTGCCCAAACCGACATTATTCGCCTGGATGATGACCCCCTAATTTCTCGCCTAGATTGGCAACAGGAAGCTCCAGGACAAGTAAAATACACCTTTAACCTCAAAAAAGCTCAACAGTGGGGATATAAGCTAAGATACGACGGTACAACCCTGGTTTTGGCTTTGCGTCATCCGCCTCAAATCGGGAACACAAGACGCAAGCCTTTAGCTAATTTCAAGATTGTACTAGATCCAGGGCATGGCGGTAAAGAAACTGGTGCCAGTGGCCCAACTGGATATTTAGAAAAAGATGTGAATTTGGTGATATCTAAGTTGCTGCGCGACGAATTGGTGAAGCGAGGAGCAACGGTGGTGATGACGCGGGAGGACGATCGCGAAGTTTCCCTAGTAGAACGTCAGGCAATTATTAGTAAAGAAGAACCAGCGATCGCACTTTCCATACATCACAACTCTCTACCCGATAATGGCGATGCTGAAAAAACCAAGGGATTCGGCACGTTTTGGTATCATCCCCAAGCCCACAGCTTGGCAATATTTTTACAGAACTATGTAGTCAAAAAACTCGGCAGACCTTCTTATGGTGTGTTTTGGGATAACCTAGCGCTGACACGTCCGACAGCTGCGCCATCGGTGTTGCTGGAATTGGGTTTTATGAGTAATCCCGATGAATTTGAGCAGGTAGTGAACCCAGAAGAACAGAAGAAAATGGCAAATGCGATCGCTCAGGGGATTACTGAGTGGTTTAGGAGTGTTCGATAAATTTGGAGGTATAACACTAGTTCCTCATTGTATTTGGTGGAGTGCGATCGGTCTTTGTTCAAGCTTTTTGACTTTTATAGTGCGATCGTCAAAACCATTGCTACTGTATCAATCGAGTAAAATGAAGGTTCAGTTGTTCCCGCGAGGTGTCTGATGACTATCCTTGACCGCCGCCGTCAACTTCAACAACAGATTGCTCAACTTCCAGATGACCAACTGACTCAGGTTGAGCAATATCTAGCATTTCTTGGTTTTCAGAAAACAGTTCTATCTCAATCAAAAATGACCAAATCACCTTCCACTGGAGCTTCGATTCTGGCATCTTTAGAGCAAGCACACACTCCGCCCAATTATCCTCTGGAGGATGAAACCCTAGCACAACCACCTGAAGATTTTGCTGCTAAGATCGCTGAAATCAAACAACGTGGCGATCGCTCTCAATCTGTGATCCGACGAGGTTCTACAGGTGAAGATTTGCTCAAATTTGCTGGTACTTGGCATGGAGACGACCTAGAGGAGTGCCTAGCATTTCTTGATGCAACCCGCTCAAAAGCGAAGTTTTAAGCCAATAATTTATGTATTTGCTGGATACGAATCACTGTAGTTATCTCATTAACAACAATCCTCAAGTTGTCGCAACTGCTCAAAGCTATGCTCAAGATCCTTTTGGGATTAGCATCATTAGCTATGGTGAGTTGCTCTACATGACGGAAAACTTTTAAGCTAGCGATGCCTACGGCGGGCTACGCCTACCGTTCATATTTCAAAGCATCATTCATTCTTAACCCTTACGATTCAATACCAAGCTAGATTTTATACTTAATTATTGCGCTGAACTGTAGCGTAATTACTGTTGACAAAACTGATTCTGTCTTAAACTTTCCCAAATGGTAGTTTTGATATTCATTTGGGCATCATAAGATTACGGTAGGTAGTACTTACTGTACTTAAATGATGATTTATGAGGAGATAAGAATGTCAATTAAAACTAGAAATGTAATGTACAAAGAATATGTAAAAATATTAGAATTTAAAGAGAACCATTTTTTAGATTTAAAAGCAATTGAGATCAAACCAGCTAAACTAACACAGACAATCTCAGCATTGGCAAATGCTGATGGTGGAGAGGTATATCTTGGAATTGCAGAAAAGACTATTTTAGAAAATGGAAGACAAGAGAAGCAGCCATTTTGGGAAGGTTTTAAAAAACAAGAAGATGCCAACGATTTTATTAGAACTATTGATGATTTATTTCGTACAGAACAAAGATGTTCATATGAATTTTTATTATTTTCTAGTAAAAACTTGATATTGCATATTGAGATACCTAAAACTAAGACCTTAATTCACGCTTCTGATCAGGAAGTTTATCTAAGAAGGAATGCAGAAAATAAACGTCAGAATGAGCAAGGTATTATAAGAATATTATATGATAAAGGAATAGAGTCTTTTGAAAATCAAACACTTTCTAATATTGAAATTGAAGAAATTACTAACTCGAATATAATTTTAAATTTTTTGAGAGAAAATAATGTTGAATCAGAACCTTTAAAATGGTTAAGGAAACAAAATCTGATACGTAAAGATTTACCAACTGTATGTGGAATATTATTATTTTCAGATCTCCCGCAAGCAATTATACCAAAGAACTGTGGCATTAAAATATATAGATATAAAACGAGAAACACCGAAGGTTTTAGAGAGAGTTTAGCTTTTGATCCAATAACTATTGAAGGTGATATTTATGGACAAATAAAAGTTGCAGTTGAAAAGACAAAAGACATAGTAGAATCAATACCGAGATTAGATGATTGTGGATTAGAAAAAATTAATTATCCTACTGAAACACTTCATGAAATAATTACTAATGCGGTCTTACATAGAGACTACAGTTTTGCCGATGATATTCATATTAGAGTATTTGATAATCGTATTGAAGTGGAAAGCCCAGGTACATTACCAGGGCATATTACTGTTAAAAATATTCTTGAAGAAAGATGTTCTAGAAATGGCAATTTGGTTAGGCTCATCAATAAGTTTCCATCTCCACCTAATAAGGATATTGGGGAAGGATTGAATACAGCATTTAGAGCTATGAAAATGTTAGGTTTAAAGCCTCCAAGAATGGAGCAGAAATCTAATAGTTTCATAGTAGACATACGTCATGAAGCTCTAGCATCATCAGAAGAAATTATTTTAGATTATCTAGATAAACACGAAAAGATTATTGTTGGTAAAATCAAGAGTATATGTCATTTTAAGTCTGATTATGACTACCAAAAAACAATAAAAGGACTGGTAACAAGAGGTTTAATATCGCATTTACCCAATGCGAAAGGGAAAAATTCTGCTTATCATAAAGTCAAAACACTGAGTTAAATAGAACACATAAATGCTAAATCATTAGCGTTTAGAGCTTTTTTGGGGAGACTGTAGAGGGGCTATGCAAAGGTTAGAGACTAGAGTCCCCTGCTACCAAATTCCAACTCTGATGAAGTCATGAGCATCTTAATCTGTCATATTTTGGCGCGATGCCTGCGGCGGGCTTCGCCTACGCTCTCCTCATCAACTCAAAAATGCTCTTGAAAATTTTTCACAAACGTACCATCAGACTCTGGTAGTTGAGTGTGATCGGGAAACTGAGGCGGTATGGCAATATCAGCAAGTCTTTCACTCATACTTTGAAAAGTATTGCAGCTATTTATCGAACAGAATTCAGGAGTCAGAATTCAGAATTCAGAATGAATTCTGACCGAAAAAGCGGATGAATAATCGGGTCTAAGACCCCCACCAAATTGAAAATTTGGAAATCTGATATTTTGAAAGTCCATGTCTTTTAAAATAGGTGGCATAGTGAGAGCGATCGCTATTTTCTTGACTAATGGCAGTGCGATCGCCCAAGATGCACAAAGATATATCACTATTTTTTGACATACCTCCTCGTCCTAAAATCCGAGGATTCCTTGACGCTTCACTGAGATGTGCGGGCGTTCCCGTCTTACCGTCCCTCCACGTCCGTTTAAAGTCTCCCAATGCCCTATGGCGACTTACTTCTATTTTAAACTAAAGCCGTCGTAGAACAACGGGGTTTTAAACCCATTTTTCTGATAAGCAGGAAATGGGGAGCAGAGGAGCAGAGAGGAAATAACCAATGCCCAATGCTCAATCCCCAATGCCCACGTAGAAAATACTAAGGACAAAACAACGTGTCACGCGTATCTCGTCCTGTAATCGGATTAGTTCCTTTGGCAAGTTTGCACAATTTTTTTTGCTCATCGGAACGCAGCAGCGTATCAGTAAAATCTGCCCCGTCAATGATTGCACCATCAAATCTGGCGTTAGCAGCAAAGGCACCCTCCAACAGTGCATTTGTCAAATTTGCTCTGACTAAACGAGCTGAGTCTAAAGTGGCATTTCTCAAGTTAGAACTCTCCAAATTCGCAGACTCCAAATTTGCTGCAAAGAAACTGACACCCTGCAAGTTAGCGTGGCTGAAGTTGCTCTGGCGAAGATTAGCTTTGGTAAAGCTGGAGTCTGTTAAATCACGTCCTGAGAAATCAGCCTCAACCAAAATTTCTTTATTATATTCGAGTGCCAAAGCTGTGGGAGCAAAACCGACGGTTGCGGTGATGCCAATTATTCCCCACAGGAATAGGCTGAGTATGCTTGCCCAAATCCGGGCGCTTAACTTAAAATTCATGCTATTTTTAGCCAATGGCGAACCCTCCTCCATCTCATTATCCTTGAGTCAGAGATGTTAGCGCAAAAATCCTTTAAAAATATTTTTATGAATACTAATTCAAGTTCATACGACGATTTGAACATTGCCTTCGCACGACTTCAGGCTATTCAGTGGGATACGCTGGGAATGGGGGAGAAAGACGAAAGACTTACAGAACTGATGTTAGAATTTATGTCGCGGGTAAGACAATGGGCAAAGTTTTTGCAGAGCGAACAGAAGCATATTTTTCAAAATCTTGCTCTCCAGATTCGTCCTGACATTGAACTCCCGCCTCCCCTAATGCAATGGCTGGAGGAGTTATACAACAGCGACCGGATATCAGTCAGGCGTGGTAGTGTCTATGTTGTGCTAGGGGTACGTAATTACTTATTTTGGTGTCGTCTACGGGAATTTGATGCAGTCCCGGCGAATGGTCTTCCTCATCCTTATGAGCCTTTCATCAACTTTCTGGAATGCGGTGGTGGCATATATGTCGAACATCACAAATTTATGGATACTTACCCCAATTATGATCACTTTATTTTGACTGTTGGGAATGCCACGCCAGGAAGGGAAGAATAAGCAGATTATGGGAATATGATTTTGGTTAACTGCTAGAAACTCTTATTTTCCTGTTGAATTAAGTCATTAAATAACCCAGAATACTATACTAAAGTTTATATGCATTGTACAAATAGTGGTCAATTAGGAGAAGACTTAGTAGCCCAATGGTTGCAATCTACAGGTTGGATAATTCTCCATCGTCGCTTTTCTAGCCGTTGGGGAGAAATCGATATTATTGCCCAATATGATGGAGGAACTGGGAAAGAGCAAGGGAGCAGGGGAGAATACCCCACTCCCCACTCCCCACTCCCCACTCCCCACTCATTACTAGCATTTGTTGAAGTCAAAACCCGCAGTTCAGGCAGTTGGGATGCAGGGGGAAGAAGCGCAATCACCCCACAAAAGCAAGCAAAAATCTCGCGTACAGCTGGAATGTTCTTAGCCCAGTATCCTGAGAAGGCAGATTATTCTTGCCGATTTGATGTTGCTATTGTCTACTGTCAACAGATATCAAAAAATCTGAGTGGGGTTACAGCAACCCAGGAAGCTTTAGCTACTTCATCAGTAGCCGGATATAAGTTTAAGCTGCAAGAATACATTCTTGCAGCTTTCGACTCTTCAATTGATAATGGTTAATCGGTAATCGATAAAATATCTTGATTACCAATGACCAATAATTTTCTAGTGGCGTTACAACCAAATAATGTCACGCCAAAGTTTCTGGACAGTAGCCTAAGCCCCGGACAAACTGTTGCCGGAACGCTTCGATTTCGTCTCTCTCTGGGCTACCATGAGAGACGATCGCTACCTGATAGCGACGCATGACGTCTACAGGGCACTGTCCTGCTTCCAAACTCCAAAGTGCCATTTGCACCCTCATTGGTGGCTCATAGCTAATTCCTAATTCATTTAGAAAAGCGCGAAAGTCGCCATCCTCTTGGGGCGTGACTTGACCTTTGAGTTTGATCCTAACCACCCAGCCATCAATTTGATGAATTACGGTGACGAAAGAAACTGGTGTCTGGGGTCTAGCGTGGAGGTGTTGAACGACCCTCAGGGTTAGACTGGCATTTGCCAGATAGTACAAGTATTCCATGTTTGTTGGTGCTTGGGATCAAAGCCAATCCTACATATCTATATTCGTCAATCAATGCCTGTTCCCGGTAGGGTAAAATCCCCCGTTTTTAGATGGGGAGGTTTACCCAATTTTTATGTTAATTTTCCCGTGTTACTTAATAGTACCAATCTTATAGCCAAGGGAGAAAACTGAGCGAAGATGCCTTAAAGTTCCTTTAGAGGGGAAAGCTTAAACCAGCTTTTTTAAGAGAGTATAAATACTAAATAAAGCAAAAACTAGTAGAAGCCAATTTGAAAGACACCTCTAGCCCACAAGAAAAAGATTTTGAATTAGATTGTTCGGTAGCTGGCTATGACTACAAACTACCTCCAGAACTTATTGCCCAAAACCCAGCTGTTCCTAGAGATAGTTCACGGTTACTCGTGGTTAATTCTCCCACCACAGGCACCGAAACAGCACCCCTACACCACATTTTCCATGATTTGCCTGCACTGCTGCGCTCTGGTGATTTGTTGGTTATGAACAATACAAAAGTCATTCCCGCGCGGCTTTATGGTCATAAATCCACTGGTGCTAAAATCCAGGTGTTGCTCTTGGAAGAACGGCAGCATAACTGTTGGTTAGCTTTAGTTAAACCAGGAAAAAGCTTCAAACAGGGAGCGAAGATTATTTTTGAAGTCAGGGGAGATGGGGGAGATGGGGGAGATGGGGGAGATGGGGGAGATGAGGGAGATGGGGGAGATAGGGGAGATGAGGGAGAAAATTTTACCTTATCCCCCTCATGCCCCTCATCCTCCTCATCCTCTTCATCCCCTCACCTCCTCACGGCTACGGTTCTAGAAACAGATGCAGCCACTGGGGGGCGTTTATTGCAATTTGATGTGCCAGAGGGAAAGTCTTTGGTGCAACTGTTAGAGGTATTTGGTGAAATACCGCTACCACCATACATCACTGCCTCAGAAGCTGCTGATGAACAGTATCAGACAGTTTATGCCAAACAACCAGGTGCGATCGCAGCTCCGACAGCAGGATTGCATTTTACCCCAGAATTATTACAAAAGTTGCGCGATCGCAATATCAATCAAGCTTTTATCACGCTACACGTTGGTGTGGGGACTTTTCGCCCTGTGGAAGTAGAGGACGTAACTACCCATCAGATGCATGAAGAATGGATTGAAGTTCCCGCCACCACAGTAGAGCAAATCCTCGCCACTAAAGCAGCTGGCGGTCGGATTATTGCTGTGGGAACAACGGCAGTACGAGCTTTAGAAGGAGCGGCTGAATCTGGGAATTTACAACCTTTTTGTGGTAAAACAGACTTGTTTATTTATCCCGGCTACCAATGGCGGGTGGTGGATGGTTTAGTTACCAATTTTCACCTACCGCGTTCCAGTTTGCTGATGTTGGTAAGTGCGCTAATTGGCAGACAACGATTATTGAATATATATCAGGAAGCGATCGCTTTTGGATATCGCTTTTATTCATTCGGCGATGCCATGCTAATTTTGCCAGAAAGTGGGGAGAGACGCGATTAATCGCGTACAGGAGTGGGGAGAGACGCGATTAATCGCGTCTGTACAGGAGTTAGGAGTTAAAATTTGGGAATTTGGAGTTTTTTCTTTCGTGATGGGTACTCTGACTTATAAGGAACTAAAAATAAGTACAGGTTTGCGATTCATGTCTGAAAAATCTTTATCTTCTCAGTGGTTACATTTATTTTGCCAAGTAACACTCTGTGGCTGTTCTACGTTTTTGGTCTTGGCTGCACCGACAATTACTAATTTCCCAGTCAGCAAGCTGCTGGCACAAACCGCAATTTCTCAGAATCTCGAAGCAGCTAGTTTTTTCCAGCAGGGAGTCATGCGCTATAACCGCAAAGACTTACAGGGTGCGGAATATGCCTTTCGGCAAGCGTTGCAGTATGACCCTAACCTTGGGGCAGCACGGAATTATCTGGGTAATATATTTATGGGGCAAAATCGCCTCGATCTAGCTTTACAAGAATATGCGGAGGCGGTTAAAGTTAATCCCAATTTTAGTGAAGGTTATTACAACTTAGGGTCAGTGTTGCAGCGACAAGGAGAAAAAGATGCAGCGATTACTGCTTATCGCCAGAGTCTGGCGATCGATCCGACAAGGGTAGCAGCGCTATATAATTTAGGTTTGGTGCTGTATGAACAACGACAGCTAGAGGAAGCGATCGCAGCATACCAAAAAGCAATTGGTCTAGATAGCAGCAATGCTAATGCTTATTTTAACTTAGCGATCGCCTTACAACAACAAGGTCAAATAGAGCCGGCGATCGCTACTTATCGCCAAGCCTTGCAGCTAGATCCTAAAAATGCCACAGCCTACAACAACATGGCAAATTTGCTAGCAATTCAAGGTCAAACTGCTGAGGCGATTTCTGTTTATCGGCAAGCTATTCGCCTAAATCCTAAAAATGCCTCAGCTTACTATAACTTGGGAATAACTTTATATAATCAGGGCGAGATCAAAAAAGCCAGTGGAGTCTTGAGACGTGCCTATAAGGAGTATCGTCAGCAAGGCAACATTCAGCAAGCTGAGAAAATTGAACAGCTAATCCAGCAAATTGCCCAGAAAAGTGAGCAACAGCAACCTCAAGCCAGTCAAACAACTACTCCTCCCCAGACTCCAAATCCTACAAGTAATCTAGTACAACCACCTCAGCCACAGATCCCAAATCAACCAGAAACTTCTACGGAAACCCCCGCAAACCCCGCCTCAGTTGAACCAAAGTCTACTTTAACGAGTCCTAAACAATAACAATTCAAAATTCAAAATCTCAGAGTTAGGGACTGACAACAAATAAATTACCCACCCCACAAGAAGTAGTTGAGTATTTTTTTATTTAGAAGTCCCTAATACAAAATCAAGGATTCTTAACCCACGGAGGTGGGTTTTGCCTCGTGTAGACGCGGTTTCTAACCGCCCTTTTAACCTTACAGCAGTTCTCACCAAGCCTGATTTTTAATTAAAAACACACATGGTAGCCTATATGTGTATGTTTTTTTGAATTCTACTTCGTCGCAATACTACTTTTTTCATGAGTGCAACACTTTACGAGCAAATTCAGCAATTTTACGATGCTTCCTCTGGTCTGTGGGAACAGATTTGGGGCGAACACATGCACCACGGCTACTATGGCGCGGATGGTACCCAGAAAAAAGACCGCCGTCAGGCTCAAATTGATTTAATTGAAGAACTGCTCAATTGGGCAGGGGTACAAGCAGCAGAAAATATCCTAGATGTGGGTTGTGGCATTGGCGGCAGTTCTTTATACCTCGCACAAAAGTTTAATGCTCAGGCTACAGGGATTACATTGAGTCCTGTACAAGCCGCTAGAGCAACGGAACGCGCAATGGAAGCTAATTTGAGTCTGAGAACACAGTTTCAAGTCGCCAATGCTCAAGAAATGCCTTTTGCTGATAATTCTTTTGACTTGGTTTGGTCGCTAGAAAGCGGTGAACACATGCCAGATAAAAAGAAGTTTCTCCAGGAGTGCTACCGAGTATTGAAGCCTGGTGGGAAGTTAATTATGGTGACATGGTGTCATCGACCAACTGATAAGTTACCACTGACGGCGGATGAACAAAAGCATTTGCAGGATATTTATCGGGTGTATTGTTTGCCTTATGTAATTTCTTTGCCGGAGTATGAAGCGATCGCACATCAACTACCATTACATAATATCCGCACCGCCGATTGGTCAACTGCCGTCGCCCCCTTTTGGAATGTGGTGATTGATTCCGCATTCACTCCCCAAGCGTTTTGGGGCTTACTAAATGCTGGTTGGACTACCATTCAAGGGGCATTGTCACTGGGATTAATGCGTCGCGGTTATCAGCGCGGGTTAATTCGATTTGGCTTGTTGTCCGGCAATAAGTAGGCTAGCACAGCATTGCTGATGCGTGTCAACTTCAGCTAGAAAAAAATACGCAACGCTAAAAACAGTTCGGAAATTCCTCGACAAAAGCAAACAATAGTTTTATGATTGGTGTATCAGCTTGATGTTTGGCAAGTCGAAGCGGGGGCTAAAACCCTGGGGGATCTGCCAAAATCGCCAGAACCTTGACAAATCAATAACTACAGCGTTTCGTAAATGCGGGAAGTTGCAAAATATTTGCAATAAGGCAGCCTGAAAATGACCAAAATTTTCGATCTGCCAAAACCATTCCCAGGAGGCTTGCTCTGTAACGGTTTCAGTATGGAGCGGTTTCTATTAACCAAATCCCCTCACGGGGACTGAAACGATAAACTCAACATCGTAAAATTGACCCTTGTCAAAAGTTTCTATTAACCAAATCCCCTCACGGGGACTGAAACATCAAATAATCCACGGAGATAGCTTCAAGATAATGGTTTCTATTAACCAAATCCCCTCACGGGGACTGAAACAAGAGGAATATCAGATTCTCAAGGAATACTCAGAAAGTTTCTATTAACCAAATCCCCTCACGGGGACTGAAACTTCCTGCACAAAGAATCCCAGATTATACCAGGAAAGTTTCTATTAACCAAATCCCCTCACGGGGACTGAAACAAACCCTCGGCTTCTAGGTCAGATACCAGTCCAGAGTTTCTATTAACCAAATCCCCTCACGGGGACTGAAACACCTAATCAAAAGTTAGAAAACTGTATTCCTAAAGTTTCTATTAACCAAATCCCCTCACGGGGACTGAAACTCCTACAAAGAAGTCCCAATCAGCTTGTGCTGTAAGAGTTTCTATTAACCAAATCCCCTCACGGGGACTGAAACATCAAACCCATAGGGAATAGAATAAGCCAATTACTTGTTTCTATTAACCAAATCCCCTCACGGGGACTGAAACTTAAGCGATTTCTCTCAGCTTGCTACCATCAGTAAATTGCAGGTTTCTATTAACCAAATCCCCTCACGGGGACTGAAACAATCTGACTGTTCGCGGGAACTCCGCATAAACATCTCAAGTTTCTATTAACCAAATCCCCTCACGGGGACTGAAACAAGTCCGGCGCGGCGGTGGCACTGCCTACTAATTATGTTTCTATTAACCAAATCCCCTCACGGGGACTGAAACGTTCTGTGGGATCAAATCTTGATTTTAAATTTTTGAAGTTTCTATTAACCAAATCCCCTCACGGGGACTGAAACCCGTATTGAAATCTGTTATAAGTCCAGATTTTAATGTTTCTATTAACCAAATCCCCTCACGGGGACTGAAACGCGAATTGATAGCGCCTTTGAAGATCCGCTTGTGGGTTTCTATTAACCAAATCCCCTCACGGGGACTGAAACTCCATGATTGGCAAACGATTCCGGGCTACAGATGTCGAAGTTTCTATTAACCAAATCCCCTCACGGGGACTGAAACTAAAAGTGGAAACTTAATCAAAGAAAATTAAGTTAGAGTTTCTATTAACCAAATCCCCTCACGGGGACTGAAACGCTACTTTGTCCCAACGTTCTTGAGCTTGAGTTAACGTTTCTATTAACCAAATCCCCTCACGGGGACTGAAACATTTTATCCGCCGCCGCCCAGACCCGCACCTTAAGTTTCTATTAACCAAATCCCCTCACGGGGACTGAAACAATTATTCTTGCTATCACAGTGATGCTGGTCATGGTTTCTATTAACCAAATCCCCTCACGGGGACTGAAACTCTGAGTTGATTTTGCTAACTTCAACCCCATGCTTTTGGTTTCTATTAACCAAATCCCCTCACGGGGACTGAAACAGGCATCCCAACCGATCGGCGAATTGTCAACTTTACGTTTCTATTAACCAAATCCCCTCACGGGGACTGAAACGACGCTGTGAGTGTGTGCCAGATTACTTGCTCGCTCTCGTCGGTTTCTATTAACCAAATCCCCTCACGGGGACTGAAACAGAAATTGAGACTTATAGCTGAACAATAACAACAACCGTGTTTCTATTAACCAAATCCCCTCACGGGGACTGAAACATAAACTTGGATAAAAACATTTGACAAGAACTTGCCGTTTCTATTAACCAAATCCCCTCACGGGGACTGAAACGAGGAGGAAGGGAAATTACACTAAGAATCTTTTACGTTTCTATTAACCAAATCCCCTCACGGGGACTGAAACTCTTCGCTATGTTGTGCGACGGAGAGGCGCACGTTTGTTTCTATTAACCAAATCCCCTCACGGGGACTGAAACAACAAGCATAAGCTAGTTGCGATCGCACACAATCCAAGTTTCTATTAACCAAATCCCCTCACGGGGACTGAAACTTCCCTAAAAGGATGTTGGTTACAGATTCTTTGTATGTTTCTATTAACCAAATCCCCTCACGGGGACTGAAACTTATTGAAAGAAAAAATCTACGCATATTAAAAAAGGGTTTCTATTAACCAAATCCCCTCACGGGGACTGAAACGGAACAGAGCGATCGCAACCAATGTCTTGTATAATAACCTCACTTCTCCACCTTAGCGCTGATAGAATCACTGCTCATAGAGGTTATGCCAAAATAAATCAACAACGTATAACCATCGTGACGATGAATTGCCACCTCTCTTGAAAAAAACTTTGTGATTTACTGAAATTTCAGCAAATGCCACTCGAACTGCAAAACCTCACAGGCGGTTACACCTCAGTACCAATTGTTCAAGACATTAACCTCACTCTGCAAACAGGAGAATGGTTAAGTTTAGTTGGTGCTAATGGTTCAGGTAAATCTACTTTACTCAAATTGCTGAGTCGTATTCTCTCACCACAGCAGGGAACAGTGCTACTTGATGGCAAAGCAATTCACTCTCAACCGCCAAATCTAGTTGCACAGAAACTAGCATTATTACCACAACAACAAACGGTTCCCGTTGGCTTAACAGTGCGACAATTAGTAAGTTTAGGACGCACGCCACATCAACCTTGGTGGCAATGGGAATTAAACGCCCAAGATTGGGTAAAAGTAGAAGCTGCAATTAAAAAGACGCAACTAGAAAAATTGAGCGATCGCTTAATCGAACAACTCTCAGGCGGTGAAAGACAACGGGCTTTTTTAGCTTTAGCATTAGCGCAAGAACCAAAAGTTTTACTATTAGATGAACCTACAACTTTTTTAGATATCAACTATCAATTGCAACTATTGGAACTGCTTAAAGAACTGAATCAGCAGCAGAAATTAACTATTGTCACAGTTTTACATGAACTGAATTTAGCAGCCCGATATAGTTCCCGCATTGCATTATTAAAACAGGGTCGGATTTGGGAAGTTGGTACACCTGAACAAGTTCTCACACCAAATGCGATCGCTCAAGTCTTCGGCGTAGAATCAGTGATTATTTACACACCTGTCGGATTGCAGGTTTGTGCCATTTCTGCGATTTAATTGAAGAAGAATTCAGGAGTCTGGAGTCAGAATTCAGAATTCAGAATTCAGAAGTCAGAAGTCAGAAGTCAGAATTCAGAATTCAGAAGTTAGAAGTTAGAATTCAGGAGTCATATCAATACGGTTCGGATAAGACTCGATCCCCCCAACCCCCCGATAAATTGGGGGGCTAATAATGGCTCTATTTCCCCCTTTTTAAGGGGGACTAAGGGGGATCTTTAAGGACTATGCACCCTTAGCCGAACCGTATTGGGAGTCATATCATGTCCGCATAATTAGTTATGCTAACCATAGTCAATACACCCCAGCCCCTCCCCGCTTGCGGGGAGGGGAGACAAAGCATAGCTTTGACGGGGGTGGGGTTCTTCGGGTTTAATAAGCAATCAAGCGGACATGATATCAGAATTCTGCATTCTTCAAAAAAACAATTTGAATCGTGCTAGCTGGTTTTCAATGGTTCCTGTGAGGATTTTATTCAGTTCTGTGGTATCTTGGAATTGCAAAATTTGCTGTGTGGGTAAGTCGAAGGGAAATTGCCCTTCAAAATCTGGGCGTTGCATTTGCGCTAATAGAATCTGTTCAGACCGCTTACTTTGGATAGCATAGCCAATCTCAATACAGACATTCGGACTGGGAATTAGTTGAGGGGTTTCTTTACCATCAATATTAGCAATGGGTGTGGTGTCAGCTATAAATAACAAACTCTTACGGATTTTTCGCATGATCGTGCGGTTAATTCGGACAGTAGCACCACTGGGACGAGAGGATTCTACTAATGTTAGGGGAAGGCGCGATCGCAAATTTAAACTGTCTAAACTTTTTCGCAGTTCTTCTCTGAGAACATTCGTCGCTGCGGCATACTCAGTTTGAGAGGATAAAAAAATCGTTGGTTCTAACTGAGCCAATACCGCCTGCTTAACGAAATAAATTTCATGACTAATTAAGTCAATGTTAGCGACGCAATAGCCACCACTACCTTCAATATAAAATTCAATATTTTCCCCTTCCAGATAGCGTCCAAACCAAGTTGATTCCTTAACTTCGTCACTTTCTTCTAAAAAGTCTGCTCGCAATGCTGATTTGAGCAGGCTTTTTTTGCTTAAGCGAATGTCTGGCGGACGTTTTTCTAATTCTGGAATCGGCTCGTAATCCTGGAGATACCACGCTCTGAGCGCAATTATTGACATAAGGCGCTATTTCAACTGTTTCTCGCTATTCAACTTCGTATAATCTTACACCCAGAGAAGTCCCTATTTCCGACTATTCTGAAAATAAGCTTTAGATCCGATAGTAGTCAAAATTATCTCCTTACCTCAATAATTCTGCACCGCCTCGTTGGGGTGGCTGTGGGGGAGTGGATGTAGTCGGACTGGGTGTGGTGTTGGGGCTAGGAGATCGGGTTTTTTGGGAAGAGGGATTAAATATATTGACTAAGACTTGTACTAGGGCATTTCGCTGGCTGCGGGTGAGATGGCTGATGGCTTTGCGATCGCCTTCTATCGGATTTTCCCGTAATGAATCATTTCCTGGATAGCTATTATCATACATAATTTCGTTTGCACCCAGGTAATCAGCTAAAGTCAGCTTCCAATCCAAGCGATAAATTGGGGCGCGTCCTTTGGTATAAATGTGATATCTAATCAGGCGATTTACCAGGGTGTTATTTTCGGCAACTTTGCCATTTTCTTTGCTGATATACTTATTTTCCCGTGGCAAATCTGGCAATTGCTGATATACTAGCTGCCAAACATCGCTAGGAGTAATTCTCTGAGCATATAGCCTTGGCGTTGGCGCTGCGATCGCAGGTTGGATACTAAATAAATTTGTATGTATTAATTTGCCCGCCCCTGAACCCAAAGGAATTACACCCACTACCATTAAGGTAAGCAGTAGTGGTGAGTAATGAGTTGCGAGTTTTAAGAGAATTGATCTAGGTAGAGGTTTTTTCTTTTTCATCGTTTTCATTCAGCATGGGCTAAACCCTAGCTATCCACTAACAGCACTCTCAACTCAGCACTATTTTATAAGAAGAATTCAGAACTCAGGAGTCAGAATTCAGTATGAATTCTGTACGAGTGAGTGATGAATATTGGTGAAAACCTCGCCCCTGCTGGGCGAAAAAAATTAAAATATTCTCGCCTTAAAACTCTATCCCTTTATGGGTAGAGTGTTCTCAATTCTGAATTCTGAATTCTGAATTCTGACTCCTGTTTTATAGTTCCCCAATAATTTCTGGCTGAGTCAATTCATCAGACATTTCGATAATTGCCCTTAGCACTGGCTTCATCATCACATCTTCGTTATTTTCAAAGTCCTCATAACGCCGACGTTTAGCACGATTTGCCACCTGAACCGTAATGCGGTAACGATTTGAGGCTGCACCAATCAGTTCCTCAGCACGGAGCATAATCTGAGATTGAGTTGTCTCGAACTTAGAACGCTTTAGCATAATCAGTGGTTCTTGGGGTCATTCCCCAGTGTAGCAGTACTAATAAATCTGCTGCTGTCTGTTTAATCGCCAGCAACCTCTCTCTTGATAGAGGTTGAGAGTGTTTTAATCAATATAAGTTACTGATAATATTACCTGAATAAAATCACACACCCTTATGGCTGACCTTGTGGAAACTGCTGTGAAGGCGGGAAACTTCACTACCCTGGTGAAGGCTGCTGAAGCTGCAAATCTCATAGAAATTCTGAAAAGCCCTGGCTCTTTCACACTCTTTGCACCGACTGACGAAGCCTTTGCCAGTCTCCCAGAGGGAACTTTAGATTCACTACTACAAGACATCCCCAAGCTCAAGAAAATTGTGGCGTATCACATCGCTAGTGGGGATGTTCGCTCTGATGACTTGGTACAGATTAATGAGGCAGAGACGCTTGAGGGGTCTATTGTAGCCATTGAATCTGCTGATGGGAAATTTAAGGTGAATAACGCCAATGTCCTCAAAACAGACATTTTGGCAGACAATGGCGTGATCCATATTATTGATGCGGTGTTGATGCCTGGGGTGGTTGCCGGAAGTTAAGGGCATGGGGCATGGGGCATTGGGCATTGGGCATGGGGCATGGGGCATTGGGCATTGGGCATTGGGCATGGGGCATTGGTTATTCTCCTCATCCCCCTCATCCCCCTCATCCCCCTCATCCCCCTCATCCCCCCACTCCCTACTCCCTACTCCCCACTCCCCACTCCCACAATGCACCCACTGCGAGAGGAAAGACTCAATGACAACTGCTGAGTTTCCCCTTCACCATTCCACTCAACCTCAGCATTGCCATATAACAGCTTGTTAGGTTGAGTACGTAAACTGGCGATATCTACATTCGCTGTTGCCGAACTTGTGCCAGCGTTGACGGCAATTATCAATTCCTCTGTCCCTAAAGTTCGCGCAAAGATATAAAGTTGTCCTTGAGCATGGAGGACTTGGTAATCACCTGTACGCAAGGCTGGGTAAGTGTGGCGGAGGGCAATTAATTGGCGGTGAGTATTGAAAATTTCTTGATTCCAGTTAGTCTCTAAAGGAAAACCACGACGTGAGTCTGGGTCTATTCCTCCAGGTAAGCCAACTTCATCACCATAGTAGATGCTGGAGGCACCGGGAAAGGTGAGTAGCAGTAAAGTTGACAATTCTATACTCTCGATATCGCCGCCGGCAATGGTCATCAATCGGGCTGTATCGTGACTTGCGAGCAAATTGAGTTGAGTTAGCTGAATTTCCCAAGGGTAAAGTTGCAGTACTTCTTGGATTTTGGTGGCGTACTCGGCAGCAAATAAGGGTGGGTAAGGTTGATAGTCGCGGCTTTGGACTTGTTCTAAGACTACGCGATCGCCAGCTGCAAAGGCAATTGTCGGCCCAGCAAATAGATAATTCATCACGCCGTCAAATTGCGTCCCATCTAGCCACTGGCGGGAATCTCCCCAGACTTCGCCCACAATGTAAGCTTCGGGATTGACTGCTTTGGTGCGATCGCGAAATTCCTGCCAAAAGCCAGGAGTTTTTATTTCAAATGGTACATCCAATCGCCAACCGTCGATGCCGAATTTAAGCCAATATTCGGCAATTTCCATAATGTATTCTCGGACTTCTGGATTATCGTGGTTAAATTCTGGCAAGGCACGATTTCCCACCCAACCCCCGTAGTTAGCAGGTAACTCACCATTGTATGGTGAAAGTGGCCAGCCTTCTATTTTGAACCAATTTACCCAAGGCGAATGGGGGCCATTCTCTAAAACGTCATGGAAAAAGAAAAAGCCCCGACTGGAATGGTTAAACACTCCATCCAGAACAACTTTGATATTCCGTTCATGGGCTGCATCGAGCAATTCCTTAAAAGCTTCGTTGCCGCCTAACATCGGGTCAACTTGGTAATAATCGTGGGTATGATAGCGATGATTGCTGGCGGATTGAAAAATCGGTGTAAAGTAAATCGCGTTAATCCCCAGATTTTGGATGTAGTCTAATTGCTCCATGATGCCCCACAAATCCCCGCCTTTATAACCTTGAAGTGTGGGCATAGCTTCCCAATCTTCCCAACGGGCTTCGTGTAACAGCCGTTTGCGCGGCTTTTTGCTTCTGGCAAAGCGGTCTGGAAAGATTTGGTAGAAAACAGCGTGTTTCACCCAGTCTGGTGTTTGAATTTGCATGAATAACTTTTTGTACCTTCAGAAGCGATCGTTGCAAATATTAGCTTCTTTGTGGCTCTTACTTCTGATAGAAAATCTGTCACACAATGCAAGGATTTTAGATTTTAGTAGGACTTACGCACAAGAGATCCCCCAACCCCCTTAAAAAGGGGGCTTTTAAGGTTCCCCCCTTTTTAAGGGGGGTTAGGGGGGATCTAGGTTTCAGGTTTTGAGTGCGTAAGTCCTGTTTAGATTGAAAAGAGCAATCAAGTCACTAGCTCTGTTATTTAATTTACGCGATGTGCGACTTATTCTTGGAACCCCTCTCCAAACCTCTCCCCGAAAGGTCGAGAGGCTTTGATTTTTGCTCCCCTTCCCTTGTAGGGAAGGGGTTGGGGGTTAGGTTTGAGAGAAAGTCGCACATGACGTTAATTTTAGATTTTGCGGAAAGTTGCTCTTGCGGCTCTGCCGACTTGAGCAAACTTTCCAAGACGGATTTTGAATCTTCAATTCCATTATCCAAAATTTAAAATCTAAAATTCGGTGACTCACCTACCGATTATCTTTATTACCTGCTAGGAAGCTTCAAACCTCGACGCTCAAGGATTTGCCGCACTTCTGGGCTAGGGGTGTAGTTATAACCGTAAGAGGAGTTCTGAGAGTCATCCATAATCTGAGGTGTGAGCAACACAATTACCTCATTACGCTGATTGGATCTGCTTGTCTTTCTAAACAGCGCACCAATCAGTGGAAGATCACCCAAAATAGGAATCTTGGAGATAGTTGACCGGTCTTGGTCTTGAATGATGCCTGAGAGAATGAGTGTTTGACCATCTCGCAAGCGAATTAAGCCAGAAGTAAGGGAGCGCTGAGACACTAAAGTAATACTTCCATTTCCTGTATCTGCTGTGCCTGAAGGAGCGCTGACAGTAGGAGCAACCGATAGAGAAACGAAACCATTATCGTCAATCCGCTCAATTTTCACATTCAAGGTTAAGCCGACGTTTTGCTTCTGAATTGTTCTTTCTGTTCTAGAACCACCAGAAGTATCCGTTGTTTGGAGGGTTATATTTCCCACGACTTCTTGAGTCAGGTTGATAAGAGCTTGCTGACCTTCTTGCACAATTAAGGTTGGGTCGGTCAAAATCTTGGCATTGCCATTTGTCACTTGAGCTTGCAAGCTAGTGAGAAGACGTTTGGGGAATTGGTACAGGCTTGGCAAACTGAATCCAGCTGATGCACGAGTGCCTTGTGCATAAGCAGAAGTTTGTCTTCCAGTTAGAGGATCAGTAGTAATTGTTACTGTGTCTGGTGTTCCTGGAGTAAAAGTTGTAAGACCAGGGGTAGTTGGATTGCTGTTTGCCGGAGAAATTGGTTGTAGGAAGGTCGCATCGCCTGGTGTGTTTTGTGTGAGTACCCCGTCTTGTATGACTCTGACACCTGAGCCTCCATTTGGAACTGTAAAAGTACCATTTGTGTTCAAGAATGGCGTTCCTGTAATTGGATTTGTAATAGTAGGTGTGGCAGTCACACTGTTTGTTACTTCAGAACTAGTAGCTGGTCTAGAACCACCAAAATTCAGAGATGCGGCACCACCATCACTGGTGAAGTAGTTGTTGCCAATCCCAAAAGAAAAGCTAGTGTTGTAGTCTTGGGTGTTATTAAGATTAACATCGATAATCTTGACGTTAACTACCACTTGACGACGGCGGATATCAAGCTGAGTTAGTTGAGCGATCGCCATCTCAACTAGCCGGGGAGCGCCAATTAAGGTAATGGCATTGGTGCGTTCTTCTCCTAATACCTGTAAACCTCTCAGTAATGGGCTAGAGTCTGTAAAACTAACGCGTTGAGTTTCAACTCTGGTTTCTGTGGTCGTCTGAGTTTTGGTAATAGGAGCAGCTCCAGACCCAACAGGCACAGCATCAACACTGGTAACTTGTCGTTCGCGGCTGACCGCACTTTCTGCGCCCAAGGCGACCAAAAAGTTCAGGGCTACTCCCACCGATACCTGATTAAGTCGCAGGCTACGCATAACCATGTCACGGGTCGCATTCGGTAGTTTAACTCCGACAAAAACTGTCCGACCACTGCGATTAGCTTCTAGACCACTCAAGCGCAAAACGTAGTTAAACACATCTTGCACTGGCTCGTTTTCTATATCTAAAGAGATTGTTTGAGAGGTTGCTTGTCCAGCAGCAGCTTGCTGACCTTCGATATAAGCCAAGTTCAAACCAGCAGCACGCGCAAGTAATGACAAAACCTCACGCACCGGCGCATCTCGCAATACTAAACGGGGTACGCGTTCCTGAGTTCCTAAGTCAATAGTGCTAGGTGAAGCATCAGTATTAGAGATGGCAATATCTCCCACTGGTGGGGCGATCGCTCTAGGTAAGAAAGGTGGACCCTGACTCACAGGTTGACCTGGCCCAGCAGCTTGTGCAGGTTGTCCGTCAATGGTGATTTGCGGGTTAGGAACGAGAACGCTTGGCTTTTGACCAAGTTGGACTGGAGTAGTAGCAGGCGGTGCTGTGGATGTAGGCGCTGTTGGTGTTGGGACTGATACTGTAGTGCCTGCGGATGGGCTAAAGCTGAGTGTAATTCCATTTAGCGATCGCACCACAGGTTGACTGCTAGGTGTGTCATTGCTGCCAGTTACCATCACCCTGATGCTATTGGCATCAAGCTGACTAACCTCCACAGACGCAATTCCTGGTGCTGGGCTATCTTGACGAAAACTCTTACCTTGTGGTAATCGTAATTGAGTATTGATAATATCTGCGACTAAAGCCTTACCTCTTTTTGTCGTAAAAACTTGGGGGCGTGACCCTGAAGAAGTCTTTAAAACAACCTTAATTCCACCATCAACTGGATTTAACTTTACATCAGTAATTTGAGTAATTTGTGCCCAAACTGGTTGAGCTGCCAAAAATACAAAAGCGGTAGCACCCAATATAAAACTATTACCGTGAAGCTGTTTCACACTTCATTCCTCACACTATAAAACCTTGTTTACAAACAATTTTGAGCGAATTCTATTCGCTTAATGTTAAATCGGCGGTTAGAAACCGCGTCTACACAAGTAAAACCCACCTCCGTGGGTTTCAAACCCTCAATTTTTCCCTTAGTCCGCGGAGGCGGACTTTGCCTGTGTAGCTGCGAATTTTATGAGACTGTTAGCGAATTGATCGGGCGTCTAGGGCGTGTTTTCAAACCTTTCTTGAAGCACCTGAGTCTTTGGAGATCCCCCCAACTCCCCGATAAATTGGCTTGCTCTTAGAGTTTCTTTTCCCCCCAATTTATCGGGGGGTTAGGGGGGATCTTCGAGTTTGAAAACAGTCCCTAACCCATCAGCCCCAATCCATCTTAATTTCTTTAATTTCAGTGCGTTTCAACGTACTTTAGCTATTAGCCCGCAATTTATTGCAGGGCGGGAAAGTAACGCAAAGCCGAGGTTTTAGGGCTGGGGGGTTTAACTCCTTACTTGTTTGCCAACAGTCTGATTCGATTCGCCAAGGCTTAAGTTGACACTTAAGATTGTTCACTATTACTTTTTCGGGACAACCGGGACAACTGGGGCAACTGGGGCAACTGGGGCAGCTTTAGCAGCTGCTGCGGCTATTTCTTCTGGACTAAGTGGCATCAATACCTGTAATTGGAATAATGTATTAATCGCTGCTGGTCCCACTGGCATCGGCGTCTTATCTAATGGGTTTCTTGACTCTACTGGAGCCGAAGTTACTTGATAATCTTTAATTATTAACAAAGGCTGCAAACGCTCAATGTTACGAATTATCGATTGTGTTTGTTCATAAGTTCCTGTAATTTCGGCACTGATATTGCTGCGTTGCAGCTTGCCATTAACCAGTAGTCCTAGACTTCCATCGATAATCGGTTCTGGTTTTGGGGAAAGTGGCACAAACTTCTTCAGCTTGGCTCTCACTGTATTAATAGAAGTTGGAGTATTGCCAGACTCAATCAAGCGGTTCAGATCCAACAGCAATGTATCCAAGGTTTTTTCGTTAGCAAATAAACCTAAAACCTGAATATTTTGCTGCTTTGCCTGCGCTAGCTCGTCTTTAACTCGATCAATCTGTTTGATACTGGCTTTTTTCTGGTCAATTTGCCCTTGCAGTTCGGTGTTTTTGGCTTGCTGCTGCTGATAGCTTTCCAAAGCTGGCATCAGCAGGTTTAACAATATATAACCTGCTCCCGCTAAACCAATTACCCCCACCAAAATCCCAATAATTTTTGGTGTGAAAGCAATACCAAATATCACTGGGGACTCTGGTGTTTCCTGCCCGAGTTCCCCACCATGTTCGGCAAAATTTAAATCATCACTCAGCGTCATTTTGGAATGACTCCTGTTTGTTGCATACTACGAATTCGAGTCACTAACCCTACTGTGCCTTTTTTTTCCAACTCCTGGATTAATAAAGAAGCTGGAACATTGCTCATGTTCGATTGAATAGTGTATTTCACTACTTGGGGTGGCTTAATTATTACACCAGTAGTAGGTTGACCCGCACCTGGTGTTAAGGGAGCATCTACTAATGTCGCCGTCAGAATTCTGCTTTCTGTGGGCTTTAAGAACAGAGACTGTTGTAAACTCAATAAGAAATCATTGACATCGTTAAAGGTACGAGCTATTCCGGTAATTTCTAATCCCCCGGCGGGATTGTTTGGTGGCTGACCTGCCACCGCCGCAACGGGTGGGATTTGCTTGATGGTTTCGATTTGCACTGCCGCAGGGGTGCGATCGCGCAAATCTTGCAGCATTGCTGACCAAGGTCGAATCTGATCAAAGACACTGACTAAAGCTTGAGTTTCTCCTTTAACTGCGATCGTCTCGGTTTTGATTTTAGTGATATTTCCGATTTCTGTATCTAACCTCTTGCTTTCTTGGTCTAACTGTGCTGCTGTCCCCTGTAATTCCACAATCTTCCCTTGCAAAAACCACCAACTAACTCCCAATAAAGCTGGAAGACCTATACCTAGTCCAACTCCCAGATAGACTGGCATTAAATTCCCCGCCGGAAACTTTAGGGCTTTTCCTCTCTTTTTCTCAGTATTTCCCTGGTATGCTGGCCGGTCTTTAAGAAAATTAACATCTAGGCTGTACATTCTGTTACACCTCCCGCATTCCTAGACCAAGTACAATCGCCAAGCCAGAGCGTTGCACCTGTGGATATTTCTCAATGTCAACTTCCAAAGATAAAGCCCCAATTGGATCTATTTGGGTAGTTGGCAAGCTCAATCGTTGGGTAAAAAATTCATCTAGCTGTTGGAGTCCACCTCCTGGGCCAGCTAATAAAATCTGTGCTACCTCCAAATTTTCACTTTGATTGAGATAAAAATCGATGGAACGGCGCAGTTCATCTGTTAGTTCTCCCAATACTCTCAATATGGCTGCCATACCAGGATCGAGTTCGGTAACACCGGTTTTGCCACCGTCTATAGGAGTTGGGGGAATAATCATTCCATATAACAAATCCATATCTCGTGACGTGGGTAAGCTCATTGTCCTTGCTAAGGCAGTTTGCATTTGATAAGTCCCGATGGGGACTGTGCGCGAAAATTGCGGCACTCCGTTAACGATGATGGCGATTTCTGTACTATCGAACTCGATATCAACTAATACTGCTGCTTCTTGCGGCCCAAATTGTCGCAGTTGCTCACGAATAGTCCGAATCAAAGCAAAACTGTTAATTTCTAAAACATCGAGTTGTAATCCTGCCTGCTCGAATGTACTTATATAGGTATCCGTTATCTCCTTGCGGGTGGCAACTAGGAGTACGTGTACTTTTTCAATGCCATCTTCATCTACAAAGTAGTCAAGTTTCTGATAATCGACATCAGCTTCTTCACGAGGATAGGGTAAATACAAACCTGCTTCATGGTTTAGCACCATTTCTCGCAGTTCTTTGTCATCTAACTCCGTTGGCATGGGTATTATCCGAACGATGGAATCTCGCCCCGGTACAGCAGTGGCAACGCGAGAAGTTTTAATTTTGCTCTCAGCTAGCGCCTGCTGGATTAATTCGGCCATTGTTGCGGGGTCGCTGATTTGACCATCGATAACTATGCCTTCTGGAACTGGTACCGATATAAAGGTTTCTAGTTTCAAGCCTTGACCCTGCTTACGTAGTTGAACTACATTTACCCGTTCGGGAGCAAGTTCAATGCCAACTCCTTTATTCGCTTTGCCAAACAGACCATTGAACTTTTTGACCACAAGTTCAATGCCGGCCCCTTTATTCGATTTGTCAAACAGACTAGTGAAGCTTTTTACCACAGTTGTGCCCGCTGGACTGCTAAATTGAAAATTTAAATGTAAAGGATGGATTTTGTGCTAAGTAATTTATTTAGCCGATAATCTCGACAATTCTGCCTAAGCTTTTCAGACTGAGCAAGCGTAAAAATACTGGGAAAATGATTCAATTACGAAAATTTAAACAACTTGGTGCTTTGGCACTGCTTGGCTTATTAATCAGTTGGATTGTAAGTTGCAGCACAGGTAATGTTGGTACAAGTACAAAACAGGCTAGTTCAGGATCGGCAACTGTTGAGTTTTGGACAATGCAACTCCAACCTCAATTTAACGACTACTTCAAAAGCCTAATTGCGAATTTTGAATCGCAAAATCCAGGTATAAAGGTTAACTGGGTTGATGTACCTTGGGCGGCGATGGAGAACAAAATATTAACAGCTGTCTCCGCAAAAACGCCACCTGATGTAGTTAACCTCAATCCGGGTTTCGCTTCCCAACTTGCCGGACGAAATGCTTGGTTAGATTTAGATGCGAAAGTCCCAAACGATGTACGTTCCTCCTATCTACCGAATATCTGGAAATCAAGTACGCTCAATGGCAAGAGTTTTGGGATTCCTTGGTATCTCACCACAAGGTTAACTATTTATAACACCGATTTATTAAAACAGGGCGGTATCAATAAACCACCTGCAACCTACGCAGAATTGGCACAAGCAGCCCAACAAATTAAAGATAAGACGGGGAAATATGCCTTTTTTGTGACTTTCGTACCGCAAGATTCCGGGGAAGTGCTGGAATCTTTCGTGCAAATGGGCGTCACTTTAATAAATGCTGATGGGAAAGCGGCGTTTAATTCGCCACAAGGTAAAGCAGCGTTTCAGTATTGGGTAGATTTGTATAAAAAAGGGTTGCTTCCGAAAGAGGTTTTGACGCAAGGACATCGCCACGCGATCGATTTATACCAATCTGGAGAGACTGCGTTTCTAGCTTCTGGGCCAGAGTTTCTGAAAACGATCGCTAATAATGCCCCAAAAATTGCTCAAGCTTCGGGAATAGCACCTCAATTGACTGGTAACACAGGTAAAAAAAATGTCGCGGTGATGAACATAGTCATTCCCCGCGACACTAAACAACCAGACGACGCTGTAAAATTTGCTTTATTTGTCACCAATGACGAAAATCAGTTAGCCTTTGCTAAAGCTGCAAATGTCCTACCTTCAACAGTCAAAGCATTGTCTGATAGTTACTTTAAAGATATTCCAGCCAATGCTTCAACAATAGAAAAAGCGCGAGTTCTCAGTGCCAAAGAACTGCAACATGGAGAAATATTAACCCCCACTTTGAAGGATTTCAACAAACTGCAAAAGGCAGTTTACGAAAACTTGCAAGCAGCAATGTTAGACCAGAAGACTGTAGATAAAGCTGTAGAGGATGCGGCGCAGGAGTGGGATCAAAGATAAATTAGGGGAGTGGGGAGTGGGGAGTGGTGAATGGGGAATGGGGAGTGGGGAGTGGGGCATGGGGCATTACTTAAGCCTTGGCGAATGGAATTCGCGGCTACACAAACAAAGTCCACCTTCGTGGACTAATGCAAAATCAGGGGTTCTTAACCCACGAAGGTGGGTTTTGTCTGTGTAGACGCGGTTTATAACCGCCCTTTTAACCTTAAGTTGACACGCATCATTATTCCCTATTCCCTATTCCCTACTCCCTTTTTGTAAAAAATCTCCGACTAAATAAAGGGAACCACACAAAACGATTAAATCGTCTGTGGTGGGGGTTGAGGTTGCGGCCTCCAGTGCTGTGAATAAATCTGGATGCATTTGGCGATCGCTTAATTGGGGACAAATGCTATAAGCTAGGTTTGCTAATTCGTGTAGATCGGCAGAAGTTCTACCCGGCCAAGGTTCTACTGGTATTGGTACTAAAAAAAGGCGATCGCCTGGTCGCAGCAAGGCGGTAAAAATATCCGCATGATCCTTATCGGAAAACATTCCTATAACCCAATTGACGGGCTTGTGGTTAACTGCGTCTAAGCTATCGACATACTGGCGAAGAACTTGGGCGGCGGCGGTATTATGAGCGCCATCAAGTAATAATTTATGGTTTTTCCAAGTAGTCCATTGCATTCGCCCCGGCCATTTAGTTTTTGCCATGCCGTTAATTATGGTTTCTTCAGAAATCTGCCAACCCTTTTGTTGAAGAATTTCTAAAGCAGCTAAAGCCAAAGCTGAATTAGTTAATTGAATCTGTCCCGCTAACGGTAAAGGATATTTAATTAATTTTGAATTTTGAAGTGTTTGATATTCTGCCCATCCTGTAGAGATTTCACGGGCGGGTTGAGGCGTAAAAATGGGGCATTTTAATTCTAAAGCACGCGATCGCACCACTTTCTCTGCCTCTGGTGGCAATGTTCCAACCACAACGGGACATCCAGGTTTGAGAATACCTGCTTTTTCTCTAGCAATGTCAGCGACGGTAGGGCCAAGTTGCTGCCAGTGTTCCCGGCTGATGGAAGTGATGATCGTAACTAAGGGTTCCAAACAAACATTGGTAGCATCTAAGCGCCCTCCTAGTCCGACTTCTACCACAGCCACATCGACTTGCTGCTGGGCAAAATATAACCAACCAGCCGCCGTAATTACTTCAAACTGAGTTGGCGGTTCGTCCTCTGAGAGAATCAACCCTTGGACTTTTTCTAATAATTGGCTCAATTCTTCAGAGGAAATTGGCTGTTCATTCAGACAAATACGTTCCGTCCAATCAACTAAATGAGGGGAAGTGTAGCGTCCTGTACGATAACCAGCCTCAGTAAGTACTGAGGAAAGATAAGCACAGACAGAACCTTTACCATTAGTACCAGCAACGTGAATTACCGGGACTTGGTGATGGGGATTGCCGAGATTTGCCAATAGATTGACAATGCGATCGAGTCCTAGATGCACACCAAAGCGTTGCAGGGGTTGTATTACAGAATCGATATCCACAGAAGGGGTAATAGGAAGTGGGGGACGACTGACAAATGACAAATAAAACCGACTGTCCCCATAAATAGAAACAGCCGGTTGAAGAGTAATGATATTAAGCCGAATTTAGGCTTCCCTATCCAAAAAGCCTTGAACTTGTCTTAAAGCCGCAGCGCCAATATTAAACACTGCCCAGCTAGCAGCAATGGCTACTGGTGCTAAAACGATCGCTATACGGAAATCGATAGAATCCATATCTAGAACCCCTCTTTTAAGTAGAAATTAAAGTTTTGTCAACTGCTCTCATTTTCATTTTTAGCTGAAGTGGGCAATTTTTCCCACCTAACTATGTAAAGAATATTTAAATTATAGCTACTTCTCCCCCAGTCTTTTCTTCTCTACGAGACGCTGCGCGGACAATTTTGAATTTTGAATTTTGAATTTTGAATTGATTTCTCCCCACTCCCTAAGCCTTGCTAAAGCCAATATCAGTACCCTTACCAGCATGAACTAAAGCTAACTTTTGGTAACGTTTAGCGTGTTCAATCAGTTCTGCGGCTTCAACTTCTGTTACCTCTCGTAACACTTTGCCAGGAATGCCGACAACTAGGGACAGAGGCGGTATATTTTTAGTTACCACTGCGCCAGCACCAATAATGCTACCAGCGCCCACTCGTACCCCGTCTAAAATCACTGCGCCAATGCCAATCAAACTTCCACGCTCAATGTAAGCGGAATGTACCACAGCGCGATGCCCTACGGTAACATGATCTTCTAAAATTGTCGGAAAACCAGGATCACCATGTAGAATTACTCCATCTTGAATATTTGTGCATTCGCCAATTTCAATGCGTTCAACATCTCCCCTAACCACTGCTCCATACCAAATGCTCACCCCTGCTGCTATATTTACCGAACCCATAACAACAGCATTGGCTGCGATGAAGGCAGCTTGAGAAAAATCGGGAGATGTCCAGTAAGAAGCGGTAGACACGATAGAATATGAAGTATGATACCCAGGAACACTGGAGAAACTCCAACCTTTAAGGCTGGTTGCACAACCAGGATATCACACCATCAAGCCTCTACGCTGAGGAAAACACTAGTAAACAATGTTCCTGCCGCAACTCCGTGTCTATGCAGCAGTGAGCAAGTAACCCAAAGTGGTTGAGCCGAAGTGTATAATCCAACCGACTAGTGCTGGTGAAGACAAAATTATGTTTGTACGCACTTCATGATGAATCCAGGTTTGCAGTACCCGATGTTTGGGCCTGAAATACAGTGTCCCCATTGTCGCCAGACTATTCCGGCGCTGACACTGACAGATACGTATTTGTGTCCGCGTCATGGCGCCTTTGAAGTTAATCCTAAAAATGGAGAATTAATCCATTTGCAATCGGGGCGTCATTGGCGGAGGTGGAATAATGAATGGTATAGACAGCATACTCATCCCGATGGTATTCGCTTTGAAATTCACGAAGCATTAGACAAGCTGTATACCCAAGGCTATCGAGCAACAAAAGTGATTATTGCTCTACGCTATCAGGAATTGATGAGTGGCTACTTAGAACGCAGTACACCTTGGCGTTCTGGACAACCAGAAGCTACTGCTGCGCGTTTGTATGGCTTACCCGTGGAGTTTAGCCCTGATACCTCAGAAGATCCCTGTTGGGAAGTGATTAATTTTGACTTGGAAAAAGAACCTGGCGTCCCTGTACGTTACCCTTATTTCAGGTTGTTTGAGTAATGGTCATTAGTCATTGGTCATTTGACTAATGACTAATGACTAATGACTAATGACTAATTATGCACCACGCTTCGATTCGGACTGCGAATATTCATCGAGCGATCGCTTTCTACGAACATTTAGGGTTTACAATTTCGGAACGCTTTACTACGGGCTACACTCTAGCTTGCTGGATGGAAGGATTGGGCGGCAGAATTGAACTGATCCAAATTCCTGAACCAAAACCAGCCCCAGACGCGTTTGCTGACGAACATTATGTGGGATATTATCATCTCTCGTTCGATTTAACTGAGATTACACCAGATTTACCTAGCTGGTTGACAAGTTTACAAGAACGTGTATTGCTGGCGGCTGAGAGTCAAGCAGAAGAATTACAACCTTTGAAGGTACTTTTAGAACCGACACAACAGCAAATAGGCGATCGCATTTACGAAGTGGCTTTCATCGCCGATACTGATGGCTTACCCCTGGAATTCATTCGGGTTTTAGCAAAACTCCCATAACTTAGCTTTTTTAAGCGTCCAGATCAGCTGTGGGTTAAACCAATTCGCAATTCGCAATTCGCAATTCGCAATTCGCAATTACGTTTTGTGACGGGGATTTAGATTTAGGCATCAAAACGTGCTGCCTGTAGAGGCAGGGGAATTAAACCCCTAAACTTTGTTCAAAGTCTCTCTCCTAAAAGGAGAGAGAAATAGAAGTGAGGTTTTCCAGATACCGTGAAAAGTCAGATCCAAACCTCTCGCCGAAAGGTCGAGAGGCTTGGATTCTTGCTCCCCTTCCCTAGCAGGGAAGGGGCTGGGGGTTAGGTAAAATTACTTGAAATTATCAAGCGTTTCTTGGGTAACAGAAGTGGTTTCATTTTGTTGTTGCAGATAGGATTTGATAAACAAATCAATTTCACCGTCCAAAACCTCTGCCACAGCAGGTGTTTCTATATTGGTACGTAAATCTTTCACCTTGGTGTAAGGATGCAAAATATATTCCCGGATGAGCTTGTTGGATAAGGATTTTATCTGCCGAGGTTGAATTTTGTTAATTTGTTGGACACCTTGGGCTAGTGCGTAGGCGCAGCCCGTCGTAGACATCGCAAACAGTTTACTCTTGATAATAGCTAAGGCTTTCTCTTTGTTTTCTATCTGACTACGCTGTTGGTCGCAAAATACACTAATCCCGGTAGGAATGTGAAACACCCGCACCCATATTTCTGGGCGGTTGACATTCCGCTGTGGGCGCGGCAAAGTAATTTCTAAATCCTTCTTTGGAATCTCAAAATCAACAGACTCATCTAGAATCGGGCTGACTTCTACACTGGCTAAACTCGTCTGCAACCTGTTAGTAACATCGAAGGGCGATATCTGCTGTAGTTGATGTGTGCCTGTTTCTGATTTAAGGCAGCCGTATGCATAACGACCGATTATTTCCAAGGAGGCAAATTTAATCCCAGCGAAATCTCCGCGAGATTCTTCCACTAACAGAATTTTGTAACTGTGGCTTTCTCCCCATTTACAGTACATTCGTAGCAGCATATATCCCCAATATTCAGCATCTGCACCATTAACCTCAGCAGTAATAGTAAGAAATGCACCTTTTTGGTCGTAGGAGTCAGACAATAACTGTCGTATTTCTGCTGTTTCGAGTTCTTGCTGAAGTTGGGTAAGGTTGGTTTGCGCCTCTTGAAACAATTGATCATCGGCTGATAATTCCAACAATTCAAGTGCAGCCTTGATATCTTCTAGAATCGAACACCAGCGCTGATATTCCTGATGCTTGTAAAATATCGAGTATTCAATTTCTTGAAGTACTTCATAAGCACGGGTTGGATTATTCCAAAAATCTGGTTGAGCAATTACTTGATCTAAGTATTGAATTCTTGCAGTCAAATATCGGAGGTCAAAGACAGCCTTCAGCCTTGGTCAAGAGATTAGACAACCTTTCTACTTCGCGCTTGATATTTAAGAGTTCTAGCATAGTTTTGCTCACTTGAGGCTGAACTTATCTAGACATTCTACTATTAAAACGATGAAAAAAACCGTGGTTGCTAAAAATTCAATCACGGGTTTTACTTTATAAAACTTTACTTTTCTTAGTACCTACAGACAATTAATTGCGGCCATTTAGGGAAATTAGCAACCGCAAGATAAAGACGAACAAGTTGATGTAAGTGAGGTACATCGATAAAGCAGCAGGCAGATATTGGTCATCGCTGTAAGTGCGGGGCAAGATGTAGAAATCGACAACAGAAACCCCAACAAATAGAAACACCCCCAAACCGGAGATGGCGATTTCTAACCAATTTGGCGTGTAAACACCAAACATGGCAAACCCGAATTGGGCTAGACACACAACCACCAAAGCGATGACGCCGAGATTGATGGTTTTCGTCAAAGCCATCCCGTCTTGTTCAGAGAGATTTGAACCAATTTGACGGGCGAAAATAAAGGTGATGCCACAACCAAGGGCAGCCAACCCAATGCCTTGAATGCCAACACCTTGGGATCTCAAAGCGACAAATATCAAGCCACTGAGAGTATATCCAGACAACAGGCTGTAGGTTGCCAACAGGGGTAGTGCAAGTCCCTTGTTACCTTTTTGGGCAACATTTTGGGCAACAAAGAACAAAATTAACTCCAAAATCACCGCACCAATGAAGGTGGGAAAGAATATTCCGGGATTAGTGCGGATAACTCCCAAACCGCCGTAGGTTCCTAATGCCGTTAGCACCAATCCACCACCAACGTAGGGGAGGGCGTTGGCAATCACATTTGGGCCAACGAGGGCGTGAGATTTAGCCTCACGCATAGCTTCACGAAAATTACTGGTATTGCTCATATTGAAAAACTGTTTTTTAGGAAAACGTTCTGCTTATTCCTATTCTTACCAAGATTTAGGGGAAGAAACCAGGAAGGGGTTACGCAAGTTAGAAGACAACTAAACAAAAAAGATGATGCAAGGTTGAAATTTTCATCTAAAAATCAAAAATAACCTGCAACAGAGAGGTTAGCAAAATCATGCGTAAAAATACTGATTTATGGAGTCCGACCCCTGATAAGTTCAGTGAAACGACGATAGCTTATTCCGCCTTGACTAGGGAAAATAATGACAGCTTAAAAGAAAATATACGCAGCTCCACTTTCTTAGGAATAGGAGTTACAACAAGGGAATGTATATGGCAACAAGTGAGTCCTCTTTACGAATTGATGGTATAGAATTATTACACTTGTACCACCAGAATCCTTCTATTAAACTTCGTAATAAACTTGTACAGTTACATACTGGCTTGGTGCGAAAGATGGCTCATAAATTCAGCCATCAATGTAATGAACCTTATGAAGATTTAGAGCAAATCGGTTATTTTGGTTTGATTAGGGCAATTGAGCGCTTCGACCCTAGCCAAGGATATGCTTTTAGTTCCTTTGCTGTACCATATATTCGTGGTGAGATGCTACACTTTTTGCGCGATCGCAGTACTCTATTAAGAATTCCCCGTCGTTGGCAAGAACTGTACAATGAAGGACAAAAGATTCGCAAGGACTTGGCAATGTCTTTAGGTCGCCTTCCCAAAGATGCTGAAATCGCCAAGGAACTTCAGGTATCTCTGCAAGAATGGCAAGAAACCAAGTTAGCTGCTCAAAACCGTATGCCTTTGAGTTTAGATGCGACCGCACTTAACTATGTTGATTGCCAAATAACCTTGGGTGAGGCACTTCCTTGTCCTCGTTCTCATCTGCTTCTGCAAGAAGAAGAAGAACGGCAACAACTCCAAGGCGCAATAAATATGTTAGAAGACAAGCCCCGCATGGCAGTTGAAATGGTATTTTTGAAGGAACTTTCTCGCAAGGATGCTGCTAAGAATATTGGCACTAGTCCAATGACGGTAACGCGTTATCTGCAAAAGGGAATTCAGGATTTGATTTACTATTTGCAACCACAGGTGATGCCTACTGGATCGTAGTTATTTGGGGGGATGAGGGGGATGAGGGAGATGGGGGAGATGAGGGAGATGGGGGAGATGGGGGAGATGAGGGAGATGAGGGAGATGAGGGAGATGAGGGAGATGAGGGAGATGAGGGAGATGAGGGGGATGAGGGAGAACAGTACAAAAGTTATTAAAGATCACAAGGATTTAGAAGTTTATAAAATGGCTTTTGATTCAGCCATGATAATTTTTGAACTATCAAAAAAGTTTCCAGTAGAGGAGCGTTATTCATTAACCGATCAGATTCGTCGCTCCTCACGTTCAGTTTGTGCTAATTTTGCTGAGGGATGGCGTAAAAGAAGATATCAAGCTGCTTTTGTGGCTAAGTTGAATGACTGTGAGGCAGAATCAGCAGAAACTCAAACTTGGATTGAGTTTGCTGTTAAGTGCAACTACATGAATATTGAAATAGGTCGAGAACTATATGGTACATACAACCAAGTTCTCAGCGGTCTAGTACACATAATTAACAAACCATCACCTTGGCTAATTAAGCATTAACCTCCCTCATCCCCCTCATCCCCCTCATCCCCCTCATCCCCCTCATCCCCCTCATCCCCCTCATCCCCCTCATCCCCCTCATCCCCCTCATCCCCC
>NZ_JBALBY010000031.1:0-39208 GCF_036919575.1 Nostoc sp. | reverse complement strand
TGAACCAAGAGCCTCCTCTTCTGAACCAAGAGCCTCCTCTTCTGAACCAAGAGCCTCCTCTTCTGAACCAAGAGCCTCCTCTTCTGAACCAAGAGGCTCCTCTTCTGAACCAAGAGCCTCCTCTTCTGAACCAAGAGGCTCCTCTTCTGAACCAAGAGGCTCCTCTTCTGAACCAAGAGCCTCCTCTTCTGAACCAACGGACTTGTGTTGTCAACCAATCATTACGCACATAATATAGGAATCATATTTGATTTCTGAAAAAATCTCGGTAGTCTTGCAGTAGACTGTCATGGCTAAAATGATTACAAAAAAATTGCTTTGTTGGGGAGCCACTGCGTTGCGCGGGTTAAGAGCGTTGTAGCAAGTGGCGTTGGAGGCTTTGCCAAAGCCAACATCCTGATAATCACAGGACTTACGCAATCAAAGCTTGAAACCTCGATCCCCCCTAACCCCCCTTAAAAAGGGGGGAACTTGAAAGCCCCCTTTTTAAGGGGGTTGGGGGATCTCTTCTGCGTAAGTCCTTAATCAGTTGGGTTGCGCTCCGCTCCACCCAACCTACGTCTAATGCACTATTAAAGCCATGACAGTCTACTACGCGCATTTCAAAAATCAAATACTAGTCCTATAGCCAATTTGTGAAGTGCGTAAGTCCTAGATAATTAGGAAAAGCCTGAAACAACCTATTTTTGTTAATGCACATCACGATGAATTTGTACAGTGCGTAATTCGTAATTATTAATAAGTACGTGGGTTGAATTAGATATTTCTTCCTTCTCTTTACGTCCTTGGTGGTTGTTTGCGATCGCACCTCACGCTAATGCCCACAGGTAACTAAGTATACACCTTCCCTCCAACAAGCATCCGGCGGCATCACAAGGAATTCTGACAAATCAGCCTTAAAAGTACTTGGCGAAAAAGGTTCAATTTGATATTGTTGATAAACATATCAAACTGATATATCAAAATGCTGAAGTTGTCAGTATTAGGTCTATTACAGCGAGAGCCATTAAATGGTTATCGACTCAAACAGCAACTAGAAATGTTTATGAGTTGCAGTATTTGTGTGAACTATGGTGCAATTTATCCTCTTCTGAAACGCATGGAAGAACAAGGTGAAGTGATTTTATGTGCAGAACAGGGACAAGAAACTGGACAGTGTGGAAAGGTATATGAGATTACACCCCTCGGTAAAAAAACTTGGTATCAAGAGATGCTGGTATATCCTCATGAAAGCTGGGTGAATGCGCGATCGCGATTTTTAATCAAGTTTTTTTTCTTTGGTCAATTATTACCCGAAGAACGAGTGCAGTTAATTGAGCATCGATTGATGTCATGTCGGTTACGTCTGGCAGAGAAAAAAGCACTGGAAATTACTGATGATTTATATGAAGCAAAATTACAAAAGCGGGTAGTTGAAGTCATCAAATCGGAGATAGAGTGGCTAGTTGAGCAACTCCAAACAGAACAACTTCTGCAAAACAGCTTTAACCAAAAAAACTTTTGAAGTATCCTAACTAACTATGTGGATCGTCAAAATTGCTTTACGTCTTCCGTATACATTTGCGATCGCAGCTTTAATGATTGTGATCTTGGGTGTAGTCACGATATTTGGTACACCAGTTGACATTTTCCCCGCAATTAACATTCCGGTTGTCAGCGTAGTTTGGACTTACACTGGAACCACATCTGAGGAAATGGCCCAGCGAATCGTGACAATTAGCGAACGCGCCATGACGACAACTGTTGGTGACATCGAACACATAGAGTCTCAATCTTTAAGTGGTGTTAGTGTCGTCAAAGTTTTCTTCCAACCGAACGCGGATATAGCCTCAGCAGTCGCTCAAATTACCTCAGTCAGCCAAACAATTCTGCGCCCTTTGCCACCGGGGATCACACCGCCATTTATCATTCAATACAACGCTTCTTCAGTGCCAATTATCCAGATGAGTGTCAGTAGCAAAACCTTGCCGGAACAAGCGCTTTTCGACTATGCTACCAACTTCGTCCGCACCCAATTAGCAACAGTGCAAGGGGCGAGTGTACCTCTGCCCTATGGTGGGAAACCTCGGCAAATTATGGTTGATATCGATCCCCAAGCGATGTTGGCTAATGGCATTTCTGCCCAAGACGTGACTAATGCTGTCAGTGCCCAAAATCTGGTCTTACCCGCAGGCGATATGAAGATCGGCGATCGCGACTTCGCCGTACAAATCAATAATAGTCCAGATGTGGTGTCAGCCCTCAACGACTTGCCAATTAAGCAAGTTAATGGTACTGTTATCCACATTCGTGATGTCGCCCAAGTAAGAGATGGCTTTGGTGTGCAATCAAACATTGTACGTCAGAATGGGAGACGCTCAAGCTTACTTAGTATCCTTAAGAGTGGCAATGCCTCGACTATTGATGTAATTGATCGGGTAAAAAAAGCTTTGCCTCGCATCCAATCCACCTTGCCCCCCGAACTGAATTTAGCGTTTTTGTTCGATCAATCTATATTTGTGAAAGCTTCTATTGAAGGCGTTCTCAAAGAAGGATTGATTGCAGCCTGTCTCACCGCGCTGATGATTTTGATTTTCCTGGGAAGTTGGCGCAGCACTGTAATTGTAGCCGTATCGATTCCCCTCTCCATGCTAGTTTCGATCATTGTGATGAGTCGTTTGGGACAAACTTTCAACATCATGACTTTAGGTGGTTTGTCCTTAGCTGTGGGTATTCTTGTAGATGATGCCACAGTAGAAATTGAAAATATCCACCGAAATCTCGGACAGGGTAAACCAATCAAGCGAGCAATCTTAGATGGAGCGCAGCAAATAGCAACTCCAGCACTTGTGGCAACATTATGTATTTGTATTGTCTTTGTGCCAGTGGTGTTTCTCAGTGGAGTGGCAAAGTACCTATTTGTCCCGCTAGCGATGGCGGTAGTATTTGGGATGCTTGCTTCCTATGTGCTATCTCGGACTGTAGTACCGACAATGGCAAGCTATCTGCTACCACATGAAGCGGACTGGCATAGAGAAAACGAGGATCATAATGGTAACAACAACCATTATATAGATTCACCAGTTCAAAACAATAATGGTAACAGCGATCGCCATTATATAGATTCGCCAGTCCAAAACAATAATGGTAACAGCGATCGCCATTATATAGATTCGCCAGTCCAAAACAATAATGGTAACAGCGACAACCACCACCAAACAGAACAGACAACAACAAAAACTGCCGAACCTGTTAAGAAAGATTGGATATGGCGGCTACACGAAAAGTTTAACCGACAATTTGAGAAATTTCGCAGTTGGTACTACGATGTGCTGAACTCAGCATTAAATCACCGCCGCATAGTCTTTGTACTGTTTGGTGCTTTTATTGTCAGTGCAGGAGTTTTGTTGCCGTTCGTCGGTCAAGACTTTTTCCCGGAAGTCGATGGTGGTCAGTTTAGCCTCCATGTTCGAGCCTTACCTGGGACTCGTTTGGAAGAGACAGAAAAAATTGTTAGCCAAGTCGAAAGCGTTATCCGCCAGACTGTACCAAAAGAGAATCTCTCTCTGATTCTGGATAACATCGGCTTACCCACCAGTGGTATTAACCTTACCTATGGGTATAACGGTGCCACAATTGGGCAGGCTGATGCTGATATTCTTGTATCCCTAAAAGAATCTGGTTCAACTTTTTCTTACGTCAAGCAACTCCGTCAGAAATTGAAAGTGACATTTCCCAATTACACTTTCTTTTTTGAACCGGCTGATATTGTGACTCAAATTCTCAATTTCGGTTTACCTGCTGCTGTTGATGTGCAAATATCTGGGCCTCTGAAAAACTCAAAGGGCAACTTTGAAATTGCCCAACAAATCGCCGCCCGGATGACGCGCATTCCTGGCGCTGTCGATGTACATCTCCACCAAGTTGTCGATGCTCCAAAATTACGTCTTGATGTAGATCGCACCGAGGCTCAACAATTGGGTATGACCCAGCGTGATGTTGCCAATAGCGTCCTTACTTCCTTAAGTTCAAGCGGTCAAGCCGCAATCAACCAATGGCTCGATCCCAAAAAAGGCGTGAGTTACACCCTGGCAGTCCAAGTTCCCCAGTATAAAATTGACTCTATTGACAGCCTGAAAAATACGCCAGTTGGCAACGGTCAAAATGCACCCCAACTTTTGGGTAATTTGGCTAGTGTCAAACGCGACACAGTGATGCAAGTTGTCAATCACTATAACATTCAGCCAGTTTTCGATATTTACGCTAACTCCTCTGGTCGTGACCTTGGGGGAGTTGCCCGTGATGTAAATCGAATCATCGCTGATTATCAGAAGAAATTGCCTAAAGGAAGTCAGATTAATGTCCGAGGGCAAGTGCAAACGATGAACTCTTCCTTTCTGGGACTTGGTTTAGGACTTGTGTTTGCAATTGTGCTGGTTTACTGCTTAATGGTAGTGAACTTTCAATCTTGGCTCGATCCCCTAATTATTATGATGGCACTGCCAAGCGCCTTAGCAGGTATCATTTGGATACTATTTGTTACCCGCACCACCCTGAGCGTCCCTTCCTTAATGGGTGCAATTATGAGTATAGGTGTGGCCACATCAAACAGTATTCTAATGATCACTTTTGCTAATGAGCAGCGTGTAGAAGGGGAAAATGCCTATAAAGCAGCTCTAGCGGCGGGCTATACAAGATTGCGTCCTGTATTGATGACTGCCTTAGCCATGCTCATTGGGATGGTGCCAATGTCTCTCGGTCTTGGTGAAGGTGGTGAACAGAATGCACCCTTGGGTCGCGCTGTAATTGGTGGCTTATCAGCTGCAACAGTCGCTACTCTAATCTTTGTACCAGTCGTATACAGCATTATGCGGCGTCAACAGCCTCGTCCTATTGATCAGGATGACGACGATTTAAATTTCTCAGATCCAAAGACAGCATACTCGTTATCATCACCTCAAGGCAAATCTTGAGCAATTCCAACTAAAGCTACAAAGCAATACAGTTCAGTTAAGCATTTCTTCCTTCTCTTCCTTTTCTTTCTTCTCTTCCTTCTGTTTCTTCTCTTCCTTCGCGTCCTTTGCGTCCTTCTCCCAAGGGGAGACGCTAACGCGAACGCGGTTCGTTAAAAAAATTGACTTTAACAAAGAGTTAAACCTTAACCAACCGGATTGAGCTACAAAAAAAATAGTCAAAGCCAATGATATCATGTCCGGGTGCTTACCCATCATAAAAGAACCCCACCCCCAACCCCTCCCCGCAGGCGGGGAGGGGAGCTAAAGCGCAGCTTTGGCGGGGTGGGGTTCCGGGTATTATGCTTAATTACCCGGACATGATATGACTCTAAAATTCTGCTTTCTTAGATAATATGGGACAGTTTACCTATGGATTCTCAGCATCGTCCATCTCCTGATTCAGAACAACAAACGACTTCAAGAAAACAAAAGCGCGGCATCGGTGGAATTGGTTGGGCTGTAATTGGTGCTGTTTTTTTTGCTAGCCTACTGGCCATAGGTATTCTGCCCCGATTAAGCCAAAGGTCAGAATTACAAGCAGCAGTTAAAGAAGCAAGCACCCTACCCACAGTCAACGTGATCACTCCCCGTCGCGCTACTGCTAGTACAAAATTGGAACTAACTGGCAGTGTTGTAGCCCTTAACCAAACGACCATCTACGCTCGTAGTACTGGGTATTTGCGGCGGTGGTATGCAGATATTGGCGATCGCGTCCAAGCTGGTCAGTTGTTGGCAGAAATTGATTCACCAGACATTGATCAGCAAGTTCTACAAGCGAAGGCAGAATTAGTGCAAGCACAAGCTAACGTGCTTCAAACTCGTGCTAATTTAGCTAAAGGTATTTCTGATTTGAAGCAAGCCCGCGCTAATCTATTGATCGCACGTCAGAGCTGGGAACGCTGGCAAATTCTGGTTAAGAAAGGTGCAGTCGCTCAACAAGATGCAGATACAAAATATGCTACATATCAGGCTAATCTTGCCAACGTTGAGGCAGCAGAAAACACTGTTAATTCCGACTCTGCCAACATCAAAGCAGCACAAGCTAACGTCTACGCAAGTCAAGCAAACTTGCAGCGTAATACCGTATTACAGTCTTATAAAAAAGTCACTGCTCCTTTCTCAGGAGTGATTACCGCACGTAACGTAAATACAGGTGTTTTAATTTCAGCAGGTAGTAGTAACACCAGTACTACTAGTAGCATCAGTACCAGCAACACCAACACTAGCAACACCAGCCTTTATACTATTGCTGCTTATGACAAGCTAAACGTGAATGTGAGTGTTCCCCAGAGTTTATCACAGTCACTTCAGACTGGTCAAACAGCACAAATTACAGTCAGAGAGTTACCACAACAAGTGTTTACGGGTAAAGTAGTGCGTACTAGCAACGCTATAGATCCAAATACTCGCACCTTGCTGGCACAATTAGAAGTGCATAATTCCGAGGCGACGCTGCGACCTGGGATGTATGCCAATGTCACATTTGCCATTAACCGCAACAATCCTCCCTTTGTTGTGCCAGATAGTGCCTTAGTCGTTAACGCCGGAGGTACGCAGGTAGCAACTGTAACCAAAGACGAAAAAGTGCATTATCAAAAAGTTGCCGTTGGGCGAGATTATGGTACTGAAATAGAAATTACATCAGGTCTGACAGGAAAAGAATCGCTGATTGCCACTCCTACGGTTGATGACACAGAGGGTTTGCGCGTGCAGCGAATTGCACAAACAAAGTAGACTCATTCTTAAAGTTGGGCTACAGAATCCATCTTTAAAAACCTCACTCAACGCTTTATCTTTTAGTTTGCCACGATATAAGAGTTTTGGAGTTTTGTCTAAAAAATTGCGATCGCCACTGGAGTAAGTTTCTCTAAGATACGAATAATGAGCGATCGCTAAAGTCTCAATACCGTTCGGATAAGGTTTTTTGATGACAGACCCTAGATCACAAAGACGCGATAAATCGCCGTCTTTACAATAAGTCCTTTGTAGAGACGGCGATTTATCGCGTCTCTTGCCTTAACCGAACCGTATTGGCTACAGTATAGTGATTCAATGGTCAGATGAGGATAATTGGTAAAACCTGACTTTTCACTCTTATCTGGGAAACCTCACTTCTATTTCTCTCTCCTACAAGGAGAGAGACTTTGAATTTTCCCCCTTCCCGTGTCGGGAAGGGGGCTAGGGGGTTAGGTCAATCGTTAGCTGTTTTCTCATGACTGATGTTAACAATTCGCTTTTTTGGTCAGGTTAGCCAGTAAATTAGAAGTAGAGCGTAAAAAATAAACTGAATCAAAGCGATGTCTAACGACAAGCCGCAAGGCGTGTGCGCTGATTATTTTGCATCTATCGTCGGCGAAGAAAATGCTGTTTGCCTTTGGGAAAATATCGAACTAGGTCAGCAAAAACGTATCCAACAGGCTGTAGCTTCTGGAAAATCACCCAGTTGTATTGTCTATCCCCGCAGCCAACAACAGTTAGCCGCAGTCATCGCCACAGCTCACACAAACAACTGGCGCGTCCTCCCCTGTGGTAGTGGCAGTAAACTCAGCTGGGGCGGTTTAGCTAAAGGCGTTGATGTCGTAGTCAGTACAGAACGCATCAACCAACTGATTGAACACGCTGTTGGGGATTTCACTGTCACGGTAGAAGCTGGGATGAAATTCTCTGATCTCCAAGCACATTTAGCAAAGTCGCGGCAATTTCTTGCCATTGACCCCACAGCCCCAGAATTGGCAACCATTGGCGGTATTGTCGCCACAGGTGATACAGGTTCTCTGCGCCAACGTTATGGTAGTGTGCGCGACCAGTTACTAGGTATTACCTTTGTGCGTGCTGATGGACAAGTCGCTAAAGCTGGGGGAAGAGTAGTTAAAAATGTTGCCGGATATGACTTGATGAAGTTGTTTACTGGGTCTTATGGCACATTAGGAGTTATTAGTCAACTAACTTTTCGCCTGTATCCGCTACCAGAGGCATCGGGAACGGTAGTACTAACGGGCAGTGCAGAGGCTATATCTCAAGCGGCTGATATCCTTCGAGGTTCGGCGTTAACACCAGTCCAAGCTGATTTGCTATCAGCTAAACTGGTGTCCAGCTTAGGTTTGGGTCAAGGACTGGGATTAATTGCCCGCTTCCAAAGTATTAGTGAGAGTGTTAAGGAACAGTCAAACCGAGTTTTGGAAGTAGGGCAAAAGTTAGGCTTAGATGGGGCAATTTTTGCAGATGGTGATGAAGCTAGTTTATGGCAGAGATTGCAAAAACGAATACATACTACTGCTACAGAATCGGTAATTACCTGCAAAATAGGAGTGTTGCCTACTGCTGCTGTGGAGATTTTGACTCAGGTAGAGTTGGGTTTGATTCATATAAGTAGTGGTTTAGGTTTGTTACAATTAGAGAGTAAAAATCAAGTTTTGAAGATCCGCGATGAGCTACGCTCCGCCAAAGGCGATGCCTACGGCGGGCTGCGCCTACGCACTCAAGCTCATAGAGGTTTTTTAACAATTCTGTCAGCACCAATGGCGGTTAAAGAAGAAATAGATGTTTGGGGCTACACCGGAAATGCTTTGCCGTTGATGCGCGGTATTAAGGAACAGTTTGATAGTAAGAATATTTTAAGTCCTGGTCGGTTTGTGGGTGGGATTTAGTTTGAAGAAAACGAACCGCAGAGACGCTGAGGACGCTGAGATAGAGAGGGGAAAGGGAGAAATATGCAAGTTTCAGAAAATTCTGTTAATAATACGGCTAGTTTAAAGAATTTGAAGGGGTTTGATGAGAATCATCCACCTGACCCAAAGTTGATTGATAGTTGTGTCCATTGTGGGTTTTGTCTCTCGACTTGTCCTAGTTATCGGGTGCTGGGGAAGGAGATGGATTCTCCTAGAGGACGTATCTATTTAATGGATGCGATTAATGAGGGTGAAATTGCCCTGAATACGGCAACGGTAGAACATTTTGATTCTTGTTTAGGGTGTCTTGCTTGTGTAAGTATTTGTCCTTCTGGTGTGCAGTATGACAAATTGATTTCTGCAACTCGTCACCAAGTTGAACGAAATTATCCCCGCAGTTTACCAGACCAACTTTTTCGTCAACTGATATTTTCTCTGTTTCCTTATCCTAAACTTTTACGGATTTTATTAGTTCCGTTATTGGTTTATCAAAAGTTGGGGTTTGCCAAATTATTTCGCGCTACGGGTTTACTCAATAAAATATCGCCCCGTTTGGCAGCAATGGAATCAATTCTGCCAGAAATTACTCTCAAATCTTTTCAAGATAATTTCCCTACTGTTATTCCCGCCCAAGGTGAGAAGCGGTATCGAGTCGGGGTAATTTTAGGTTGCGTGCAACGGCTGTTTTTCTCCTCAGTGAATGAAGCAACTGTGCGGGTTTTAACAGCGAATGGTTGTGAAGTTGTGATTCCAAAATCTCAAGGTTGTTGTGCGGCGCTTCCCGAACACCAAGGACAAGCAGAACAGGCGAAAGCTTTAGCAAGGCAGATGATTGATAGTTTTGCTAATACTGATGTAGATTTCGTAATTATCAATGCTGCTGGTTGCGGTCATACTTTGAAGGAATACGGTCACATTTTAGAAAGTGACCCAGAATATCGGGAAAAAGCGAAGGATTTTGCAGCTAAAGTTAAAGATGCTCAAGAGTTTTTGGCAACTGTTGGCTTAACAGCAAAACTTTCGCCACTGACTGATAAACCTTTGAATTTAGTTTATCAAGATGCTTGTCATTTATTGCATGGACAAAAGATTAGTGTGCAACCGCGTCAGGTATTGCGGCAAATTCCAGGGGTGAAGTTGAGAGAACCAATAGACGCGGCTTTGTGTTGTGGTAGCGCTGGAGTTTATAATATGCTGCAACCAGAAGTTTCTGAAGAATTGGGTCAGCAAAAAGTGCAGAATTTGTTGAATACTGGTGCTGAGTTAATTGCTTCTGCTAATCCGGGGTGTACTTTGCAAATTACAAAGCATTTGCAGTTGCAAGGTAAGAAAATTTCAGTTATTCACCCGATGGAATTGTTGGATTATTCGATTCGCGGTGAAAAGTTGGAAATTTAAAAAACAAAGCTCGTGCAAACGAGCTTTGTGTTTATCGCTTATCAGCGAATTGCATCTTCTATAGATTGAAGGGCATCCTTAATTTCTTGTTTTAGAGTCTCTACCTCTGTAATGATCGCAAGAGTATTTTGACGTACATTGTTGATGTGTGTGGTGATATTTGTAATTCTCTTAAGTGTTGTGTGAATGCGCTTAATGTGGTCTTCAACTGCGATCGCATCTATTTCTGGTTGGACAGCACGTAGCGCAGTTAATCTTTGCTCTATTAGTATAAACCGGATAGCCGTATTTAAAAACTCATGTGTTGTTGCTACCCAACGACCTTGCCCAGATTGTCCTTCAGCCCATTCGCCAATTTCCTGTGCTAACCCCTCACGAGAATGGAAGGAGGAATACAGTCAAATCAAGAAAATTTAGAAATGGCTTTGGCTAGTAGCAAGCCATATTATAATAATTTACAAAAAGAATTAACAGAACTGAGAAGTAAATACAAAAAACTTGATGATGCTTTTCAAGCACAGAAACAGGTTAATCAGAAATTTAATGATAACTTAAAAATAGCTAATTCCAATGTTAATCTTGCCTTACGTGCATTACTTGTTATGGTAATACCATTAGAAATATTGAGTGGCGTTGCATACAGCTATTTCACTAATAATCATCAAACAAATAATTCTTCAGAGTCAAGACCAGCGAATACAAATAATTCTGCTAGTAATACATCTTCAAGCAATTTACCTGATTTATCCAAACAGACAAATACAGCTTCTTCTCAAAGTCAAACGGAAAAACCAAACTGTGAGTCAAAACCTGAAGAAAACTCAAAGTATCCTTAACAGGACTTACGCAAACAACAGCCAAAACCCTGATTTTTAGGTAGGGGCAATTCATGAATTGCCCCTACAGCTTGTAGTTTTTGACTTGGAAGAAGAAGTGTGCAACAGGTAGATAGAGCAATTCAAATCAGCGTTGGTCTAGTGAAACTTTGCGTCTACGCACTTTCCTTAATTATCTCATGCGATCGCCATCTCTTTCTTCTATAACCCTTTTCTATTCTATTGGGACGATGAAGTAAACTATTTGCCATGCCATCATGAGGAATGAAACAAAACGTCAGCCGAGGTTTTTCATGGCATTAGAAGGAGTGATTTTAGATGTTGATGGGACACTGGTTTTAAGTAATGATGCTCATGCAAATACCTGGGTAGAGGCATTTGCAGCTTATGAATTGGAAGTAACATTTGAAACAGTTAGACCACTCATGGGCATGGGTGGAGATCAACTTATTCCCAAAGTGGTGCCAGAATTAAACAGTGAGGAAGGAACTGGCAAAGCGATCGCTAAATTACGCAAAGAACTATTATTTGACAAATATATACCGCAAATTACTGCTGCCAATGGGAGTAGAAAGTTAATATTAAAGATGCAAAAATCGGGATTGCATCTGATTGTTGCTAGTTCAGCGAGTTCTGAAGAACTTGACATCATGCTCAAAATTGCCCAAGTAGATGATTTGCTATCGGAAGTCACTACATCCGATGATGCCAAAGCATCTAAACCTGCTCCTGACATTGTAGAAGCTGCCTTGAATAAAGGGCAAATGACACCTGATAAAGTAGTGATGCTAGGAGATTCGCCCTACGATATTGAGTCTGCCGGCAAAGCAGGGGTAGGTGTGATTGCTTTGCGCTGCGGTGGCTTTAGCGATGAACAACTGTCGGGAGCGATCGCAATTTACGATGACCCAGAAGATTTACTACAGCACTATGACTCTTCTATTCTGGGCGCAAATGCTTAAATATTAAAAGGGTAAGCGATGCCTACGGCGGTAAACTACGCACTTTCTAGAATTATCTCATGCGATGCCTACGGTGGTCACTGAGCCTTGCCGAAGTGCGGTAAACTACGCACTTAGCACAACTACACTTTAGATGTGTACAATAAAATTAATGTGCAAGATAAAGTAATAAATCATGCATCATCAGATTAACATCACCTTGCCAGATAAGACAATTGAACTAATTGATCAAGTTGTTAATAAAGGCGATTCTCCAGAGGAGACGCTACGCAAACGCAGTCGATTCATCAACGAAGCTGTGCAATACTATATTGCTCAGAAAGCCTTAGTCAATCTCAAAGAACAGTTAAAAGAAGGAGCCATCCAACGGGCGGAACATGATTTGGGATTAGTGGAAGAGTGGTTTGAATTGGAAGAAGAAGTGTGGCAGAAAAACGAAAAGTAGGCTACCCCAAGCGTGGTGAAATATACTCAGTCAATTTCGATCCAACTCTTGGTGCAGAAATTAAAAAAACACGCCCAGCTTTAATTTTGCAAAATGATGTTTCTAATGAATATAGTCCGATCACAGTTGTAGCTGCCATCACCTCAAAGTTTACAGAACCTTTGTATCCTACTCAAGTGCTGATTAGAGTCCCAGAAGGCGGTTTGGAAGTTGATTCGGTTGTACTTCTCAATCAGATTCGCTCAATTGACAAGCAAAGGCTAATTAAACCTCTGGGAATGCTGCACCAAGAGGCAATCGCACAGGTCGATAGAGCAATTCAAATCAGTCTGGGTTTAGTGAAGTTTTGAGGCGATGTCTGGCGACAAGCTGAGGAAGCTATCTACGCACTTTCTAGAATTATCTCATGCAATGTCTACGGCGGTAAACTACGCTAGGTTTTTAACTTTTGCAAAAGCGGTGCGTTAGCCTTTGGCGTAACGCACCCTACAAAACTAAACAGTAAAGAAATTAGCCATTAAAAACGCGACTGCGCCACTTATTCAACCGGGCTTCTCCAATTGTGGCAGACCGTCGGGCATCAGCAACCTGCTCTTGCAAAGCTGCAATCTGTTTTGCTTGCGCGTCAGCTTGCTGTTGCAAAGATGTATATTCGCCTGTGCTGTTCACAGAATTGGAAGTCTGCCAACTACTACTAAATTTTGTTGTGCCGATGCTGGCAAAGGGTCGTAAGTCTGCTAATTGTTGTTGCAAACTTGCAATCTGGCTTTCTTGCTCTTTAATCTTTTGCTGCAAGCCTTCTTCAGCTGCTGTGCGAACTGCAATAAACGGATTAACTGGAGTCGCAGTTTCTGGCCTGGGCTTGAACACTTCAGCAAGTATTGCACTAACATCCGTGAGTTTAACTTTACCGTAAGGAGTGTTGGTAATTAGCGATCGCACCAGTTGAGGTTCATTATTCGTTGCTAGGTTCTTGTCACTGCTAGAATTGCTCCGCAGCAGTTGCAGCATATTGGTAAATTCCAATATCTTTTTGCCCGTTTGAGTTTTATAACCCCGGTAATATGGTACTATATTATCGCCAAAAGCATCTAAATACTCGTCGCTATCAAGATAAGAATCAATATCCGCCTCAAAACCCTTCTCATCTAAAATGTTGCTGTGATAAATTGTCTCGGAGTAATCATCGGGAGCGCGACCCAGCAGATGCTTGAAGTTCAGTTCAATAGCACGGTAGCGGTAAATGTTATCAAAAAATCTGGAGCGATACAACTCTGATTTGGCAACCTGACGCACAAACTCACGGACATCAATTATACTTTGCTTGAGTTGGGATTCTGGAACGATCAGCCGCTCACTTTCCATAATGTAGGCATTACCCAACACTTGCCGATAAACTGCCCGAATTACAATTTCAATCTCATCATCTGAAGCAGTAGTCCACAGTTCGATGGGTTCTGTTTGGGAAAATGCTTGATATTGGCGTCGTCTGGTTTCGTCGTCTATGAAGGTCTGCATACTTGGGTTAGTGTGGGTAGGAGTGACTAATTTGTAAAGTAAATAGAACTTACGCAAGAACTCTCTAAAACTCTTGTTCCTTTGGGACACAAAGAAGTCATATCATGTCCGGGCAATTAAGCATAATACCCGGAACCCCAAAGAGCCAAAGCTGCGCTTTAGCTCCCCTAAGAGCCTGCGGGGAGGGGTTGGGGGTGGGGTTCTTTTATTATGGGTAATTTAGCGGACATGATATCAGAAGTTAAAAAGGTTTAGCGCCGCCTCACAAAGGAATGGTATTAAGATTTACCAATTACTGGGTCAAGATTAATTTATCAAGTTCTGGGGAGTTTTTTAGTTACATTTTCTAACAAACTTAGACGGCTAACTGTTAATAACTAACAGCTAATCCTGATAAAAAATTAGCAATTAGACATTAACAATTAGCCGTCAACTCCCTTGGGGAGTATTTAAAATTCAAAATTTAATTGTCAGAACAATTTCCGCAGGATAGCGACTCTCAAACACGCTCATCAAATCTAGTGTAGAAACCACCGTATTTTATCCAGTATTGTTTCAAAGTATGATGAGGCGTATGTAAACTAGCTTTTGCTTGATATAAAATAACTTGGCGATGATCGCCCATCCAAATTTTATTAACGGGGTCAACGGATATTACTGTTCCTCCTAAAGAAGCAACACATTCAGAGAATCTCTCAATCGTCGTATATTCTAATGTCTCGAATATAAAAAAGTTACCCGAACAAATCAAGTGACGACTGCGAATCCAGCAGCGCATTTTTTTTTCAGCCAGTGGAGGTAACATTTTGGTTTTAACAGATTCAAGCTGAATCAACATAATGCGCTCACAGCACGTAATTCATCAGCAAAACTTGCCCGTTTTTCAAACTGCAAAGGGCCAGCAGTTGATCCCCATCTTTGCTCATGGGTTTCAATATCCATACCTTTATCTAGACTTATCCAAGTCTGCTCGGTTACTTCTACTTCGCTGACAAGATATGTCTGGCATCCATTGCGCTTAATCAGACATTGATTGCCCGGTTCCACACTGCCTCGAAACATTTCACCATCTCGTTGGAAAACCATTGAACAGTGATAACGCCGTTCGATGCTCTCTGGGGTGATGGTTTTGAGGATATCTAATTCACGAGCCGCACCTGCATAAAGCATAGGGTCTTTCAAGCTGTAATTTTCGATATAAATGCGATCGCCGCAATCGACTAATCTATGTACTCCCTGACGATAGGGTGTCCATAAATCGTGGTCATACGCTTGTTCAGAATAAAAACCGATGGCAGAAAAAAATTCAACTGGTAATGGACGAAAATAAATGTGAATGTGGGCGTAAAGTTGCGGATTTGCAAAAGATTGCTTGTAGTTGCTAAAATCTCCTGCCATCCAACAGGCTAAGGTGAGCAAATCGCTAGCATTGGTGCTAGATTCATTGGGCGCTATCGTCACGTCGCTTCGCTCCAAATTCAAAATTCAAAATTTAAAATTCAAAATTGATAAGCTGTTGCGTATTTAATTTGTATATTGGACGCGGGCTTTTCGGCCCGCACTACAATATTTTTGGGTTTTCGTGTTATACAATTTAGCTGCACATCAACTTATTGCTAACTGGTTGAACTTGACAAAGAGCGAATCTCTGAAGAAAAGGAAGCTGTTGTCACACCTTTACCATCACTGGTTTTAATCATCGCTACCCGAAATCGCAGATTTGGGTTAGCAAACCAAATTCGCTCCTCAGCAGCAGCGAGTTCATACTCTGTTAGCAAGGTAAAAATGCCATCGTCACTCAGATGATATTTAGCTACTGCTGGGATTGTTTCGGCGTATCCTTTGTCTCGCAGGAGTTTGCCTCTAGAAGGATTTTCGATATCGGGAATTGGCACCAGCACAGTACTACCAGAAATTGGTTTATCGTCCCAGTCTGACTCACCTTCCCAAGTCATCCGAAAGGGGTGGGTGATACTGGCGGCGTCAGTGTCATACAATTGACAGATTGCTAGCACCGCCGGATCATCAGTAGATAGAGACTCAATGTTAATGTTAGACAGCACTTGTTCAAAGTGGGCGAATGCTAAATGATGACCGCTACGCTGCGATCGCCATCGTCCAATTGAAAGTTCAAAGAATTCAGTAATTTCCATTAGAAAAGTGATCTTAAAAAGTAGCTTACAATCCAAGATATATCTTGGCTAAAGTGCTGAGTTAGGAGTTAGGAGAGACGCGATTAATCGCGTCTGTACAGGAGTTAGGAGTTTGGAGAGACGCGATTAATCGCGTCTGTACAGGAGTTAGGAATTAAGATAATTATCCCCATCTCCCTCATCTCCCCCATCTCCCCCATCTCCCTCATCTCCCCCACTCCTCACTCCCCACTCCCCACTCACTTACTTAAGCAATTTCAGTGATACTGACGATTTTGCCGCCCGTCCGATGAATGTTTTGCACTTGCACAGACAGTTGATTGTAGTTAACTACATATTCGAGGTTGCCTAGACGAGTACGAAGATTAGCTGCACCTTTGACTACCTTAATCAAGAAGCGTTTGTCGGTGCTGTTTACACTAGAACCAGCAACGGGAGCCTTGATGGATGTGGGTAAATTTGAACCGACATCGCTGATCAGTTTGGCTTTGCGATCGCTATCACTGGTAGCTACTCCTCTGAGTAAGGTAAAGGTGCGGTTAAAGGTGACATTCTTAATTCCGATTTGGGAGCTAGTGCTGCGAACATAAGGAACAATATTCTCACCAAAATTCTGCTGATACTCTTGGCTATCGATATAGGATTCGATTTCAGCATCATAGCCCTGTTCGTTGTAGATGCGGACGTGTTCGGAAATTTCTGCCTGATCAGCAGGAGGACGTCCTAGCAGGTGTTTAAAGTTCAGTTCAATGAACCGATATTGGGAAGAAGAGTTGAAAAACAGGGATTGATAAAGTTCTGATTTCGCAACGGTGTTGACGAATTCGCGGACACTGATTTTGCGATCGCGCAATTGTGATTCAGCCGTGGCTAGTCGCTCACTTTCCAACAAGTGAGCATTGCCCAAAACCTGTTTGTAAACTGCCCGAATCAGTGCTTGTAATTCACTTTCGCTGGTGTTCGGACGCAGTTCAACATTAGGTGAATCAATAGCCCAAAGTGACATTGAAGTATCTCCTTAAAAACGCTAATTAAATGAAATTTCCGAGCATCCTACCCCTTATAAAGGTAGAATTTCTCATCAGTTGTCAGTTATTTTTGCTACTGACTAGCTTTTGTAAAACTTTAGTTGGTGAAACTGTGTTAAATATCTTTCATATATGACAACTGACGGCGGAATTGCTCAAACCCCAGGCTAACTTTTGATCCTGAAATTTAATTCAATCGCTCGATAGCGGGGGCGCTATCAAAAAACCGCGATCGGTAAAGTTCCAACTTCCCGACTTGACGCACAAACTCACGAACCCTAATTTCACCCCGTTTGAGTTGGGATTCGGGAACGGAAAGCCGCTCACTCTCCATTACATAAGCATTGCCTAGAACTTGCTTGTAGACAGCTCTAATTACGGTTTCAACTTCCTCATGAGAGCGATTTGGCCACAGATCAATGGGATCGGTATCTTCAAACAGAGCGATCCCTAATCGTGATGCTGGTCTAAAAGCCATTCAAACTATCTCCCAGTTAACAATTAAATTTTATGAGAAGGATATTCCGCAGATGTTAACAAACTTTACATCATTCTAATAAAGAAGAGGTAACAGAGTTTAAATCTTTATTAGTCTTGATGATTTTAAGTTTTTGCATCGTTTATCCTTACATATTCTGATACGATGCCGAAACCATATTTATTAAAAATTGTTAAGTTAAATAATAGTTTAAAATAATTCAGCTTTCTGAATTCTGTCTTCAGCAGGACTTCTCATTCAGCACTCATACCTGGGTACTACCGAGTTTGGAAAGTAGCCAGTTGACTGATTAAATGGTCAAAATAGGGAGCAAGAGTTTCTTGCTGATTAGCTTGGCAGCGTTTCAAACTAGCAGCCTTGATGCTTTTTAAGCCTAAGAGCATTGCATCCAATGGAACTTGTAATTCCTGATAAAGCAAATTCATATAGTGCAGTCCTGTGGGATTTGTATACTCAGTGTGTCCACCTGCAATGCCATAAGTAATACATCGGAGAAAATGCCAAAAATCTCGCCAGCAAGCTTGAGCGCGTTCAGGTGGATAAAGACCGCCTCCAGGCTGGATAATTTCGGGATAAGTCGCTAAAACCTGAACTCTTGCTTCATCAACGATTTCGGCGGCGCGATCGCGTAATAACTGAGCAACAGGAATTAACTTAGAATTATCGGGTGACAAGGCTTTAATCTGCCATAAATCTTCGTCGCTCAGGTAGCGAAAAGCATCATCCGCAGCTTGAAATATAGCGATCGCTGCTTTTGGATGGGACTTTTTCCACTCAGCAAAGCTGACAATTCTCGCTTTGGCTATTAATTCTTTGACGGTTTCGCTTAATTGAGTCATTGGTTTTGGGCATGGGGGATAGGGCATGGGGCATGGGAAATTGGAGTGGGGAGCATGGAGACAAAGGAGACAGTAAGAATTTTAGATTTTGCGAACGCGAAGAGCGTGTCGGAGACATAAAGTTGCGTGCGGGGGTGGAGGAGTTTGAGCAAACTTTTTAAGACGGATTTTGGATTAAAGAATTGAAATTTAATCCAAAATCGTCAATCCAAAATCCAAAATTGAATTGCCCTGTTTGGCCAATGCCCTTCATTTTAGAATGCGATCGCCATTTGGTGACATCTGTAAAATAAAGTAAAGAATAGCTCTACTAAATCCACCTATGGAAATCCATAAAATCCAAGCTGAACTGAAGAACCCAGATTTTCAATATCGTCTGAAGGCGATCGCTGCCCTGGATAATTATGAATCAGAAGTTGCAGTTCCTCTGCTGACGAGTAAACTTCATGACTCAGAATTTTTGGTGCGTTCTTTTGTGGCCAGGGGTTTGGGTAATCAACAATCAGCAGAATCCTTTGCAGCTTTGATGCAAATTATGAAATTTGACGATACCCCCAACGTGCGAGCTGAGGCAGCAAATTCTTTATCGCTATTTGGCAGAGTTGCAGTTTCTCATTTAGTTCTGGCATTTTATCAGGATGACCACTGGCTAGTGCGGCGGAGCATTTTGGCCGCGATCGCTGAAATGGATTGCCCTGAAGAACTATTTGATATCTGCGTTCAGGGTTTAAAAGATGAAGATTTCACAGTTCAGGAATCCTCTGTTGATGGACTCGCCTTACTCGCTGATTCTAGCCAACATCCTGCGGCACTATCCCAAATATTAACGTTGCTGAATGTTGAATCTTGGCGGATGCGTGTGCGAGTTAGCTATGCTCTCAAACGATTTCACGAGCCGGAAGCCAAAGCAGCCTTGAACCAACTCAGACAGGATGAAGATCACCGAGTTGTCGGCGCTGCTTTAGAAGACTTGTTGCCACAATAGCGACATCGGTTCGTTCGCAATGATTGTTTTACCTTAAAATTGACAAAAATATCCGGGTAATCTGCCAAAATCTGGAAGAAAAGATCAGCTTTTTCAAGATTAGGAGACATTTGTTACCGAAAAAGACTCATGATACAGAGCAACTAAATTTCTTTATGGGGATAAAACTTACGCATTGACAATAAATATTAAATATGTATAAGTTTAAAAGCCACATCTTTCGTAGGGGTACAGCAATGCTCATGCGTGTCAACTTAAGCTAACGTGAGTTCGATGAACCTCTCCCGGACAGCCTCCCTCTCCGAAACGGAAAGGGAGGGGCAACGAAAAATTAAGCTTTTTACTCCCCTCTCCGTTTCGGAGAGGGGTTGGGGGAGAGGTCAAACAACATTTGTCGAACTCACGTTAAGCTAAAACTCTTTTAAAATCTCGTTTCCAGCCTCTGGCTGGAAATGCACCTCATTGCGGCTGTGCCGCAAATCTTGAGGCGGAGCCTCTATTAGGCGCATTCCCAGTCGGAGACTCTTAACGAGACAAAGATAGAGAGCAACTAAATTTCTTTATGGGAATTATTAATTTTGAATGCGTGAATTTTGAATTCGGAGCAAAGCGACGTGACTGATATACCAACTGGTCAAATGACTTGGCGACTACCAGATTCCTCAGAATCTGCTTTACATTTGCGGCATAATGCTTCGGAACCTTGGCGATCGTATAAAGAATTTCCCCAATATGTTCTACCTGATCCGCCCGGTTTTTCCGAAGGATACGCGACATTTTTAGCGCTCCTGAAAAAGAACTGGCAGCCTTTATGAAAAGTCCCACTCAGGACTCGGAACTCAGCACTTTTTAAATACTCAGTTTGGTCAAGCACTCAAACTTTCGCGGGTTGTTCTACGGGTGTAAGCGTTCCAAACGTCGAGTTCTGAATGTGGACGGCTGCAAAGCATGGCTAAGGTTGCTTCTGTGAGTCCTTGAGCAAGAGTAAAATCGGCTCCAGCGATACTTTGAAGATGCTCCATCTCTGCATCCCTGAGGTCAGTTGCTCGCAGGTCTGTATCCCGCAAATCGGCTCCAGTCAATCGAGCATTCTGCAAATTAGCCCCTGTCAAATAAGCTTTTGTCAGGTCAGCGCCACTTAAAGCCGCACCTTGCAAATTGGCTTCTGTCAAGTCAGCGCCACTCAGGTAGGCTCCACGCAGATTAGCGCCTTGTAAATCTGCGTTTCGTAAAGAAGCTGTATTCAGAAAAGCACCATTGAGATTAGCACCAGGCCCCACCGCTCCCGAAGCTTTGTAGTTATATTCTTGGGGCCATTTCGTCTGTGTATCATAACGCGCCACTTCGAGTTTGGCTCCCTCCAAATTTGCGCCACTAAGATTGGCTTGTTGGAGGTCAGCACGGTTTAAATAGGCTCCCTGCAAATTGGCTCCACTCAAATCGGCTCCTCGCAGATTAGCGCCTCGCAAATCAGCCCCACTCAAATCGGCATTACTCAAGACCACCTGACTGAGGTCGGCTCCTAATAGCTTGGCTTTACTTAACTTAGCTTGTTGTAAATCTACTTCCCTGAGATTGAATTGGTACAAATCGACAGAATCCAGAGGGATTCCTGCTTTTAGGGCTGTTAAGATTTCTGGAGTTGGATTGGGGCGTTCGGCAAAGCCGTTGCCGTAGGCATCGCTAGTAATAAGTTGAATTTCACTATTTGTCATCAGCTGATTAAAATATAACTTTTGGAGTTATTCTACACTTTAGCGAAATCGGGACTTCATCTCATCACTCAGTTTTCAATAACGCCAAAATTTGATCAAACGAGGTTTTAAAACAGATGCATTTAATACCGCCCTTGACAATGATCGACTTCTTCCGTAAAAGTGAGGGAACATGGTTTACGGAACGCTCCGTTCATCATTTTGACTCGGCGGCGGATGAGTCGGGGGAGTCGAATTTGATTATTAAAGTCATGGATAAGGATGATCCGAAAGTCGAAGAAGTTTGTACAGCCCAAGGGATAGACCCTACTAAAGCAACAGGCGGCGCTAGCTTTGCATGGCAAGCTAACCTGGATACTAGGCTACCGAATACCGATAATGCTGCCATTTTAGTTGATGTTCCCGACGAAACAAGGCGTTCTGGAAAACTGATCCGCAACCAAGGTTATGTTGAGAGCATTCCAGTTGTGAGCCGGTATCGGTTTGCTGATGATGGAGTGCTGACGATTGATACTGACTATGACAATAATCAAGGTCAGGAACGTTGTTGGTTTGTTACGGATGATTTTCGTGTCAGAGTCAGTACAGTACGAATGATGAACGGAGTCAACTTGATGACTTATTGTTCTGAGCGTCGTTGTGTTTCCCAAGAAGTCTTGGAGCAAATGATCAGTCGGAATCATGCTAAGTGGGGAGTGGGGAGTGGGTAGAGACGCGATTAATCGCGTCTGTACTGGGGAGTGGGGGAATGAGGGAGATAAGGGAGCAGGGGTAGATGAGGGAAAATTATTGAACAAGTTTCTTGCTTGTCTCCCCCTCTCCGTCTCTTCTCAATCCCCACTCCCCACTCCCCATTCCCCATTCCCCATTAAGGAATGTTGCTTTGTTTCTCATAAATGAGACGTGCGTGATTGCCATCACTTATTTTCATGCAAGGGTTAACAAGTCATGCTCCATGTATAAGCCTTTCCTGGAATTTTTAGAAAAAGAGCTATTTCACCGGTTTGATTTACAAAGTAGGGTGATTCCCCCTGGTTTGGAATTCAAAATTAGCGATCGCGGCAAAAACCCAGCAACTATTCGCAGTTGGTGTTATCAATGTCAAGAGTTGCGGAAAATTCGCTATACCTACATTGATGCCGGGGAAAGCGCTCAGATTTTTAATAGTGTGATTTATCCTAGTCATCACTACGATCTACCTCTGTTAGGGATTGATTTTTTATCCTTTGGTAAAGTCAAAAACCTGATTGTGCTTGACTTTCAACCTTTATTTCAGGATAAAGATTATCAAAACAAATATATACTTCCGCTCAAATCTCTCCATGATAAATACCCGGATTTGGCGCAAAACTTAGAAATGAAGTTTTACGATGCCAACCAGTATTTTTCTAAGTATCTATTGTTTGCCAAAACAGATCCCCAAACAGTGGCAACGCGAGTCTTTGAAGCTTTTCAGGATTATTTAAACTTGTATTGGCAAATGCTAGCAGATGCCCAAGCGCTCGAAGATCCAGAAGATATTCAACGAATTGTCAAAGCTCAAAAAGACTATGACCAATATAGTGCAGACCGCGATCCTGCATCTGGTTTGTTTAGCAGTTACTTTGGTCATGAATGGGCAGAGCGTTTTCTCCATGAGTTCTTATTTGAAGATGCTGTTCCCCTAGCAGTTAGTAGCAGCAAAAGATGACCGATTGGGCATTGGGGATTATTAATTTTAAATTTTGAATTTTGAATTTTGAATTGGAGCGAAGCGATCGTGACACTCTATCAACCATTTCTCGATTATGCGATCGCCTACATGCGATCGCGCTTGGATTTACAACCCTATCCTATCCCCACTGGGTTTGAGTCTAAGAGTGCTGTTGTGGGCAAGGGAAAGAATCAGGAAGAGGTTGTCACCACCAGTTATGCTTTTCAAACCGCAAAATTGCGGCAAATTCGGGCTGCTCATGTACAGGGTGGTAATTCGCTGCAAGTGCTGAATTTTGTGATTTTCCCCCGCATCAACTACGATTTACCATTTTTTGGGGCGGATCTGGTGACATTGCCCGGAGGACATCTAATTGCTTTGGATATGCAGCCGCTATTTCGGGATGATCCAGCATATCAAGCAAAATATACCGAACCAATTCTGCCGATTTTCCACGCCCATCAACAACATCTATCTTGGGGAGGAGATTTTCCAGAAGAAGCACAGCCCTTTTTCTCTCCCGCTTTTCTGTGGACTCGTCCCCAAGAAACGGCTGTAGTAGAAACTCAGGTATTTGCCGCTTTCAAAGACTATTTGAAAGCTTATCTAGATTTTGTCGAGCAGGCCGAACCTGTAACAGATTCCCAAAGTTTAGTAGCCATTGAGCAAGCCCAACTGCGATACCTGCGATATCGGGCTGAAAAAGACCCAGCACGAGGGATGTTTAAACGCTTCTATGGTGCCGAATGGACTGAGGAGTATATCCACGGCTTTTTATTTGACCTAGAGAGAAAATTAACGCCCATCAACTACTAATTCTCAGGTTTTACTCACGACTCGTTCCCAGTCTCCGACTGGGAATGCCTTCATTGAGTCTCTGACTCAATTTCTGACTGGAGACAGCAGCCGCTAATCAAGCATTCCCATACTCTTCATGGGAACGAGATACGAGATAAATGACGAAAGTTACTCTCTACATTCGACTTGTGTGTACACCGTAGTCTTTTAGGCTACGGTGTACATACAAGCACTTTGGTTCACAACACAAGCACTTTGGTTCACAACACAAGCACTTTGGTTCACAACACCTAAAATAGTGCATTAGACGTAGACGTAGGTTGGGTGGAGCGGAGCGCAACCCAACATATATCAGGATGTTGGGTTACGCAAAGCCTTCACCCAACCTACAATTATTTTGCTGCCGCAATTCTTGAGGCGGCAGCCCTCTCGGAATGCATTCCCAGTCGGAGACTCTTAACGAGATACGATCGCACCAACTTCGGGATTCAATGGAATATAGCTAGCTCGGTTTCCGGGTCAAAAAAGTGAATTTTCTCTAGAGTTAAAGATAACCATAGTTGCTCACCAGGTTGTACAAATCGGTCTGGTGGTATTCGCACTTGTAGGTAGTTGGCTGTAATGGCTGTTTCAGATCCGGGTTCGGCAATTTTAACAGCGAGAAAGGAATCATTGCCAAGATTCTCTACCAAATCTACTTGCACTGGTATATTTTTAGTGGCAGGCATACTCAAATTCAAATGTTCTGGGCGAATGCCTAAAATTAAAGTTTTCCGATCATATTGTTGTAAGGCTTTTCCCCAGACTTCTGGGAGGGTGAAACGAAACTGGGAATGAATAATTAACTGCGGGGCATGAAATTCTACAGGAATAAAATTCATCGGTGGTGAACCAATGAACTCTGCGACAAAAAGGTTGGCAGGACGGTTGTAAAGTTCTAGAGGAGAAGCGACTTGCTGAATTTTACCCTCAGACATAATTGCAATGCGATCGCCCATTGTCATCGCTTCTGTTTGGTCATGGGTAACGTAAATTGTCGTTGTTCCTAGTTGGCGCTGCAATTTGACAATTTGGGCGCGGGTTTCTGCCCGCAGTTTAGCATCTAAATTAGAAAGCGGTTCATCCATTAAAAATACTTGGGGGTCACGCGCGATCGCTCGTCCCAATGCAACTCGTTGTCTTTGTCCCCCAGATAGCTGTTTAGGTAAGCGATTCAGCAATGTTTCGATTTGCAACAGTTGAGCAACACTACGCACCTGCTCATCTACTGCTCGTTCTTTGTCAGAAATGTAGCGCAGTCCTTTAGGTAAGTTTCTTGTCGCCCCCACGAAGAGATTTTCTGTCCAGGTGGGGAGTGGGGAGTGGGGAGTGGGGAGTGGGGAATGTTGATTTTCCCTATTCTCCAATTGCCTACGGCGTAACCCAAAGGCGATGTTGTCATACACCGTCATGTGAGGATAGAGGGCATAATTTTGAAACACCATTGCGATGTCGCGTTCTTTGGGTGGTAGGTCATTGATCAAGCGATCGCCTACCCAGATATTACCTCCGGTCATCACTTCTAATCCAGCGATTAGCCGCAGCAGAGTGCTTTTACCACAACCAGAAGGACCCACCAGCACCATAAACTCACCATCTGCGATCGTCAGGTTAATCCGCCGCAAGACGTTGAGACTTCCCGCACGCTCTGGCGCTGTATCAGTTTTATCCCCAGGCGTCAGGGGAGATTCAGTTTGTGAGGTCACGCTTCCCCCTTTACGTGGGGAAAAACTTTTATAAACGTTTTCTAAAACAACTTGGGACACGATTAGTTATTGTCATTGAGTATTGGGCATGGGGCATGGGGCATTGGGCATGGGGAGAGAATAACTTAAGACTAATGACAAATGACTAATGACAAATGACTAATGACAGTTTAGCGCCCATAATAATAAATACACGTTCACTCTTCTGCGTAAGTTCTAAAAAAAGGAGAAGCAGAGAGAAAAGTTTCCTCTCTGCCTCTTTGCCCTTATTCTCTCTTAATAGGGCCACTTCCAATCACGAATTTCCGGCATATCGTCGCCATACTTATCAATGTAATGTTTGTGTTCGATCAGCTTATCTTCCAATTGCTGTTTGACATAAGCTGCCCTATATCCTAGTTTTGGCACGCGATCAATTACATCAATTACCAAATGGAAGCGATCGAGATCGTTAAGAACAACCATATCAAAGGGGGTGGTGGTGGTTCCCTCTTCCTTGTAGCCACGCACATGCAAATTATTATGGTTGGTGTGGCGATAGGTTAGGCGATGAATCAGCCAGGGATAGCCATGAAAGGCAAAGATAACAGGTTTGTCTGTGGTAAAAATTGTGTCAAAGTCTTTTTCGCTCAAACCGTGGGGATGTTCGGTTTTTGGTTGTAGTGTCATTAAATCGACTACGTTCACTACCCGCACCTTTAACTCTGGGAAGTGCTGGCGCAGAATGTCCGCAGCCGCCAAAGTTTCTAAGGTGGGAATATCCCCAGCACAAGCCATCACTACATCTGGTTCGCCGCTTTGGTTGTTGCTTGCCCATTCCCAAATGCCGATGCCTTTGGTGCAGTGCTTGATAGCAGCATCCATGTCAAGATATTGCAATCCTGGTTGCTTCCCAGCAATAATAACGTTGACATAGTTGCGGCTTCTCAGGCAGTGGTCAGTTACCGATAGCAAAGTGTTGGCATCGGGGGGTAAATATACGCGAACGATTTCTGCTTTTTTGTTGATTACATGGTCAATAAAACCGGGGTCTTGGTGGGAAAAGCCGTTGTGGTCTTGCCGCCAAACGTGGGAGGTGAGTAGATAATTGAGAGAAGCTATTGGTCTACGCCAGGGAATATCTAGGGTTGTTTTCAGCCATTTGGCGTGCTGATTGAACATCGAGTCAATGATGTGGATGAATGCCTCATAGCAAGAGAAAAACCCGTGGCGTCCTGTGAGGAGGTAGCCTTCTAACCATCCTTGGCAACAAGTTTCGCTGAGAATTTCCATCACCCGACCATTCTGGGAAAGGTGGTCATCTTCCGGGAGGATCTGGGCTACCCAAGTCTTGTCTGTGACTTCTAATACAGCGCCTAAGCGATTCGATACTGTTTCGTCGGGGCCGACGATGCGGAAGTTGCGGCTTTCCTGGTTAAGTTGCATGATATCCCGCAGGAATCCTCCGGCAACTTGGGTAGCTTCAGCGATCGCTTTACCTGGTTGAGAGACATTTACCGCATAGTCTTGAAAGTCGGGTATCTTCAGGTCGCGCAGCAGGATACCGCCGTTAGCGTGGGGATTGTCACCCATGCGTCGATGACCCTTGGGAGCCAGTTCTGCTAGTTCGGGAATCAGTGTACCGTTAGCGTCGAAGAGTTCTTCTGGTTTATAACTCTTCATCCAATCTTCTAGGATTTTTAGATGTTCTGGCTGTTTGGTTATGTTGCTCAAGGGAACTTGGTGCGATCGCCAAGAACCTTCAGTTTTTTTGCCATCCACTTCCTTGGGACCTGTCCAACCTTTGGGGGTTCTGAAGACAATCATCGGCCACTGGGGACGTTCGGTGAAACCATGTACGCGGGCTTCTCTCTGGATACTTTGAATTTCGGCGATCGCTGTATCTAGAGTCGCCGCCATCTGCTGATGTACATCTGCGGGATCGTCACCTTCGACAAAGTATGGCTTGTAGCCGTAGCCCACCAATAAACTTTCTAATTCCTCATGGCTAATTCGTGCCAGTACTGTTGGATTGGCAATTTTATACCCATTCAAGTGCAGGATTGGAAGTACAGCACCATCATCCACGGGGTTTAGAAATTTGTTGGAATGCCAGCTAGTTGCTAAAGCACCTGTTTCAGCTTCGCCGTCACCCACAACAGCAGCAACGATCAAGTCAGGGTTATCAAAGGCAGCACCGTAAGCGTGGACGAGGGCGTAACCAAGTTCACCGCCTTCATGGATAGAACCAGGAGTTTCCGGTGCAACATGGCTGGGAATACCACCGGGGAAAGAGAATTGTTTGAAGAGTTTCTGGATTCCCTCAGCATCTTGGGAGATGTTTTGATAATATTCGGTGTAAGTACCTTCTAGATAGGTGTTGGCTACCAGTCCAGGGCCTCCATGACCAGGGCCAGCAATATAAATCGTGTTCAGGTCATATTTTTTGATCACACGATTTAGGTGAGCGTAGATAAAGTTCAGCCCTGGTGTAGTTCCCCAGTGACCCAAGAGCCTGGGTTTGACGTGTTGCAGCTTTAGCGGTTCTCTTAGTAGCGGATTGTCGAGTAGATATATTTGCCCAACCGAAAGGTAGTTAGCAGCACGCCAGTAGCCGTTGATCTTACGTAATTCTTCATCTGTTAAAGGCTTTATTTGTGGAGTCGTTGCTAATGTCATTATCGACACTCCATTCCAAAAGGATTTTGATGGATTCATCAGTACGCAATTGTACTTGTTTTTCAGATGATGGCCATCTAACCTATGAAGAATTTTCCAGCTTTTGTGATTAAATTCCTTTGTTCTTGGTACAGGATGGAGAGCGATGCCTACGGCAAGCTAACGCTAACGCAACGACAGGCTATGCCTACGCTAGTGATTACAGCAGTTTTCATGTATTTGAACCACATCTGTCGTAGGGGCAATTCATGAATTGCCCCTACCGCGTGGTCTATTTACCTGAAAATAGGTGTAATACTATTAATCTGCATTTTCTTCATCATAGTTATTTAGTTCTAGTGCATTAGACGTAGACGTAGGTTGGGTGGAGCGGAGCGCAACCCAACATATATCAGGATGTTGGGTTACGCAAAGCCTCCACCCAACCTACATTTTTTTTGCAACATTTTAGCTAAAGTATACTCTAATGCTGCTTTTAGCATTAATAAACATCTCCTCGCATCAAACTGCGTCCTCTTGCTGAAGTTGGGAGAGATAATCAGTTAAAACGGATTCTGCAAAAGCTAAATCTTCATCAGCAAACTCAGTTTTCAATGCAGCGGCCTCGACATCAGAAATAGCATCCCAATGCTGAATTAGTTTTTTTTTATGGAGAGAGATAGCAAAATCTAATACTTCTTCTTGACAAGACAAAGACAATTGGGACAATATTTCCAGCAGTTGCCTGTGAATAATTGCTGTTGGGTTTTCTGGCATTGTTACATTTCCTAGATTAATAGATAGAGTATCTACTATAATTTTCTCATCTTCAAGCTTTGCTTGTCCTTGAAGTATCCAGTACAGCAAAACTAGCTAGATGCAGATCAATTAATGACTTAATTATTAATTTCCAACAACCCAGGTGGGGGTGTAATTTCAATGCGACCAGATGGCAAGTCTACCACTGGTGCGATCGCGTGTACAAATGGAATCAAAACAGTCTTTTGCTTTTTGTCATTTGTCATTTGTCCTTTGTCATTTGTCATTTGTTGTTTGTTGTGAGTAAAAGATGGGTTCAACTTTACTTCTAACAAATCATTTCCAGCAGAGATGATATCTACCACCGTCCCAACGAGTTCGCCAGATGCTTGCATGAAGACTTCCAAGCCAATCAAATCGAGGACATGATATTCATCTTCGCCTAATTGGGGGCGATCGCTTGCTGGCACCATTAACTTACAACCGCGCAACGCCTCCGCCTGGTCGCAATTTTCCACACCAGCTAATTTAATCACATACAAGTTTTTATTACTGATGTAACGTCCTGTCAATAATTCGATTGGTTGTGGTTCTGTGTCACTCGCACGCAACAACCAACGTTTTCCCGGCACCTCAAATCTTTCGGGAAAGTCAGATACAGGATAAACCCGTAATTCTCCAGACAATCCTTGAGGGGAAACAATCTTACCAATTTCTAGCCAATCATCTGATTTGTCATTTGTCATTTGTCATTTGTCATGATTATTTTCCTCATCTCCCTCATCTCCCTCATCTCCCCCACTCCCCACTCCCCACTCCCCACTCAAGCACTCACAACTGCACGCTGATAAGTTTCTTCAGCCACTTTTGCTAAACGTTGCATAGCAGTGACAATCTCCTCATCGCTTCCTGTGAGGCTGATGCGGAAACATTGGTGCTTGTGCGCCCACTCTTCCTCTAAACCGGGGAAAAAGCTACTTCCAGGGACAATAATCACACCTACTTGCTTGACTCGTTGGTAAAATTCCCAGTCACTAATGGGTAAATCCTGTAACCACAACCAAGCAAAAATTGCCCCTTCACCGCGATGGAGAAACCAAGGTAAATTCTTGGGCATCGCTTGTTCTAAGCTGGTTTCTAAAACGGCAAATTTATTTTGGTAAAAGGGACGGATGACAGTGTGAGAAATTTCCACCAAGGCACCAGAATTGATTGCAAAAGCTGCGATCGCTTGGCCGTAACGTGAAGAATGGAGACTCATATTTGATTGGAAAGACTCCAGCACTTCAATCCACTTTTCATCCCCAATCGCAATACCAATCCTTTCTCCTGGTAATCCCGCTTTCGATAAACTCATGCAGTGTAAGATATTATCACCAAACACTGGTGTCATTTCGGTAAAGTTCAATGCTGGGAAGGGAGGCGCATAAGCTGAGTCAATTAACACGGGTACATTGTAAGGTGCAGCCAGGGCAGCAATTTTTTTTACCTCATCATCTGTGAGGACGTTACCAGTGGGATTACAGGGGCGAGAGAAGAGGACACAACCAGTATTTTCTGTAATTGACAGTTGGCTGAAGTCGGGGCGATATTTAAATCGGTGGGCGGCTGCATCAATATCAAGAGTCGGTTTGTAGGCGATTAAGGCTTTTGGAACTAAGCTGATACCACCATAACCTGTGTAGTCAGGACTCAGGGGCAAAACGATTTGTTTTAACTCGCCGCTAGAGGTGTAGCCACCGAAGCTATTCACAGCGTAGAAGTAGAGGGTTTGACTACCGGGGGTGATCAGGATATTGCGTTCGGTTATACCGTTGCCGAAGGCATCGCTCAAGTTTAACCCGTAACGTTTGTTAAAATCATTAGCGATCGCTTCAATTAATGGTGCATAGCCCTGACTTGAGCCGTAGCGACAAACTACCTCACCATATTCTGGACTAGCTAAAAGCTGTGCAGTACAATCCCGCCATAATTGCTCTACCTCTGGCAAAATCAACGGATTCCCAGCACTCAAATTAATAAACTGCTGCCCTGCACCCGTTCGTAATGTTTCGATAATATCCTTCATGATTGCTCTTACGCCAGTCAGGTTGGACATCTGAGCGCCAATTTGAGTTAGGGCAGGGTTCATAAGCTGTGACAAAATGTATTAATTGAGAGGTGGACAAATTATTTGGGGGTTGCTGCTGACATCCAGTTTACATCGTTGCCAAAACAGTGTTACCGCCTTTAACCAATCTAGCTAGAGAATCGTATTTTAACGTGTCGCGGAAGTCCCCACCTTCAATGTACTCATAAGGTGGGGATAGGGAGCGGACGACGATTACACCTCCGACCAACATCAATCGTCAGATTGATTAGGGAGTGGGGTGGATAAGGAGTCGTCAATCTTGGGACTAGGCAGCCTGTCGATCCAATCTTCGACCAACTGTGTAACCGTCTTTTCTCTACTTACTGCATAAGCCTTAAGCTTGTCATTTCGTTTTTGCGATAACCTAACTCTGATGGATCTTTCTTTCATAATGTATCGCTGTTATGGATACATCTAAGATATTATATAAATGGTTGCTAACCCACCCGACCGTATTGAACAGACAGGCTAACTTCAAAGTAGTAGTAAGATACAAGACGTGCGATAAATCGGTAGATCGGGGAAAGAACACTGTTAGCTGGTTGACTATTGTCGTGAATCCAAGCGGTGTTGTGCGAATAAAAATCAAACTCCCTGTGGTAGGCTCTTTGCTGCCTGTGGACGCTGTGTAAGACCATCACGAGATTTAGTTCTCGACTTCTTCGGAAGTTCCTAACGTGGCGACGGCGGTTGAGACGGGAAACCCAAAAGACGAATAAGACCGTCATTGTTGTAGTTGAAATTGGAAGCCCCTTTTTCAGCGAAGCAAAAAGGGGTACTTCACCAAAGTGATATTTATCGTTATAGCGGAGTGGGGGAGGTAGAGGAAGAAGAACTATTGATTATTGAACAATGCCCAATGCCCAATGCCCAATAACAAAACTATACAGGAGAGCTGACGTTGCAAGTTAAAGCAGCAGTAGCTTACAGTGCAGGTAAGCCGTTGACGATTGAAACTGTTCAACTATCGGGGCCACAAGCTGGCGAAGTGTTAGTTGAAATTAAAGCCAGTGGGGTTTGTCATACCGATGCCTTTACCTTATCTGGTGAAGATCCCGAAGGTTTGTTTCCGGCAATTTTGGGACATGAAGGTGCTGGTGTGGTAGTGGAGGTAGGCGCTGGTGTTACTAGCGTCAAACCAGGGGATCATGTAATTCCCCTCTATACTCCTGAATGCCGCCAGTGTGAATATTGTCTGAGTTTCAAAACTAATCTTTGTCAAGCCATTCGCTTAACTCAAGGACGCGGTGTCATGCCCGATGGCACCAGTCGCTTTAGTCTCGATGGGCAAATGATTCATCATTATATGGGTACATCCACTTTTGCTAACTATACGGTGCTGCCGGAAATCGCCGTGGCAAAAATTCGGGAAGATGCCCCATTTGATAAGGTTTGCTACATTGGCTGTGGTGTGACTACTGGTATTGGTGCAGTTATCAATACTGCCAAAGTGGAACCGGGAGCAAATGTCGTAGTTTTCGGCTTGGGTGGTATTGGTTTAAATGTCATCCAGGCGGCGCGAATGGTAGGGGCGAATATGATTGTCGGGGTGGATCTTAATCCCAGTAAACGCGCTTTGGCAGAAAAGTTTGGCATGACGCACTTTGTTAATCCTCAGGAAGTAGAGGGTGATTTAGTTCCCTATTTGGTTGATTTAACCAAAGGCGGTGCTGATTACAGTTTTGAATGTATCGGTAATGTCAAAGTTATGCGTCAAGCATTAGAATGCTGCCATAAAGGTTGGGGTGTTAGTGTGGTTATTGGTGTTGCTGGTGCTGGACAGGAAATTAGTACTCGTCCTTTTCAATTAGTAACTGGACGCGTTTGGAAAGGTTCAGCATTCGGTGGCGCTAGAGGACGTACAGATGTACCGAAAATTGTTGATTGGTATATGCAAGGTAAGATAAATATTGATGATTTGATTACCCATGTAATGCCCATTGAGCAAATTAATCATGCTTTTGATTTGATGCATAAAGGTGAATCAATTCGGAGTGTGGTGACTTTTTAGCTGTTAGATTCAAAGGTTTTTCTCCAAAACACAATTAACTGTAGGGAACATTGCTTATGGGTGTCAACTTCAGCTAAAACACGAGAGAAAATTCTCGTTTCTAGCAAGAGGCAGGAAATGCACCTCATTGCGGCTCTGCCGCAAATTCAGCAGGCGGAGCCTGACGATAGGCATTCCCAGCCAGAGTCTGGGAACGAGAGAAATCTCTGTCTAAAACATAATTATAAATTATGAACTTTTAAATTATGTATGTAGACACTAAAAATCTGAAACTCGGCAAAAAACCTGATGCAAAACTTCTATGAAGCAGACTTTTACAGTTGGACTCAAGAACAGGCTAACCTTTTGCGTCATCACCAATGGAACCAGCTTGACTTACCCAATTTAATTGAGGAAATCGAATCTTTGGGAAGAAAGGAACGCCAAGAATTGAGAAATCGTCTTGGTATATTAATTGGACATTTGCTCAAATGGGAATATCAACCAAAGCAAAGGAGTCGTAGTTGGTTGGCGACAATTAGAGTACAACGACGGGAAACTCTTAAGTTGTTGAGCGAAAATCCTAGCCTGAAGCCTTACCTTGAAGAAGCACTCCAGGAATCTTATGAAAACGGTAGGGATTTAGCATCAGGAGAAACAAATCTGTCACTCTCAACTTTTCCCAAGCAATGCTTATATCCTTTTGAGGAAATTCTGAGCGATCGCTTTTATCCGGGCGAGGTTGCGACAGATGATTTAATGGAATAAAAGCGATGTCTGGGACGGGCTACGCTTACATTATCCAACTTTTTCGCTGCAAAGAAGGCTAAAACTATTATGCCATAATAGTTTTAGCCTTTTGTTTACAGTGGTAAATCAGTACCCACAGCTTCAGGCGTACTGCTTTAAGCCAGATGAGTAACGCTATATTTACGCTTCAGGCATCTTGCCCGTCCTTAGTGATTAGCGGGCAAGATGCCCGCACCACAAGAAATTTTTGGATATTTTTTTATTTGTCAGTCCCTTACAAGCGTTGCGATCGCGGAGCGTCTCCAAGAGTTGCAATCCCAGTCTTGGCGAGATTGCTTTGCTTCACCCAACGGGAGAGCCAGTCGTCTAGGGAAGCAAACCCTCATCGCTGTCTTACTGGGTTTCGTACCCTACGGGAAGGCTGAGGCCAACGCAATCACCAAATCATCGCTGCGTAAGTCCTGAGAATCAAAACTGATTAGTCAGCCTTTAGTTTCACTCCTTGGTAGCTGAATTTAAAGGGTCCAATTGGAAGGGGTTGAGTCTTTTGATCTAGTGGACTTTTGTTTAAGTTAAAGAAGTTAAACTTGCCGCTTCCATTTACTGTTCCAGTTCGCGGATTGAACGTCAATTGATATTCAGTGAGTACAATGTTGCCTGCTAATGACCCTGATGGGAAACTAAAATTTAATGCCTTAGCAACAATCTTGTTATTTTCAGTACATTTCCAGCTACCTTGTATAACACCAAAGGGTTGGTTATTTGGGTTGGATGAACCCGGAACACCACCAGCGTTAGAGTCATTGGCAATGAGATTGCCATCTGCGGTAAAAGTTATAATTTCGCGGTATGACGATAGTTGACCAGAAGTGGAATTTGTTTGGCTACCTGTCGCTAGGTATGTGCCAACGACCGCTCGGCGACATAGGTCTTCTGAATAATCGCTAGCATCTGCCTTGTGCGGATTTATGAAAACCGGAATAGTCAGTGCCAACACACTACTAATCATTAAACTGGCAATAGCTCTGCTGTTTTTCATCACAAAAGCTTTTGTAAGAGTAAGTATCAATTCTGACTATTAAAGAATATACATACATCAAGAATATATTTGATAAATTTTTGATGAAGAAGGGAACAAAGTGTAATCGACTCAGACTTTTCAGGGTAATCAACCTACTTAAGTGTCAAAGACATTAATTCCTCAAGGCAGACAAATTATTTGGAAATCGCCAAATAATACTCAAATCGCTCCCGGAGTTTTTCAACCGTTAAATTCTGCGTCCAATACTCCACCAGGGCGTGACCAAATGCCCAGGCGTTGCGATCGGGTGAAGCGGAGTTTTCCAGCAGTAGTGGCCACAGAGATAGCAATTCAAAGTTGAGCGGGTTAAGGTTGCCTGTATTCAAGAGCGAGAAAAGCTCATATCCCATTTGGAGTTTACCAATCACAATTGGCAACTGTTCCACAGGAATTTGCTCCGCCAGCATATATGCTAAGGCTGGAGATCCGGTTGAGAGGGTAGAAACAAACTGGAGGACGGGACTTTTGAGTAATGCCGTCAGTCCCTGTGTTGTCGTCATCTGGAAGGTGTAGTGGTCGATGATTTTGGCTGCGGCGACGATGCGGGCTTCTAGGTTACGCAAAAAGCGGGCGAGACGCAGTTGCTTGGTAGGCGCGATCGCATCTACTAATCCCAACGATAAAGCCTCTACTCCCCAAGCTGTTCGACCTGTTTTACTGTCACCTGTAACCACAGGTAAAACTAGATTACAGAAGTTTCCTAGCAGTTTGGCGCGATACTCAGTGGCTTCTCGAATCGCAATTTCTTTGGCGCGATCGCCCCATTCCCAATTATAAGGTGGTTGCCATTCGCGGATCGGACGCAGACGATCTACTTGAGTGACGATCGCGATTGCGCTAGGCGCACACTCCGTGAACGCTGGTAAATCTGCAACTTCTGCTTTGATGTCTTGCAAAAAGTCCACATCCATTTGCAGCGCAGGATCGAGGGCAGGGGTAGCTAACAGCAGCAAGTCTGCGTTGATGGCATAATCAAGCACCAGATTTCGCAGATCGGCACGGTTGACTTGTTCATAACCAGGTGTATCCCAAAGCGTCAGGGTTTCTCCACTTTGAGTCTGCCATTGATAATTCTGAATGCGATCGGTACTGGGTAAAACATCAACAGCCGCGAGATCCGCCTGAAATAGCGTATTAATTAGGCTACTTTTTCCTGACCCCGTGCGCCCCACCAGCAAAATATTCACAGGTTTTTGCTCAACCGCCTCGGCTGGTTGAGCTTGAGTCAGGATTTCTCGGAGTGTTTGGGTTTTTGCTTTGGGTAAAGTTGGTGTAGGTGAGGTTGCTGAAATTGGTAATGTGCTACGTCCGTAAAGAGCGATCGCTTGTCGGCATAAGTTTCTCAGGGCAGCTTCCCGAAATAACTGGCTCAAATTCCCCAACAATTGCTGAGTTGCCTGGTTACTAGAACCCTGGCTAGCTTGTTTTGCCACTGCCGCCACCGGATTTAAAACCCACTGTGCCCAGTTCCAAGCTTTCCAGAATTTCCGAGCCGATGGTTCCAACTTCCGGTAGACCTCATATCCTTGGTATGCTTGCCCAACCGTCACCTGATTGAGGACTGGGGATAACTTTTGCATCCACTGATCCATATCATCCACTGTTCCGCGAATCAGCCCGTAAGCTTGGGGGACGTAAATATTCAGTAGGGGATATTGAATTTGAGGATTGTAAATATGAGCGATCGCCACAACTAAATCTTGGCATCGCGTCCAAAAAGTTTGCCAGTCTTCCCAAATCGGGCGATCGCTTTGTGCTGCTTGTAGAATCTCTTGAAGGGCGGTTTCTGCAAGCTTTGTAACATCACTTCCCTCTGGTAGTTTTACTGTATCTTCTGCTGTCGATTCCAGTTCTTCGCGGACTTGGGCTAATACAGCTTCCACTTGGTTAACAGCAGGTTGAGTCCATTTGACTAGCAGCCAACGCCAACCCACGAATAGAAGGGTGAATACACCCCAAATCCAACTAATGCCCCACGCATGAATTTGCGAACCGGCAGCTACCAGTAAGAAAATGATGATAAAAGCGATCGGGATTGCTAAGACTACCCACTGCCACGGTTTTAATCGCACCATTGCCCCATACCTGCTTTGAAATGTTGGGAAATTCGAGTTTTTGCAAAAATTACTCTTTTGAAATACTCACCGCCCTAAAGGAGCGGGGAAGCACTTGGCGCTTCAAGGGATTCTGCTACGGTCGTAGTCTTACAATTCCTCTGCGTCCGTTTAGAGTCGTGGCGATTCCCCATCCCGACTTGTTCTATATTTTTAGCGGCATTCTCATCTCGGTCGTGTTTAGAGCCACAATTCAGACAAGAAACCGACCGAACCTTCAAATTTAACTTGCCCCATTTGTATCCACAATCAGAACAAATTTGGCTGGTAGGTTCCCAAGGACTAATTACTTGAAAGCTTCTGCCGTATTTTTCAGACTTAGAAGAGCAAAATGTTCTGAATTCACGCCATCCTTGTAAACTAATTGCCCTTGCAAGCTTGCGGTTTTTAACCATGCCTGATACGTTCAAATCTTCCAATACGATAGTTTTATTTTCACTAACGACTTTGGCAGACAGTTTGTGTAAGAAGTCTTTACGAGTATCAGCAATTTTGTTGTGCAGTTTAGCAATCTTAATTCGAGTTACATTCCTTCGTCTTGAGTATGAAGATTGTCGTGCTAGCTTTTTTTGAAGTTTGCGAATTTTGCGGTCAAGTTTTGAATAGTTGGGGCTTTCAACTTTTTCACCATTGCTCATTACTGCAAAAGTTTTAATACCTAAATCAATGCCAATGCTTTGGTTTTTAGCATCAACTGCAACCGGTTCAATCTCCACCACAAAGCTCAGAAAATATCGATTAGCACAATCTTTAATGACTGTTACCGAACTAGCTTGACTATGTAATTCTCTAGACCAGATAGGTTGCAAATTACCAATATGAGCTAAGTAGACAGAGTTTTCAGCTATAGAAAAAGCCGCCTTGGTGAATTCCGCTCTTTGAGAATTAATCTTTTTCTTAAATCTAGGAACACCTATTTTCCCACCTTTTCTCTTACCATTACGAGAATTAAAAAAGTTTCGATAGGCGGTATCTAAATTTCTGAGACATTGCTGCAAAGGTACAGATGATACATCTTTCAACCATTGTCGTTCATCTGTCTTTTTGGACAGAGTGAGCATTGCTGACAGATTGTTATATCCAGGTAGTTTTTCTGACTGTTTGCAGACAGCTAAGGCATCATTCCAGACCACGCGAACACAACCAAACAATTGAGCTAAACTCTGCTTTTGTTGGTCTGTAGGGTAGAATCTGTATTTATACCTTGCTTTCATCGCTTATGCTAAGATTGGTCTGCTATATGATTATATATTGGTCTACTTGAAATGTCTACCCATTTTCGGAAAGAAAGGCACAGTGTTTCAGACTTGCAAATACATTTGGTCTGTGTTGTAAAATATCGTCGCAAAGTTTTTAGTGCAGAAAGCTTGTCTATAGTAGAAAAATCATTTCAAGAGGTAGCCAAAAAAATGGATTTTCAAATCAAAGAATTTAATGGGGAAACTGACCATATACATTGTTTAATTGAATATCCGCCTAAACTTTCAATCTCACAAATGGTTAATGCTCTTAAAGGTGTATCTAGTCGTCGATATGGTCAAGCGGGATATCCAAAGCCTTATGGAAAAGATGCTCTTTGGAGTCCTAGTTACTTTGTCTCCTCTGTATGTGGTGCGCCGCTTGAAGTTCTCAAAAAATACATCCAAGATCAAGAAAAGCCGTCGTAGAACGACGGGGTTTTAAACCCAAATTTTCGATAAGTATCTTTTATTAGATTTTGGGAGATCAGGAGCGATCGCTTCTAGCGCTCTATGCATATCTCCAACACGCACTGCGATCGCAAGTAAGAATAAGAGTGCAATATTCTTCTTTTCTGATGTTGACATCAGAATAAACAGTTTTAAAGACAAGCCGAACTGTTAAAAGTCCGGCTAAGTTTAATCAATCGTCTATACGCAGTAGCTTGCGGTAAAACGGTTGTGAAAAATCGGCCACGCGATGACGTTTATAGTTGTCCATAAGTTCAATTAAAAAATTAATAAACTCAAAACTAGCCATCATCAGTTCGTAACTCAGGTCAGCGTTGCCATCAAACTGGATTCGGCAACGAGTTAAGTCTGACGGTAAAGTAGCAACATTCCAGGAGGCGACGAAGGGGATATGTTCACTGGCTTCTATCTTCCGATGTCCCTCCAAGACGCCTTTTTGATAAAGACTGATGGCATAGGGTAAGAAATTGCGCCTAGCACCCTGAACGTAAGGTAAGTAAACACTGGCTTGTTGTTGAGTGGCAGGCTGGAGTTGCTCAATAGACATTGTTAAATATTCCTTAAGTTAGTTGGTAACTGCGGATATTAGTGGCTGTTAGTAGTATTCCCAAAAGATGTGTCTAAAACACATAGGGAGTGGGGAGTGGGGAGTGGGGAGTAGGGAGTGGGGAGTGGGGAGTGGGGAGTGGGGAGTGGGGAGTGGGGAGTGGGGAGTGGGGCGTGGGGAGGGGGGAGTGGGGAGTGGGGAGTGGGGAGTGGGG
>NZ_JBALBY010000030.1:0-12772 GCF_036919575.1 Nostoc sp. | reverse complement strand
TGTTGCGTCATTGCCCATTGTTGAGGCAAAGCTTCTCTGGTGTAGACAGTTAAAGCAGCAGTAGAAGCAGCGATCGCATTTTCGATGTTCTCTGCCCTGTCTCCTTTAATTCTCTCCCTGTAGGCATTTGCGAGATTGTGTTGCGTCATTGCCCATTGTTGAGGCAAAGCTTCTCTGGTGTAGACAGTTAAAGCAGCAGTAGAAGCAGCGATCGCATTTTCGATGTTCTCTGCTTTATCTCCTTTAATTCTATCCGTGTAGGCAAGTCCGAGATTATTTTGCGTCATTGCCCAAGATTGAGGCAAAGCTTCTCTGGTTCTGACAGTTAAAGCAGCAGTAGAAGCAGCGATCGCTTTTTCGATGTTATCTGCCCTGTCTCCTTTTATTCTATCCCTGTAGGCATCAGCGAGATTATTTTGCGTTGTTGCCCAATATTGAGGCAAAGCTTCCCTGGTGTAGACAGTTAAAGCCGCAGTAGAAGCCGCGATCGCTTTTTCGATGTTATCTGCCCTGTCTCCTTTAATTCTATCCGTGTAGGCATTTACGAGATTATTTTGCGTCGCTGCCCATTGTTGAGGCAAAGCTTCTCTGGTGTAGACAGTTAAAGCCGCAGTATAAGCAGCGATCGCAATTTCGATGTTCTCTGCCCTGTCTCCTTTAATTCTCTCCCTGTAGGCATTTGCGAGATTATTTTGCGTTCCTGCCCAATCAATAGGCAAAGCTTCTCTGGTTCTGACAGTTAAAGCAGCAGTATGAGCAGCGATCGCAATTTCGATGTTCTCTGCTTTATCTCCTTTAATTCTCTCCCTGTAGGCAGCAGCGAGATTGTGTTGCGTCATTGCCCAATCAACAGGCAAAGCTTCTCTGGTGTAGACAGTTAAAGCAGCAGTAGAAGCAGCAATCGCAATTTCGATGTTCTCTGCTTTATCTCCTTTAATTCTCTCCCTGTAGGCAGCAGCGAGATTATTTTGCGTTCCTGCCCAATCAATAGGCAAAGCTTCTCTGGTGTAGACAGTTAAAACAGCAGTATAAGCAGCGATCGCATTTTCGATGTTCTCTGCCCTGTCTCCTTTAATTCTCTCCCTGTAGGCAGCAGCGAGATTATTTTGCGTTCTTGCCCAATCAATAGGCAAAGCTTCTCTGGTGTAGACAGTTAAAGCCGCAGTATAAGCAGCGATCGCAATTTCGATGTTATCTGCCCTGTCTCCTTTAATTCTATCCGTGTAGGCATTGGCGAGATTATTTTGCGTTCTTGCCCAATCAATAGGCAAAGCTTCTCTGCTGTAGACAGTTAAAGCAGCAGTATAAGCCGCGATCGCAATTTCGATGTTCTCTGCCCTGTCTCCTTTAATTCTCTCCCTGTAGGCAAGTCCGAGATTATATTGCGTTGTTGCCCATTGTTGAGGCAAAGCTTCTCTGGTTCTGACAGTTAAAGCCGCAGTATAAGCAGCGATCGCATTTTCGATGTTATCTGCCCTGTCTCCTTTAATTCTATCGCTGTAGGCAGCAGCCAGATTATTTTGCGTTCCTGCCCAATCAATAGGCAAAGCTTCTCTGGTGTAGACTGTCAGCGCGACTTCATAGCCAGTAATGGCAATTTCCATATTGCTGCCTTTGTTACCCAAGGGGAATTGCTGAATTAGATTGCTAAACTTCAAAATAACTGCTGCTAGGTATTCCGCCTCATCTGCTTTCGCTTCCCTCAGTCTATTTGTCCCCCAATGGCGTAATCTTTCTGCTAACATCTCATCGAGTTTGTCTGTATTCTTTGCCAACAAGGGGTAAACCACCTGGGAATTACCCTCACTGTCTGCGGTTGCTTGTAGTACCTGCATCAAGAATTGGTAATATGCCTGTATCTCCTCCTCACTGAGAGATTGCAAATCTAGTTCATTATCTAGATTCAACGCTTCCCCTAGTTGCATTGCCAAATTTCGCAACCTATTCGCTGTATTCTCATCTCCGTGTTGGGAACACATCTGTGCTACTTCTTCTATCGTCTGCACAAAGCCAGTATCAAGTAATTCTTGGTTTGCTGCTAAAATTTCTGGTTCTTCACCACTTGGGGAATCTAACAGGCTGCGAATAAGGTTGAGATAGGCTTGCTGACGCTGTTCGTTCATGGGTTAGGGCGTGAGAAATCACACTATTATAGTGTGTGAAAAATTTAACACCAGTACCCCAGATTTCGAGCAAGTATAGAATTTTATCACAAATGATGTGTTTCTGAAAATGAAATAACCTCGTGGATGAGTGTTTTTTACTTGTGAACAGACAATATACTGATTTTGCGGTAAGCGTTGGCGCAGCGTCTCGTAGAGAAGCTATGCCGTTAGGCTTATCGCCTTCCTCGTCGCAGACATCACTCCTATAAAATAGTGCGTAGGCGCAGCCCGCCGTAGGCATCGCCGATCTTGTACCTTACAATCAAAATAATAAGTAATATTAATCCTTATAAATTCCAAAAGGAGTAATTATGAGTACCGAAACAGCCCTATGGAAAATCATAGAAAATTTGCCCAGTTACCTGAAAATTGAACTTTTACATTATGCCGAATATTTAATCACTAAATCTTCAACACTTCCACAAGTCGAAGATGTAACCGGTTTAGAAACCAATATAGAAGAAAGAGAAAATTGGCAATCCTTCTCTTTAAATAACTTAAATCAATGTTATGCAGAAGATGAACCAGAATATGCTATAGAATCAATTAAAGAATATAACCCTAATTATGAAAGAAGGTAACATCATACTAACTCCTATTCCTCAAGCAAATAATTAATAGAGTAATCGCCGCAGATATCAATCCTACAAAATAGTGCGGGCTACGCCAACGCATTTGTGATTTCGGGGTTCGCATTTATTATTTTTGTGTTTGCAATTATAGATTTGGCGATGCCTGGGTTGGGCTACCTAACGCAATTGTTATTTCGGGGTATGCAATTGCTATTTCAGTGAACGCAATTGTTATTTCGGGGTATGCAATTGCTATTTCAGGGTACGCAATTGCTATTTCAGTGAACGCAATTGTTATTTCGGGGTATGCAATTGCTATTTCAGGGTACGCAATTGCTATTTCAGGGTACGCATTTGTTATTTCGGGGTATGCAATTGTTATTTCGGGGTACGCAATTGTTATTTCAGGGTACGCATTTGTTATTTCGGGGTACGCATTTGTTATTTCGGGGTACGCAATTGTTATTTCGGGGTTCGCGTTTGTTATTTCGGGGTTCGCATTTGTTAATTTTGTCATTACTGTTGCTGATTGTACTTATTCTCAAACAACAAATCGATATGAAAAATGAGTAAAAACACAGGCAAACTCGTAATTATTTCGTTGAACTTTTAATGAAATAAATCCACAAAACTACCCATCTCAGGCAAAAGGATACTCCACTATGTTGAAAAAGGAATTATTAAAAAAGGATGTGTTATGTCTTTAAAAACTCGTGGTTCTGCTGCTATTGACAAAGCCCAACTTCGTCTCGCCTTGCTTAAATCTATTGATGAAAATCTGGATTTAGGACATGGGTTAACCATTGAAGCTTACAGTCACTTAATCAACACTACCCGTGCGATGCTAGAAGCTAATAATACGCTGGTTTCCAATCTGGAAGAATCGCGTAAAACAGTAACCCAGATGGATAAAGCTCTCTCCGAAATATCTGAACGAATGCTAAGTGGAGTTGCAACTGTCTACGGCAGAAACAGTATAGAATATTCTAAGGCTGGCGGCTCCAATCGAAAACGAACTAAACAACCTAGTTCAAAAGTTACTCCAGTTGTAGCGGTTCTTACTACTCAACCTACTCAAGCTGCAATTGCGAATGCGTTAACTAACGGTAATGGCACAACTCCATTGCTGCAATAATCTACCTGACTTGAAAATGGGAGTAGGGGTGTTAAACCAATTCGCAATTCGCAATTCGCAATTCGCAATTCGCAATTACGTTTTGTGACGGGGATTTTAATTAGGCATCAAAACCTGCTGCCTGTAGAGGCAGGGGAATTAAACCCCAAAACTTTGTTAAATCAGTACTGTAGGGTGCATTACGAATTTCATCCTAACGCACCATTCGTAAGGATTTGGTGCCGTAGTCTCGGCGATAAAATAACGCCAGTGACGCTCCTGCGTTGCTACCGCTCAAGTCGGCAAACCCGCCCACGCGACTGGCTCCCCCACGTATCTTTTCAAAAATCAAATAGTAGTCCCATAATAGGGGTTTAAATCTATCTAAGCTCCATATATAAATTGTTGCTTTCCAGAAAGATGACAATAATTTGTCACCAATACATACGGAAGCGAATTACTAGGTTTGATAACAATAATTTGTCACAACGACATCAATGTGTCACCGACGACAAATAATTAGTCACTGTACATTGATTTATGTCAAACTTGACTTAGGACTCGTATTTGATTTTTGAAAGTTCTTAGCTTTGACTTTGCCGCCTTAGTAACTCACTAATCAAAACTTGGCAGCGTTTACTGGACTCGTAAGCTTGTCGCATCAAGGTTCTATTTTGTTCTCGATCTGTGTCAAAGACTTGAACGGCTTGGCGACTGTAGTCTGCGGCTTGCTTCCCAAGTTCTTTAATTCGAGCTTTTAACTCAACGTTTGTCTTCATTAACCCTCCAACTCAGAAATCAGAATATCCAGGTTTTCCGCTTCTACATAAAGTTTATCCGCTATGCTTTGAAGTAAGCTAGCCGAAAAGCAAGTCATCGTTGTCCAATGCAGTTTGACCGGCTGTGTACAACTCCTCAATCAGGGATTGCATCCGTCTATGTGCAATCCTTAATGCTGTAAGCGTGGTTGAATTCATGTTTATTCTTCTATTCTCACCTCTTCGCTGTGCGTTTTTAATGGTTTTTACAAGCATTTGGCTAAATGCTTGATTTATGTCAAACTTTATTATTCAGGAATGCTTTTATCAAAGCCGATGATGGGACTCGAACCCACGGCCTGCTGATTACGAATCACTATAACAACGGTGGAAGCGGGCGATCGCTCTTGTTAATGGCTAGCTCAAAGGCACGTTGGTGTGCTTGCTCGTTAATCCAAGAATGGTACAAATTGCTATGAACTTGTAACCCATGCCCCATTTGCTTTGCAGCCAATGAAATATCAATGCCATATTCAAGCGATCGCACTGCCCAAGCATGGCGTAGGTCATAAACTTTAAACGGCATGTTTTCATTTCTCCTAAGATGTCGTGTAACCACATTGCCTATCGCCGTATTGGGACGATTTAGGTTTATGCCTGGGCATTTGGGATTAGTTAGATCAAAAGTGGCAACCCACTCAGGATGCAGTGGCCACACTTTACGCGATCCGGTTTTCCCCTGGGTAATTTTTATCGAGTGGTCAGGATTTTTTAGGGAATTTAGCTCAATAAAAAATGCCTCATGATTCCTTAATCCATAAGTAGCTATCATTCCGTAAATCCATCGCCAGGAGTCGCTACCAATTTGGTAATAAAAATCTTGAATCTCTTTATCAGTTGGGAGATTGCGCGGTTCTCGGCTGCTGTAACTGTAATTTCCTACTAAATTTGAAAAATCAAAATTCAGTCCAGCAAATTTAGAAAATAGATTTAATGACTGACAAAAGCGCTTGCGAGTACGGGTATCAGGTTTTGAACAATTTATAATTGTCGATTTTAAATTCTCAATTGTTAATTCGTCTTCTAGCGGTAGGAACTTAAACACTGCACGGTACTCTACTCTCCATGTTGTTTGTGTCTTAAACGTTCGCTCCTTCCTAGAAAAATAATCTTTTTCAAATTCTTCAACCCAATCATTAATATTTTTGATATTAAGTCTTACTTCTGCTTCTTCTTGATAATCAGCCCAGTCGAAGGTTTTAGCATCGATTTGTACACTAATTTTTTTTGCTAGTCTTTCTGCTATTTTTATCCCTTCTTGATTAGCATTAGCGGCTGATATTCTCTGGCGATAGGGCTTATTACTGCCGGATAGTGATTTAGGGGGTAATGTTCCACGTAGGTAAAGTCGCCCCCCTATTTTTTCAATTTTTAAGCCGCAATAGCTATTTTTAAGCCGTCCGTTAGCCTCATTAATTCGCTGTTCAATCATTAGCATCGATTTAAAGGTTCCCTGATCCTTCACAGATTGGGCATTCTTCTATCAGTGAGCTTTTGCCTGAACCCAAGCAGACCGGACACATATTTGATTCGTCGTAGTCTGGATCGTCAGCATCTAACGCCCAGACATGACCGCAGTCTAAAAACTCCCAGTAACCATAATTTTCTTGGTATTTCAGCGTCGTGCAATCGCAGCGAGGGCAGGTTTCGTTAGTCATATTCTTCCTCCTCCTCAAAATCACTTGAGCAAGTTTTAGGCGATCGTTAATTTTGGTAAGCGCTGTATCCATTAAATGTACCCAGTGCCAAAACATTCGGTGCATTTCATTGGCGAATCAAGGATATAAACTCTCCCAGTCCCGTGACAGTCCCAGCAAGAAACCGAATCTTCATAAGCGGCTAATTCTGCCGGGAACAGTGGCTTAATTTGTTCCTCGTCCGCCTCGTCATAGTCTGGATCATCTTCATCAAACGCCATAACGTAACTGCAACGCCCACAGGAATAAACCCCGCTATCTTGGTCATACTGCCACTGGCTGCAATTGCACTCTGGACAACAAAAATCTAATTCGACAAGTTGATTGCTCATTCCCGTTCCCTGAAATATCTGTCCAGTTCGCCGCTTATCACCTGGTCAATGCTGGCGATAACTATTTGCTTTTGAGATTCCCGGCGGAGTGATGCAGTTATGCCACGTCGGTTCAGCGCTTGTTGCACTTCTGAACTAGCTAGGGCTATTTCTGCATCTGCGTAATCTTGGGCGATAACAGGAAACACAATCTCTTGAATTTCAGCTTCGGCACTCCTGATAACTTGCAACATAGATTTTTTAGCTTGCTCTACAGGTGCTTCAGGGAAATAAAATTCAACCCTAACCCCTTTCTGAATAAGCATTCGCTGAACATCTGCCGCTCTCAATGCTCGTTCAAATACAACTAAGTTGACTTCATCTGCAACCGGTATTCGAGCCACTAAACCCGCTTGAGTCGCTCGAATCGCCTCCTTGATAATTTCCTTCCCTCGGTCAATAGCTCCCATGATGGTTGTGTGATATTAAAGACATTGGTAGATGAAAAGTGATCGCGTTCATGAGTAACGCGATCACTAACTTTTGAAAGGCTCCACAACTCTGCCAGCAATCCCAGACACAAAGCCCAGAGACACGCCACACCAGACGTAAGAAGGTCTAACAAAGAGAGTGGCGATACCAATAACACCAGACCAAAATAGACCCGTTGCTAATATCTTCAAGGGTAAAGGATTGAATTCTTTAACCTGTTCATGGCTGTTTAGGGCTTCGGCGATGATCCGCGAGTTCTCTAATGAGGTAGTAATTTTGAGAATATCCGCTTGACATTCACGCTCAATTCGCGCGATCGCATCTCGATCCGCTTTGACTGGAGATGTTGCCATTTTGACAAGCACCAAACTTAGGACTTCGTTACCATCCATTCCTGTTTCCCTCATCTAAAATTTGCTGCAATCGCCGCTTACCTTCCTCCCAGCGTCGTCCACCCATCTTTAAAATCTGCTCAATCACGTAAGTCTCGCCCCTGGCTTCTAACAATCCCCTGACCGCTAAATAAAAGGCTTTGTCATCGGAAGTGGAAGCGGAAGTTTCACCGGTGTAATCTGCACTTGGCTCTTTATACAAGTGTTCCAGACTCGTTTTTAATTCCTGCTCGACTTCCTCCGGGTAAGTTGGTGCAGCGCCATAGACTTCATAAAGCGCTTGCTCTTGCTGCTGGGTATGCAGTGCGAATTCGGTTTGTTCTAGCTCTTGGTTCATAGCCGCTAGTGCGGACCGTCGGGCATCCTGGACTATCAGCCGCCGCGACTCTTGGATGAGTTGCACTGCTGCAACAAGCGCCAAGCTGTAGCTGATTCCCTTGCCAATTTGCGGTAAAGGAGAAAGTGCGGACAGCCAAAATGCTGTCACACCCGCTAGCAAACAGTTGGTTTTTAACCACCTATCAGCCATGTGACAATTCCCCCCAAAACAATCGAAACTGCGATCGCAATCAGTAAGGCATAATAATCTGGTTCAGACAGCTTCAGAAATGTTCTCACAGCATCATCAGTAACCAGGACCACACCAAGTCCGGCTGCACACATAATGTAAATCACCCACATCACCCGCAGTAAAGCTGGGTGTAACGCCCCTAGCCAAGCCACAAAACTAGAGGCGATACACCCCAAAAGGAACCAAGCCCCCAGGTGTACCGCCTTTGCCATTAGTATTTATCCTTGATTTTGGCTTTTAGTTCTTCAATTCGCTGTTGGGCTTTGTTGTCAGCGCGATCTAAGCCAAAACCGAGTTTGGCATATTCAGGGCGCAGCGCGTGTAGATGTCTAGCTGTGCTGGCATCAGAACGCTTTTTGGTAAGTTCACCGTCAGCAACCCCTTTGATATAGTTACGATGAGAGGCGTGTACCTGAGCGTCCGACTGCTCCATCCTCTTAAGAGATTTGTAAGCCCTCTGCGAGTGACGGGCTTCTTCTCTTTTCTGGGTGGCGACTCGCTTAAGTGCGTCGGCTTCAGCTTTGTTAAAGTAGCGCGGCTCACCATTTACGGGTGCTGTTCTCACGGACTGCCAGCTTCCCGCATTCATGGGATTAATTACAGTCGGGTCTGTCGGCGCTAGCACTTGATCTTTATCAATTCCATGTCCGCCAGAGGAAAGCGAAGATTGATTGGATTTTGCGCCAGAAGATTTACCAGCGCTAGTTATGCGTGCCAGGATTCCCATTATTTACTCCTTATTTACAAACTTGACTCTTGACTTGTTCGAGTTGCTGGCTTTGGGCTTTCATCTGGCGCAGTTGCACTTGATCCGCACTCTGATAAGTTGCGATCGCTCCCATGCTCAATCCCGCAACCAGTGCAGCTGCGATGATCACTAAATAAGCCGCAACGTTATTTCCAGATGGTGTAGGTTCTGATGCCGTTGGGTAAAATTCACCCGTGAACGGGACAACCTTGCTACCGGGCTGCTGTTTACTCTCCCTCATCTCCCTCCAAAAGCATCGGCTGATAAGTGGGTAAGAGTAGATGCTCTGTTCCGGCGTTGAGCGCTGCGCGGACTGATGTTTGCACTATTTGGCGTTGTTCGGGTGTGGGGTTGTCCCGCATCTGTTTAATGCGTTGCACTGTTCGTCCCGCCAGCAATCGCCAGTATTGCTCTGCTAGTTGCTGTGAATCTCGCTCAAGAAGCGATTCAAGTAAGTCGGATGCGTCGGATTCTGCATCAATTTCTGCATCATCATCTGGTGCAGGTTTCGTTGCACGCCGACTATGCAGTAGTGCAATTCCCGCTTCAGTCCAAAGTTTAACGCCGTGTTCATCGCTGACAACATGAACGTCAAACTGAAATACTTCAGGATGTCGGCGCAACCAACTGCGGATCGTGCTTTCTGGAATGCCAGTTTCCCTGGCCGCGTCAGGAGTGGTGTACAGGTTTTGCATCTGCATTCTGCCCCCAACGAGCTTGATCAATAATCGCTTGCATGATTCCGGACTGGTCGGAGAGTGACAGTTTATCTGTCATTTCTCTGGCAACAGCGTAAATTTCTCCGCGCACCCCCCCTTCTAGTTGAGCGCCGATGTTTGACGCCAGAATCATTAAGATAGAAAGCTTCTCTCGCTTGGTCATTCTCTCGAAGGTGCTGCCGTACTGCTCTTGCACCTTTTCTAGGAGTGAATCATCGCCTGGGGTGTAGCTGGTGTAGTAGCCTAATGGTTTGGTCATTGGTATGATTGCCTTAGCATTTGAGAGAAATTTAGTTGGCGATCGTTCGTGTCTGGACGATCGCCTTTTTGCTGTTATTTGTCGGGCAGGTTGCTTTTAAATTGGCTGATTCCTCCCGAAAAATTTCTTTGAACTCCTCTCGTCACCTCCTCGTCTGTCAAGCCGTCAACATCTTCTTTGTTTAGGTCACGCCAGCTGGGGCAGCAGTCTTTAATCCAATCTCTGGCTTCAAGTAATTCTTCTGGAGTTAGTTTTTGGTTTTGCATCGGTCTTTAGTTGGCGATCGCCTTTTTGCTGTTTGACTAGACATCTGTTAGGCTGTCCTTTTCTAATCTCTGTCATAGTTTCGTGAGGGAACCGACTCCGGGGCGTTTGCTCTGGAGTTTTAATTTGCCAGGAATTGTTTAGCCCTGGCGCTGAAAATTTAACCTTTCTCCTCTTCTTCTTCTTCTTCCTCCTCGCTGGTGATCACAATGGTCATCTTGCCGTCGCCAGCCGCAAAACTGGCGATGTAATATTCTGTGTCATCGTCTAAGTCTTCGATCGCAACCTCCGCGTCTGGCGGAAATTCGTGCAGCTTCTCAATTAGTTCTTTAACTGTCACTTTCATGTCGGTTTTCTCCTGGGTAATTGGGTAAGTCAAGTCAAGTCAAGTCAAGTCAAGCTAAGTCAGGGTAAGTCAAGGTCAAGTCAAGTTTCCCCCTAGCAGGTCTTTACGATCGCTCATTGCGGGCAGGCTGCTATCTCTACCTGGTTTGGGTAAGTCAAGTCAAGTCAAGTCAAGTCAGTTTCCCCTAGCAGGTCTTTACGATCGCTCATTGCTGGTAGGCTGCTATCTCTGCCTGATTTGGGGTGGTAAGTTATATCTGGATTTCTAAAAATCCATTAGTTAGAGTATTGCATATCTGGATATGTTGGTCAATAATGGATTTCTAGATATGCAATAATTGGGGTGTTAGAAATGGAAAGTAAAAATGGCAAGAACCGGACGACCGAAATCAGGCAGGGAAGTTATAGGAGTCAGCCTGAAGGTACACCCCGAAGCATGGGAACTCTTTCAGGAACTAGCGCAGGATATGGGACTTACCAGATCCCAACTTTTAGAGAAGATTGCGACGAATCAGATACCCTTGTCGCAGGACAACAGTCAGCTAGCGAAATCGCTGGGAAACTTGTCAGCCAGCTAGTTGAGGAGACAGAGAAACAGCTGGCTTACTATGAGCAGCAGTCTGAATTACTAAGGATCAGACTGAAAGAGTTGAAGCAAATACCTAGTAACGGTAATCAACCAACAGCAGAGATACATAATTTACAGTCGCTGTTAGCTGAAACTTTAGAAGATATACCAGACAAGCAATAAAGCCGTCCTACCCTTCACGGGGAAGACGGCTTTATTCATGGATATGTCGCCTCCTCATCAGCAGGCGACGCATCTGTGACTATTCGGGATTGAGTTGCGATTGTCTTCAGCAAGAGTTGATACCTAAGTAATGAATATGAACAGTCCAAAGTCCAAAAACAAATGCGGAAATTCCCCGATGCTCACATCCAAGGGAAAACCGCATGGTGGATTGAGAACCAACTCAACTCACTATGGAAACTTTAACCTACTGGATTCTCAAACTACTACTTAGCTTGTTGATAGGGCTTTATTATTACCATTGCGCCAAACAAGATCAAGACCGTAAAGCTCAATCCTCTCCCCAAAAACAACCCAAATACTCCAATACCTATCTCACCAACCCCAGGAATCGCCAACTACAAGCCCAACTTTTAGAGATATTGCACGGCGATGTTTCTACCGCCAAGGAATTACTGCTGCAACAGCGACGAGTATTTCCCGGCAGACACGATAACTGGTATTTGGCAAAAGTTATTTACAACTTGGAGCAGGGCATTAACGAACTCAGAGATTACGAAATGCATTCACGACTTCTGGGAATGCTGCAAGGAGATGATGCCGCCGCCGAACGTTTGTTACTGCAACAAAAGCAGGCTTACCCTGACAAACAATACGGTTGGCATTTAGAAAAAATAATTAGCGACTTGGAACGCGATCGGCGTTAACTACCAATTACTAAGGAATAAAAACAATGACTATCAGAGCTAAATTCACCTGTCAGCAAAGCAAAACAAATTCAACGACGAAACCCAAACAGCAACAGTTGGCTTCACCCCTGTAACCACCAGCCCACCCAGTGAGGAAAACCTTACTTTCTGGAAAGCGACACCAGCCGGTGAAATTACACTCGAAATTACCAACCTAGAGGCCTCGGCTCAATTTGTTCCGGGTGCTGACTATTACGTTGACTTTATCCCTGTTAGCTGATGCTAAAAGCCATTTTGACCACAAGCACAGGGCAGAGACTGCAAACCAAGGAGATGGTAGGTGTTAACGATTTCCCGCCCGCCTTAATTCTTGTCGATGGACTCTATCTATTCTTAGCTCAAAACTCCCACCTCGGCTTTTTACCGAGAAACCAGTTACTACCTTTTCGATCCAACGCCAAGAAATCTAGTTAGCGAAACGGGACGTCAGCTTGATCTAACTCCTAACTCCTAACTCCTAACTCCTAACTCCTAACTGCGATCGCACTTTCTAGAAATGTTCACTGCATGAACATAATCGCTGTAATGGCGCAAATCCGTTGTCAAAAAGTATCTGTCCCATCTTTTTTGTTTTGAGCAGCATAGCGATCGCACCTCCTAAAAATGATGCATCCAGGATTTCCAAGACGAACACCCAATACCCAATGCCCGACAAAAAAAAAAAAAACCCGAAGGCGAAAGAATCGAAGACCTCATGAAGCAGACCGACGCCGAAATGCAGCGAGTAGGCTGGACAGAAGCCCAAGGTCGAGAGCATTTGATGAAATGTTTCGGGGTGCGATCGCGCTAGCTCCTGACCGAGGAG
>NZ_JBALBY010000029.1:0-135898 GCF_036919575.1 Nostoc sp. | reverse complement strand
CATTTTTGCAAATCCTGTGTAAAACAAAGACAAAACGTGCCTCAGATTCTAGTATGCTCCTAATGATCGATCGCATTAAGAATTTATATGCTAAAATTCATTTTTGCAAATCCTGTGTAAAACAAAGACAAAACGTGCCTCAGATTCTAGTATGCTCCTAATGATCGATCGCATTAAGAATTTATATGCTAAATCTGACTGGAAAAAATGCCCTTGTTACAGGTATTGCCAATAACCGCTCGATCGCCTGGGGCATCGCCCAACAGCTGCACAAAGCTGGAGCAACCCTGTGTATTACCTATCTGCCGGATGAACGCGGCAAGATGGAGAAAAAAGTCGCGGAGTTGGTAGAACCCCTCAACCCCAGCTTATTTCTTCCCTGTAATGTCCAAAATGACGAACAGATTCAATCTACCTTTGAGACAATCCGCGAACAGTGGGGGAAATTAGACATCCTCATCCATTGTCTGGCCTTTGCCAGCAAAGACGATTTAACTGGAGATTTTAGCCAAACCTCTCGTTCTGGCTTCAACACCGCCTTAGAAATCAGTACCTACTCGCTGGTGCAGTTAAGTAGTGCAGCCAAACCTTTGATGACAGAGGGAGGTAGTATCGTCACCCTGACATATTTAGGCGGTGTCAGGGCAATTCCTAACTATAACGTTATGGGAGTTGCCAAAGCGGGGTTAGAAATGAGTGTGCGTTACCTGGCTGCTGAACTAGGGCCGCAAAATATCCGCGTCAATGCCATTTCCGCAGGCCCCATCCGCACCTTAGCATCTTCAGCAGTCGGCGGGATTTTGGATATGATTCATCATGTAGAACAAGTAGCTCCCCTACGACGCACCGTCACTCAGCTAGAAGTAGGCAACGCTGCGGCTTTCTTGTGTAGTGATTTGTCCAGTGGCATTACCGGACAAATTCTGTATGTAGATGCAGGATATGAAATTATGGGAATGTAAGATGATTTAGGGAGTAGGGAGTGGGGAGTAGGGAGTAGGGGAGTAAGGAGAGCAAGCGAACAATTATTCTTGCCCATTTTCCATTTCCCATTTCCCATTTCCCACTCCCCACTCCCCACTCCCCACTCCCCATGCAAATAGTTAATTCAAACTACGACCAGTCAACTAAAACCCCTCGGATTGCCACTGTTCACCGCACCACTGGTGAAACTGATGTGCAAGTTACCATCAACCTGGATGGTAGAGGAACTTGCACAGCAGCAACAGGTGTTCCGTTTTTGAATCACATGTTGCATCAAATTGCCTCCCACGGGCTGATTGATATAGATGTCCAAGCCAAGGGAGACTGGGAAATTGATGACCATCACACCAACGAAGATGTAGGCATTACCTTAGGGCAAGCTTTGAACCAAGCGCTAGGCGACAGAAAAGGCATTGTCCGCTTTGGTAATTTTCTCGCACCATTAGATGAAGCTTTAGTTCAGGTAGCGCTAGACTTTTCTGGACGCCCTCATCTCAGCTACGGCTTGCAAATTCCGACTCAACGGGTAGGAACCTATGACACCCAGTTAGTGCGAGAATTCTTTGTGGCACTAGTAAACCATAGCCAAATGACACTGCACATTCGGCAACTGGATGGCATTAATTCCCATCACATTATTGAAGCAACATTTAAGGCGTTTGCGAGGGCAACGCGGTTGGCGGTAGAAATCGACCCCCGTCGTGCTGGACTGATTCCCAGTTCTAAGGGCGTTTTATGAAAGGAGTCAAATTAGTCAAATGGGGCATTGGGCATGGGGCATGGGGCATGGGGCATGGGGCATTACATATTTATTAGTTATTCTTTCTCCCTCATCTCCCCCATCTCCCCCATCTCCCTCATCTCCCTCATCTCCCTCATCTCCCCCACTCCCCACTCCCCCACTCCCCACTCCCCAATTTGCAATAATTGACACACCAGCAGTTGATGGTTATTATCAGCCTACCGGGTAACTTGTAATTAATATCAAGCTGGTAAGTGATTTAACCGAGATGAAGTCTGTTGCAGATGACCCTAATTCTCAACTTAATACGATAGACACTCCGCCAGTAGTCCTAACTTCTGAGTTGCGAAAAGTCTATCGCACTGGTTTTTGGCTAAATCAAAAAGTCGTATGTCTCAAAAACTGTTCTTTAACAGTTTACAAAGGCGAAACCTTTGGGTTGCTGGGGCCAAATGGTGCGGGTAAAACCACCCTTTTAAAATTGTTGCTGGGAATTATTCGTCCGACCTCTGGACGGGGATTATTATTGGGTGAGCCACTAGGCGATCGCAATGTTAAGCAATATATCGGCTATCTGCCAGAAAATCCCTATTTGTATGACTATCTCACCGGCTGGGAATTTTTGCAGCTAGCAGCTGGACTATTCCAAATTCCCAACAGTGTCCAACGCCAACGCATTCCCCAACTGCTGGAATTAGTGGGTTTGTCGCAAGCCGATGCCCACAAAAAGCTGTTGCGTCGCTACTCAAAAGGAATGCTACAGCGTGTTGGCATGGCACAGGCGCTAATTAACGAGCCAGAATTGGTTTTTCTCGATGAACCAATGTCTGGTCTTGATCCTGTAGGGCGCTACCAAATGCGGGAAATTATCCTGGCGCTCAAAGCAGCTGGTAAGACGATTTTTTTCAACAGCCACATCCTTAGTGAAGTAGAACAGATTTGCGATCGCATTGCCATCCTCGCTGAAGGTGAACTAATTTGCTCTGGTTCCCTCAATGAACTCTTAGGTGGGGAAAACACATATCACGTTAAAGGTCAAGGTGGTGACTGGGAAATTCTCAAAAAATGGATACCCACTCTCAGATTTGAGCCTGATGGTTCCTGGCAAGGTACACTACAAGATGATTACTACGATTTCCTCGCCAGTCTTCGGCTGATGGGGGGTAAAATTATTGCGATGAATTTGTCGCGTCACTCCCTAGAAGAATTTTTTATTCAACAAATCCAAAGAAAAAATAACTCACTGAATTAGTCTTGCTGCTTCTTGCCAAAGAGTAAATTGTGGGTTATCTTGAGGAACAAAATCCAGAATTTCTGCCTTTTTGAGTTGATCTTTCTCAACGCAAACCACACCAAATCAAATTCCCATCTCTTATCGAACAGAATTCAGGAGTCAGGAGTCAGAATTCAGAATGAATTCTGTACAACTGGCGGATGAATAACTGGGTTTAAGACCCCCACCAAATCATAGATTTGGTGGTCAACTTTCGTAGTGGCGGGTCCCAATCCCCGACTGAAAGATTGCTGAATTCGGAATTCTGGATTCTGCATTCTTCTTCAATAAGGTTATTTGTATTTATTTGTTAACAGAAAATTTATTGTATAAACTGGGTTCAGTTGCATAAATCCTATATTTTTTGATAATTGCTCTATTTCAGGAGCATTAACTTTAAGTTAACTTCACTAAAAGTTCAAATTCAATAGACAAATTTCCTCCGGAAAATCACACTTTTCGAGGAAAATAAGAGTGTCGGGGAACTTGAATACTTAGGTATAGTCAAAATAAAAATGTTTAGACAGTACTTTATTGATCGTAGTTTCGGAATCTCAGGTAAATATGCTTAACACAAGTTTGTTTAAATTTCTAACTCAGCCAGTTGTGGGTGTGGCTTTGTTAAGTGCTGTCAACGTCGCTGTGCCATGTGTCACTCTAGCTCAGGGACAACCATTACCAACAACTACACAAACACCAAGCACACCAACACAATTAGATACTAATTATTCATTAGGAGGCGGCGATCTCATCCGTGTAAATGTATTTGAAGTACCCGAATATACAGGTGAATACCAAATTCCGCCAGGTGGAGCGATCAACCTGCCTTTAATTGGCAGTGTATCAGTTCTCGGTCTTACAACTGAACAGGCTGCTGACGAAATTGCTAGAAGATATGCTCGCTTCCTCAAACGTCCCTTAATCTCAGTCAATTTATTATCGCCTCGTCCCATTAATATTTTCGTTGCGGGAGAGGTGACACGTCCAGGAGCTTATACTCTGAGCTTGAGCGGAGGCGCAGGGAACAATCCAGGCGTACAATATCCCACTATATTGGCCGCATTGACAACAGCGCAGGGAGTAACCTTGGCTGCGGATGTGACTCAAGTTCAATTACGGCGTAAAATAGGACGCTCTTCAGAACAAACAGTCAACGTCAATTTGAAGGAACTGATCCAAACAGGCAGATTATCACAGGATATTACCTTGCGGGATGGAGACACTATAGTTGTACCAACCGCAACCAACTTCAACGTTGCAGAATCCCGCAATATATTTGCAGCTAACTTTGCCGCCAGCCAAACCACACCCCGAACAGTCACAATTATTGGTGAAGTTAACCGTCCCGGTTCGTATCTTGTCACCCCAGGCAACACAGATGCTCAAGGGGGCGCAACCACTAACAGTGGCACCGCCAGTCCTACTGGTCTACCAAATGTGACGCGGGTAATTCAACTAGCTGGGGGAATTACAGCACAGGCTGATGTTCGTAATCTCAAGCTACGCCGACCGACAAGAACTGGCTCAGAACAAGCTATAGATATTAATCTTTGGCAGCTATTGCAGAGTGGTGATGCCAATCAAGACATCATCGTGCAAGACGGAGATACGATTGTTATTCCAACGGCAACTGAAATCAACCCCGCAGAAGCCACTCAATTAGCTACCACTACTTTGTCTCCTACATCTATTCAAGTTGGTGTGGTAGGTGAAGTTAAAAAACCAGGTTTAACACAGGTTCAGCCGAATAGCTCTTTAAATCAAGCTATACTCGCTGCTGGCGGATTTAATGATGCCAGAGCTAGTAGTAAGGCTGTTGATTTGATTCGCCTCAACCCTAATGGTTCTGTCACTAAACGTATAGTAAAAATGGATTTCTCCGCCGGGATTAATGAGCAAACTAATCCTATACTCCGCAATAATGACGTCGTGGTAGTCAGCCGATCTGGTGCAGCTAGTTTTGGCGATAGCGTAAATACTGTAACTGGACCTCTAGGTATTGTCTTGAATCTTCTCAACTTGTTCGGACTCTAATTTAAGAGATAGATGCAGATTGGGGGCGTTGGTCAACCCTCTTCGTCCCTAAAATTGCACTATTCTTGAATCAAAGCTCAATAGTCAAGAGTTAATATCGCTTTTCCATGACTCTCGCTAACTAAAAATCGTAGCTAACTTTTAAACCTTATATAGGAAGAGGATTGAAGCTTTTATTTTCTAACAGAATGCTATAAAACAGGAGTCAGAATACAGAATTCAGAATTCAGAATACTCTACCCATAAAGGGATAGAGTTTTAAGGCGAGAACATTTTAATTTTTTTCGCCCACCAGGCGCGAGGTTTTAACCAATATTCATCATCCACTCGGACTCCAATTCAATTCTGAATTCTGACTCCTGAGTTCTGAATTCTTCATATAAATCATGATTTTTTGGTCAAAAGCCTTGTGCCGTAGCAACTTTGGCTTTATTATTCGGTGAGAGTATTTTTTTGACAAACTTTGTTGTAAGTACTCAAATTTATTATGATAATGAGAATATTTTAGAAGGCAGAGGTGATAAATGATAGTCTCTGCCTTCTTTTTGCTGATTTCTTGATTATTATTATCATAAGAATTATTTAAGTAAATTAACTGATTGATAACAGATATACTATCTTATCCACAGATACCGCGTATACACAGTAGAATGATGTCGAATTGGAAATGACGCCATTTGTACGGTTGCTTGGTGTCCATTAATGAGTAAGTCTGGATACTGATAATTTTTCTTCAGTACTTTTACCAGATAGTTATTGTTTTGTTGAAGACAGGGTGAAGAAGGCAGGAGGCAGGAGGCAAAAGGCAGGAGGTTAATCTTGCAGTGTAGGCTTCAGACCTACACTGATTGCAGAACACCAAATCAGAGATTTGGAGTGGGGCTTAAACCCTTGCTCACGAGAATCGCGGCACGAGACAGAAAGTGGTAACTGAGGAGTTCGACAGGTCTTACCCTGAGCTTGCCAAAGGGCTGACTGTGCCACCTTGCCGTTGGCGCAGCCTAAGAAGAGAAGTGCAGTATTCTTCCTGCCTCCTACCTCTCTTGCTAAAAATGCATTTCAGCCATATTTACGCGAAAATACGCAGGTATAAGCCTAAGAAAGCCCTGTATAAACTTACATACAACCGTTACACGACCGGATCGAATACTGAGTTACTGACTAAGGCTAGAGCTACTGACTGTTGACGATTCAGTTTTTACAACATACCCTATTTTTTCCCTATGATGATTTATGGTTTCAGTTTTCTCAGTTTGAGCGCATCTCTTATACTTCCCTGGGCATTAACAGGTTTGGTTCAAGGAGAGAGAATAACAGAGTCTTTAGTTAGAGATGTTCGTCAGTCATCCACTGTTCAAGAAATGCGACTACCTAGCCGCAAGCTGATCAGCGCAGTTTCAACTGCGACAACATACTATGTTAGTGGTAATGGAAACGACAGAAATAGCGGACTCACTACCTCATCCGCCTTTAGGACAATTCAAAGGGCAGCAGATCTGACTAACCCTGGCGACACAGTATTGATTATGAACGGAGTGTACAAAAATTCACGCAATGCTGGGAGTGTAGTAAGTATTGAACGTTCTGGAAATGCAAAAGCATGGATTAGGTATAAAGCATATCCTGGACATTCCCCAAAAATTCAACATAATACATGGAGTGGTATCGGGTTGTCAAATGGAGTTTCATATATCGAGATCAACGGGCTAGAGATCATAGGGAACAATGCCAATATCAGCCTTGGTTATGCCTTAAGTCAGAAGTGGAACACATCAAATCCGCGTACAAATGGAAGCTGCATAAGCATTGAGGGACGCGATCGCCCTGTTCATCACATAAATATTCTGAACAATAAAGTGCATAACTGTGGAGCCGGAGGTATCTCAGTAATCGGGGCTGATTATGTAAAGGTGGATAATAACACTGTGTTTAATAACTCCTGGTATAGTGTCTATGGCAACAGCGGCATTTCATTGTTGATGAATTGTAATACTGACAACAACCGGGGATACAAGATGTTCGTGACCAACAACAGAGTCTACAACAATCGCATGTACATTCCCTGGCTTGGATCTGGAACAATCTCAGACGGTAATGGCATTATTGTCGATATTTCAAAACTTGGTAAACGTGGTGCATATCGAGGACGGACTTTAATTGCAAACAATATCACCTACAGGAATGGCGGTTCGGGTATTCATACCCATGAGAGTGAGCATATCGATATTGTCAACAACACAGCATATGAGAACGGGCAAACTCCAACCCTTAAAAAAGGGCAAATATATGCTGGTTATTCATCTGATGTCAAGATTTTCAATAACATTATCTATACTAAGCCTGGTCAAAAGGCGAACAGCAACATGAAGAATACCAACGTCACCTATGACTACAATCTTTACACCAAGGGTGCTGTGATCACTGTGATGGGAGCTAACGATATCATTGGAGACCCAGAGTTTGTGAATCCCTCAAATGGTGACTTTAGACTCAAAGCAAGGAGTGCGGCGATCAATAGTGGTTACTACTGGAAGGATTTGAAAACTGATTGCACAGGTAAACCTCGTCGTGCTGGTAGATATGATATTGGGGCATACGAATATCGGTAATGTTTAGATCATGTCCTGCTATCTGCTCATAGTTACGTCACACTGAAGTGTACGCTTACACAAAATTAGGACTTACGCATTGACAAGAAAACCAAAATACGTGTAGTCGGAAAACCCATATTTTTCGTAGGGGCAATTCATGAATTGCCCCTACGCGTGGGTATACTTACCATCAAATAATGATTAAGAAAAGCCTAAAACGACCTATTTTGGTAAACGCATACCATGATTATTTTGTACAGTGCCTAAGTCCTAAAAATAATCAGCTTACCCTCGTAGGCTGATTATTTTCTGGACAATTAAACAGACATGATATACCAGTTATGGTGTTCAGTTCAGTTATGAGACAAAATCTTACAGTGCATTTCAAGTTGGTGACGTACACAACCAAAGTCTCAAACCCTGGTGTAAAAGCTGTTTTACTTCTGAATTCTGACCCCTGAATTCTGAATTCTGCTGTAGTTTATACAGAGCTTTTGTCTGGAATACGTTTTTGTTGCTTAACCTGTTTTGTCAAATCTTGATGACTAAAGTATTCTTTAGCATGGTTGAAATAACTACTAGATTCATTTTTATCAATAATACCATTCACAACTAAACCTAAGACGTTGTGACGGGATCTCTCTAGCATTTCTTCAGCAGCAGCTGCACTATTAGAATCAATTACCTCTGGTCGAGCTACTAACAAAATCCCATCAGTCATTTGGCTTAAAGTCAAAGCATCGGCTGCCAAAAGCAGGGGAGGAGCATCAATAATCACAAAATCATAGTTATATTGAGATGAGAAATTTTCAATTAGTGATGCCATCCGTTTTGAGTCAAGCAAAGCAAGTGGGTTGGGAGGTCTAACTCCAGCAGTTAAAACATCAAGGTTATCCATTACCTTAGATACAGCAATCTCAAATTCAGCCTGACCGACAAGAACCTCACTCAAACCAACTGCATTAGTTAGTTGCCAGAGATGATGCTGAGAAGGAATTCGCATATCTGCATCAACTAATAAAACTTTACGTCCTAGTTGAGCGATCGCTGCCGCCAAATTAGCTGAAACTGTAGACTTGCCTTCTTTAGGAACTGCGCTAGTTACCACGATCGTTTTGAGTACTTTATCTGAACTCAGGAATTTCAGATTGGCTTGAATCATCCGATACATTTCGCTCGTTAAAGAGTGGGGAGTGTCTCTGACGGCAATTATTTGAGATGTTGATTCTGCATTTGAATAACGGGAACGAACCTTTTTAACAGACAAAGGAACAATTCCCAGCAAAGTATATCCAAATACATCTCTAACTTCTTTAAGTGTTTTTAGAGATCTATCTCTCATCGCTAGAAATAGCACAGCTGTGGTGGCAAAAAATAAACCGAACATCACTCCTAGCAGCAAAACAATTATTTTTTTGATTAGTACTTGCTCTTTCGGCACTAAAGCCTGAGAAATAATCCGGGAAGTAGCTGCATTTGTATTCTCAACTAACTGTAATTCTTGAACCTTTTTCAATAGAGTTTGATAGGTCGATTCTGCAACTTCAACTTTCCGTTCTAACTCCCGCTCATTTTGTGCCAATTGGGGTATGATTTTCACTCGCTGTTCGTAGCTAGAACGGGAATTAGATAGAGAGGAGAGTCTTTTAGTTAAGCCAAAGCGCTGTATTTCTGACTGTAGAAAACTTTGGATCAGTCCTTGTCTAAGCTGTCCAATCTGCAATTGGCTCTGGGGAACTTGTGTTTGATTGCCAATAGTCTGACCAACTTCCTGTTGCAAGAGAGATTTTAAATTAGCTTTTTTTGCTTCTAGGTTAATAACTACCGGGTTGTCATCTAGGAAACGGCTGCGCTCAATCGCTAACTGCCGATCGGTGTCTTGAAGTTGTGCAAGAACTCCCTGTACTGCTGGTGACTGACTAAGGGCACTTACAGCGATCGCTTGCTGAGAATTTAGCTCTACTTTCTGGCGCAGTTCATTGGTTTGGGCGTTTACCTCATCCAATTGAGCCTTAACAGTATCCATCTCACTGTCTAGATTTCCAATAGCCCCAACGGCTGACTTTGTCTCCTCTGATAAATCTGCAATCTGATACTTTTGTTTAAATATACGTAGCGCTACTTCTGCATTATCAACAGCGGCTTGAGTTTTAGGAAGCTGCCTGGCCATAAATTGACGAGTTGCTCCTGCCTCAGAGCGATTTGTCGTAATATCATTGTCTAAATAAAAATTCATAATTGTGTTGACGACTGCCGCTGCTTCTTCGGGGTCATGGCTGCTATAGGCAATTCGCAATACATCTGTCCCACCAAGAATTTTTACGGTCAGGTTTTTTTGTAGCTCTTCTACTTCCAGAGGTTTACCTTCATTGTCTTTGAGTTGTAGTTTGTCTATCGTCCGCTGCAAAAAAGTCGGCGAAGAAATAACTTCTATCTGACTGCTTATCGGATTTTGAGTTGCTACCAAGGGTTTCAAATCTCCTGAGTCTCCTCCTTCAGCGTAACTAGGTGAAAGACTAGTTCCAGCTACTTTAAAAGAGGGAACCCTGAATAACAGTTTTCCTTCTGCTTCATAGGATGGCTTCATAAATTGTGTAGCTATAGCACTGAGCATCACTGTAGCTACAAATATCGCAGTAGCAGGTAGCCACCATCGTTTCAATATCAATAAGTAATGACTCAGGTCTAAATCAATAGATTCTCTAGATTCCATAAATTTTTCTGACATAAATCTTCCAAAGTACAGGTCTTAAGCAAGAAACTAAAAATTGACTTAGAGCAGTGGCAAACCAGTTGCAATTGACAAGACTGATTATGATTTTACAATTATGACAATAGTATAGACTATTGGAGTTAAAAATTTAGTTCCCATTGGCTTGGGGCACAAATGTGACACAGTTATTGAGCTATTGAGCAAAAACTTTGGTAAATTTAGGATTTGGGAGAGTTAAAGGTATCCTAACTGCAACAGCATAAACCAACCCTTGATCAGCAGGACATTCAGTTAAAAACTTTTTGCCATTAGCCATTAGGATTAAAATTTATTTCTGGATTATCAAAGGCTTAATTATTTTTCCTCAAACAAATAATATTATATGGCTCTACCCCTTGTCAAATTATCCATACTAGCCAAAGTTCCTCAGGCAACCAAAAAACTCGCCGTCTAGTCAGTTGGCGATTTTTGACCATAAACATCTACTCATTACTCAGCCTCACTTAAATAGTGATTATAGTGATTCTCAAAAGTAGCTGCTAGCTTTGCCAGATTTTATCATAAGCCTCTAACAGTTTCGGAGCTTGATATTGCCACTCCAGGATCTCCTCCATTCTGCGTCGCCCCTCGGCTCCGATCTTTTCTCTACCTTCAGGAGAATTTAGAAGCTCCAGAATTTTCTCGGCAAATTCCACCTCATCATTAGGCTTGGCATAAAGAGATGCTTCCTGTGCAGAACGTCTTCCCTCTCGCAAATCAAACTGGACAATTGCTTTTCCCATCGCCATGTATTCGAGGATTTTATTCATGGTGCAGTTTTCGTTATAAGTAGATGTTGGAGAGGGTTCTACACACACGTCGCAACTGGAAAGCCGCTCTAAAAGTTCTTCCCCTTGCTTAAACCCTGTAAATTCTACGAACTCAGTCACTTCTAACTCTTTAGATAAATCCTTGAGTTTTTCAGCAGCAGGTCCACTACCGATTAACATAAAGTGAATATCGGAGCGATTTTTTTTGTGGACAATGTAATCTACCATTCTCAGGAGATAATCAATTCCCTCTGGTTCGCCCATGACACCCATGTACCCTACCAAATACTTTCTACCTCTACGGTATTTGGGGTTTGGGGGCATTCGGCGAAAGCGCGAAAGGTCAGGCGCACTCCGAACTACAAAGACCTTCTCTGGTTTCTTGTGCCCACGGTTAAGAGCTACCTCTCGGTGTGACTCGTTCGTTGAAATTGCCATATCTGCTGTGGCATAGGTCAACCGTTCAGCCCAGCGTAATCCATGATAAAAAATATCGCGCCGTTGATACTTAGCTTCATACATCTCCGGACTGAGGTCATGATGATCAAAGATTATCCATGTGCCATGAAATAATTTAAACCATCCTGCTACTAAGAAAAGTAAATCCGGCGGATTACAAATATGTATAACATCAAAACCACGCTCTCGCCATACCCTTTTAGTTAGACGGAATTGCCAGTTTACCGCCCAACTGTACTCTCGGAGATAGCCAATGACCGAACTTTCTTCTGGTGGTAGAGGATGACGGTAGATGTGAATCTGTTCAATAACTTCGTAGTCTTTTTCAAAACCGTTACCTGTCGGTGAAATTACGGTAACTTCATACCCAGCTTTTTGCAAAGTAGTTGCTTCCATCCATACCCGCCGATCAAAGGGAACTGGCAGATTTTCAACGATAATTAGTACTTTCTTTGGTGATGCCATAATAATCTCAATTTTTAATTAGTTTAGTAAAACACTCACTTGTCAATTATAAAATCTACCTTACTTTGGGGAACTTTTAGTCATACTTGGCGAAACTGGGCTGAATAACCTACATATCTGCATACTCATAACTTACAGTTATTGGCTGTTTACACTCAATTGATCATCTGAATTTAACACTGAACGATATAAATCAAGGAAAGAAAGCCAGTGATTTTTGATATCAAGAGGAAAAACGCTTGTTCTCGCCTTATATCCCAGAGAAAGCCTCAGAGTCTCATTTTCAATCAAAGACTTAATGGCATCTGATAACTGCTGAACATTACCTGGATTAACGATTAATCCATTTTCAGATTGAGTAACTATTTCAGGTATACCTCCCACTGGTGTAACTATGACTGGTAACTCCCAAGCCATTGCTTCCAGCATTGCTAATGGAAGACCTTCATTGTAAGAGGGCAACACAAAAACATCTGCTTCAGTTAAAAGAATATCACGTTCATGTGGCCCGATCCACCCAGGCAATTTGATATAATCTTCTAGATTTAAAGTCGTAACTAAATTACGTGCTTGTTCTATCTCTCCATCTCCTGCCATAATCAGAGTAGATATATTTTTATGTTCAGTGGGCAAAAGACAAAAGGCTTCGATCAAATCAAATGCGCCTTTACGTTGACCAATTCGGCCTAAAAAAAGTAAGTTCGCTTTTTTAGATCCGGAACGGTGTGGAACTTCAGCAGGAATTTTTACTGGATTATAAAAAACTACAACTTGTTCAGGTTTCAGACCAAGATTTTCTATGTAGAAGCTTCTCCAACTTTCTGATAATACAATTAAGCGTTGACACTTGCAAAATATCCAACTTAGCAATTGCTGTATCCATTTTGCCAGATCAGCATAGAAAACATGAAATTGACTACCGTGAGCATGTAGAATTATCGGCTTGTGAAATACCCAAGCTAAAAGTACCATAATTGCCTGTCGGAAAACACTCCCGCGCTGTGAAATTTCAAGTTGAACAATATCAACTTCTTTGCTGATTAACATCCAGAAAAATTTACACATAGCTCTCAAAAATACCATGATTTTGATTGCTGTAGCTCCTTCTTGGTGAGTAATAATATGACATATATCAACTTCAGAAGGAGCATATTCCAAAAAAAGTTTCTCATAATTGGAAATGCCACCCTGCTGGAGTAAGCTAGGACCTAACAGGATAATCTTGAGAGTTTTAGTTCGGCACATAGGCTGTACTTTTTGAATAATTGGGCTTTCCTGGGTTAATGTATCAACAAAAGAATCAGAATTTATCATTGCTTTTCAAAGACCAAAGTAATTGCATGAAATCTTGTTAAAATCCGATTATTTTCTGCTTTATTGTAGAGTTGGAAGGTTTTTTTTAAAGATTCATTTTTCCTGCTCAGAAAGCGATTATAGCAATTTTTGTATGATATATATAATTGCGAAAGTTTTTTGGCAAGTTCTCTGCTATAAATTGGTCTTTTTTTGCTTCATGATTTTATCGTAAATTAAAGGGTTTAAGAACTTGCAATCTACATATAGCACCCATTTCAGTCGGGGTTTGTCTTGAGAAATCGCTCCACTTGGGGCAAAGCCCCAAGACCGCGTTTCTCGCTAAATCCCCGTCTGAAATGTCTAAAATGTTTGAATTTTGAATTTTGAATTTTGAATTTTGAATTTTCTTTCATGTTTCATTCTCACTGAGAAACATGCCGCCACATAAAGTATCCAAGTCAAACTATTCGATTCCAGTAAGTTAGATTCAGTAAGGCTAGCTAAAAATATATATGTCATATGCATAAGTGGCCAAATATCTAATGCGCTATTACTACTACGCATCCAAATGAATCCTTGCAGGTAACTGCGCCAAAATCCTAAGAAGAATAACCCTAACCCTAAAAGACCCAAATCAAGGCAAAGAGCCAGATAACCATTGTGGGGGTGGTTTGGAGTCCATCCAGCATTCAGCCAAATATAAGCAGATTCGCCATCCCATCCTTGCCAGAATCCGCCATAACCATAACCGAGCCAAGGATGTTTCCAAATCATATCGATTACTAATGGCCACAAATCTGTTCGACCCGTTAGTGTGGCATCTTTACCAACTGAAGTGAACACGACACTAGCGTTATTAGACAACCACAAATATAAACTTTGGCTGATAGTTGCCATCATTATTAGGGTTGGTACCATCACTGGGTATGGCCAACGCCAAATTTGAAAAGCAAAAAATGCCAATATTATAATTAATAGATTAAATAGAGATGAAGTCGAACCTGCAAGCAGTAAGAGTACTATTGACAAGCTAAACCCCCCCCAGAAAAGCCAACTACGTCTTTGACTTTGATAACCAAGGAGAAAAAAAACTATACTACTCGTTACCATCCTTCCTCCCAAACCGTTTTTGTGGGTGAATACTCCACGCCACAGTGGTTTACCAAGGTCGCTCTGTATCCCGTATTTAGGCAAGGCTAGAGCAAAAATGAAACTCAGTACTATAATAATTCCAAAAGTCCAAGCAAGTAAATAGAATTGCTGTTTTAAGCTGTATCGCGAAACAAAATACAGACCAAATAAACTGGAACCAATCAGGGTAAAAGTATTTTTTAATGTTGTTGAGGGTTCAAAAGACCAAATAATAGAAACAACTGCCAACATTAATAAAGAATAAAGGAAGATATCTTTATTCAAGACAAGGACATAAAGAGCTTTCTTCCAACGCAAAACTAGTAGTGATAAGGTAATTGCATAGATTACGAAATAAGCAACCCGAATCAAGGAGCTATCATATTCTACCAACTCATCCTGTCCGGCTCCTCCTGATAGGACGAGAGTTAAGATTGCCCCTGAATAAATTAGCAAGGCTACAACTGTGAATCCCTGCTCCGCATAAATTAGTAGTTTTCTCATAAATTAATTAACTTTTATTTTGCATATTCATTTTTTTATAATAAATTTCGGCTGTTTGAGCAGCAATATTTGACCAATTTAAATCTTCCTGACAACGAGCTAGTGCCGCAGTTTGCATGCGTTGTTGCAAGTTGCGATCGCTTAACAAACAAATTATCGCATCAGCTAGAGCTTTAACATCACGGGGTGGAACTAACAACCCATCTTTTTTATGCTGAACTATCTCACTCAATCCCCCTACCTCAGAAGCTACAATCAGCGTTCCCATTCCATAAGATAAAGCTGCCACACCACTTTGAGACGCTTCGATGTATGGCAGAACTGTTACTGTGCTGCGTTGAAATAGATTACCTACTTCTTCAATGGGGATAAAGCCATTAATAATCTCGTAGCGTTTTTCATCATAACCATTAGGGAAATACTGCCTGATGTTTTCTCCCCTTCCAGCAATAATCAGCTTGACTTCAGGTATACATTCAGCAATTAAGGGCATAGCCTCAAGTAAATATTTTAATCCCTTATAGGGCAAGATGCGCCCAAAAAATAGCAAGGTATATGGCTCACGGGCTTGAATATTTTGACTACCCCGACGCTGATACAAACTACCAAGTTCCCCATGAGGTAAAACATTGACTCGCTGTTCAGGTATACGAAATTGTTCAATTAAAATCTTTTTTAGTTGATAAGTATGGACAATCAATTGTTGGGAACGGTAGAAGGCAATACGCCTGGTATAATCGGAACCAAATACAGCAATTTTATCACCTGGGTGACGGAATATATCGTGGATAGTTGTCACCAATGGTGGCATCTTGTTAAGTAATAAAGTCCAATCGTACCAAGGATCGTTAGTTTCTTGCACATGTAAAACATCTGGCTGTATGTCTTTGATGATACCCATCATAGTGCCCATAGACAAGAGGTTGCGCGGGTCGCGAATCCGTGGTTTTTTAAAGCTAATGACGCGGATACTAGAATCAAGAACATTGCTACAGACATTTGACACTTTTTCCGGCTGAATTAGCGTTAAATCAACATATTTAACCAGACTGTTTGCTAGTTCAATCGTGTAATCTTCAAAGCAAAAATGTAATAAAGCAACTTTAATCATAATTAAAATTATATTCTAAATTAAATTATTTATTCCACAAATTTCGATGCCTTACTCTAGGATTTTATATTAAAAAATTACTGCTCTTTTAAAAGTTTCATCCACAAAAAACGAAACCCGCCAAAGGCACGAATACCGAGATAAATCACAAATAAACCATAGGCACAAGTTGCAATAATTAGAGTGTACATAAAGTCTAAGCTAATTTTTTCCAATAAAATGAATATAGGTAGCATCAAAAGGCATATTAATAAGGGTCGGCGCATAATTCGCCATAAATTTAACGAAAATAGGCGAGTATAGGTGAAGTAAATATACTGACTAAAACCAATAATAGTCATTAATAATGCCATTAATGCTGCACCTAATAACTGATATTGGGAAACTAATGCCACACCTCCCAAGCTTCCTAATGTAGTGGTAATAACCACTTCACGCAGGTTAATTATCTCAAAACCATTGGCTACAAGTACATAGGCCAGTGAGCGGATAAAGGGTAAAAAAACCAGTGCTATAGCACTTAAACGAAGTGCTAAATCTGCTTGAGCAAAGCTAGGATTATAGATCAAAATTAGTAAATCTTTACCAAAAAATAACAGCCCAATCAATAAGGGTAATGCCATAATTAGGAGAATTTCAATAACATTTTCAGCTATCTGCCTCTGTCTGTCCCGTCCTTGATCTACTGCCTTTGAAAATCTGGGAAACATTGCTAAAGTTATACTGTTAGCAATAATCGAAAAGGGTAGTAGCAATTGTGTTATTCCACCAAACAGACCCACTAAAAACTCATTTCCTAACAATGAAAGAATCAATATTTGAACTCTGCCATTGAGTACAGCTATTCCTTCAATAGCAAAAAATGTCCGTGCATTTTTAATTGTATTCAAAACAAAATTCCCATCAATCTGCCATTCTATTTTGACTAACCGGATGATGAAAATCCATTCAATTACTAAAATTAGCGTTTCCGAAAAACATAAAATCGCCCCCAGAGATTCAATTCCGTATTTCAGATGCATCGCCCAAATCATTATTATGACGCGGACGATGTACACTGGCACTGTAGAGATGGCAATCAGATGCATCTTTTCTTGAGCTTGAAAAATTGCCTCAGTGATGTTGGAAAGTGCAAAAGGAATGATTGTTAAGCCCATGATGTAGCAAATAGTCGAGGTTTTGGAGCTATAGGGAAGCAAAAATACTACAATTACCAACACCCCATAACTGAAAAAACTAAATATTAACTGTAGCCAAGTACCACTCATTAAATAAACTGGTGTTTTCTGTGGCTCACGAGCTAGTTCTCTGGTAAACAATGTCTTTAGCCCCTGTGAAGCAATGCCCACAAAGATAAAGTAGTAGCTATATGCTAGTAGATACTGTCCTAAAGCCTCAGCTCCTAGAGTACGAGCAATAGAAGCAGTTAATACAAAAGCTGTAATGCTTTGTGCTAACCGATTGACTATCATTGAGAGGGAATTACTTATGAATTTGTACTTTTCTACCATTCTTAAATTATTAATCAGCTTATTTCATTAATTTTGAATTCCCAATACCTATAAATCTCATAACTTACTTTTTCTAATATAGAGTTAGAAGTTTTTTGAGATGTTCCATACATACCAGTCATAGGAATCAAGAACGAAAGTGTATTTTCGTTTAGCTTCTATCATCGCACGTTTGAGTGTGCAACTCACCACAAAATTTCTTAACAAATCTTTTGGGTTGTAAATCCCAAAGCTTTTATCGCGCTTAGACACGTATTTTTTCAATCAGTAAAGTAGAAAAATCTAGATTTCACGCATGAAAAATTGTACTATTAAACTGCAATAGTTGTATTAATACCTAAACTGTATAGTTATTACTGTCCGGTATGGTTTGGTTTTTATTACCTTAGTAGGCACCTTCTTTTTTCAAAACTACCATAACTGTTTTGAGGAGAATTTCAAAGTCTAATCCAAGCGACCAATTTTCGATGTAGTTAAGATCAAGATTAATCACTTGTTCAAAATCTAAAATATCCGAGCGACCTGAGACTTGCCAAAGACCTGTAATACCAGGTAAAACTTCATGTCGGATAAAATGATGTTCAGAAAATTTATCAACATCTCTGGTAGGTAAAGGGCGAGGTCCTACTATACTCATTTCTCCAAAAATAACATTAAAAAGTTGAGGTAATTCGTCTAAGCTATAAAGTCTAAGAAATTTTCCAACACGGGTAACGCGAGGATCGTCTTTAATTTTAAAGATAATCCCATCTTTCGTTTCATTTAATGCTTCTAATTCTTTCTGCAATTTTTCCGCATCAGACCTCATAGTTCGGAATTTCCATACTTTAAACTGTTGCCCATGTAAACCTACACGAGTTTGTCTGTAAAATACTGTGCCGGGAGAGTCCAGTTTTATAGCTATAGCTATAGCTATATAAATAGGGAATGATAACATTACAAATAAAGTCGCGGAACAAAAATCACAAGTACGCTTGATCCAAAAATCTTTACCTGTAATTATCGGACAATCCAAACTCAGGCAAGGCATTCCTCCGATTTTATGAAATTCTACGTTTCTATAAATTGGTTTTAATTCCATCGGTAAAATATGTACTTGTATGCCCGATGCTTGAAATAACCAGCATAAAAACATTCTATTTTTTAGAGCATCCCAAGATATAAAAACTTCTGTTACACCTAATTGATTTAGTTGATTCAATGTTTGTTGACGTTGATATCTGTCTAATGAACTAGCATTCGCCGTTCCAGATACGATGTAGTGTTTTTCTTTTTTTATAAAGCTAGCAATCTGCTCATGATCTTGAGGATCGCAAATAATGAATACCGAAGAACGAACTACTTTTTTCTGCTTACGCAGATATTCAAGAGTAATGTTTATAGCATATCTCCCAGTACAGATAAATAATATACTCAACAACCAAGACAATAATATTAATCTTGGACGTGTAATATCAACAACTGGTTTATACAAAAAAGAAACAAGGAGTATTAATCCATGAGCGAAAGTTAGCGATTTGATAATATTGAAATAGTCGTAGCGTTTTTGACCTTCTCGATAAATACCTTCGATAGCTAACGATCCTATTTGAATCCCAATAGTTATTAAAATCGGTAAATAATTACTCGGTATATACCAAGTAAAATGCTCATAAGAAGACTGATATCCAGCTAAAATCCAAGCTAGGGATAAAAGAGTATAGTCTACTAAAAACAATGTTGTTAATCTCAGCCACCACGAACCCTTGCGTACTCTGACAAATCCAGATGCACGCAAATCCAAAGGTACTTCACTGAATTTATTTGTTGTAATGCTTTGATTACTCATAGTTAGGAACACTTGGTGTAGTTAAAATTTGATGCAAACTTATATAAGACAAGTGGGGTATCTCACATTTTTATTTCAAAGAAACCTGCCCTTTGTAGTCTACTATTAACCATTTTCTTCGGAGTAACTTTAAGTTCTTGATCAAAAGCATCATCCAGGATCGTTTGAGTGCGGTTACTACCCAGATATTTAGCTTTTGTTGGAGGGTAGAATCCAGTTTAGCCTGGAAATTTTGAGTTTTGATGCCAAAAAAGATTTTTTGCTGAGTTAACTTATAATTGAATAAAATTCCTGACATTATTAATGATTAAGCAGGTCAGGTAAAAATATTAGGATTTTTAATGTACGTCATAGATGAACTGAATGGCTACAGTTCTATTGCAGAGTTCCACTTCTATGAGACAATGATATTCCTTTCAAAATTACTCTAACATATTTACTTAGACTAATTCAGTTTTGCTTAGAAGCTTCATCTGTTTTCTTACGCATAATTACTGATTAACAAAACTTACACACACAACATATAACGAAAAGCATCAAAAAGTTGACTATTGTTACAAAACTTTACATAATCAATTTTCTATTAGACCTTAATTTATAAGTAATAAGCTGAGACTATTGATAATCAGCTTGATAAACTCAAAACCTCGCCTACTAAGGCTTGTATCTTACTAGGCAAGGATTTTAGGACTTTTATGTACACCGTAGCTAGTAGGGGAGGGGGCTAGGAGATTAGGTTTTTGATTAATGAATCGATGCTCTAGCTTACATTTTGGGCGGTAATTACCCGATGTTAATTCTCATGTTGTTAAGCTTTTGAAGCCCCAAAAGGGCAGTTCAGTTATCTTACCGACGGGACTGTTGTTTCTACCAGAAGAGTGAAGTTACACAAATAAAACCCACCTACGTAGCTTTCATGAAGTTAGCGTAATTCTTTAATAAAATAATATTACAACTTTACATTAATTTTATATATAAGGAAACAAAATGAAGATTCGGTAAGAATTATTTTTTAGTTCGGCGGATTTTACTAAAAAACGATAATGTACTTTTATAATCGATGAGGTTATGAGATGGGTTGATTAGAAACAAACACAAACTTATTTTTTAACTAAATGATGAAGGGCTTAATTAAATGCTTGTTGTTGGCTAAAATCAAAAATTAATTCTTTGGATTTAATTAGGATTTAGAGTTTCAATCAATAAAATATGGAGTAAAATTATGGTAGTCAGCAAATTCAATATAAATGGATTAGGCAGATTTTTGAACACACAAAAGTGGCGTTGGCTGACAAAGTTGCATCTAAATAATTTAAAAGTCAATCGGATTTTGCGACCCACAGATGATTCGGAAATAGGGAAAACGCAGGTAGAAGTAAAAATTTTATCTCTTTCAGAAAAAGATTATAGGAATTTTGTAAATTCCGATGTACTTAGTAAATACAATCAGCTAGGTTTTGTCCATTCCAAGCCTCTTGAATACCTCACAACAATGACTCTGTTAGATTTGAAAGAAGGCGATCAAATATTAGATGCTGCCGGGGGTGAAAAAGCTGAATATATCAAGGCTTTAATGGCGGTTTGTGACTTTAAATTGACTGCTTACTGTCAAGACTCTTTATTAGATGGAAAAGCCGCAGATGGAATTAAATACATTGGTGGCTCTATTGATGCAATCCCTCTCCCAGATGAATCTTTAGATGGAATTAGCTGTCATCACTCTTTTGAGCATTTTCGAGATGATTTGGATATTGAGTTTATTAAAGAGGCAGTACGTTTATTGAGAGTGGGCAGAAAACTTGTAATTGCACCACTATTTCTAGCTAACGAGTATGCAGAAATCTGGAATAATAAACAGATTCAGAAGTCCAATGTTGAAACAGCGCTCACAATTTTTGACAATACTGCAACCTTTGCTGGATGGGGTCCATATGAAGGCTTTGCCAGAACTTATAGTCCGGCTGCGTTTAAAGCAAGAATTATTGACAATTTACCGAGCAATTGTCAGGCAAAAATTTACAAAGTTTTTGTAGATGGAAAACCCGTGCCAGATATCAAGAAAAATTATCATCAACCTCTGCTCAATTCGGAAATGAAGGTACTGGTAATAACTAAAAATTAGACGCCAACTTTTGAGTTTAGTAAGTTTGATCTTGGTATGTGAGAGTTAGTGGTATTTCTCTCATTTTCTATAGATTGGGGTCTATATTCGCTCACATCCACTTTTGTCTAAACTTCAGTTGAAGTGCTTTGATGTTTAATTAGGATCAAAGTACAATTGTATTAAACACGATCGCTACTTTGCTAGTGGATGACTCCGGACAATTGATAGATCGACTGAAACTTATATAGAAAATGCAGATAAATAATAGCCAGACTTCGGAATATAAACAAAATATTCCGTTAGATACTTTAACTCACATCATCGGCACTCAAGTTTTACAGGAATGGAATGACATTCAAGCAGTTGATCAGCAGGATCTATGCATCCATCAGATGTTTGAGATCCAAGTTGAGCGATCGCCTCAAGCCATTGCTGTAGTATGTGAAAATACACACCTGACTTATCGGCAGTTAAACCAACGGGCGAATCAGTTAGCGCACCACTTACGTACTTTAGGCGTTGGGCCGGAAGTACTTGTGGGCATTTGCGTGGAGCGTTCCTTGGAGATGATTGTCGGGTTGCTGGGAATTCTCAAAGCTGGAGGTGCTTATGTGCCTTTAGATCCGGCATATCCTTCAGAACGTTTAGCTTTCATCTTGGACGACACGCAGACACCAGTATTGTTAACCCAAGAAAAATTGGTCAAGAACTTGCCACCGCATCAGGCGCAAGTAATTTGTCTGGACTCAAACTGGCAAGGGAATATCCGAAATAGTCAGGAAAACCCGGTAAATGAGACGACAACTGATAATCTCATCTACGTAATTTACACATCTGGTTCTACAGGACAGCCCAAGGGTGTAATGATCCCTCACCGGGGAATCTGCAATCAACTCTACTGGAAGCAAACAACCTTTGGATTAACTCAGGCAGACAAAGTTTTACTGACTATTTCGTTTAGCTTTGATCCCTCAGTGTGGCAGATATTCTGGCCATTGTGCTTCGGGGGGCAATTGTTCATGGCTCGGCCAGGTGGACATCAAGATACTGCCTACCTTGTGAAGGTGATTACTGAGCAGCAAATCACCGTCCTAGCCTTAGTGCCTTCCATACTCCGTATCTTACTGGAAGAGAAGGGAATTGAAAATTGCCGATTCATCAGGCACATTACCTGCGGTGGTGAAGCTTTACCTGGCGAACTCATAGAGCGCTTTTTTGCCCAACTTAATTTGGACAATGTTCTGCATAATTGCTATGGCCCAACAGAAGCTTCCATTGATACCACTTTCTGGAGTTGCCAGCGCGGTACTAATTATGCCATTGCTCCCATTGGTCGCCCCATTACGAATGCAGAGATTCACATCCTCGATGAAAATTTGCAGCCTGTACCTATTGGTGAATCAGGTGAACTGCACATTGGCGGTATTAGTCTAGCGCGAGGTTATCTGAACCGTCCAGAATTGACCTTAGATAAGTTCATTTTTAACCCTTTTAGCTCTGAAAGAGGGGCACGCCTTTACAAAACTGGGGACTTGGCACGTTATTTAAGTGATGGTAATATCGAATTCCTTGGTCGCATTGACCACCAAGTAAAAATTCGTGGCTTCCGAATTGAATTGGGAGAAATTGAAGCTATATTAGGTCAACATCCGGCACTGACACAGACTTTAGTCATCGCTAGAGAGGATGTTCCTGGGGACAAGCAACTCGTGGCTTATGTTGTTGCCAGTCCAGAGCAAATTCCTAGCCAGGTTGAATTACGTCGGTTTTTGTCAACTCGGCTACCTGAATACATGGTGCCTAGTTTCTTTGTACTTTTGGACACCCTACCATTAAATCCCAATGGTAAAATAGACCGCCGCGCCTTGCCTGCACCGGATACATTTACTCTTGAGCTGTCAACTAACTTTGTTCCACCTCAGAATTCGACACAAGAAGTCTTAGCTAGCATCTGGGCGAAAGTTTTGCGTCTGGAACAAGTAGGCATCCACGACAATTTTTTTGAATTGGGAGGTCATTCACTGCTGGCCACTCAAGTTATGTCTAGGGTTCGCCAAGTGTTTCGGATAGAAATACCGTTGCAACTCTTATTTGAGAATCCCACGATCGCTACTTTAGCTGAAGCGATGCCTACGGCAACCCGAAGCGGGAACGCTCAAAACCAGACTCAAGAAGATGATCCCCAAAATCAGACTATTCTCCAAATAGCCAACCGGGAGTCAGCCCCTTTATCCTTTGCCCAGCAGCGAGTCTGGTTTTTGGAGCAGTTGCAACCCAACAGCCGAGCATATATCCTCTCGAATGCACAGCGCTTAACGGGCAAGTTAAATGCGGCTGTATTGCAACAGTCACTAGATGCGATCGTTATCCATCACGAGGCACTACGAACAAACTTTATCACATCAGTTGATGGTAGCCCCATACAAGTAATTGGCATGCCTCGGCCAGTGGAACTCAAAATGATTCAGGTAAGACAGGAGCAAGTTGAATGTCTGCTAAATCAAGAGGCACAACGCCCCTTCAACTTAGAATCTGACTTGATGCTGCGAGCTACTTTGCTGCAAGTAGACGAACAGGAGCATATACTCTTGTTAGTAATGCATCACATTGCCTCAGATGGCTGGTCAATAGGCATTCTCTGGCAGCAGTTAGCAGCCGTTTATGAAGCCTTTTTGAGCGGTAAGCCTTCCCCCCTGCCAAAATTGCCCATTCAGTATGCGGATTTTGCTGTCTGGCAGCAGCAATGGCTATCAGGTGAGGTACTTTCGGGCCAAATCAACTACTGGAAAACTCAGTTAGCAGGTGCTAATACTGTATTAGAATTACCAACTGACCGACCACGGCCACCAGTCCAAACTGACCGGGGATCGGTGCAATCCCTGATACTACCGCAGACTTTGAGTGCATCCCTAAAAGAACTCTCGCATCAGAAAGGTGTCACCCTATTCATGACATTGCTGGCAGCTTTTGGGACAATACTGCATCGCTACACTGGGCAAGAAGATATTCTCATCGGTTCTCCGATTGCTGGACGTAACCGTTCTGAGATTGAAGGATTAATCGGATTTTTCATTAACACCGTTGTTTTACGGACTGATTTTGTCGGCAACCCCAGTTTTAGTTCAGTGCTAAATCGAGTTCGCCAGATGGCATTAGATGCTTATGCTCATCAAGATATGCCCTTTGAGAAACTGGTAGAAGAACTGCACCCAGAGCGAGATACCAGTCGCAACCCACTGTTTCAAGTGTGGTTTAATATGCTCAACTTCAGGGACATTCAACTGGAACTACCTGGAGTGGCTATAGAACCAGTCTCGATGTTAGAAACAGCTTCCAAGTTCGACTTAACCTTGTACGTTACAGAACAAAACCAAGGAATCAAACTTGATTTAGTCTACAACACCGATCTGTTTACTTCAGAGCGGATGATGGAAATGCTTCATCAATTCCATCACTTGCTGAATCAAATTGTTGCTGCTCCAGAGAGGCAGATTAGTTTATATTCCCTTGTCACATCAGAAGCGCGACCTTTGCTGCCTGAGCCAACGGTGGTTTTGCCAGAACCACGGTATGAATTGGCGACAACAATGTTTACCTCTTGGGTAAATCGCACCCCGGAACATTCATCAATCCGTCAAGGATTTCGCACTTGGAACTATGGGGAATTGAGCAAAATAGCTCAAACCTTAGCACAGGTTATGTTGTCTTTGGGAGTGGAGCGAGGAGATGTCGTGGCCGTGTTTGGGACACGCAGCTTTGGACTGATTGCCAGTATGGTTGGCGTACTCTTGAGTGGCGGTGTGCTACTCACCATCGATCCCAAACTTCCCAGCGATCGCCAGCGACTGATGCTACAGTCAGCTAAAGCCAAATATATATTATATATTGATGGTCAGCGTCCAGAAAATGAAAAAATATGGGATTCTTTAACTATCATCTGTGTAAACCCAGACACAGGAGAAGCCATAAATTCATTCAAAAAGAGCATTCAAGCAGTAAACCTGCCTGAAATTGTTGCTGACGATCCAGCTTATATTTTCTTTACTTCCGGGACAACTGGTGTACCTAAAGGGGTGCTGGGGTGTCACAAAGGGTTGGCGCATTTTCTGAACTGGCAACGGCAGACCTTTGAAATTAATCAGCAAGACCGCGTTGCTCAATTAACTGGTCTTTCCTTTGATGTCGTCCTCAGAGATATTTTCTTACCTTTGACTAGTGGTGCAACCCTATGTTTACCAGAAGAAGGGGATAACTTAGAACCAACTAAAATTCTGCGTTACCTGGAAAATGAGCAAATTTCTGTACTTCACACAGTTCCTTCATTGGCGCAATTATGGTTAGCCAATGTGCCGTCAGGAGTTTCATTACGTAACTTACGCTGGTTGTTCTTGGCTGGAGAACCTCTGAAGGAAACACTTGTACTTCGGTGGCGCGATGCTTTTCCAGAATCAGGTGAAATTGTTAATCTCTATGGCCCGACAGAGACAACTTTGGCTAAATGTTATTACCGAGTACCTGTTGAGTGTCCACCAGGAGTACAGCCAGTAGGATTGCCGCTTCCTCAAACCCAAGCACTAGTTTTCACACCAAATCACCAACCGTGCGGCATCGGTGAACCGGGCGAGATTGTGATCCGAACTCCATTCCGCAGTTTGGGCTACATTAATGCTCAAGAAGAAAACCGTTCTCGGTTTGTCAAGAACCCTTTTCGGAACGATCAACAAGATTGGCTTTATTATACAGGCGATCGCGGCTGCTATCGTCCAGATGGCTCTCTAGAAATTCTCGGTCGCCGAGATCATCAAGTCAAGATCCGTGGGATACGCATTGAGCTAGGGGAAATTGAAACGGTATTAGCCCAACACCCAGACGTACTCCAGACTGTAGTCATTGCCCGTGAAGATGTTCCCGGCGATCAACGTTTGGTGGCTTACATTATACCGAATCAGAAGTCAGCAACTACGATTAGTGATATCCGGCGTTTCCTCTCGACAAAGTTGCCACAGTACATGCTACCTTCGGCTTTTGTCTTGCTGGACACCATGCCATTAACCCCCAACGGCAAGGTAGACCGCCGCGCCCTACCTGCACCAGACTTATCCAGGCAAGAGCCAGAAGCCACCTTTGTTGCTCCCCGCAACGAGGTGGAACGCCAGCTAATACAAATTTGGGAACAAATTTTAGGTGTCCAGCCTATCGGTGTCAGAGACAACTTCTTTGAGCTAGGGGGACACTCCATATTAGCGGTAAAACTGTTTTGGCAAATTGAGAAGACATTTAGTAAAAATCTACCTCTTGCCATTCTCTTCCACTCAGGTACCGTAGAGGCTCTAGCCAAAATAATCTGCCAAGAAGAAGATATAACAAGAAACTTGGCTTTAGTAAATACCTTAAACAAATCAAAATCTAGCTGGTCATCCCTAGTAGAAATTCAACCCAACGGTTCCAAACCACCTTTTTTCTGTATTCACGGACTGGGTGGAGAAGTGTTGTGTTTCCGTGAATTGGCACTGCATCTGGGTTCAGAGCAACCCTTCTATGGACTACAGCCACAAGGACTAGATGGAAAACAGCCTTTCCATAGGCGGGTTGAAGACATGGCAACTCACTACATTCAAGAAATTCAGACCCTTCAGCCCAATGGCCCTTATTTTCTGGGAGGTTATTCTTTTGGGGGTGTAGTTGCTTTCGAGATGGCTCGGCAACTCCAAGAGCAAGGCGAAGAAGTTGGTATTCTAGTTATGCTTGATAGTTGTCGTCTAGGTTATAGCTGGCGGGCGTCATTTCTCAAGCGGATTTTTTTGCATTTAAATAATATTATTCAACAAGGGCCTAGCTACCTTTGGCAAAAGGCCGTGAAATGGAGCTATTGGCGGAAGCAGCATCTCGAAAATAGATATAACCGTTACGTGGAAGAAGTACTTGATTTACCTGGAACTGACAAGCACTTAAAAATTATTGATGCTAACACTCAAGCCATCAGTGAATATATCTTTTCACCTTATTTTGGTCAAGCTATCCTCTTGCGGACAGAAGATCAAAATCGGGACGAAGCTATAGGCACAGAATACGATCCTCAATTCGGCTGGGGCGACCTAGTGCCTGAAGGATTAGATATCCATTACCTTCCTGGATCTCATCTTGACATACTTAAGGAACCCAACGTACAGATGTTGGCCGAAATCTTGAGAAATTGCTTAACTCAGGCGCAGTCTCCAAAGAATTAATGGTACGAGCGTCACCCGAAGGGTATCAACTCAGCCCTGCTGGGTTGTTTTGCTATTTCTTAGTCTAAAAACTAATTGGGAGAATAATGGAAAAATGCTTGCTAGTGGTAAGTACGATGAGATAATTAGTCTGTGGAACAGGAATAGTGATGTAGCGGTTCTCGCTTGAGTAGGTACTGAACCCCACCCCCAACCCCCTCCCCGCAAGCGAGGAGGGGGCTATGATATCCCTCATCTGATAGTCGAATAAGCTGTTGCGTATTTAATTTGTATATTGGACGCGGGCAAGATGCCCGCACTACAATATTTTTGGGTTTTCGTGTTATACAATTTAGCTGCACATCAACTTAACCAAAAGACGTGACCGATTTAATAATGTGATGAATCTTGCTAGTGTCACAGATTGAACAGAGGTAATTATTGTGGCACTGAAAGCTCGAATGACTGTCGTTTTTAGATTTTAAGTTGGTAAGCAATCCACAATCTACTGATGCTATATAGACGATTTGGACGCACAGAATTACAGATGCCAGTGTTTTCCTGCGGTGGCATGAGATATCAGTTCAAATGGCAGGATGTTCCCAATAATGAAATTCCTGCTGATAACCAGGCGAATCTGGAAGCCACTATTAGAAGGGCTGTCGAGGTTGGGATTAATCATATTGAAACTGCCCGTGGTTATGGCACTTCCGAAATGCAATTGGGAAGAATATTGCCCAACTTTGCCCGTGAAAAGTTGATTGTTCAGACTAAAATCAACCCACAGGCAGATGCGAAAGAATTCCGCGAGACATTTGAAAAATCACTACGAAATCTCCAGCTAGATTACGTTGATTTGCTGGGGTTGCACGGCATCAATCATGATGAGTCATTAGACTACAGCATCCGTCCTGGTGGCTGTTTGGAAGTAGCCCAGCAGTTGCAAGCTGAGGGAAAAGTTAGATTTATTGGCTTTTCCACACACGGTTCAACAGATATGATTGTGCAGACAATTAATACCAATCAATTTGATTACGTGAACCTGCACTGGTACTACATTAATCAATGGAATTGGGCGGCAATTGAAGCAGCTAAACGCCATGATATGGGGGTGTTTATTATTAGCCCATCTAATAAAGGAGGTTTGTTGTATGAACCTCCACAAAAATTAGTCAATCTTTGCGCCCCTTTGAGTCCAATGGTATTTAATGATTTGTTTTGTTTGAGTCATCAAGAGGTGCATACTCTGAGCTTGGGAGCAGCAAAACCAGAAGATTTTGATGAACATCTGAAGACTTTAGAATTAGTAGATCGAGCATCGTCAATTTTGCCACCAATTTTAGCAAGGTTGGAATCAGAAGCGATCGCTACTTTGGGAGAAGATTGGGTAAAATCTTGGCAGACAAATCTACCAACCTTTGATCAAACCCCTGGTGAGGTCAATATTCCGGTGATTTTGTGGCTGCGGAATCTAGCGATCGCCTACGATCTGGTAGACTATGCCAAAATGCGCTACAACCTGCTTGGTAATGCTGACCACTGGTTCCCCGGCAACAAAGCTGATCGACTAGATGAATTAAACTTGCGGCAATGTCTCGCCGGCAATCCCCACGCTGATAAAATCCCCCAACTTCTGGAACAAGCCCATCAGATGTTGGCGGGTGCAGAAGTGAAGCGATTGTCTCAGAGTTGAGGATTAGAAACTTAGTATATTTGATGATATACTAAGTGACTACATCTCAATAGTTAGTTAATTAAGTTGGCTAACAAAAATGAAATCTCTATTTTCGCAACATTCAAAACAAATAGAATTACCTCTACAGTTAGTAACTTATCAAAATAAATTCGCATTCATCGATCTATTTGCTGGTATTGGTGGATTTAGAATTGCTTTACAAAAACTCGGTGGTCAATGCTTAGGCTATTCTGAAATAGACAAACAAGCTATAAAAGTTTATCAACAAAATTTTATCAGCTACTTAAACAAAGATGAAATTGAATTAGGAGATATAACAAAAATTACTGAACTTCCTTCTCATGTTGATATAGTGGTTGGTGGTGTTCCGTGTCAACCTTGGTCAGTCGCAGGTCGTTTAAAGGGATTTGAAGATCCAAGAGGAAAGTTATGGTTTGATGTAATTCGACTAGTCAATAAAAATAAACCTAAAGGCTTTATATTTGAAAATGTCAGTGGATTAGCAAGCCCGAAAAATATAGATAATTTGGAACTCATTGTACATGAATTGGAAAGCATCGGATATTGTGTTAAATGGAAAGTCCTCAATGCTTATGATTTTGGTTTACCTCAAAATAGAGAGAGAGTTTTTATTGTTGGAATTAGAAATGATCTGGAAAAATGCCAAGAGTATAAATTTCCTATTCCTTTGAACATTCATCCAAAAGTTTTCGATATATTAGATGATATTAAATCTGCAAAACTTATTGAAAAAGTCAAGTTAGATCGACATACCTTATTTAAAGGTATGATTCCACCATCAAGAACTAGATTTCAAAAAGATGATGAATTAAATGATTTCTTTATTTTTTCTGATTTAAGAAATGGACATACAACAATTCACTCTTGGGATATTATAGAAACCAGTGATAGAGAAAAAATGATTTGCTTAACTCTTCTAAAAAATAGAAGAAGTAAAAAATATGGAGATAAAGATGGTAATCCCTTATCTTTTGATAATTTTAAACAAATAATATCTGATATAGAGATAAATGAATTAAATGAACTAGTCGAAAAAGGAATATTCCGATTAACTGCTGATCATAAGTATGAATTTGTTAATTCTAAAAATATGACAGGTATTAATGATATTTATAGAATTATTTTACCTACTGCTGATATTATGCCAACTTTAACTGCTACTGGCGCTAAAGATTATATAGCTACAGTATCAATTCATGCTAGTCATCCACAGGAATATAAAAATATTTTCTTAGAAAAAATTTATAACCAGAAAAAGTTCATCCCAATCACGGCGAAACACGCTTGCAAATTACAAGGTTTTCCTAGAAATTTTGAATATCACGAAAAAGACGATATTGCCAAAAAACAGTTTGGTAATGCTGTTCCTGTTCCTGTTGTTGAGTATGTAGCTAAAGAGTTGCTAAGTATTCTTGATATTTAAACTAATTTTGGTAAAAAATATCATTAAATTCGGCGGCAAAGTTTTCTTGTCCTAACTCAACAAAAAGTGCTTTTAATTGCTCAAATGTATTTTCAGTTCCAGAACAAAAATCCCAAAATTCATTTTCAACCCATATATCTTGAGCGATATCTAGAGGAGAACTAAATAACTTAGTTTTTTGCATTTCATACCAAGATTTTGGAAAAGGATTAAAAGGAATAGCAATACGAGCCTCTAACTTAGCATTTGTATTTTTAGCAAGTCTATAGGCGTACCACTGTAGCATTTGTTTGTTAAATTTTTGAAAATCACCTTGATTTGGCTGTGCAGTTTTTATATCAAAAAGATATTCAATTCCATCCTTAAACAAATGAATATCAACTCCAGTTCCTGATGGAGGAGATACGTAAATGTAGGCGGCAATGTCTTGGGGATTAGTTTTTTCCGCAGCGTCTCTTAGGCTATCTATGCATTCTTTTGTTGAAACTCTCCTGTTATTAGGCTTATTTTCACGTTCATAAACTAGTTTATCCAATTCATTCTGCAAAGCTTGAGGAAACGGAGTTGGAACTAATATCTTCTCTTTGATGATTTGAAATCCATTGATTTCAGCTAATGTTTTAGATATAGGTTCCCAAAAAGTTGTTCCTAAACTTGTTTCTAATCCACCTATAAGAGAACGTATTCGTCTTTCATTAGGAAAAATATCATCTAATACTTGGTAATTTTTTACTTTTTTATTGTTAAAAAATTTTCTAATTGAAATTTTAAGATTTTCCTTGATTCTTTCTTTAAGATAGTCATCCATAATTCAATTCTTTGATGTTGATTAGGGCGGGCAACATAAGATGCCCAACCGATAAGCTGGTAGGGTACGTTACGGGTTTAGGCTAACACACCATCTAATCTAATATTGGGCACAGTTCATGGAAAATATAAACGATAATTATCAATTCCCAATGCCCAATACTTCGGCTTCGCTCAGTACAAGTGCCCCATTCCCAATACTAGTCAGATTTTTTTGTATCTGCTGATTTACTTGCCTTCGGTATAACTAAGACTTTATCAACACGATTACCATCCATATCCATTACTTCAATTCGCATACTTTGCCATTCAAAATAATCTGCTGCGGCCGGAATACGGCCTAAATTGGTGATCACAAAACCGCCTAAAGTTTGATAACTACCGCGTTCATCGGGTTGCCACTCTTCCATACCGAAAAGTTCCAAAAACTCCTCTACAGGCAACATCCCATCCAAAAGCCAGGAACCATCTTCGCGTTGCACAGCTTGTGGTTGATCCTGCCCATCTGTGGAAGGAACATCACCCACGATTTCGCTCATGATGTCGTTGAGAGTGACTAATCCTTGAATCACGCCGTATTCATCGACTACTAGCGCCATGTGAGTGATGGTTTGCTTGAACAATTCCAAAACTTTCAAGCCACGGGTGCTTTCTGGCACAAATACGGGCTGTCGCAATCCGATCGTCAAGTCTAGCGGTTCTCCTCGGAAACTTCTGGCTAATAAGTCGGTGACAGGGATAACACCCAGCACATTGTCAAGTCCCCCCTGACAAATTGGATACCGAGAATAGGCGCTATCAACCATTTTTTGGCGATTTTCTTCGGCAGAGTCGTCTAAGTCTAGCCAGACAATATCCGGGCGGGGTGTCATTAAGTAGCTGACAGCGCGATCGCCTAAACGAAAGACTCGCTCTACCATATCCTGTTCCGCTTCCTCAAAGGTTCCCGCCTCAGTGCCTTGCTCAATTAAGATTTTAATTTCTTCTTCGGTAACTTGCGGGTCGGTAGAAGCTGTAATTCCCAGTAATCGCAGGATCAAATCTGTAGAAGCGCTTAACAGAAAGACTACTGGAGAAGCGATCGCCGCCAAAGCTTGCATCGGAATAGCTACAATTGATGCAATCTTTTCTGGGTTGTTTAATGCCAGACGCTTCGGTACCAATTCGCCAACTATCAGTGAAAAATAGGTAATCACCAAAACCACTATTCCGAAAGATAGCGGTTCACTATAAGGTGCTAACAAGGGGACACGTTTTACATCGATTGCCAGTCGGTTGGCAATTGTTGCTCCTCCAAAAGCACCAGTCAGGATACCGATCAGCGAAATACCCACTTGAACGGTTGACAGGAAATGATTTGGAGACTCAGCTAGTTTCAATGCTGCTTTTGCCTTGGCATCTCCTTGATTGGCAAGCTGTTGTAGCCTAACTTTCCGTGCTGAGACGATCGCCATCTCAGACATAGAAAACACACCGTTGGCAATAATTAGCACCAAAATGATTAAAATTTCAAAAGTGATGGAGGACATGTTTAAAATTGCGGCTTATCAGAGCGAACGTAGCTCAATCCCTAGTATCTAGTATTAAAGGTGTTTCGATAAATGCTTTAACTGTACACAAAGTAATAGTTATAGTTCTTAAGTCTATTAGTGGCTGTGCATTATTCTCCCACCGAAAGAATAAGAAGGCTGTTAACACTTTTAAAATGGTTGACATAAACTGCCTCAAGATTTTCTGATCCACAAAGACTCCCATCGCTAGTAGTACTTATGTCATTTTCTTCTATTGTGCGTGCCTTAGCGCGATCGCCGCTCACTACTGAATTTATTTCTAAGCTAAACCGACAACAAGAATTGCGGTTAAATGGCATTCCCAGGCTGCCCAAGGCTCTAGTGGCTTCGGCATTAGCCCAAGCTAGTGGCAAGGATTTGTTCGTGGTTTGCGCCACTCTGGAGGAAGCTGGACGCGTTTACGCACAACTGGAGGCAATGGGATGGCAAACAGTACATTTTTACCCCACCTCCGAGGCTTCTCCCTACGAACCTTTTGACCCGGAAACTGAGATGAGTTGGGGGCAAATGCAGGTATTGGCGGATTTGCTTAAAAGTAAAGAGTCATTGGTCATTAGGAGCCACTGCGTTGCGGGGGTTCCCCCCGTTGAAGCAAGTGGCGTTCATTTGTCATTAGAAACAAACCAAGAACAAAGGACAAATGACAAAGGACAAATGACAAATATGGCGATTGTGGCTACTCAAGGGGCGCTGCAACCTCATTTGCCTCCACCAGCAGCTTTTGGGCAATTCTGTCTGACTCTGAAGCGGGGGATGGAATTAGACTTGAATGCCTTCAGTGAGAAGATAACTATTTTGGGGTACGAACGGGTGCCTTTGGTGGAAACGGAAGGCCAATGGAGTCGGCGGGGTGATATTGTTGATGTGTTCCCGGTTTCATCTGAGTTCCCAGTGCGGTTGGAATGGTTTGGGGATGAAATCGAGCAAATGCGGGAATTTGACCCAGCAACTCAACGTTCAGCCCTCGATAAAGTTGACCAGTTAATTCTTACCCCCACTAGCTTTACTCCCGTAGTAATGGCAGCACTGAAGAATAGTTCTGAGTTAGGAGTTAGGAGTTATGAGTTAAATTCTGACTCAGAACTTAGCACTGATAACTCATCACTGATTGAGGGTAGTCGTCGGTTTTTGGGGTTAGCTTTTGAGCAACCAGCATCTCTGTTAAACTACTTAGCAGAAAATACCCTAATTGCCATTGACGAGCCAGAACAGTGTCATGCTCATAGCGATCGCTGGGTAGAAAATGCCCAAGAACAGTGGGGAATGGGGAATAGGGAATGGGGAGTAGGGAATGGTGAAGAATCTACCCCCACTCCCCACTCCCTACTCCCTACTCCCCTATCATTGCCGAAAATTCACCGTTCTTTTGATGAGTGTTTGGCTGATGTTGCCAGGTTTAAAACATTATATTTATCGGAACTGTCAGAGGAAAATAGTGGGATAAATCTGGCCAGCCGACCTGTTCCAGTCATGCCACACCAGTTTGGTAAACTAGCTGAGACTATCCGCCAACAACGCGATCGCAATTTCTCGATCTGGCTGCTTTCTGCTCAACCTTCGCGTTCTGTCTCGCTTTTGCAAGAACATGATTGTCCGGCTCAGTTTATCCCCAATCCCCGCGACTACCTAGCGATCGATAAGCTCCAAATCAACCATACTCCCATAGCCCTAAAATATTCTGGTCTGGCGGAACTAGAAGGTTTTATCCTGCCTACGTACCGTTTAGTAATCGTTACAGATCGGGAATTCTTTGGGCAGCATTCCTTGGCGACTCCCGGCTATATCCGCAAGCGTCACAAAGCTACTTCTAAACAAGTTGATCCCAATAAGCTGCGTCCAGGCGATTATGTAGTTCACAGAAATCATGGTGTTGGCAAATTTGTCAAGCTGGAAAGTTTGACGATTAATAACGAAACCCGTGATTATTTAGCCGTGCAGTATGCTGACGGGTTACTCAGAGTTGCAGCCGATCAAGTCGGTGCTTTATCTCGGTTCCGCGCCGCAGGTGATAAAGCACCGGAACTTAACAGGATGACCGGGAAAGCTTGGGAAAATACCAAGAATAAAGTCCGCAAAGCGATCAAAAAATTGGCGGTGGACTTGTTGAAACTGTATGCAGCGCGATCGCAACAACAAGGTTTTAGCTTCCCAGGTGATATGCCTTGGCAGGAAGAATTGGAAGATTCTTTCCCCTACCAACCCACAACGGATCAACTCAAAGCTGTTCAAGATGTGAAACGTGACATGGAAAGCGATCGCCCAATGGATCGTTTAGTTTGTGGTGATGTCGGTTTTGGGAAAACGGAAGTGGCGATTCGTGCTATTTTCAAAGCAGTCATCGCCGGTAAACAAGTGGCGCTCCTTGCGCCAACGACTATTTTAACACAGCAGCATTACCATACACTTAAAGAACGTTTTGCTCCCTACCCCGTAAATGTCGGTTTACTTAACCGTTTTCGTTCGGCTGAAGAACGCCGCGATATTCAAAAGCGCTTGGCAACGGGTGAATTAGATGTAGTTGTTGGTACACAGCAACTTTTAGGTAAAGGCGTGATCTTCCGGGATTTAGGATTGTTGGTAGTGGATGAAGAACAGCGATTTGGGGTAAACCAAAAAGAGAAAATTAAAAGCCTGAAAACTCAGGTAGATGTGCTTACTCTCTCAGCCACTCCCATTCCCCGGACTTTGTATATGTCCTTGTCGGGAATTCGGGAAATGAGTTTAATCACCACACCACCGCCAACCAGACGCGCAATTAAAACCCATCTGTCACCGATTAATTCCGAAAGTATCCGCAGTGCAATTCGTCAAGAATTAGACAGAGGGGGACAGGTTTTTTATGTAGTTCCACGGGTGGATGGAATTGAAGAGACAACGGCCAATTTACGAGAAGTGATACCGGGGGCCAGGTTTGCGATCGCTCACGGTCAAATGGATGAAAGCGAGTTAGAATCGACCATGCTCACCTTCAGTAATGGCGACGCAGACATCCTCGTTTGTACGACAATTATTGAATCTGGCTTAGATATTCCACGAGTCAACACCATTTTGATTGAAGATGCTCATCGCTTTGGATTAGCACAGCTATATCAATTACGCGGTCGTGTGGGACGTGCAGGGATACAAGCTCATGCTTGGTTATTTTATCCGAAGCAACGGGCATTATCTGACGCGGCACGGCAACGTTTACGAGCAATTCAGGAATTTACTCAGCTAGGTTCTGGATATCAACTAGCGATGCGCGATATGGAAATCAGAGGCGTGGGTAACTTGCTAGGTGCAGAACAATCCGGTCAAATGGATGCCATCGGTTTTGATTTATACATGGAAATGCTGGAAGAAGCAATTCGGGAAATTCGAGGACAAGAAATACCGAAAGTGGAGGATACCCAGATTGACCTTAACCTGACGGCATTTATCCCAGCAGATTATATTACCGATTTGGATCAAAAGATGAGTGCTTATCGGGCGGTGGCCACAGCTAAATCTAAATCAGAATTAAAGCAGATTGCAGCCGAGTGGAGCGATCGCTATGGTAGTTTACCAGTGCCTGCAAATCAACTTTTGCGAGTCATGGAACTCAAACAGCTAGCGAAAAAAATCGGATTTAGCCGGATTAAACCAGAACAAAAGCAGCACGTTGTTTTAGAAACGCCAATGGAGGAACCTGCTTGGAATTTGTTGGCGGCGAATTTACCAGAAAATCTCAAGACGCGCTTTGTCTATTCTCCGGGTAAAGTGACGGTGCGTGGGTTAGGAGTTTTTAAGGCGGATCAACAATTGCAGAGTTTGATTGATGCTTTCGGGAGAATGCAGGGTGCGATTCCAGAGGCGGCTGTAGTTTAACTTTATGAATAGAGTCAAAACAAATCTATGTCAGTTATCACAGTTAAATCTTACGTAGAATATCGTCAAGATGCTTATTGGGTTGCAGGAACTCGGATTTCCCTGGACTCGATTGTCTATGCTTTCCAAAAAGGATTATCGCCTGAAAGCATTGTTAATTCTTTTCCGTTACTGACACTTGAACAAGTTTATGGAGCGATCGCGTTTTATCTAGCCAATCGTGCTGATATTGATGCTTATCTAAAAGCCGAAGAAGCAGCATTTGATACTATGCCTCAACCACTACAAGCCGCCGATCCTGCTTTGTATAACAAGCTCATGGCAGCCAAGGCAGCAAGACAACAGGTAGAATCGTGAATGTTAGCTACCAAGCCGATGCTGATTTGAATCAAGCGATCGTTACGGGAGTTCTGCGACAAGAACCCACCATTGACTTCCAAACTGCCTTGGCTGCTGAATTAGAAGGTGTAAAAGATTCTGAAGTATTGGCGATCGCAGCACAGCAAAGACGTATTCTCGTCAGCCATGACCGTAAAACAATGCCATCAGAGTTTGCCGAGTTCATTACCAGCAATCATAGTGCAGGAGTGATCATTATTTCCCAAAAGCTACCAGTTGAAGTTGCGATCGAGGAACTGCTGATAATTTGGGCGATATCCAGTGCAGAGGAATGGGTTGATCGGATTGCAAAGCTGCCTCTTTGAAATGCGCTGGAATCGTTGATCAATGTATCGGCATAGACCAAACAAAATGCAAAGTGCGTAGGCATAGCCCGTCGTAGACATCGCAGAGGCGGCTATTGTTTGATCAGTAGAAAAAGATTAGTCTATCAAGTGAAAACCTATGTCAGACTTACTTAGAAGAATTACAGTTAATCCCAAACAATGCGGTGGTCGCCCATGCATTCGGGGCATGAGAATTCGGGTATCAGATGTACTGGACTTGTTTGCATCTGGACTTAGTGCTGAACAAATCTTGGAAGAAATGCCCGATCTTGAGGCCGATGATCTCAAAGCAGCACTTCTATACGCATCGCGTAAGCTTAATCATCCAGTGTTAGTAGCTTAAACATTACCGTGTTGTTCCCGGTCTTGTTATGGTACAGCCCTACACACGTTAACAGCTACCCAACACTACGACGTTTTGAGTAAAATGCAAGGTGCGATACTCTTATCTATGTAATTTCGTGGTAAGTTAGTTTTTCTGTGAGAGATTAGGCATCTAAGTTTCTATAGCGCGAACAACCAACGCATTTTGCTACTCTAGTGGCAATTTCTTAAGCTCGGTAGTAACGTTTGAGATATTTGAGATAACGGTGCGTTGTGCCCTTGAGATATGATCGATGCCATCACACTTAACTCTGTCCTCCTAGCATCCACCGTCTTTTGGCACCTTCATTAACCAAGTCTATTTTTATAATGAATTGATTGTCCGCTAATTTCTTCTGTATTAATTTCAAATCGTGATCACCTAAATGATCTGCTAGGTATGCTTCCAATAAAATATCTACTAGTCGAATAATACTACCAGTAGGCATTAAAATATATCTTTGAATATATTTAATTGCTTTTTCGTCATCAGTCATTGCCTTACCACCAATACGTTTAGCAACAACAAAGCAAGATAGTTCTGCATCGCTTGCACGCTTATTTTCGGGAACAGTTGACATCTCAACAAGATCCTCAATTTCTAGAGAAAAACGCGAGATTTCGCCACTATTAAGTAACTTATTGTAATAGGCAAGACTTTCAGGATAGCCTTGTTCAAACTCTAACTGCACATATATGGTGGTCAGTAAAGAATAACCTAACGCCTTTAGAAGATAAAAGCGATTAATATACATGAAGTGAATAATCACACAAGTATCGATAGTCACAATATTGCCCACTAATCACTTACCTCCAAATACGTTAGAAGATCACATAGTAGCTGAGATCCTTGCTCTAGGGGAAGAAGTAACATATCTAGAAGCTTGTGGTACGTGATTTCTCCTCTTCTATAAGCTTGTGTACTTAAATCAATAAAATGCCATGATAAGCCTTGACGAATAACTTGTGTTAGTTTATTTCGTACACCTGATGACAAACTTGGTGGGGTTTCAGGATCGAATTTTTCAGTACGTTTAATCACTAAACGTTTATCCTGAAGTAGCTGTTTCTGCAAATTATCATCAAGCCATCCAATTTCAGAAAATCGAATAATTACTACTTGTGAGCTTACATAAAAACGCTCTGCGACTTGTCGTGCAAGGATGACCCAATTTTCATAGGTAGAAACAGGATAATAATCTATCTCTATTCTCTCCTTTGGAACTAATAAATTGCCAGCAAAACTATTAGCTCTCCACTCAAACTTAGATTTATTATTTGATTTTAAGTATGTCACTTCTTGACCTTGAGATGAGTCAAATAAAGCGTGGCAGTATTCGTGAGCAGCAGAGAAATTTTGCCGATACAAATCCTCTAAATAATTAATGAGAATACAATGGCCAGCAATGGGGTGATTGATATAGAGTGCTGAAATATTCTGATCTTCTAGCTCGCGTTTGAAAACATGAATACCTTGACTTCGTATTACGTCAAAAATGTTTTCAATTGGTCGTTGTTCTAAACTTAGTCGTTTTCTTTCAAAAGTAGCAGCCTCTCTACCTTGTCGTTTAAAATTAGTATGTCTGAATGAGAATTGAGTATAATCAGGAATTAGTGTACGCTCACGCTTAAAAATCTCTCTTTCTAGAAAATCTTCGTACTCACATAAGCGAACAAATTCCTGAATTGCAATACGGTCGCTGCGAGAAAGTGCGGCATTCTGGCGATACATTTCTTGCACTTGAGATTCTGCTGATGGATAATCGCCAGTAACAAAATATCTAAAATCACGACGGTACATAACTGTTAGCAGTACTAACTGATCTCCTGTTACATTTGCAGTTCCAGATTCAATTTTTAAATACTCCTGTATGGTTATTTTAAGCCGTGTTGCTGCCTCTTCTGATGTTATTTGAAGACTCTCACGTGCATTTTTGAGCTTTCGACCTAATACTCCATAATCGAACGTCATAGCTTATATCACCACTGCACAACATAAAAAGGTTTTACAAAGTTTGCGGGCTATCAGGAAGTAGGTTTATTGTACACAAACAATCGGCATCGAGACACAGGTTTACTGGTGAATTTGCAGCAACTTTAATACTGAACACTGACAGATAAGCTGGATGTACTCCTCTGACCGAAATTAACCCTGTTTTGTCACTCTCGGAAAACAATAATCGAAGCAAGATTCTGAACTTTGATTGAGTCAAGCTTTGAGTCTTTATTTTCTAACAGTCACTAAAATTTATAGCCAAAACCTAGAAATTAAAGCCCCGAAAGGCTTTCAGCGATTGGGTTTTCCCAAAGTGATAAAAGAGGGTTAAGCGGTTTAACTATTTATTATATGGCAAATATCAGTATAATTATTTACTTTATAACTATATAAGAACATTAAATTTACCAGAAAATCTCAAAATGCGCTTTGTGTATTCTCTTGGGAAAGTGACGGTGCGCGGTTTAGGAGTTTTTAAAGCAGATCAACAATTACAGAATTTGATTGATGCTTTAGGGAAAATGTAGGATGCAATTCCAGAGGCGGCTGTTGTTTGATGAGCAGGCGGAAATTCCAGACCTAACCCTTTGAGTCTAGTTAGTAGAATTAAAGGAAATACCAACCCAACTTCAACTTATGATAAAAACTATCGAAGGCATTTATCAGGATGGACAAATTCACCTCACCCACCTACCGCAAGATGTTAGCGATCGCTCCCAAGTTATCGTCACCTTTCTAGACCCTGGTAAAATTGACCCCACGAAATTACGCCAACTGATTGATCAGTTGGAGACAATTGCTGGAATTGGACAAGGTTTCGAGGAACTCAACGCTGGTAAAACTCGCCCCATTGGGGATTTCGTCCAAGAAATGCAGCAAAAGTATGGCATTTCAGGTTGAGATTACCCCAATTGCGGAAGCTCAGATTGAGCAAGCTTATCGCTGGTATCGAGAGCGGAATCCTGAATTTGCTGATCGTTGGTTTCGAGGATTGATGAATGCTATTGCTACCCTACAAGAGAAGCCCCAACGTTGTGCTTTAGCAGTCGAACATGAAATTTTTCCAGAAGAAGTACGCCAACTCCTTTATGGAAAAGCCAAAAACGTATACTGAGTACTTTTTACAATTCGAGGTACTACAGTGAATGTGTTGTATGTGCGCCACACTGGACAAGCACCACTGACAGTAGATGATCTAGAGGAGTTAGAAGGTGGAGTTTAGGATTTCAAGGCGATCGCATCCTGTTCATCGCAATCAAGATTTGAAAGTTGGAACCTTGAAAGCCTTGATGAAAATAGCCCAGCTATTTGAAGAAGATTTACTTTAATTTCAAATTACTGCTCTGATTCATTCACTAACTTGCTTGGTTCACCGGGGTAGAAGTCATAGTCCACAATCTCTGACAAACTGTAAGGACACTCTACCGGAAAAGTACGCTTGGGCAAATCTGTTTCTCCAACAGCTAATTCGACACCTTTAAGGTAGGCTTTGCGAAGTGCTTCTTCAAGGTAGGGCTTTAAGCTAGGATTATCTTCAAGCAGTTCAGCAATATCTAAGCGTTGAATCCGAAGTGTTGCTAACCAACTACGGCTACGGCACGCTGACTGGTACTGCCATTTTAGTAAATGTCCAATCAACACACTCAGACGGTTTCGCAGTTCTTGACGTTGCTGTTTACCCAAAGATTGAATCTCCTCAATCAGATTTTGCAGATCAATCTGACTCCACTGCTCATTGCGAAGTAAAGTTACTTGTTCCTGTGTCCAAGCGTAAAAATCAGTTTCGTAGAGGCTTGGTGAAGGCATTGGTATCTTTGGGTTTGTTTCAGGTACACCCATTAGGTTAGTTCAACCTCAACGTCTTTGCTTTTATTGTAGAACTGTCTGAAATCGAGGTGATCAATAAGACGACAAAGGTGGTTGCAAAACCGGGGTCTAATATTTTGGTTGGAGCGATCGCAATTATACAAGTATTATTTATAGCGATCGCACCAAGTTAAATTCAGCTAGTGGCGAACGTTGAAAAACTAGATGCAAAGTTGGGTTAATCGCAGGAAATCCAACACTTGCTACTCAAACCCTATGAATTCTACTATTGAGAGCGATCGCTATGGTAGTTTACCAGTAAGAGCAAATCAACTTTTGCGAGTCATGGAACTCAAACAGTTAGCAAAAAAATCGGATTTAGCGCACTCACTCCTGATACGCTATTATTGGCAGATACGAGGAGATTCCAGCTTGCCCACACTAGAACAGTCAGATACTGCCATATTTGTCTGTCAACTCCTTTCTACTCTGTACCAGCCAATTCAAGTTTTTCATTACTACCAGAAATTCAACACCATTTACATTCAAGCTGGGGTCAATGATGAGATTGCACTTGTGATCGATGAAGATGGAAGTTGGGAGTTTGTTCTATGACATGGAATCTGTCTGAGATGACAAATACTGAGTTAAAACAGTACCTTTCTGAACACAGAAATGATCAGCAAGCTTTCCAGGCGGCATTGGAGGTCTTGATGAGTCGCCGTAATCCAGCCAATCGTCAACCATATCCTTTCGACCTTGCCGATCCCAAAACTGAAGTCGAAGCAATTTTTAGGAAAAAGTTAAACCAGACTGAGTAATAAGAACTCCACCGACGTTTGGCAGAATGGGTTATTTGTCATTAATTGAAGTATTGGGGCTACATTGTCAAATTTCTCTTTCTATCTTATAAAAAAAGTCCGAACACCTTAGAGGGTCGGACAGATTAAAGTTTAAGACCAATCTATTAATTTAGCCCATAAACTTATGAGGTCAGGATACCCCGTTGAGCCAACTCCATAACTATGACACTATAGCAACCACGATAGGCTGCTTCTTTACGACCCACTTCAGCAGGTTTACCCTTGTTGTCTTCATTTTCCTTAAGCACTATTCCAGCCATCTCGTCGATCGTAGCTTTTAATAATTCTTCAGGGTTCACTAGCCAGTCTAGCTCCCCTTGTTCCCAAGCCGCACGAGAAATATTGGCTCTGAACGCTGCTACCATTGGGTAGAGCCACCCAAGGTGCAGATGCCCATTAATTAGCCCACCAGCAAAGTGAGCTTTTCGCTCTTTATTTTTGGGCGAACGAACGCGATTATTTTTCTTTGTGTTGCTGACTTTGAGTTTGCCAGGAAACTTTGGAGCTGCTAATTGCTGTATCCGATCAATTAGAATCAGGATATCATCTAGATGAGGAACAAGTCGCTTAAACACACAACTATCCTTTTCCTTCACATCCTTGATAAAGGTGTCAAGAACAGCTTTGGGCTTACCGAAAATTGTATGAGGATGGTTCTTTCTGTCAGGAAACAGCTCTAAATTAAGGAGATTCATATAAGTGAGGATTTGCTCAATATCAAACTCTCCCGAATCGCCCATCTTGTAGGCTATTTGATCAGATCCTTGTTTTCCTTCTAGAGAACGCTTAATTTCATCAAAAGAGCCTTGCAGATTCTCGATAGAGGTATTGTCTACCTGCAATGAGCGGTTCAATCCTTCAGCAATATCGGCAATCAGGTATGAGTCAACATCCTCCATTGCTAGGATGTGAAGGCGAACATACGCATCCCAAGGATTGGGATACTCGCCGTCTTCAGTTACTTCACGAATTGCAAAGAAAGTGTGACCCCCATTGATCAAGCCGTGCTGAGAGGGGTCTGTAAGTTGCAAGGTTACTACACCTTGCCCACCTTTCTCCTTTACGAACTCTGTGTCCTTTACAATCAGATAAATACCTTGATTTTTGAAAGCAAATTTTTCAGGATGCTCCCTTAAAGTTTCAACGATTTGATGAGCGACAACTCCTGCTAGCGCACCTTTCGTGTTGCGGCGGGGGGTACGCGGGTTAATGGACATCCAATCTTCCAGCTCTTGAGGAACATCTTCTACCCGTACAAAGCAAGTTGCTAGTTTTGCTTTACTTATAGCTCCGTTAGAAGGAACTGGCATAGTACGATATTCATCCGCTGGAATGCGGAATTCAACTACTTTTAACATTATTTTTCCTCAAAAATCCAGTGAGCTATACCCGCTGTAATTGACAAGAGCGCTGAATCAGAGGCTTGATTAAGACTCTAGATTTTGTTCAGTGCTAGCTATTATTGTTACTATAATCTTGCTCTAATTGTCAAGTGAGCGCTCGTATTAGAGACAGAGTGATTGCACATTGGACTGGCGTTAATAGTCCGGTATTAAGTAGCTGGATAAAAACATTTACAGTCATTGCGAGCGGAGCGAAGCAATCCCAGCCCTTGCGGTTGCTTCATTTCGCTTCGCTGCATTCGCAATGACATTGTGTAATTAATTCTGTCTGACTACTTATCTTAGGTTAAGTCCAGGCATAAATGCCCACTGTAAGTGGCGATCGCACCCTAACAACCCCAACAGAGTGCAAGCAGAGATAATTTATACTATAACTTTCGTAACGATTGACAGCTATGACAGAGCTATTTGAACAAGCGATCGCTAAACCCATAAAGAGATAAAGTTTTAATAATACCTTCGCCAATTTCCGAGGATGAGTTGATGATACTTTGATTATTAACTTCGTTTTCTCGCTCGGCTTGGCAAAAACAATAAGTTCTAAAAATTCCTTTAAGGTTTCACACAAGGGTTTTTTAAAGTATGGCTGAACATCCATTTAATGACCAACTGAGTTTAGAAGAACAAACTGAAAAACTTGGAAAGCAAGCAGTAACATTAGGTTTGATTCCCAGCTTTGTGGTACATTACTTTCCCGATACCTGGGTATTTTTTATACCTAATGAAAGTCAATCAGAACCACTGACACCAGAAGAGGCATACCTTCGTTTAAAACAACTGGTTAAACAGTAGATTTCCTATATTTTGACGCCTCGGCGGAGCTTTTCCCTTGCTCCGCTCCTGAATTCTGTTTCGATAATAGCTAGGCACTGCAATTGTTAAGTAACAGTAGTTATGGCGAAACCTGCAATTTTAACTGTCGATGATGATCCAGAAGTGTTGCAAGCGGTGTCACGAGACTTGCGACATCAGTATGGCGATCGCTTCCGCATTGTCCGGGCAGATTCCGGTATTGCCGCTCTGGACGTGGTGCAGCAACTCAAATTGCGGAATGAAGCAGTTGCTCTATTTTTGGTAGATCAAAGAATGCCCCAAATGGGAGGTGTGGAGTTCCTAGAACAGGCAAAAGACATCTTTCCTGATGCCAAACGTACTTTGCTGACGGCCTATGCAGATACGGATGCTGCGATTAAGTCAATTAATAGTGTCAGACTTGATTACTACTTACTTAAGCCCTGGAATCCACCAGAAGAGCGACTATATCCGGTTTTGGATGACTTGCTAGATGACTGGCTAGCTGGATTCCGCCCACCCTTTGAAGGGATTCGAGTCATTGGTAATCGCTGGTCGCCTTTTTCCCATCAGGTGAAAGACTTTCTAGCACGTAACCAGATTCCATACAAATGGTTGGATATTGAACTGGAGCCGGATGCAGCAAAATTAGTGGAATACGCAGAAGCTGATTGCAGACAGCAATTGCCCTTGGTGCTGTTTGCCGATGGTTCCCGATTAATCCAACCATCTAATCTAGAGATTGCCGCGAAAATTGGACTGCAAACCCAGGCAGAACGTCCTTTTTATGACTTAGCGATCGTCGGTGGTGGCCCCGCCGGATTAGCAGCCGCCGTCTATGGCGCTTCCGAGGGATTGAGTACAGTCTTAATTGAGCGTGAGGCACCGGGCGGACAAGCAGGCACGAGTTCACGCATTGAGAACTATCTGGGGTTTCCCGTTGGCTTGAGCGGTAGCGATTTGGCCAGGCGAGGAGTTACCCAGGCGCGGCGATTTGGAGTAGAAATTCTCACTCCTCAAGTAGTAACCGGAGTTAAGCTGCAAGATCCTTATCGGGTTCTGCAATTGGGGGATGGCAGTGAGATTAGTTGCCATGCACTTTTAGTTGCAACCGGCGTTTCCTACCGTTGGTTAAATGTCCCAGGAGCCGAAAAGCTTACAGGAGCCGGAATTTATTACGGTGCTGCCATGACTGAGGCGATCGCCTGTAGCAATGAAGAGGTTTACCTAGTCGGCGGGGCAAATTCTGCGGGACAGGCAGCAATGCATTTTTCTAAGTATGCCAGTAAAGTGATCATCTTGGTGCGCGGTGAGTCGCTTTCATCGAGTATGTCCCAATATTTGATTGACCAGATTGCAGCTACTGCAAATATCAAAGTTTGCACAGGTTGCAGCGTCATCGAAGTAAAGGGAGATAAACATTTAGAAGAAATTGTGATTGCCCATGCCTTGACTGGACAAATTGAAACCGTGCCAGCGCGATCGCTTTTTATCTTCATCGGTGCTACCCCCAAAACTGATTGGCTCGATGGTGTTATTCAACGCGATGCTCAAGGGTTTATCATCACAGGGCCGGACTTAATAGATAATGGCAAATCTCCTCCAGGTTGGCGTTTGGAACGCTCTCCTTTTTTGCTAGAAAGTAGTGTTTCTGGGATCTTTGCAGCCGGAGATGTGCGATCCGGGTCAATTAAGCGGGTGGCATCCGGCGTGGGAGAAGGTTCGATCGCCATTCAATTCGTTCACCGCTATCTGAGCAATGTTTAGCTGGAGTCGGAAAAACTCAGGAGGTTGATTGATGTTGTGTATTGAAGAACTGATCAACTTAGACCCCTTTCAACAGCTTCCGAAAGAGCAATTGGAGTGGGTTTGCGATCGCGCTCAAACGGTTGAACTCCCTACGGGAAAAGTGTTGGCACATGAGGGAGATCCTGGACACGGCTTATTTATCCTAGTCAAAGGTAAAATTAATCTCACCCGCCGCAGTCAAGGAGTTGAAATTCCCATCGGGCAACATCAAGCCCCATCCTTTTTTGGTGAAATTCCAGTCCTCACAGATGAACCTGTACCTGTGACAATGCGGGCATTGACAGATTGCAACCTCTATGAAATTAAGGCAGAAGACTTCCGCAAACTGCTGCATGAATGTCGTGATTTTGAGCGGATGGTCTTCCGCATTATGGAACGTCGTCTTCGGGGGCTAGAATCCTTTATTCGGGGACGGGAAAAGATGGCAGCTTTAGGAACACTTGCCGCCGGTCTAGCTCATGAACTCAACAACCCAGCATCAGCCCTGGTTCGGACTTTCCAGGAAATGCCAGCTGCCATCCTGGAGCTACAACGAATGAACTTAGTTTATGGGCAACGCCATGTTGAGGAAGCGCATACTCAAAACTGGTTGAGACTGCGCGATCAGGGCTATGACGCAATTTTGAATGATCGTTTAGATCCGGTGAGACTAAGCGATCGCGAAACCGTGTTGCTGGAATGGTTAGAAGATTATGGTGTAGAGCAGGCATGGAAATTAGCAGAACCTTTAGCGGAAGGTGGTGTTGAGGTCGAAACCCTAGATCAGATAATGGAACGTTGGCGCAACGACGACACTGAATTGCGAGAAATGGGATTGCACTGGCTATCGCTTTCCTTTGAAGTCATGTCGATGATTAAACATGGTTTGCGAGGCGCTCAGAGGATTTCCGAACTTGTGCAAGCGATGAAGTCTTATGCTTACCTCGATCAAGGCGTTCAGCAAGAAGTGAATCTGCATCAAGGTTTAGAAGATACATTGCGATTGTTTGCTCATAAACTTAAGTGCGGTGTCCAAGTACAACGCAATTACGATCAATGTCTTCCTAAAATGCTTGCTTATGGCAGTGAACTGAATCAGGTGTGGACAAACTTAATCGACAACGCCATTGATGCAATGGATGGTAAGGGACTCCTAGAAATTACAACATACCATTGCGATCGCTTTGCCCATATTGACATCATCGATTCTGGCAGTGGAATTCCATCTGAAATTCAAACCCGCATTTTTGAACCTTTCTTCACCACCAAATCAGTGGGGCGTGGTTCAGGACTCGGTTTGGAAACCGTTCGCCGGATTGTAGAAAATCGTCATCACGGTACGCTCTCATTTGAGTCGCAGCCAGGCAGAACTTGTTTCACCATTTGCTTGCCTTTGTCAAATCATTGAGTAAACCAGTGATGAATATCTGGGAAAGAGATTTTTTTGAAAAGCCGTTTCAATCGCAGTAGCTAAATCATAATATAGCGGTTCTCGCTTGAGTAGGTACTGAACCCCACCCCCAACCCCCTCCCCGCTCTTCGAGAGGGGGCTATGATGTACCTTATGTGATTAGGAAACGCTATAAGTTTCCATAGATCAAATCAAGGCAGTAGGTCTGGGTAGTTCATAGATTAGAATAGGACTTGCTCATGAGGTGTTAATCAACCTCTCAAGTTGAAGCTTGCACTCCGATTATGACCGATCTACCACCCAACGCTCAAAATCCCGAAGAAAATGCTAACAACGATGTGGCACAAGAATTACTGCGAAAGCTGAGGCAAAAACAAGGCAACTGGGTGGAGTGGGGAATGGCGATCGCCTCGTTGCTAAAAGCCGGTTACAATCCCCAAGAAATTTTTGAGGCGACTGGATTTGAGCCAATTCAACAAAATCAGGTAGTTGTTGGTTCTCAAGTTTACAATTCTTTGGAAAAGTTTGGAGCCTCGTCAGCAGCGCGATCGCACTATGCCACACGCGGCAGTGATGTTTTATACGAACTGCGTTTGCTCACCCAAGAAGAACGCGCCAGCGCCGCCGAACTGATTTTCGTCCAGAAAGTCGATGCGGATGAGGCGCGGGAAGTAGCCAAAGCCATTAAAGAGTTCTCCTATTTCCGCATTTTGCCAGAAGGGTTTTCTGCCCATCCTGGGGATGCAGTTGCTCACCAAGTTTGGAAACGCGCCCGCCAAAATACAGATTTGCAACAGCGATCGCGTCTGATCGCCAAAGGTTTACGCTTTGCTCACACGCCAGAAGCAAGGACAAAAATCGAACAGCTACTGACTGATTTTACTAGCGTTCCCCAGCGTCCGGCTCCAATTTTACCTTTTTACCGCCTGGAATCTGAAGAACAATTACCCCGAATCATTCCCGTAGTCGGTGAGTTGCCATTGTCACGGCAAGACTTGCAAGCTGTGCCCATAGTCACAGAAATTGAACCATTTCGCATGGTGAAGTTTTCTGGAGAGCAAGCTTGGGTACCTTTACCAGGTTGGCAAGTGCTGTTGGCGGCAGAAGATCCAGTGGTAATTATCGCCAATAGCGATCGCTTCCCTATCCAAAACCAAAGCCGAATAGAACCCGTCGTCGTTGTGATAGATCGTGCCCAACGACAATGGGATATTTCCAACTACTTTGTCGTTGAAAATGGTGGTGAATTAGATTTTCAGTGGTTTGAAACTGAGCCGGAAATTCCTCTACTAGGACAAATTATTATCATTGTGCGTCCTAAGAAAATTCTGGATGAAGAATTAACTAAGGATTCATGGCAGATTGACGAGTAAATTCAATTTTAGGCAGGACTAACTCTGCGATCTAATCTGTTAAGACTGTCCAAACAATAGCAGATGGGGCATTGGTTCAATTTTCTGTTTGGCCAATGCCACCATTTGTTTTAACTCTCTTAATCAGAATATAGGAATCATATTTGATTTCTGAAAAAATCTCGGTAGTCTTGTAGTAGACCGTCTAGGCTAAAATTTTCCCAAAAAATTGCTTTGTTGGGTGGAGGCTTTGCGTAACCCAACATCCTGATAATTAGTTGGGTTGCGCTCCGCTCCACCCAACCTACGTCTACGTCTAATGCACTATTGCGATCGCTCGGAGGGCTGCTGCCTCCCAGTTTGACAGGAGGCAGCAGCCCTCCCACAAGAGCATTACAAGGCAGAGCCTTGTAACGAGAGGTAATGCACATTTGGTTATGTCTGTCAATGCGTAAGTCCGATAAATTTTAATATAGCGTACTGGATCAAGAATCTCAACAGATGTATCATTCGAGCAAAATTCTTAAGAAATTAGGCATTTTTTTTTGTGATTTTAGCTTTTCCGGTATCTTCATATTTAGGACTTACGCATTGACAGAAAAGCCTAAATGACAGATATGCTTTTCAAGCCTTTTAGCTAGATTTTTCAACGACCTTTTTGCGATGCTCTTCGGCGTAGGCTCAGGGTAAGACCTGGGTTGGGCTACGCCGAAGCAACTAACAAAGGATGGTTTGTAAAAGGCTGAAACGACCTATTTATCTTAATACACAAGATGATTCGTTTGTACAGTGCGTAAGTCCTAATATTTTATCACCGCAATTATTCAGGAAAAAACAAATTCCTATTTTTTCGATTTAGTTTCATAACCAAACAAACGCAATAGATTTCCTGTTGATAGGAATGACTCAAACATTGTGCAACATAGCTATCACTCGTTTGTAGCTGAACAAGGAGTTTTCCCAAAATGTCTCTGACGAAACGTTGTTTGGCCGAATTTATCGGCACATTCTGCCTTGTTTTAGGTGGCTGTGGTAGTGCTGTTCTAGCCGCAGCCTACACAGCAGATGCGGCAAAAATCAGCGAGAGTACTTCTTTTCCATTGGGTATTGGATTAGTAGGTGTATCTTTGGCATTCGGGCTTACCGTCCTCACAGGGGTTTATGCTCTTGGTCATATTTCTGGTGGTCATTTCAACCCGGCTGTTTCCTTTGGACTATGGGCAGGTAAACGCTTTCCGGGGTCTGACTTACTACCTGACATCGGCTCTCAAGTAATCGGTGCAGTTGTTGGTGCGGGCATTATCTACCTGATTGCTAGCGGCAAAACTGGATTTTCCCTGACTGGCTCCAACCCATTGGCTACTAACGGCTACGGAACTCACTCTCCAGGTGGTTACACGCTGTTTGCTTGCCTGATTAGTGAAATTGTGATGACTTTCATGTTTCTGGTGATTATTCTGGGTGTGACTGATAGCCGCGCTCCTAATGGATTTGCACCACTGGCAATTGGTTTTGGGCTTACCTTGATTCACCTGATTAGCATTCCTGTAACCAATACCTCGGTTAATCCTGCTCGTAGTACTGGAGTTGCTATATTTGCAGGCGTAGAACTATTTTCGCAAGTCTGGCTGTTCTGGATAGCTCCGATCTTCGGGGCTATTTTAGCAGGATGGTTATATGTAGCCGTCTTTAGTGAATCAACTGTGGAAGAACGGCAAAATGTCAAAGAGCTAGCCTAAAAGTCATTTTCAACCGGGCTGTACTAGTAGTCTGTCAAGAAAGAATTGATCGGTAAGCAAGTTCGTAGTAAGGATTAAAGTCCTTACTACACACCTTTAAAACCAGCCTGACAAAGTACTAGTACAGCACGGCAGAAATAAGCCACCCATTTGAAACGTCTAAAACCCTTATATAAGAGTAATTACGAACTCTGCAAAGCGGTACTAGCCTGTAATTTCTGATTGTTACAGGAGTTCCTCAAAAGGGGCAATACTTAAATCTGCTTTGTGCCTTTAATCATTAGTGAGAAATTCAGGAGAGATTAAGATGGCATTTATTTACGGTACTACACGTCCTGACAAGATAAATGGGACTTTGGGAAATGACACGATAGTTGGTTGGGCTAAGGGTGGTAATGCCAATATTCCGTCCGGTAACGATAGCTTGAATGGTGCAGCTGGTAACGATTCCCTCGCTGGTGCGACAGGAAATGACACTCTAATTGGTGGCATTGGCAATGACACACTTGCTGGCGGCACAGGTATCAACATCTTGAATGGGGGAGTAGGCGACGACCTTTACATTATTAACAACACAAGTGACATCATTATCGAAGCTCCTAATGGCGGCTCGGATAACGTCTGGTCTTATGTCACCTATACACTGAGTGCCGAACTGGGCGACTTGAAGCTGCTGGGAACTAACGCTATCGACGGGACAGGTAACAGTGTTAACAACTTCCTCTTTGGTAATAGTGCTAACAACACTCTGAATGGAAGAGCAGGCTATGACACACTAGATGGTAATTTCGGTAATGATACCCTCAATGGTGACGACGGCAATGATAGTCTCCAGGGCGGGCCTGGCAATGACTTACTCAATGGGGGTAATGGAAACGATATCCTCATCGGTGTTTATCCTGGTAGTCTGCTTCCACCTGGATTAGGCGAGCTTGATACCTTGACTGGCGGGGCTGGGGCAGATAAATTTGTCCTGGGAGACGCTGTAAATGTTTTCTACGACGATAACAACAGTACGACTCCTGGTTTTGGGGACTTCGCTACTATTACTGACTTCCAGTCTAACCAAGATCAAATTCAACTCAAAGGAACTCCACAGGACTACCGCTTACAAGCTGTTGGAGGCAACACACGAATATTCTATGAGCAACCGGGACAGGTAGATGAACTCATAGGTATTGTGCAGGGGAGAAACAATCTCCAACTTCGTAGTAATGACTTCCTTTACTATGAGCGGGAAGATGCTGGACAAAGTACAAACAACACACTGGGTAACGCTGATGGGTTAGGTTCCTTATCATCAGGCTCAAAAGTTAATATTTCAGGTCAGTTAGCAACACCTCAAGCGGGGGGCAATCCCGATGTTGACTTTTTTACATTTTATTTACCAAATTCAGGAACGGTCACTGTCAACACAGTGACATCGGGAAAGGCAATTATCGGACTGTTTAACGATTCTGCGACTCTACTGACCAGTCAAAAATCGGCACCAATCACCGGTTTCCTGGGTGCAGGTACATACTACATTTCAGTGAGTAAAGATTCTTTCGTACCTCAAAATAATGCAACTTTCTTTGGTATCAACTCTGGACCTGATTTTTCCTATACGCTAGGAATCAGTATTAAATAAGAACGTTATCAACTTCAGAAAGTACTGACATCAGAAGGCAGATTCAAGGATACTTTTTCTGCTGACTAGGGGGACACGGCAACGTGTCCCCCTCATTTTAATTCTTAACCGAACCGTATTGAAATCACTGTAATCGAATATTTGCGATAATTGAAGATTAGGAAGTAAAAAAATAATTGAGGAGTGATAATTGTTTGTAGTTTAGGCTTAAGAATCACCGAAGATTATTCATATCTGCGGTTTGGGAATTACATTCAACATCTATTTAAAATATAAAATTTGATATGTCCGACTCTAAATTTACTGCTGCTGCACCTTTGCAATCACTCCACTCAGAATTGTCTGAGCGATCGCCTGTTCTGACTTTACGGGAGAAGATTCTGGCAATCCGCAACAGTCTACGCCCCGGACAGCAACAAATGGCTGACTGGCAATCTGGCCCTTTGGCTATTTCTGCCGTTCCTGGCGCAGGCAAATCTACTGGTATGGCGGCGGCGGCAGCGATCGCGATCGCCCGTCAATATGAACGTTCATCTCACCGCCGTCACTTGGTAGTTGTGACTTTTACTCGCTCGGCTGCTGCCAATATTAAAGCGAAGATTCGCAAATTCTTACGAGATGATTTATCGCTACCTCAGATGGGCTTTTTTGTCTATACCCTACATGGTTTAGCCTTAAACATTGCCAACCGCCATTCTGATTTGTCAGGTTTGCAGTTAGAAAATGTCACATTAATTACACCAACCCAAAGTCACCGCTTTATCCGAACGGCTGTAGAGCAATGGATTGCGAATAACTCAGGAATATATTTGCGGTTATTAGAAGGTCATCAATTTGACGGAGAAGAGACAGAGAGGTTGCGTCGCCAATCGGTGCTGCGAACAGAAGTATTACCAGAATTGGCTAACACGGTAATTCATGAAGCAAAAAGTTCGGGGATATCGCCAGAATTGTTGCGGGAGTGGAGTAAACAAACCACAGACGAATATCCAATTTTGAGCGTAGCGGCGGGATTGTATGAGCAATATCAAAACTTAATGCGATCGCGTGATTTCATTGACTACGACGATATGATTTTAGCCGCACTGCGCGTTTTAGAAAACGACAGCGCTCGTCGCATCGAGCAAAACCAAGTATTCGCCGTCTTTGAAGACGAAGCCCAAGATTCTAGCCCTCTTCAGACGCAGCTATTGGAAATTTTGGCGAGTGATGGGGGAGATGAGGGAGATCATTATTCACTCAATCCAGACGCGATGAATATAGACGCGATGAATATAGACGCGATGAATATAGACGCGATGAATCGCGTCTCTACTGCTGATTCTTGTACAGACGCGATTCATCGCGTCTCTCCTCACTCCTCACTCAACTTGGTACGAGTTGGCGACCCCAACCAAGCGATTAACTCCACATTTACCCCAGCTGATCCGATTTATTTTCGGCAATTTTGCGAAGAGTGCGATCGCATTAAACGATTGGCAACGATGGATCAAGCTGGTCGTAGTACTAGAATTATCATTGAAGCTGCTAACTTTGCCCTCAAATGGATCAATAATCAGTGGTTAGCAACAACGAATAACGGACAAAAGACTCCTGTCAACCGACAACTACCATTTCGCTTGCAAACAATTCGCCCTGTTGAAGTTGGCGATCCGCAAACTAACGCTAACCCCGCACCAGTCGGACGAGGACTAGAACTTTATACACCGCGTGACATTCATCATACCCTTGAATTGTTATCTCAAAGGGTGATTGAATTATTTGGCGAAGACCCAACACAAAATAGTGCAGCAGTTTTAGTGCGAGAAAATCGCCAAGGACGATGGTTAGCAGAGGCTCTCACACCTGTGTGCAAAGAGCATAATATTATACTTTATGATGTGGGAGAACGCGATCGCCGTTCTCATGTGCCGCAAGAAATTTTAGCATTGCTGCAATTTTGCGATCGCCCCCATTCCCCCGATTACCTCAAAGCCGCACTAGAAGCATTAGTACAGCGCCAATTAATTCCTACCCAAGACCTCAACGCCCTTGCTAGTCTCCCAGAAGAATTTTTGTATCCTGGCCCCTTAGCAGAATCCCAGACAGAAACAGTACAAAAAGCTGCTCGCTTGTGTCGTAGTTTACTTCGCGCTCGCTTGGAATTGCCCCTCTACCAGCTAATTTCCTTTCTCGCCTTGACCTTAAATTACGACCAAGCAGAATTGGCAACTGCTGACAAACTCGCAGAACGGGTAAACCAGCAGATAGCTGGCAATAGTTCGATGGGGGGAATGCTGTCAGCTTTAAGTGAAATCGTCAGTTCTGAACGGTTTGAACCAGTGGAAACCGAGGATTCGGAAGAACGTTACACACGTCGCGGTCAACTGACCATTATTACCATGCACAAAGCCAAAGGGCTGGATTGGGACTATGTGTTTCTTCCCTTTCTCCACGAAAACTTGATTCCTGGGAGATTTTGGGTTCCTCCCCAAAGCCAATTCTTAGGGGATTTTACCTTATCAGAAGTAGCCCGCGCTCAAATTCGGGCTGCTCTCCACGGAGAATCTACGATACCAGATGTCACACAAGCATGGGAACAAGCAAAGCACTTGAAAATATCTGAGGAGTACCGTTTACTCTACGTTGCCATGACACGAGCAAAGCGTCTGGTGTGGATGTCTGCGGCGCAGAAAGCCCCCTTTACTTGGAGTAAACCGGAGAATTTACAAGAACAAGCGCCTTGTCCAGTGTTTCCAGCATTAAAGCGCCAATTCCCTGAATGTGTGGTGAATTTAGGGGCAATGACTAAACAAGCATGATTAAATATGCTGTAGGGGAAAAGCCATGCTAAACCCCTACGAAATATCTGGCTTTTCACCTGATACATATTTGGTATTTCTTGTCAATGCGAAAGTCCTGGTGTTCTGAACGAAAGTCCTGGTGTTGTGAACGAAAGTCCTGGTGTTCTGAACGAAAGTCCTGGTGTTCTGAACGAAAAGACTTGTGTGTACACTATTCTAAGCAACATCAAGCGCACCCACAGCAATTGTTAAATCAGCGATGCAACGATATTAATAGTCATAGCTAAAATGGTGGTATTGAAAAAGAAGGATAATATGCTATGTAACAGAGTCAAGCGCCTCATATCGCGTGATGTCGTCTCTACATCCGAAACTTGACTAGTCATGCCAACTACAAAAGAATAATATAAAAATTCCCAATAGTCTGGACAGTCGTTATGAGGAAAATCTAAACCTCCAGTGATTTCTTCACTATTATTATGTCTAATGTATTTGTAATAGCTGTGTGCATATTGCACTGCAAACATCGTATGCACTAGTAACCAGGAACCGACAATAGTCATAATTGAAAGTATGACATGTAGGTCAAGCAGAGTTGGTGACAACCCTTTTTTATCAGTTAGTAAAAACACAATAGCTAAAACACTAGCACAAGCCGCAGCGATTACCAGCAAGAATATAGCCAAATGTCCTTCATATTCACTTTCAGAATAACGGCGGATTTTTTCTGGCGTAGCTCTGATCATTTTCCACCAGGTTATGGCTAAGAAAAAGTCAACACCGGAATTCCAAGCGCAGAGAATGCGAGTGGGTAAGTGCAGCCAATGCGGAAGGATTAGTGAAACTAATAGAGCGAGTCCGACAGCAATGAACAGTCGGGGTCGGGAGTCAAAGTTTTTAAATAGATTAAGTCTCACAAATGTTGCGATCGCAGAAATTATCCAGTCCAATTTAACTAATTCAATTACGAATTACGAATTACGAATTACTTTAATTTGGCTCTAATCGTCTCTATTCGCTGACGATTGACACCCAAATCGCTTTGACCTAAGCGTGAGGCTGAACGCACTTGGATAACTTTAGCATTCCGGTCTAGATAGAATTCTACATCATCCACAAATCCCAGTAAAGCACTTTTAAATTCTGCATATAAATAATCTTTACTTTCGGTAATAATTTTGGTTCTTGGTAAGGACTGAATAATCTTTTTGAGATTAGCCATCGCTTCTTGTGGAGTAGATGTAAAAGTCAGTGGTGCAATTTTGTGGGTTGCATCTGCACTCTGACTAGAAACGCAGTTAGGAGAATTAGGGCAGGATGCTAATTTACCGTTGTTAACACCTAAATTATTTGGTGGTTTGCCAGCAAAAACCATAATTATCTCTCCGGGTAAGTGAATAAGTAGACTGTCACACTTTATTTAAATTAGTGTAATATGTTGCGGCGATCGCATCTTCTGGCAAATGAGGAATTCACTAAAACATCGGTGATGCGTTCGCTCTATGATGCGATAAGTATCGTCTAGACGAAGACAGATTATGACGCAAACAATTTCAATCAACGACTCTGGGCGCTTGCAACTTACACCGCTAGAAATCCCATCCCGTTTACTGTTGGGGCCAGGGCCATCCAATGCCCATCCCACAGTTCTCCAAGCGATGAATACCTCACCGGTTGGGCATCTTGACCCAGCTTTTCTCGCACTCATGGATGAAATTCAGTCGTTGCTACGCTACGTATGGCAAACAGAAAACCCACTCACCATTGCAGTCAGTGGTACGGGAACAGCCGCAATGGAAGCAACCATCGCCAATGCTGTAGAACCCGGTGATGTGGTTTTAATTGGTGTAGCTGGTTACTTTGGTAATCGCCTCGTGGATATGGCTGGGCGTTATGGTGCCGATGTGCGAAGCATTACCAAACCTTGGGGACAAGTCTTTAACCTGGATGAACTGCAAACTGCTTTAAAAACTCATCGTCCAGCTATTTTAGCTCTAGTTCATGCCGAAACTTCCACTGGCGCACGTCAACCATTGGAAGGAGTTGCTGATTTGTGTCGGGAATTTGGCACTTTGCTGCTGGTGGATACGGTGACAAGTTTGGGTGGCGTCCCCTTATTTTTGGATGCTTGGGGGGTTGACCTAGCTTATAGTTGTAGCCAAAAAGGGTTGGGTTGTCCGCCTGGTGCTTCGCCTTTTACAATGAGTGCGCGGGCAGTTGAGAAATTGCAGCAACGCCAAACAAAGGTTGCAAACTGGTATTTGGATATGTTGTTGCTGGGTAAGTATTGGGGTGCTGAACGTACCTATCACCATACAGCACCGATTAATTTATACTATGCATTGCGGGAAGCATTGCGTTTGCTTGCAGAAGAGGGGTTAGCGAACTCCTGGCAGCGACATCAGAAAAACGTAGAATATCTCTGGCAAGGGTTAGAGAATTTAGGATTGAGTATGCACGTTAAGCAAGAGTATAGACTGCCAACGCTTACCACTGTTTGCATTCCAGCCGGGGTAGATGGGAAAGCGATCGCTCGGCAGTTACTCAATGAACATAATATTGAAATTGGCGGTGGTCTTGGCGAACTCGCGGGTCTTGTTTGGCGCGTGGGATTGATGGGCTTTAATAGTCGTAAGGAAAGTGTTGACCAACTTTTAGCAGCACTAAGGCAAGTTTTGCCTAAGTAGTTTTGGCGTAATTAGGTGCGTTAACAGCAGTGTAACGCACCTGAGACAAAAGGCGATCGCACAGCGAATTTGACAATAAATAACACGATTTGCCGACAAGCGAGCGTGTCTTTAGACCTGAGTAGAGGCAAACGGCAGTTTTAACTGCCTTGAATATTTAGCCGTGGTGTAGATCTTCAATATACTTTTTGATAACTTCGCTACTAACATTTCCCGCACTACTAACAAAATAAGTTCTAGACCACAGACTTGGTAATTTAAGGAGTTCTGGAAACTCTTTTCTCAGATAAAAACTAGAACGACCTTTAAAAGCCTTGATCGCTAGATGTGGTGCATCGGTAGGAGTTACGCTGGGAGTGTCAATACAATCCTTAGAAAGAGGAGCAAAAACCTAATGTCTAAAAAGTCCGATTCGCAGTTCCAAAATCTCTTTAGTTCACACAAATCAACCAACTGGGACGAAAGATTAGCCCAAGTAGCCTATCGCTTTAACCGAGAATATCAAGGTGAAACCTTTGAACTCCCAACAGAAGTACAGGCGATGCCGATATTCCGGGAGTGGATTGCTGGTAGTTTCTCAGGGAGAATTGCTTCCCCTTTCTGGGAAATTGCTCAACCTCAAAAAAACCAGCACTGTATAGATATCGGCTGTGGTATCAGCTTTTTAATTTATCCTTGGCGGGATTGGCAAGCATTTTTTCATGGGCAAGAAATCAGTAATGTGGCACGCGATACCCTTAATTCCCGTGGACCACAATTGAATTCCAAGCTGTTCAAAGGTGTTGAGTTGGGAGCAGCTGATCAGTTAAACTATTCAGCAGAGCAATTTGATTTGGCGATCGCCACCGGATTCAGCTGCTATTTTCCACTCGAATATTGGGATGCTGTATTGGCAGAAGTCAAGCGGGTGTTAAAACCAGGTGGACATTTTGTGTTTGACATCCTTAATCCAGAACAGCCATTAGCAGAAGATTGGGCAGTTTTGGAAACCTATTTGGGGGCTGAGGTATTTTTAGAGCCTGTGGCTGAATGGGAAAAAACGATTAAGGCGGTTGGTGGTAAAGTAGTCGCGCAGAAATCAGGGGAATTATTCGAGTTATATAAGGTACGATTTTGAAAATACTATAGGACTCCTATTTGATTTTTGAACAAATTAAGTACTAATCTAAAAGGCTTATTCCCTACTCCCCACTCCCATTCGGCTACGCTCACGGCAAGCCTATTCCCAACTCCCAGTCTACGCAAGTCAGTTCAATAATCAAAGCGGATTACTATATCACTCAGAGATAAGTGGACTCATTGGATCTAAAGAAGTTGTAAAAACAAAATAGATTACCCCAGTTCCGAGAATCATCACAGCGATACTGAACAGCAACACCCAACGGTCTGTTGGTTCATAAGTATCATCTTCGATATGACGACGCACAGCGAAATAGTGTGACGTTGAGAGCCACACCGTGACCAAACCCACCAGCGAGAAGACTAAACCTAACTTCCAGCCGTTGCCAGGATGGGGTATCAAAGGTACTTGGAAAGCACGCAAACGCACGATGACGACACCAAAACCTAAAAGAGCGATCCCTGTCCGCATCCAAGCGAGGTAAGTACGCTCATTTGCCAAGTGATCTCGGACTCTGGATGGATTCAGTCGTCCTGGCTTTTTTTTATCTTTATCTTCTTCTGTAGGTTTCAATTTTAACTGCATCAATAACACCCTTATCCCCAAAGCGGCTCTTTTCAAAAAAACGCGGAGGTAATACCAAATCTCCTTCCAGATGACTTGCACCCAGCGCAATAGTTGCGCTAATGAAATATACCTGTTGTGATTGTACATTTTTTTCAAAATTTATTTTAATGCAGATATCTAAATAAAACAAGCCTGACCGAGTAATTCGTTATTCGTAATTGATGGTACAGAGCAACTGTACGTAATAAATGGTCATAAAGAAAACAGCCCAGATCAGAGAGACTTTTCACAAGTGCTTGTCCTGTTTTTCCTCTGATTTTGGCTGTCACGCGATTTAAATTGAGAACAATCATTCAAAATATAGACTATGCAGTTCTATTTCAAGACTGATTGGTAGGCGCATTGGGAACTCGTGTATCTATTAGAGCCTGTGATACATTCGGGATAAACCAGTTAACTTCCTTAGCTTTGACAACTTGAGCATTAGGAACCTTGATTTCAATTGCAGCATTATCTGGATTGGTATTAATCACCAACTTACTGCCATCAGGTATTTTGATAGCAACTGGCTCTGTAAATACTTGTCCGTCTGGGATTAAACCTACGATTCTGGCATCATTTGGCAGATAAAAACCATCACAATCCCAGTTATTTTTAGTGGACTGACCATCAGCTAGAAAATACAGGTCATTGGCGTATACGGCATCTTCATTCTCTTCACCATTTGGTCTTTTGCCATATACTGCTACGGTCTTACCTGTTTGGTTGTCGCATTGACCCCAGTTGATTCCTGTCTCTAAAGTATATTTTTGGAATGCTAACTCATCGATTTTCTGCTGAATCTCCTCTGGTGTGACACCTTCGATTTCAGTTTGGGCTTCTTTTGCCTTAGTCAGTGCTTTAATTGATTTAGTGACTTCGATGTAATCAGGGTTTTTGCTAAATTTTGGTCTGTCAGCAAAAGAAGGTTGAGCAAAGGCTAAATTAACGAAAATCATCAAGACAATTAGCAGAGATTTCCAGATTTTCATGATTTGAGTCCTGTTAATGGGTAAATTTTGCAGATTTTAATTCATTTTGACGAAAAAGTTCATGATGCACATCTTCTTAAAGACTTAATCAAGAATTCAGAATTCAGGAGTCAGAATTCAGGAGTCAGGAGTCAGGAGTCAGGAGTCAGGAGTCAGGAGTCAGGAGTCAGGAGTCAGGAGTCAGAAGTCAGAATCAATGAGTAGGGGACTTAAACCCGTCTATTCAGATGCCCTTCGGGTTCGGCAGTCGCTCATGGGGGAAACCCCCTGTTCCCGCGCTGCCGAGGCTCGTTGCGCTAAAGCTTCTCGCCTTGGGAGAAGACTCGCTACCGCAAAGCTTACACCAGTCGTACAGAATTCATTCAGAATTCAGAATTCTGAATTCTGACTCCTGAATTCTGTTTTGTTAATTAATTTGCTCTTTAGGCGATGGCTGATTACTCATATTTAAAATTAATGAAAGGAGATAACTAGAAACTACAGCTATAAGAGTAAAAGTAATATTTTCCATGACTATAAACACACCCAGACCAATCAAGATACAAGGTACAAAAGTGTTGCCATTTTCAGTTAAAAAGTTTGCGATCGCAGGTAAGTAGGTTAACTTATAAGCGGCATAACACCACACACCCACTAGCGAAAAGAATACACCTAATATCACCAGCAGACTATCTAGTTCCGAATTGGCAAACAGGGGTATGTAGACGCTGATATTATCACTACCATTTGCAAAGGCGATCGCCGCTACATTGCAAGTTTGCGGAGAGAGAAAATTGCTCATTATAGAGGGACAAGACGGCTCGGCTTCTTCTTTGGCTTCCTCTGGTGAATCCTCTTCGCGTTTTAGTAAACTACTCAGACCAATGATTATTGGCATTAAACCAAGTAGTCTAATCCAGTCCTGCGGTATAATTAGTCCACCGAAGAAACCGGGAAGGCTAGCAATGATCAATGCAGCAAAACCGAGATATTGACCACCAAGGATGTGACTACTGCGGAACGTTTTATTTATTTGCGAAAAAAGCAGCGTCAGAATGACAATATCATCGATGTTGGTGGCAGTGAATGCCGTAATCCCTGTGGTAATTGCAGTTACTAAATCGCTCATTTTTTTTGGAAGTCCTTATTTTCATGCTTGGGCATTGGGCATTGGGCGTTGGGCACTTGTACTGACTTGTACTGAGCGGCATCGAAGCAGCATTTCCGTTGGCGCAGCCTCTCCAAGAGTTGTATTGGGTATTAGATACTTCCCCTTGCCCCCTCATCTCCCTCATCTCCCTCATCCCCTGCTCATTTGCTTCTGTGCCGAAGCCTTGATTTATACTTTAGTCAAACTAACCGATAGAATCAAATGCTTTTGTTTGTCAGAATGATAAATGAAAGTGATTAAAATTTTGACACCAAGTTGTAGGGATACCATAAATGGCAGGAATGACGCTTGAGCAGCTAAAAATATTTCAGGCTGTGGCGCAGCACTTACACTTTACTCGCGCCGCAGAGGAGCTTTATATTACACAACCTGCGGTCAGCGCAGCAATCCACAACTTAGAGCAAGAATACGGAGTGAAACTATTCCATCGGATTGGTCGCCATATCGAGATTGCTGAGGCTGGTAAATTATTGCAAGTGGAAGCACAGAAAATTCTCGATCAAGTGTCCTTGACTGAAAGGGGATTGCGAGAATTGAACAATCTGCAACGGGGTGAATTGAAATTAGGGTCGAGTCTGACAATTGGTAACTACTGGCTACCAAGCAAGATTAGTGAGTTTAAGAGCCGATATCCCGGTATCAAGATTGACTGTAGCCTTGCCAATACAGACGAGATTTGTGTGGGAACGGCGACCGGACAGTTTGATTTGGGTTTGGTGGAAGGAGATGTGAAGCCAGCGCTTCAGAATACTCTGGAGTACGAAATAGTGGGGAGCGATCGCTTGCAAATTGTCGTAGGTCAAAAACACCCTTGGTTTGAGTGGGGAGAAATTGACTTAAGCCAATTGACTCAAACCCTTTGGGTGATGAGAGAACCAGGTTCTGGAACCCAGCAAAGGTTTGAGGAAGCCTTACAAAATTGGGGAATCAATCTCAGTGAACTGAATGTAATTTTAGTGTTCAATAGTGGAGAGATGACAAAAGCAGCGATCGAAGATGGTGTCGGTGCAATTGGAATTTCTGAGTTGATGGTAAAAAAAGAAATCCAGTTGGGAACTCTGCGGGCAATTCGAGTTATTGATAACAGAGAGGGGAACGGTGCTATGCCTACGGCAGGCTACGCCTACGCAGAAATAGTTCGACCTTTTTTCAAACTCAAACATCGTCAGCGTTTTCAAACTGCTCTTTCCAAAGTCTTTGAACAAATGTTGATATCTTCTATGTTAGATAAGTAAGTCAGCGAGAAAAATTCAATGTATATGAAGAAATATAAATTTGAAGTAGGAGAGTCACTGCGCTGCGCGAGTATCCCGCGTTGTTCGCCCTTGGCGTTCTCGCAGGGTAGCAAGTGGCGTTGTGTTATGTGCCGTATCTCGTTCCCAGTCTCCGACTGGGAATGCCCCTCATTGAGGCTCCGCCTCCGTAACTTGCGGCAGAGCCACCAGGAACTGCATTTCCAGCAAGAAGCTGGAAACGAGGTTTGAAAAGGGTTTCGGCTTAAGTTGACACCAATGCACTGCGTTGCGCGGGTTTCCCGCGTTGTTCGCCCTTGGCGATAAATCCAATCGCCTTCAGACCTTCCGCATATTTCTACTGATGGGGTCAAAACCTCTAGAAAACCGCGTACTTTCATCGTAGTAAGCGCCAGTCAGATTCGCTCCATACAACTTGGCATAGTTGAGTTTGGCTCCCCGGAGATTTGCTTCATTCAGTTTGACACCGCTCAAATTAGCTCTGGTCAAGTTCGCTTTGGCTAAGTTAGTTCTACTCAAATCTGCTCCCCAGAGTTTAGCTTTAGCTAGGTTAGCTTCACTCAAGTCAGATCCCCATAAATTGATTCCAGGCAAATAGGCTCCAATCAGCTTGTCCCGACTCAAGTTGATGGCTGGAAAATATCTTTCTCCGGCGGCAAAACGCCTTTTTAATTCTTCAGCATTCATGCGTCGCGTTGACCTTCCTTAGCAATACAGAAGTTATTTGTTCCCATTCCTGGCTTAGTTCTTCCAAAAACTCTGGCTGACCACTGCGTTGATACCAGAAACGGGCATTGTTCAAATCGCCTTCTTTGCGGTGCAGGTAAGCATGAACCCAGGCACTATCGGCATCGCTGGCATTTGCAACTATTTCATGAGCTTTGCTCCAGTCACCTTTCTTGTCATACCACATTGCTTGCAGCACTTTTGGCAGTGTCTGAGGACATGAGCGCTGGTTTTCGATTAATCGCAGGAATTCCTCTGTATTCACGATCGCCACTCAACAACAATCTAACTTCTATTTCTAAGATACTGTGAGAATTTTAGATTTTAGATTTTGCGAAAAGTTGCGTGCGGGGGTTCCCCCCGTTGAGCAAACTTTTTAAGACGGATTTTGGATTAAAGAATTGAAATTTAATCCAAAATCGTCAATCCCTTTCACATCTACTTAACCGGAATAAGTTCAAACTCGAAAGTACTGATCAAACGGTCATCAATATAGACCTCTATTCTATGCTTACCAACCGGATCACCAGGAGCGATCGTCCAAAAATTCTCAATCACACCCTCTGGAGCCGACTGTGTGCGCCGTGTCACTGATGTAGTGCCGTCTGCTGATATTGAGAAGTCTTCACCATTGTCTGTACCCCAAGTTTCTGGAGGTTTTGGTAAATGCAAGACTTCGCGCCATTTCACTTCACCTTGGTAGTCTTTGAGTTTAATCCGCCATCCGTAGGCATTTCCTTCCTGAAGTGGCACTCTTGTTGTCCTGAAAATGCTAACGTTACCCTTGGAGTCAACTCTCTTGATCCCGAACTCGGTGTTAATAACAGTAATCTGTTTTGTATTCGTTGGTGCAGGAGATGATATAGCATTTTCTACCAAAACAGAAGTAGCGTTGATTGGCTCAGAACCTATGACCCCAGATATTAGCCAAGTAGAAGCTAGCACAACAGCAGTAGCCCAAATTCTCATTAGTATGGTTTTCCTGTCAGACTTTTAGTACTTATTCAAGTAATCTGATATGTTTTCCGGGTCAAGGTTATCGTAAATCAAATCACCGTAAAAAGTATACTGAAGTCTTGCCTCAACCTTTTAAATTAACCTTCCCCTCAAACTTTGACCCATCTTGATGAGATGAAACTTTTTCACTACTGTGATAACTTCTTCGCCAATTTTCGAGATAATCAATAGATATTGATTTAGATATGACGTTCACACCATTTCCTCGCCAAGCAACTTCCGAATCTGTTGTGAAAACCCCGCACTCTAATTGATCTAGCCTCATATTCCAATATTCACTAAATCGGCCTTTTAAAGTAATAACTTGCTCAAATACCTTGTTTCTGTGTTTATTTCTTCTTTTTCTTTCTGTCGCTCCTGTTGCTTCTGTATCAATAAACTTAGTTTCAATTAAAAACAGACTACCTTTAAAGGTCAGGAAGACAAAATCACACTTCCCTAAATCTGTATAATCTGAAATTGGAGATTTTTCAAATAACAGCAATTCAGCGCACGAGGGAAACAAGTCTTTAATATTCAGAAATAAATAAGCTTGCAAGAGAAGTTCCTTATCATAAGGAAACAAGATCACTCCTTCAAAAAACTTTTGAATGTCCTCCTGAGTTTGCGGTTGAATTCTTTTACAGTATGAAACAAATTTATGTAGCTCGTTTACGATCATCAAGTTCCTAACTCCTTCCCCCGGTCGCAGCCTTAAGGGTATTAGCATAAAAAGATACCACTCCCTTAAGGAAAATATCATCCGCATAAGTAACTAAAAAAACGATCCCAATCCTGAATATTTAAGGTAATTTACTGTTGACATTTCAGTAAAACTAATTTTTAACCTGCTTTTTAGTATTTGTTGGATTTTTCACTCCTGGACTCAGCTACCAGTCAGCGATTTTAGATGAGCAGTAAAACTGGCGTTTTGCAAAGCTTGAACAGTTATTCTAGAATCTTGTACGCAAAATTGCCAACCCAAGCGAACAAGTTTACGAGAATTTTCAGTTTGGATAATTCCAATCACTGGCATTTTTGCCTTTTCTTTGTCTCCTGACTGTTCTTGCAAAATTGTTTTCAAGTGATGTAGGTAATCGATATTACCTGCTTGCTGGGGATTTAACTCCACCATCACCATTTGTACTGTTTCCACTGGTTCTGCATCTTCAAGGATAAATTGAGTTTGCTCGTCGCGTCGATCTACTTTTCCCCAAATAATCAATCTGGTATCAACTACGAGTAGGGAACTAATGCGTTCATAGATTTTAGGAAAAACAACAGCCTCTGTTTGTGTAGTGAGGTCTTCTATTTGCAAAATTGCCATCTGATCGCCTTTTTTAGTAACCACTTTTTTCACGTTATTCAACATGACAACTGCACAAAGTCTTATTTCTTCCTTTTGTTCTCCCAGTTGCGAAAGGTTAATTGGCGTCAAAAGTGGTGCTATTTGCCGTAAGGATTTCAGTGGATGATCTGATACATAAAAGCCTAATAATTCTTTCTCCTTCTGCAACTTTTCCTGTGGGGTAAAATCCTTCACAGGTTGAGATTTGGGAACAGTTTCAAAGGCATTCTTTGCTCTTTTATTCTGAGTTGAAGAAAACCCGTCGCCTAATAAATCCAAGAGATTCCCTTGACCACTAGCTCTGTCTTTAGCGCGAGATTGCGCCCAATCATACACTAATTCTAAGTCGTTAATTAACTGTTGGCGGTTGCGTTCAATTTTGTCAAAGGCTCCACAGTAAATTAGCGATTCTACAGTCCGGCGGTTAACAGCACGTAAATCGACGCGATCGCACAAATCAGCGAGGGATTTAAACTCTCCTGTCTCATTTCTCGCCTCCAAAATACAGGCGATCGCATTATGTCCCACGTTACGCACCGCCGAAAATCCAAACAAAATCTTTCCGGCTGTCGGCGTAAAATCAACACCAGAACGATTAATATCTGGCGGATCTATGGAAATACCCATATTTGTACAGTTAGTAATATATCTCTGTACCTTATCGGTATCGCCACTGTTAGCCGTTAACAGTGCCGCCATATATTCCAATGGATAATTAGCTTTTAAATATGCTGTTTGATAAGTTACATAACCATATGCAGTTGAATGGGATTTATTGAAACAATTGGAAGATATTAAGCCATTTTTAACCGCAAAATTATGGTCACGCTCAACTCCAATGTCATAGACATTTTCTTTCCCTAAATATTTACGCGTGGCTATTTTTATCATCTTAACCTACCCCCCGAAAAAAAAAATTGCAAAATTAATTAATTGATAAAATGATGACAATTATAGTCGTATTAATACCTATAATACAAAATTATATCACTAGAAAACACTGCTACACTCTTACACAAAAGTAGCCCAAATACATCAAAACTTTGACAAACTCTTAAATAGACAGTTAATAGCTATATAATTGCTGCTTTGAAAGTTTATTAAACACATTGCAATACATAGTTAATCCGCTTAGTCAAATGACTAGTACCGCTTCTCTACGAGACGCTACGCGAACGCGTAATTCGTAATTCGTAATTCGTAATTACCTTTTAGCAAGGGTTTCAGACATTACAAATGGGTGGCTTATTTACGCCGTGCTGTACTAGGGAGTGGGGAAGAAGCAGGGGAACTCTTAGAGGATGTTTGTCAAGTCTGAAAGTGTACTATTCCTCCCCCCGTTGGCGTCAGCCTGCGGTTAGGCAAGCCCAGAGAGGCTTTGAAACCCCCATTACCTCGTAGGGAAGGGGGATTAGGTTTGGGAGGCTTTGGTGTTACGAAAAATACTTTTCAAACATCCTCTTAGAGGATGTTTGTCAAGTCTGAAAGTATACCAAAAAAACTCGCTTCCATTCGTCCCCTCGAAAGGTCAAGAGGCTTTGAAACCCCTATATTCCCTTGTAGAGAAGGGAATATGGGGGTTAAGTTTGGGAGCTTTTGGTGTTAGCAATAATACTTTTAAAACATCCTCTTAGCTGAGGAGAAAAGTTTTCCCTTCTGCACCCCGCCCTTCAGCCTCTTTCCAATGCCGAATGTGTCAGTTACTATCGTTGAAAAGCAACTCAGTATAAGAGGGTGTTGGTAGGTGAAAGTGGCGCTGATTGTAATTTTGGCGGTGGTTGTGGGATTGTTTGTGGTAGTCGAGATCGGACTGCGATCGCTCTTTGGCTTTGGTAATCCCCTAATTTACATTGGCGATGAGCAGATTGGTTATTTATTGGCTCCTAACCAGCATACCCGTCGTTTTGGTAATCGCATTGAAATTAATCAGTATTCGATGCGAAGTAGTCCGATAAATAAGACGCCTGCACCTTCTGGGCTGCGAGTTTTACTGTTAGGTGATTCTATTGCCAATGGTGGCTGGTGGACAGATCAGACTAATACAATATCAAGCCTGATGATGCGTTCTCTAGCATCATCTACTAATAGTAATTATCAGGAAGTAGAAGTGTTGAACGCTTCAGCTAACTCTTGGGGGCCAAGGAACGAGTTAGCTTATTTACAGAAGTTTAGCAATTTCAACGCGCAAGTGGTAATTTTATTAATTAATACCGATGATTTGTTTGCTACTCCTCCCACTTCTTTACCGGTAGGACGCGATCGCAACTATCCCGATAGTAAACCTCCCCTAGCATTAGTGGAAGTGTGGCAACGTTATATCGTCAACGAAAAGCCAATTCCCGAAATGAAAGCAGTGCATAATGAAGCAGGCGATCGCGTTGGAATTAATCTGGAGGCGATCGGCAAAATTCAAGCCCTGACTCGCCAAACTAACAGTCAATTTCTATTAGTCATGACTCCCTTACTGCGAGAAATTGCTGAACCAGGTTCCCGCGATTATGAAATTAAAGCTCGCCAGCGATTGAACGATTTTACCAAAGCACAGCAAATTAATTATATAGACTTTTTACCGATATTTAATTCAACTACCAACCCGCAAGCTTTGTATCACGATCATATTCACCTTAATTTACAAGGTAATAAATTTGTCAGTGAAGTTATGGAGCGATCGCTTTTAGAAATACTAGGGGAGGCGTCACTTGCTCACTAATAATATGGGCTACTATAGGACTAGTATAAGATTAGTGAAATGCACGTAGTAGACCCTCATGGCTTTAATAGTGCACTAAACGTAGGTTGGGTGGAGCGGAGCGCAACCCAACTGATTATCAGGATGTTGGGTTACGCAAAGCCTCCACCCAACCTACATTTTTTTTGCTAAGAGTAAGTTTAATTAATTTGGTTCTTCAGTACCTGTTATGCCAAATTATTAGTTAAACATCAAAATTTGGCTTAAAAAATAAGGTTAAAAGCCAAAATTATTGCTAAAACCCTAAAATGTTAGTAAATAATGTTAATTATGTTGATATATAAGGGTTTTAGGGTTTTATCAAAGGAATTTAGCATAGTAAGTACTGAAGAGCCATTAATTTTACATTGCTTAATATAGTTTGATGTATTCTTGCCCACTTGGTTAATTCTTCTTAACTGAACAATATTGCGTTATGTCGCACAAACTAATTTGTCGGTTTATGCGTCAACGATTGAATGACATTCAGTAGCTGCTCAGGCGTATATGGCTTAGTTATATAGGCATCAGCAGCTTGCTTCTTTGCCCACAAGTGGTGAATTGCCTGATTTTTGCTACTACAAATTAGAATCGGCACTTTTTGATTAGTCGGATTTGTTTTGATGAAGCGACACAATTCAAATCCGCTCATTCCCGGCATTACTACATCTGTAACAATCGCATCTGGCTTTTCTTCTAAGATTATTTCTAGAGCTTCTTTCGCACTAGTTGCCTTAATGATATTGTAACCCCTATCGCTGAGATAATGACTAATTAATTTCAATTCACTCAGGCAATCTTCTATAACCAGAATGGTAGCGATCCAGGTAATGCTCAATCTTAAATCTCCAAAAAATATGTTGGTAAGTGGAGTTATTTTTTATATTAAGAAATTAAACAATATGTTGAAAGATGACTTTTAGTAAATCTCCTTGTGTCAAAGGTTTAGTTAAATAGCCTGATGCTCCAACCATCTTAGCTTTAGCTCTATCTATAAATCCCACTTTTCCTGACACCATAATCACAGGTGTATTTTTAAAATGTGAGTGTTTACGCAGCAAAGTGCAGAGTTCATATCCGTCTAAATTAGGCATCGAAATATCCAACAAAATTATGTCGGGTTTTGTACGAACAATCTGCATTAAAGCTTTCAAAGAATCGGTGACTCCGACAACAGAAAATGTTTGCTCATCTAAATAACTTTTAATAACATTCAATACCGCCGGACTGTCATCAATACAAAAGATTGTGTAGAGTTTTCTGTCAACAGGCGGTTGGATGATTCCCTGACCTCTATGATCATTTGTATTAATAGGGTAGGCTACTGGTTTATAGCCGTTTGTACTAGGCAACTTTGGTGTAGTTTTGGCTTGAGGTTGTAGCTGATTTATTTGGAACAATTGTGAGGGGTGCGATTGAGAAGTTGGCGATGTCTGATGATAAGCCGTTTCGCTTCGAGGCGTTTGACATCGTTCAACTAATAAGCGGAGATTTAGATAACAAAACTTTGGCATGTCATCCAGAAAGCTATCAGGAATAAACTCATAACTCCCCTGTTCTAAGTTCATAAATGACTCCAAAACTTCTAGCGCTAATTGCTCTATCAATATCGCCGCTTGAGACGGACTGATATATTTTTGATTGACTAACCAGCAAATAGCCAGATAATCTGGATTCGGTATTGCTTGATTTTCAATACCAGTTTCAAATATCGCCCGCAACTGTTCGTCGATTCCGCGAGGGAGAGTAGAAATTTGTTGACTCAAGCGTTGCAAATTCCGATAAAGCGGCTCAAACATTTTCTCTGAATAGCAGGCATAAATTAGTTTACCCTCGTCCATATATATTGACCAAGAGCCTGACGTGCTAAACACCTGCAAACAACCAGTAACCGACTTACTAGTGATTTTTTTTAACAGAGATAAGGGCTGGAGCTTTTGAAAAAATCTGTATCTACTAATCGGAAGTGTCTTCATTGCGATGGCTCTGGAATAAAATTAACATTTGCAGGCAAAATTAGTGAATTACCTTTTCGGAATTCACCGCGACTTTGTTGGAAGCACTGTCAGATACAGCAGAATTCAGAATTCAGGAGTCAGAATTCAGAAGTAAAACAGGCTTTATACCTGGGTTTGAGACTTAGCTTGTGTACAACACCCAACTTGAAATCTCCTGTAAATATAGCGATAACATTTGAGTTAGTACAGAGATTCCACACCCCCCAACTCTTAATTCACCAATCTCTGTTAAGCTATAATCCACGAATTACAACTGAACCAATTCATGCTATTTAGCAATAGCAAAATTGCCCGACTAGTTGTCAGGATATAGTATTTCAAAAATTAGATTGGTTTTTTGTATCTTTCGCTAATCTAGCCAATCTAACAGTAACTCAAGTATCACACACAGACAATTGGCTCTCGCCCATCAGTCACAAAAGCATCATTGTTATCCGTATTTTGCAGCTTACAATTGTAAATACTTTAGTTCTCTTGCAAAAGTTTTTTTACCCCTCTAATATTAAAGTGTGGAGTGACCAAAATCTACTGTAACGTAGACAAAATGGCTTTATATCATGGCTTTTAGGCATTAAGTCCGCGCTGACGAACTATGTTTTTGTCGCCATGACGAAAGTCGTCACGTACTTTTCCAAGAAGTTTATTCTTGAGGGGAACTTCATTAAAAGAAAAAGTATTATTAAAAACTAAGCATTCCAAAAGTTCAATGTCTTACTTAAGTTTGTGATTGTAGAGCAACTCTTAGTGTTGGGATTGGGCAAAATTATCACTTGCACAACAAAAATGGTAAACCTCCGACCAAGGATGAGTTATATCATGTCCGGGTAATTAAGCATAATACCCGGAACCCCAAAGAGCCAAAGCTGCCCTTTAGCTCCCCTAAGAGCCTGCGGGGAGGGGTTGGGGGTGGGGTTCTTTTATTATGGGTAAGCACCGGGACATGATATTAGCTGATAATTGCCGCCATGATGGTATGTGGTGAGATGCACAGGCGACCAAATCAGCAGAAGGGAATCTCTTCATAAGTACAGGAAACGGGTTTTGATGTTTTATGGGGCTAAATAGTCACCCTGTACAGTTTGGAGCGACAAATCAAGAACTTACAGCGAAATTCTTGATTGGTAGTACATACCTGCAAAATAGCTATTTTCAGCTAGATGGTAGATAACAAGTAACGTACTCACTAAAATTCAGGTTACTATAATTTTCAAAAAAAGTTAGCAGAAATATATAAACTTCATGATAAGTCAGTAAACAAAACATCAAAACTAATTAATATCATCTTCCAGATAATTGTCATAAATATTTATTTTTTCGGATGTCCTGAAAGGCTGAAAATGTACAGTAAAAGATAATTTCCGATGCTTATTTAATTACACTTATAAATAAGTGAATCATTTTATGGTAGCAATTTGCCCGAAAAATCTCAAGTTTTAAAAGTCACAAATAAATATAAATACAAAATTATACCTGACTTTTCACGGTATCTGGAAAACCTTATCCAAATTGACTCTATAACTCACAGATTAAAACCTCACCCAAGATTACCCAAGGGTAAATCTTTCCCTCTCCTTATTAAGGAGAGGCACAGGTAGATTTAGAAATGGACATTCTCACTGTTATAGTTCTCCATCTACTTAAACTTGCTCCCGCCAGCACCAGTTTAAAAGTGTACCACCAGCCACCAGCTTAACTACTTCCAGCAGCCAATAACCACCGTGTAGTAAATTCATTGTCGATGGAAGAGCAGCAGCAGCTTCAAATAGGTTGAGTTGAACTCCTATAGCGCACATCTGCGGAGTTAAGAAATAGGTGTCAAGCATAGCTATAGTTAGCAGTAGCGCAGATAAAACAATACTGCCAATACGCCAGTGATATTGGGTTTTGCTCAAAGCTAATGTCCCAGTCAGTACTACAGCAGCAGAGAATAATTCCATCCGATTGAAGTTCCAAAAAATCGTATAGCCTGCTGTCGTAAAACCAGCTTGGCTCATCATCCCAGAAAGATAAAGACTAGGCATAATTACCCAGTCTAAAACTAGACTAGCACTAAGCCAGAAGCCCAAAGTCAATACGATCGCGGTTTGCCAAATTGGCCGTTTGAATTCAAGGTTAGAAATAGCACTCATATCATCAAATAATTGCGTGTGTTATATTCTTAGTCTCTAACTTCAGTAGCAGTTTGACAATAAATATTAACTAACTTTACAAAGCGATCGCTCTTAATTCTGAACTCAAGACTTAGAGGGTGTTTGAAAAGTATTTAGTTGTGATTTTAGGCACTTCTAGATCCCCCCTAACCCCCCTTAAAAAGGGGGGAACCGGAATCAAAGTCCCCCAATTTATCGGGGGATTTAGGGGGATCTAGAACGTTTTGCTACCAAGAAGAGGACTTTTCAAACAACCTCTTAGAGGAGATATTGGGATAATAGATCAAGCTAATGATGTTTTTAGCAGAAGGTAAGGTGATTATGGCAATCACATTCGATAAAGCTGCATCTGGGAATATGACTCTTGAGGAGTTTTTTAATTATGACGATGGTACAGATGCTCTCTATGAGTTTGAAGATGGAGAATTGCTTCTGATGACGGCTGAGAGTGAGATAAATCGACGAATTGCCATGTTTATCCTTGTCTGCTTTGTGCAACTGGGTATTCCTGCTTATCGGCTGTCGATGAAAACGGAAATTGTGACTACTGGCTCACGGGTGCGCGTTCCTGATTTGGTAGTGTTTTCTGAGGAGTTGGCAACTGCAATGGAGGGGGCTAAACGATCTACGGTGATGCCAGAGATGCCACCGCCGTTATTGGTGGTTGAGGTGGTGAGTTCCAATCAGAGCAGTCGTGATTATCGCTATAAGCGATCTGAGTATGCAGCGCGGGGTATTGCTGAATATTGGATTGTTGATCCGATAGAACAGCGAGTGACGGTTCTGGAATGGGTAGAGGGTTTTTATGAGGAGAAGGTGTATCTAGGAGATAGTGCGATCGCAACGCTTGTATTTGCTGATCTAAACTTGACTGCCGCTCAAATTTTACAAGGTTGATGGAGATTCAGAGATTCTGATTCTAGTTCCACCTTAGAAGAACAGCGACAAATTGCAGAGATACTCGATCGCACCCAAGAACTCAGTCTATACGTCGGGAAGCGATCGCTCTTAATTGTTAACTCAATCCCAATGTTTTTTAAACTTAGTTGAGAAATATTAAGATTTTATAAAAAGTAATTTAAATAATGTCCCAAGTGAATAGTGAAAAAGTATAGCTTAAAGACAAAGAGATATGACAATCCTTATTGAGTAGCGCCCTATTGGCTTAGGACTTACGCACAAGTTACGGAATAACGGGTGCATCCCGATTTGGCAGATTTATTTGTAGTGCGAGCATCTTGCTCGCTGCTATCTATTACGCGAGCGAGACGCTCGCACTACATATTACATTATGGGATGCTCCCCGGAATAACGAACCACAGAGGCGCAGAGGACACAGAGAAATCAGAGTTTGAGAGATATTTTGCGTAAGTCCTATGGCTGATAAAAAAACGATAATTTTTCATCCTTCAATAATCTCTAGATCGACGATAATTTCACCATTGGACAAAATAGTATTTTGGAACAAAGCCCCGTGGGTATGACCGAAATTACCAATAGCTCCTTTGAGGTTAGCATTTTCCAAACTGGCACCAACTATGGAAGCACTAGTCACATTAGCACCCTCAAAATTAGCACCAGTCAACTTAGCCAGACTCAATTTGGCATAGCTGAGATTAGCCCCACTCAAATTAGCCTCACTCAAATTAGCTGCCAACAGATTAGCTCGACTCAGGTTAGCTCCGCTCAGGTTAGTCCCACTCAGGTCAGCCTCTTCCAAATTAATCCCACTAAAGTCTCTCTCCCCAGCAGCATAACGCTTGAGCAACTCTTCAGCATCCATAAATCACCTCTTGCATCAATGTTCCCAAAGTCCATAAATTAGTTTGTAATACTTAATATTCGATAAACTAATAATTAGTATTTCATAATATTGTGATTTCCAACACATATTTTTTTGTATGGATTGTGTAAAGTCTATCTACGGAGTCAGATTACTAGATAAATTTATGGTAATTCGAGCGCCAAGCAGTAGCATCCCTAGCTCTGCCGTGGTATAGACCTTATTTACAGTTCGGTTCTTTCATTCCTTGTAGAGCAATTAGCAGACAACGGAAGCGCAAGTTTAGTTGCTGCCAAAGTATTCCATTATTACATTCACTATCTAGCAAGAGGTGAATACCTGAGAGCTAGACACGAGTATCTCAAAGCTTTATGAGGAAATGATTTTATTGCTCTGCCATCCCTTGTATTTTTTGGGCGGACGCAAATTGGCGATACCAACCGTAGAGCTACCGCTAACGCACTATAAAAAAGAAAAAAGCAGATGAGTACAACACGCAAGTTTCGTTTAGGTGCATTCATTCAAGCCACTGGGCATCATATCTCTGCTTGGCGACACCCCGATTCACAAGCAGATGCTGGTCTGAATTTCGAGCATTACAAGGAAATTACCCAGACAGCCCAACGCGGCTTGTTCGATGCAGTTTTCCTAGCGGACAGTCCAGGTGTCTGGGGCGGCGCTCCAGAAACTCAGTATCGCAACGGTAAAATCGCCCATTTCGAGCCGGTTACTCTCTTCTCGGCCTTGTCCTCCGTGACCCAAAACATCGGCTTCATTTCCACCGCCTCGACCACCTATGAAGAACCCTATACCCTGGCACGTAAGTTTGCTTCCCTGGACTACTTGAGTAAGGGGCGGGCAGGGTGGAATGTTGTCACCACAGGCAATGAGAATGCTGCACGTAATTTTGGCCTTGAGCATCACCCGGAACACAGCCAGCGTTATGAACGTGCTGAAGAGTTTGTGGAAGTGGTGAAAGGATTGTGGGATAGCTGGGAAGATGATGCCTTCATCCGTGACAAAGAATCTGGTGTTTATTTCGACCCAGATAAACTACATACACTTAACCACAAGGGCAAATATTTTTCTGTAAAAGGCCCTTTGAACGTCGGTCGTCCGCCCCAAGGTTATCCCGTGATTGTTCAGGCTGGAGCCTCCGAATCGGGACGGGACTTGGCTGCACGCACTGCCGAGGTGATTTTCACCGCCAATCAAACCCTAGCTGATGCACAAGAATTTTATACTGACATAAAAGGTAGGCTGGCGCAATATGGGCGATCGCCAGACGATCTAAAAATTATGCCTGGTGCTTTCCCAATCATTGGCCGTACTGAATCAGAAGCTCAAGAGAAGTACGAATTCCTGCAATCGTTAATCCATCCCGATGTCGCCTGGGGTATTTTAAAGAACTATTACAAAGGTGTCGATCTATCTAAATATTCTTTAGATGATCTGGCTCCTGAACTACCTAGCGACACCAACACTAACAAAAGTCGTCTCAAGCTGGTCAGAGATTTGGCGACTCGTGGGACTCTCACACTACGCCAGTTGTATCTCTCTCTTGCCACCGCACGAGGACATCGTACCATCCTTGGTACTCCCGAAAGCATTGCCGACCAGCTAGAAGAATGGTTCAACAACGGTGCAGCAGATGGCTTTAATATTATGCCGCCAATCCTCCCCACAGGATTAGATGACTTCATTAACCTAGTCGTTCCCATCTTGCAGAAACGCGGACTGTTCCGTACCGAATACGAAGGCAGTACCTTGCGTGAAAACCTGGGATTGCGTCGTCCGGGCAATCGTTTTGCCGCCAAACAAGTGGATGAAAGATTGGTGTTAGCGTAAATGACTTTTAATATCTGCACCGTATTTAAGCAGACATTAAAATTCATTAGTTATACACAAATCAGCGATACCGACTGTAGAGCTACCGCTAACGCACTATAGAAAAGAAGTATATGAGTACAACACGTAAGTTTCGTTTAGGTGCATTTATTCAAGCCACCGGGCATCATATCGCCGCTTGGCGGCACCCCGATTCACAAGCAGATGCTGGATTAAATTTCGAGCATTACAAGGAAATTACCCAGACAGCCGAACGCGGCTTATTCGATGCAGTTTTCCTTGCCGATAGTCCCAGCCTACAAGACAACAGTGAACCAGAGGTGCTGAAGCGCAACGGCAAATTAGCCAAGTTCGAGCCAGTGACGCTATTTTCCGCACTCGCCCCACTGACCAAACATATTGGCTTTGTTGCTACCGCTTCGACGACCTATGAAGAACCCTACACGCTTGCACGTAAGTTTGCATCGCTAGACTACCTAAGTAACGGTCGGGCAGCCTGGAATGTCGTGACTACAGGCAATGAGAATGCCGCCGGTAATTTCGGTAGCGACCAGCATCTAGAGCATGGACAGCGTTATGAACGCGCCGAAGAGTTTGTGGAAGTGGTGAAAGGCTTGTGGGATAGCTGGGAAGATGATGCTTTCATCCGCGACAAAGAATCTGGTGTCTATTTCGACCCGGATAAACTGCATACACTCAACTATAAAGGCAAACATTTTTCTGTAAAAGGCCCTTTGAACGTCGGTCGTCCGCCTCAAGGTTATCCGGTGATTGTGCAGGCTGGTGCTTCAGAAGTCGGTCGTGAACTGGCGGCACAAACTGCTGAAGTTATTTTTACTGCCAACCAGACACTCGAAGACGGGCAAGAATTTTATGCGGATGTGAAAAGCAGGTTGGCTAAATATGGCCGCCATCTGGACGATTTGAAAATCATGCCGGGTGTGTTCCCGGTGATTGGCCGCACTGAAGAAGAAGCCCAAGAAAAATACGAATTCCTGCAATCACTAATTCACCCATCGGTAGCGTGGGGCTTACTCAAAACACGTTATAAGGGCATTGATTTATCTGGTTATTCACTCGACGATTTTGCACCACCATTGCCTAGTGATACCAACGGTGGTAAGAGCCGCCTCAAGTTGCTGACGGATCTCGTAAATCGCGGCAACCTAACGCTGCGCCAGTTGTATCTCTCTGTCGCTACCGCGCGGGGTCATCGCACCATTATCGGTACGCCGGAATCGATCGCTGACCAGCTAGAAGAATGGTTTAACAATGGTGCGGCAGACGGCTTTAATATCATGCCGCCAATCCTGCCGACAGGTTTGGAGGACTTCGTTAACTTAGTCGTCCCCGTCTTGCAAAAACGCGGACTGTTCCGTACCGAATACGAAGGCAGTACCTTGCGTGAAAACCTGGGATTGCGTCGGCCGGGCAATGGTCTTGCTGCTAAACAACTGGACAAGAGCCTGGTGGTAGCGTAAATGAATTTTTCATTAAATTGCACCTTCTGTAGATCGCCGCCCTACAGAATTTGAAAATTGAAAATTGTAGAGAGACGCGATAAATCGCCGTCTCTACAGAAGAAAATGTATTCGTCAATGGCACCATGCTCGGAAAAACCTGTAATTTTTTGAAGGAAAAAACATGACTGAATATAGCCGATTGAAGACTTCACGCTCTGCTGCAATCAGAGCAACTCTTGATTATCCGGTAATCGACACCGACGTTCATACCAATGATTTCACCCCAGCTTTTGAAGATTACATCGCTAAGTACGGCGGCGTGAAACTTGTAGACGAATTACGCAAGACCGAAGCCTCCCGTCTCAACTCCAAGAGCAACGGTAAAGACTGGTATCAACAAACCCCTGAAGAACGTCAATACAACCGCACAATCCGATCGCCTTGGTGGGCTAGAGTCACTAAAAATACACTGGATCTTGCTACTTACACCCTCCCCGGATTGCTCTATGAGCGTCAGGCGGAGCAAGGATCAGACTATTCGGTGCTGTTTCCCAACAATGTTTTAGCACCGGCTGGAGCCAGTGCAGAGAATCGCCAGGCACTGCAACGGGCGGTCAATCACTATCATGCTGATATCTACCGGAAATATAGCGATCGCCTGACACCGGTGGCTGGCATTCCCTTGACCAATCCCCAAGAAGGCATTGAGGAGCTAGAGTTTGCCGTAAAAACACTGGGATTAAAAGTAATTAATATAACTGGTGGTGTGAAGCGTCCGATTAAAGCGATCGCTGATAAATATCCAGCCGATCAATTCCCCGAAATCGCCAAATATGCGTCTTATATCGACTTTTACGGACTAGATAGTGAATACGACTACGATCCCTTCTGGGCTAAAGTCGTAGAACTGGGCGTACCCGTCACCACTCATTACGGCAGTCAGGGTTGGACTGGACGCTCCTCCATCAGTAACTACATGAACAACCATATTGGGCACTTCGCCGATGGTTCGGAAGCTTTTGCTAAGGCGTTGTTCTTCGGTGGTGTTACCAAGCGTTTTCCGCAGTTGCGTGTAGCGATGCTGGAAGGTGGTGCAGATTGGGGTGCCCGCGTCTACATTCATTTGGTAGATCGCTTCTCCAAGCGCAGTCTGAAGGGACTGGAAAACTACAATCCAGCATCGACGAATGCCGATGAGCTATTTGAAATATTTGAGCGCTACGGTGCAGAAATTACTCAAGGGCATTCCCTCGATAAGGACGAATTGACCAAGACTGTACTCGGAGCTTCATTCAGCCGTCATAGCCGTGCGCCAATTGGTAGCGAATTAAACGATTTTGCAGCCGCAGGCATTGAAACAATTGAAGATATCCGCGATCGCTGGGTGAACAGTTTCTTCTTTGGTTCCGAGTCCGACGATCGCACGATCGCTGCGGCATTCAATGACAAAGCCAATCCCTTGGGAGTCAAGATCAACGCCATCTATTCCTCCGATGTTGGTCACTGGGATGTGCCAGACCTGACTTCCCCACTGGCTGAAAGCTGGGATCTTGTGCAAGAAGGCGTTATTTCCGAAGCCGACTTTAGATCCTATGTATTCGCTAATCCCTACAAGTTTTACACCCAAGCCAACCCCGAATTCTTCAAGGGTACAGCGATCGAATCCAAGGTAGGTAATGCCGAATCTAAACAAGTGGACAAGAGCCTAGTAGTGGCGTAAAAGGCGAGATGAGGGAGTGGGGGAGATGAGGGAGATGAGGGAGATGAGGGAGATGAGGGAGATGAGGGAGATGAGGGAGATGAGGGAGATTATTCTTCTTTAGGACTTACGCAAAATATCTCTGAAACTCTGATTTCCACGGAAGTTCAGATCGGTCCAAGCCGCCGCTCCGACTTCTCTCCGTGTACTCTGCGCCTCTGCGGTTCGTTATTGCCTAACTCGTGCGTAAGTCCTATTCTTCATCCCCTCATCCTCATAGTGTTTCACCCTGGAGATCGACATGACGATAACAACTGATCCTGATTTTGGGGCGCGCGAGGCGCTACGCCTAATCGGTCCCGATCCAGAGAACTGGGTACCCGATCGCCAAGGCGTCGATCACAACGTGACGATTGTGGGTGGTAGCGGCAGTGGCAGCACCTTTGCATTTGCGCTGCGGCGGGCTGGCATCGGCGGCGTGACGGTGATCGACGCGGCCAACGACGAAGCCCATGCTGGCGTGTGGCTGAATCGAGCGCGGATGAATAAGCTACGCACGCCGAAGAACTTGCCCGGCCATGAATTGGGTATCCCGGCGCTGTCCTTCCAGTCCTGGTACGAGGCCCGGCACGGTGCCGAGTCCTACGCAGCCATCGATCGCATTCCCCGCTTGTTATGGGCTGAGTACCTCAGCTGGTATCGGCAGTTCCTGGGCATCCCGGTTCGGTATGGGACGCGGCTGGTGCGAATCGAGCCGTCCGAAGGTTTCTTTCGCCTACACCTTGAGGTGAACGGTGTTACACAAGTGGAGACGACGCGCAAGATCATCTTCGCCAACGGTGTGGCTGGTAGTGGTGGCCCTTATGTGCCACCAGTGCTAGATAGTCTGCCACGCAAGCTGTATGCTCATACCGCCGATGCCATCGACTTCGCCGCATTGCGTGGTAAGACCGTAGCGGTGCTGGGTGCTGCGGCTTCAGCTTTCGACGCCGCAGGGGTGGCGCTGGAATCGGGAGCAAAGGCGGTGCATTTGTTCGCGCGGCGGTCGGCGATCGCATCGCTGCCAGTAAATCGCGTGCGTGGGTATCCTGGCGCTTACTACAACTATCCAGAACTGCCCGATGCGGCCCGTTGGTTCCAGGCTTGGCGCTTTGGTCAAGTTGGTTCTACACCCCCAGCCGACGCAATTGAGCGGGCGATCGCATTCCCAAATTTCCACCTACACCTGTCTGCAAACTGGAGAGCAGCACACGAGCAAGCTGGCCGGATCGTCGCGCAGGTAAACGACGATGTATTTGAGTTCGATTTTGCGATCGCTGGCACTGGCTACTTCGTTGACCCGACCAAGCGGCTTGAACTGGCTGACTTTGCACAGCATATTGCACTTTGGCGCGATCGCTATCAACCACCAGCCGACCAACGTGCCGACGATCTCGGCACACACCCCTATCTCGGTATTGCCCACGAATACCAAGAAAAAGTACCCGGTAGCGCACCTTACCTGAAGGATATCCACGTCTTTAACCCAGCCGGTTTTGTGAGCTTCGGTCTGCCCATCGGCGATGTACCCAGCATCCGGCGCGACGTGCCAGCAGTGGTAACACGTATCACCCACGACTTATTCTTCGCCGACTGGTCACTTCACGAGGCACGCATCACGAGCGACAACATCGCGCCAGACTTCGATGCTTCGCTGTACGCAGCCGCAGTGTGGAAACAGCCAGCGAAAGCGGGAGTTACCTGAGTCTAAGTAGTACACAGGGGATGAGGGAGATGAGGGAGCAGGGGGAGAGTTTCTGACAAATGACAAATGACAAATGACAAATGACAAATGACAAATGACAAATGACAAATGACCAATGCCTAAATCAAATTAGGAGTCACAACAATGCCTGTTCAACAACGCTCTTACGACACCAATAATGGTTCTTTGCCTTATCTTTTCTCGCCTGTTTCTGACAATGCCAACAAACCCGCACCCTTAGTGCTGTTTCTGCACGGAGGACGCGATCGCGGCACAGATTTGAATGTGTTGCTGAAATGGGGTCTACCTCGTTTCGTGGATTCATCCAACTCCTTACCTTATGTATTCGCCGCACCCCAGATTCCGGCTGAACAGACTTGGGCAGATCGAGCCGATGATGTGCTTGCTTTGATTGATGAACTGATTGCTTCCCAACCCGTCGATCCAGCGCGGGTGATATTAGCCGGGTTCAGTTTAGGTTCGGCGGGGATCTGGCATATCGCTGCTTTGCATCCCGATCGCTTCGCCGGTCTAGTACCTGTGTCTGGACGAGTACCCAAAACATTAGAAGAAACCGAACTAGCTGCACTCAAAGACATTCCTGTTCAGATATTCCAAGGTGGACAGGATAAAAATCTGCCGGTTGAGGATACAGAGCATTTTGTTGAGCGCTTACGCAAAGTCGGTGGGAAAGTTGATTTGACAGTATTCCCGCAAGGCGATCATTTTATTGCAGATGAGGTATACGGCGATCCGAAGTTGCAAGAGTGGTTGGTTTCACTGAGTCGTCGTGAAACTTCTGTAGTTGCGTGAGGCGAAATGTCCAAAAACTAACTTACAATATTTTGTCAGGTAGGCAATATGCCTACCTAACAAAATATATTAATATCTTCGTGAGATGACAAATAGAATCATCAACATAATGCTTCTTTCCAAGTCAAAACCGAACTTTTTCGCCAAAACTTCAGTTGACTGATGTCAGACTCTCGCAAAGAAATCAGAATTTGTTTTATTGGTGAATCCTTTGTCAATGGCACAGGCGATCCAGAATTTCTGGGTTGGACAGGTAGAGTCTGCCGCAATGCTGAATCAAGAGGATACGCTATCACCCATTACAATTTGGGGGTGCGTGCAGAGACAAGTCGGTATCTCAAACAACGTTGGTACTCGGAAGTCTCCTATCGTCTCCCAAGAGAATCCGACGGTCGAGTAGTGTTTTCTTTTGGGGTAAATGATTCAGGATGGGCGGGTAAACAGCAAGGAATCAAACTGTCAGAGTCGATCGCCAATGCTCGCAATATCTTAAGCCAAGCAAAGCAACTCTATCCGATCTTGATGGTTAGTCCGCCACCTTGTGGTGATGTCGATCAAGAAAAAAGAAATCAAATTCTTGCAAATCTGTCACAGGAATTCGCGTTGGTTTGTAATGAACTAGATGTTCCGTATCTCGATGTGTTTTCCAGTTTGGTAAAGTCACCAATCTGGCTAGCAGAAGCAAAAGCCAATGACGGCGCTCATCCAAAAGCAGATGGTTATGCAGAATTTGCCGCGATCGTTCAAAACTGGGAAGGTTGGTTAAATTGGTTCACGCCTTAAAAATGCTGACATCGTTATCCTATTGGTTTGTTGTATAGCGTTTTAGTTCTGCGTTAGCGTACCCCTCCGGGGAAGCAAGCTACGCGTAGCGTCTCGTAGAGAAGCGGGGCGGAACGCACATCGCATTCTATTTAAAAGTTTCCACACTTTCTCAATTAACAACATATCTATGACGTTACCAACTACTAATCTCGGTAAAACTGGATTGACCGTTTCTCGCCTTTGTCTGGGCACCATGACCTTCGGATTGCAGACCGATGAAGAAACTTCCAGGCACATCCTTGACACTGCTGCTGATGGCGGGATCAACTTTTTGGATACAGCCGACGTTTATCCCCTCGGCGGTGGCCTTGCTACTGCTGGACGCACCGAAGAAATCGTTGGGCGCTGGCTGAAAGGCAAACGCGAACATTTTATCCTGGCTACCAAGTGCGTCGGTCGGGTCGGCCCTGCACCTTGGGATCAGGGGGCTTCGCGTAAACATATTCTGGATGCGATCGATGCTTCTCTGCGGCGACTGGGAACCGATTATGTTGATCTATATCAATTGCACTCTGATGATGCCTCAACCCCTCTGGATGAGACTCTCGAAGCTCTGGACAAGGTGGTTCGATCTGGTAAAGCACGCTACATCGGGGTTTCTAACTTCTTAGCCTACCGACTTAGCCGCGCTTTAGGTCGGGCTGATGTTCGTAATCTAACTCGCTTCGTCTCGATTCAGCCGCGCTACAACCTGTTGTTCCGCGAAATTGAGCGAGAACTATTGCCCCTGGCGAAAGAAGAAGGACTGGGTGTAATTCCCTACAATCCTTTGGCGGGTGGTCTACTCACCGGCAAACACATTCTCGCTCAAGGCCCCACCTCCGGTACTCGTTTTACGCTGGGTGCTGCCGCAGAACGTTATCAAGATCGCTACTGGCACGATCGCGAGTTTAATACTGTCGAGGAATTACGCACAGTAGCGGATCTCGCCGGATTTTCCCTCACCACCCTAGCGATCGCTTGGGTTTTATCTAATCCCATTATCACTGCCCCGATCATTGGCGCTAGCCGCCCAGAACAACTTGCTGACAGCCTAAAAGCAGTGGAACTAAAACTCGACGACAGTTTGAAACAAAAGTTAGACGACCTAACCGCCGAATACCGAAGAGGAGATTCTCTGCGTTAGTTTCTAATTACGAATTACGAATTACGAATTGGTATTAGACGTTTGCAAACCCGAAGATTTAAGCATATAAACGCCCAGAATTTTTGGAAATGATCACCATAATTCCTTCAAATCAGAAATATATCATGGATAAAATAGCTAGGATTAAACGCCGTCGTTTTCTCCATTTTGCTACTTCAGGGCTATGTGGCTTTTCTATGGCATATCTGTTAGGAAGTTGTAGCGAACAAAGCCAACATTCTTCTTTGCTAAACAGTAATAATGCCAGTGAAAGTTCCCTGGGGATAAAAACTAAAGTTCTACACATGGGGTATCAGAGTGCGGGGGATCTCTTCCGAAATCGAAAAGTTTTAGAGAAACGCTTGGAGCCGATGGGGATTAAGGTGGAATGGTCGCAATTTGTCCAAGGTCCGCAACTTATGGAAGGGATGCGTGCGGGAAAAGTTGACGTGGGATCAGTGGGAGAAACACCACCAATTTTTGCTCAAGTGGCTGGGTCAGACCTGGTTTATCTAGTCGGTACGCAAAGAAACCAAAAGACAGGGACGAGTAGTGTTATTGCCGTTCCGCCGGAATCTCCCCTTCAGAAGTTTGAGGATATCAAGGGGCAAGAAGTTTACTTTCAAAAAGGCTCGGCATCGCACTACTTTATTATCAGAGCGTTGCAGTCAATCGGCTTGACCCTCAAAGATATTAAAATCAAAAGTCTGCCAACTGTCGAGGCATCAGCTGCTTTTCTGGAAGGTAAAATTCCCGTTTGGATGACAGGAGATCCATATTATGCGATCGCTCAAAAGCTGGGTCGAATTCGAGTCCTCAAAGATTCTGTTGGGCTAGATTCTCCTGGTGGCTATTATATTGCTGACAGGAAGTTTGCCGAAGAAAATCTTGGCTTGCTAAAAATTATCATTGAGGAGCTTAATAAGCTCGACAAGTGGGCAGAGGCACATCGAGGCGAAGTGGCCAAATTGATGATAACTCAACAAAAGCTCGATGCGGATGTGGTAGAAAGGGTGATGTCTCGGCGCACTTTCGTAGGACGTAGAGGACTCAGCCCTGCACTGATCAAGGAACAACAGCGTGTGGCAGATTTGTTCTTTCAAGAGGGTGTAATACCGAAGAAAATCAACATTCAGGATGCGTTACTCCCGCCTAACGTCTATACTGCCATCACGCCACCAGAAATTATGGTTTAGTAGTCTTGGCAGACTACTAAGTTGATGTGCAGCTAAATTGTATAACACGAAAACCCAAAAATATTGTAGTGCGGGCAAGATGCCCGCACTACAATATACAAATTAAATACGCAACAGCTTATCCAGGGTTAAATAACGAACCGCAGAGGCACAGAGAACACAGAGAGAAGGAGAGAAAGATTCTAAAACTTGGTTTACTCAATCATTGTTACTGTGGTGGATTACTAGTGGAGTACTGCCAGAAGTCCCTAATACCACCGGACGGCTTATCCAGTCGTCCATTTTTATCTTGTACAACAGCTAAAATGATGCGAAGAGAGCGACTTTGATGACAAAAAAGGCCAGACAATCCAAATCCTTTCAACGTGCTCCTGATGCACCAGACCTGCCATCAACTCCATTCAGGTTCATTTGCTATTTTGTGAACCAGTTTCGCTGGTGGTATGTGTTAGCGGTGATCCTAGAGATAATACACGCAACCTGTGGCATTATGTTGCCCTATGCTATTGGCCAGATCATCCGGGGCGTAACGGGATCGGCGGGACACAGCCAGCCCATTTTTGATGCCATGAAGCAACCCCTGATGCTGTTCATCGGCTTGAGTGTGGGTGAAGTGGTATTTGGGCGAGCGGCTGGACTCTTGCAAACCATCCTCCATCCGATTCACCGACAGCACATCGTCCGATCGCTATATGCCTACTTGCAGCACCATTCGCATCGCTACCTAAGCAGCAGTTTTGCCGGGGCATTGGCACATCGGATTAGCGAAACTTCTCTGGGTGTTACCCAGACGATGCAAATGATGATTACTGAATTTATGCCAGTAATCGTGGTGTATAGCGTCGCCACGACGATACTGTATCACGCCTATCCTCCGCTTGCTGCACTCGTGGGAATCTGGGCAGTTCTCTTCATTAGTATTTCCTTCTGGCTGGCAACTCGCTGCCGATTTTATTCCCGGAAAGCCGCAGCCGCCAGAAGTGAGACAACTGGCATGATTGTAGATGCGGTAACAAATCTCACTAGTAGCCGACTGTTTGCTCGCTTCGGTTTTGAACGACGCTATTTAAATGAGCAATTAAGGCGGGAAATCAAAGAGGTGAGAGAGTCCAACTGGTACTCGGAGCGAATTCGCTGGTTTCAGTTTATCTCAGCAGCGATTCTAAAAATCAGCACCTTGTATTACTCGCTCTCTCTTTGGAGTCAAGGAAAGATCGCTACTGCTGACTTCGTTGTAGCCACTAGCCTATCGCTGTTGATCATCAGTGAAGCGCGTAATTTGAGCCGCCGCTTTCTGGAATTTTTTGAACATGTCGGTAATGTCGCCAATGGTGTGTTTACCATCATTCAACCCCACGAGTTGGTTGATCGCGATCGCGCGATCGCACACTCAATCACCCAAGGTAAAATTGAGTTTCGGCGGGTGAATTTCAACTACTCGAACGAGAAGAAAGTTTTCAGCAACCTTTCTGTCACCATCTTACCGGGACAGCGTGTTGGACTGGTGGGTTTGTCCGGCTCTGGAAAATCTACCTTTGTCAATCTGATTCTGCGTTTGTTTGACCCCCAATCTGGACAGATTATCATTGATGGGGTCGATATTCAAGACATGACTCAGGATGCTCTACACGCCCAGATCAGCTTGATTCCCCAAGATCCGTCTCTGTTTCATCGGACATTACTAGAAAATATTCGTTACGGACGCTTGGATGCAACCGATGAGGAAGTGATTGAGGCAGCGCGAAAGGCTCATGCTCACGATTTCATCGCCCAAATTAAGGATGGTTACGATTCTCTGGTGGGCGAACGTGGTGTAAAGTTGTCTGGAGGGCAGAGGCAGCGTATTGCGATCGCTCGCGTAATCCTCAAAGATGCCCCGATCCTAATCTTGGATGAAGCCACCTCTAGCCTTGATTCCATCACCGAAAAAGCGATCCAGGATAGCCTCGACATAGCAATGAATGAGAAAACGGTGATCGTGGTGGCTCATCGGCTATCTACCATCGTCCATCTAGACCGGATTTTGGTGTTCGACAAAGGTCGCATTATCGAAGATGGTTCCCACGCCAAACTGCTGACACTTGGCGGCGCTTATCACAGGTTATGGAAAATGCAGGCAGGTGGATTTTTACCGGAAAATCTGGACGAGGAACGCATACGCGAGGCTCGCACTGGCACAGATAACATCGAAGAGGGAATGATTGCTTGACCAAATTAAAATAATTCGTAATTCGTAATAGAGCCTCCGGCACGCTACGCGGTTTTCATGCCCAAAGGGCTGTACGTAATTCGTAATTAAGTTTTGTGACGAGGATTTCACCCCGATAGATAACGTGCTGCCATTAGCAATCACCTCCTTAATTTCTTGTAGGTGAATGCCGCGCAGGATAGATTGGTCAACAGCGTGTTTGGAGAATTCAAATTGATCATCAGCTATTTTGCGACGAATTTCTGCAAGCATTGTTGACATACAACACACAACTATTTTATTTATGCTTGCATTAACATTGTAAGCCGATGCATTGGCATTGCAGGGTATTGCATTGGCATTGCAGGGTATTGCATTGGCATTGCAGGGTATCGCATTGGTATTGTAAGCCGATGCTTTGGTATTGTAAGCTGATGCATTGGCATTGCAGGGTATCGCATTGGCATTGCAGGGTATTGCCAAATTTAATTTGTTACAAATTAATCAAATGCTGTATTAAGTTGTAAGATTGAGCCAATTATGCTTAAGCGTAGCCCGTCGGAAACATTAGTCTCTTTATTCATGTTTTAACTAGCTCTTTAAGCATAGTGCCGATCGCGTTTCAATTTTGCGATAATCTAAACTAGATTCTTCTCACTGCTGCTGATTTGGTTCAAGAGTAGTGAACGCAAAACCACTGGAGGAGCGATGAAAGCTATTGAAGTCATGGGAAATGTGGATCAACAAGGTCAACTTTCTCTAGATGTACCATTGACTGTAGACCAGCAGACCCGCGTCAGAGTTATTGTACTGCTCCCAGAAAACGCTGACGAAGAAAATAACCAACAGGAGGATAAGGAAATAGCTGAATCTGCGATCGAAAGTTTTCGTCACGGTTGGGATGATGCCATAACAGTAAACACTTTACCTGTGTCTCAACTGTGGGAAGGAATGGATGTAGAATGACCAAATAATTACTAATTTATAATGACGCTCCTACGGACGTTCGCTAATTAGTGTTTATAACTCAACGATAAAACTATCCCGCAGATGAAAGTCAGCCTCCGCGCCTCGATGAGTTAACGCCCAGTAACTCACCTCACTATTTCTGTGTTTAATAACTGTAGTAATACCAACTTCAATCGCTTGTTCTGCCGAAACAATTTTATTCAAATCGACATCTAACACAAGTGCTAAACCGTCAGCTTGATTTTGAACATTAAACGGAAGTATTGTAAAAGCTGTTTCCTCTTGCATTCCTTGACGGTATCCATCAAAGCGATAGACATTCCAATGTCCGGCGGGGGAAAGGTTGAATTCCCAATACCGTTGAGAATCTTTGATGCTAAGAAAGAACTCAAAGCATGTGTTTTTCCACAATTCGGGCTTTCGCAATTGTGTATTTGATGGTGAGTCTATGGCAATCTCTTTTAAGTCGCCTCCAAAGGTGTAGCGGATGGCAAGCTGATTAGAATTTCGGTTGATATTGCCTGCAATTTTCAAATTAGGCAGGGATTTTGTCGAAGGAAAAGGTTGCAAAGAAAATGTCTGGTCGTTCATTTTAAATGATGTCCGGGCAATTAAGTATAATACCCGGAACCCCACCCCGCCAAAGCGATGCTTTGTCTCCCCTCCCCGCTCTTCGGGAGGGGTTGGGGGTGGGGTTCCTTTATTATGGGTAATTTGGCGGACATGATATCATGTCTTTGATAATCTTACGAATCTGCGTCTCTTGAGATTCGATACTTTCGGTTAGCTTAAACTGGACGATCGCTCTTGCCAAATTATGTTCTGGGTGCTTAACTTTGAAGTAGACATTCTCTGCTAAATAATCAGCAAAAAATCTCAGTCCTAGTTCAAAGGTGATCAGACGAATTGCATCGTAAATATAAGCATAATCATTGTCGGTCAGAAATACCTTTGCTACTGAGAGATAACCTTTTAGAATTCCCTGACACAGATCAGTATCGAAATAAATACTTTCCCAATTCTCGGTTTCTTCTCCAGCCGGATTGCAACCCGATCGCAGGCAATCACCAATATCGTAATGTACTAGGCCGGGTTTAACGGTGTCGAGGTCAATAACGCTGACGGCTTCCTGGGTAACAGTGTCAAACATGACATTGTTGATTTTGGGATCGCCATGCATCAAACGCAGGGGGAGAATGCCTTCAGATTTGGCATTCTCTAGGATATGTGCAAAGATTTGGCGATCGCTAACAAACTGTAAGCAATAATTAACTTCCACAGATTGACGCGCACTAGTTTTCGCCAACACTTCCTGATAATATTGGAGATAAAGCGGTGTAATGTGGAAGCCTTGAAGAGTGTCCGCGAGTTTTTCTGGTGGTAAGTCGCTGATCAGATTGTGGAACATCCCCAAGGCGTAACCGATTTCTTTCGCGTATGAGCGATCGCGCATACTATCGAAACACTGGGAACCTCCAATAAAGCTAATCGCCCGCCAAAAGCAGCCGTCTGCATCCCTCCAGTGGTCTTGAGCATCTTTGGTTAATAGTACGCGTGGCACTTCCCAGCGACGATTAAGTGGGGCGCATTGTAAGCGTTTCTGAACATGCTCAGTGAAGATACGCATATTATGCATAATCAGTTCGGGCTGACGAAACACCTGCGTGTTGATGCGTTGCAGGACAAAATGTTGTTCTTCAGAGTCATCGAGAGTTGCTAAGAATGTGTCATTGATATTACCACTACCAAAGGCTTTAACCTCTGTAACCTTTCCCGATTGGGCGAATTGATCAGCGATCGCAACTAGATTTTCTGCCCCCTGTGTATTAAATTCTTCTGTCATGTTTGTGTTAGACCTGCATTACTCCTGACCTATATTGCACGAAGGCAATAGGGGATATGGTAGCGCAAGTCTTAAGATCATAATGACCTTTCTATAAAGCTTTCAGATGACGATTTCGCACACGTTCGGCACTACCAGTAGGAATCGCAGCAATTAATTTTTGTGTGTATTCCTCTTTGGGTTCCAGGTAAATGCTTTCGGCTGTGCCTTCTTCAACAATTTGACCGCGATTCATCACTAAAATGCGATCGCTCATAAATTTCACTACACTTAAATCGTGAGAAATAAAAATATAAGTAAGCTGAAAGTCTGACTGTAATTCTTTGAGAAGATTTAATACCTGCGCCTGTACTGAAACATCCAGCGCTGAAACTGATTCATCACAGATAATAAATTTAGGATTTAATGCCAAAGAACGAGCTATGCAAATCCGTTGGCGTTGACCGCCAGAAAACTGATGGGGATAGCCGTTAATCGCATCTGCACTCAACCCCACCCGTTCTAAGAGTTCGGTTACTCGCTGTCGTCGTTGTTGCTTGGTCTTACCAACGCCGTGAATTATCAATGGTTCCATCACCGCGTCCCCAACCTTCATCCGGGGATCAAGGGAACTAAAAGGATTTTGGAAGACTATTTGCATTTCCCGCCGCAGTTTTTGCAACGCTTCTCCTTTGAGGCTAGTAATATCTTGTTTCTCAAAGATAATCTGACCACTCATCGGTTCAATTAATCGCAGCAAGGTTCTGCCAAGGGTGGTTTTACCACAACCAGATTCTCCCACCAAACCGAGTGTTTCCCCTGGTTTAACATCAAAAGAAACGCCATTAACTGCCATATTGTAGCGTTTTGTCCCACCAAACGCCCCGCGCACTGGAAAACCAACTTTCAGATTGCGGATTTGCAGCAAGGGTTCCTTCTGATTGAAGTTTGCCAATCTTGCAGCAATCTCTTCGGCGGTGATTTCTGTAGGTTGTGCGGGTTCTTTCGCTTGAATTACTACTTGTCCCGTTGGTGTCTCTTCTGTACTCATGTAGTCAGAAACAGTGAGTAATTTTTGAGGACGGCGGTCAAGTGAGGGGCGACAAGCTATCAAACCTTTAGTATATGGATGCTGGGGACTGCTGAAAATTTGCTCACAAGCACCAGACTCGACAACTTTGCCTTTATACATCACCGCTACTTCGTCAGCAATTTCCGAAATTAGCCCCAAGTCGTGGGTGATGAAAATCATTGCCATATCACGGCTTTGCTGCAATTCTCGAATTAACTCCAAAATAGTCGCTTGCACCGTCACATCCAAGGCTGTGGTTGGTTCATCAGCAATTAAGATTAATGGGTTGCAAGAAATTGCCATTGCAATCATCACCCGTTGCAACTGACCCCCAGAAAGTTGATGAGGGTAGCGTTCTAGCATCGCTTCTTTGTGTTCTTTAACCAACTGTGGTAACTTTGATGGATCTAGTTTCGATGAAGTTTCGGTATACTGCTGTTGTATCTCCTGATCGCTAGGTAGAAGTTTTACTTCTTGCAGACCTGCGATCGCAATTTGTTTTGCTTGGGATGCTGACACATTTTGATGTCGCATAATCGCTTCTGTTAGCTGAAACCCGATGTTATAAACCGGATTAAGCGAACTCATCGGCTCTTGAAAAATCATGGCAATGTCGCCACCCCGGTGTAACTGCATTTGCTCAGTAGGCAATTTTACCAAATCGATGGCGTTAGCATTCTCCTGCGGACGAAACCAGATTTCACCGCCAGCAACTATACCGGGAGTTTGCAACAAACCCATCACAGCTAGGGCTGTCACTGATTTACCACTCCCCGATTCTCCGACTATTCCTAGAGTTTCACCTCGATGTAGCGCAAATGAAATACCATCCAAAGCTCTGACGCTATTGCCATCACTGGGAAATTCAACTTGGAGATTGCGAACCTCTAGGACAGTTTCTCTCATAGGAGTTGGGTATGAATATTAACTTAAAATTATTTGGATTTTAACAATAGTTTTGATGTCTGTGTGGGTAAATTTGGTTTTTACACTCCTTAGCAGTTTTTCTTGACATCGCATACTTCCACAATATACACGCATTTGCGATGTATTACTGCCTGTCATCTCTGCAAACTGCGATCGGTTGTTCTCGTTTTTCTGATTTGACATCTCCAGCGATCGTTGCCAGGATAGGTCTGGATTGTGTTGATATGGTAAAGAGTAGTTCAGAGATTGTGTGGAACTGGTCTAGCGCCAATGCTCGTAGTCCATAAAATGACGATTAGTTTAACGCACTTTAAAAATTCTATTCCTATGACTGGTTTTGAACTCTCCCCTGGAACAATTGTTAACCAAATAAAAAATTTACTCAAAGAGAGATATAAAGAGGGTTTTCCCATCATTAAGGAAATTATTCAAAACGCCAATGACGGAGAGGCCACTCGACTTGATTTTGGCTTAGTCAAAGGATTAGGAAACCAAGTCAGTCACCCATTATTAAAATGTCCGGCACTTTTTTTCCTCAATAATGGCACATTTACTCGTGAGGATGAGAAAGCTATAGCTTATATTGGAGTAGATGCTAATGCAGGAAATAAAGGGAAAATTGGTAAATTTGGACTTGGACAGAAAAGCGTTTTCCACTTTTGTGAAGCATTTTTCTTTATTGCACGTTCAGAAAATATACCAGAAGGTTGTGGACGATTTTTGAATCCTTATGCCCCTTCAGATGGAATTGAGCGCAGACGACCTAATTGGGTTGCTTTATCAATAGAAGATCGAGACATTTTGGAAGAATATTTGAGGGGACAGGGTTTATGTCAGCTAAACGAAGAACGCTATTTTGTCTTATGGATACCCTTACGGCACAGAGATTATTCTAAAGATCATAATATTATAGCAAACTATTATGATTTGGATTCAATTCAACAGCAATTTCCGCCTGATATGGCAGATAAAATAGCCTTATTATTACCAGCTTTAAAACATCTTCGTGAAGTACATTACTGGCAATTTAATACGGAAAAAAATCGCGTTGAGAAGCAATTTCATGTGAGAGTAGATTCCGCAGATTTACAACGTTGTTTGTATCCGAAATCAAATGGAGATAATTATCAGCCAATAGAACGTGATTTAAAAGGTAAAGTCTGTATTAAAGTCAAACAAGAAGAAGCATTAAGAATGCTTAAATTTGCTGGCAAAGAAGCCATTTTAAATGCGGATTATTTTTATAGTTTACTTCCTCAAGTACCGGTGAATGATTTTTGGGAAGAATTACACCAATCAGATTACTGGCCTAAACGTTCTAAAATAGATGAAACCGGTCATGAATCGAATGAACCAGATAAATCTATACCCCATTGTGCTGTTATTGTTTCAGAAAAAGATTCTAGTCAAGCTAATCAAGGATCTTTAAAAATCCAATGGGCTGTATTCTTACCCCTTGCAGAAAGTTCAGAAAAGGAAATTGAGGAATTTGAATTAATTCCTTGTCAAGGTAATAAGGATTACAATATCTTCTTACATGGCTACTTCTTTCTGGATTCAGGACGCAATTACATAGAATCATTGGCGGATATTCGACAAGAAAAAATATTAGCCAAAACACCCAACAAAGAAGCAGAAATGGTGCAACAGTGGAATAAAATTTTAGCTACGCAAGGAACTATTAAACTGATTCTTCATTCTCTTCAAGAATTTAGATTGACTCACCAATCATCTGTTCAGGATATATATAATTTATGTACAGCATTTATCAAATCAAAGATATTTCAAAGCAAAATCTATAGAGAAAGTATTTGTTATCAATATGAATGGGTATATTGTCTTCATAATAAAAAATGGATTTTATTAGACAGGATAAGGAGAGTTAAAGTTTTACCCCTTCCTTCAAATCCTAACTGGGATTGGTTTCCTAATCTCAGTAGAATTGCACAATCATCAAGCCATCTATTAACTTTATCACACGCCCCTAATCTTCGTTTTGATAATACAACGTTTGATCAATGGACTGATAGAGAGATTATAGATGCCTTGACTAATCTATCAGAAACTATTTTACATAATCATCGTGGCATTAATTATCTGGTTTCATTTCTCAAAGAATGTTGTCAAAATCGGAGAACTCAGAAAATTGAAAGTGATGAAGTTCAAAAGCATTTAATCCAATTCATCAAAAAAGGGTTATCTCAATTAAATTTGAGTGAACTTAATTCAGAAATAAAGAACGCTTTACAAAAATTAATTAATCTAATTCGAGATTCAGAAGTTATTTATATAGATGTTATTGAAAATATTTTTCAAGAGCTTTTGCAAAGTGATATCAGTGTTTTATTGTTGCCCAAATCATTATTTATCGTCCCTCCTAATGGTGGTTTGGGACAATTGAATCTTGAAGACACAAAAACTATTTTATTAAATCTAAATTCTTTGATCAATCGCTGGGAACAACAAGGAACAAGTAACACAAGTTTAGAGCCAATACTCAAACAATTTCTTAATTTATCCAAGAATTATGTGATTAATATTTTGTCAGTAAATCCAGATTGGCGATGTCTTATCGGAAGTAAATATCCACAACAAACAGCTATCTTCTATTCTTATCACGACTTTCAAGAGTTCAAACGTAAATCTATTTTATTTACAAATTCTGAGGACAGCTTAATAAATTTATTAATACAAGCTATTGAAAACATTCAACCTATTGTAGTTGATAAAGAAATAGCAAAATTACTTGAAAAGGATCAAAATATTTCCCCTATCCCTTGTAATCTCGATACCTGTAAGAATAGCTTAAGTAAAACTCCAGTCTTAGCTCTACTACCTGAGCGTCGGAAGCAACTATTAACTGAATTATTAAAAGAGGTACATTAAAATGTTTCTACCAATTCGTTATTTATTACATGGACAGTCTGACAAATACCATAGTCAAGAAAAACTATATATTATTTCTCAATCTGATTCCTTATGGTCAAAATTAGCTCAAAAGGTTTTGTCAATTACAAATGAGTCATGGCGATTAATTAATTCTGCTTTATCTCGGTCAATTTCTGAAGAGAAATTCGTTCAACTTGGTATCAGTCGTTTAACTTCCGATGCTGTAATAGACTTATTAAATCAATTACGAAATGAATCGAGTAACTTTGTTTCACTTTTTGACAAAATAGAGTTAAATGATGATGAGCGAAAAGACATATTAAATGAGATAGGTAAAAGTCCTCAAAATCAAGATTTATGGAAATCGTTGCCATTACATAAAAGCATTGCAGATATTTTAGTAAGTATTCAAGAAAATACTTATTTGCAAAATCCTGATCTTCGCGATCAATTCTTTTTAAATGAAGGATTACTAGGAAAGGTGACTTTAATTAAACAGAACTCTAATATTTTACATTTACAAGAAGAAGGATGGATTCTGCAATGGAATGCTTCTGCTGCGATGAATGTATTATTACAAGAATCTAATCCTCACGATTATACGGAATTAATTTTGAAGGTTTGGCAGCAGTCTTCCTCTGATGTCAAGCATGAATATCGTGATAGATTAAAGGAAGCAGCATGGTTAAAGTTATCATCTGGTCAGGCGATCGCCCCTAAATACATTCTGAAATATCCTGAGTATTTGAAACACTACGAACAGGATTTAATTAAATTAAACGAAGGTTATCATTTAAAATCTAATTTGGTTCAACTTGGATTAAATTATCAATCAATCTCTAGTTTATTTAGCGAATGTATCGAAGAAAATATTTTGCTGGATGTATTAGAAAAGCAACCATCTTTATATCAAGTAATCATCATAATAATATCTAACAATTCCTCTATTTTATCTCGCCAAATTATTTCTAATCTTCAAGCAACTCAGTGGCTGATCACTACTGATAATACACCCGTTAAACCATCTCAGGTTCTCTACACACCTGAATCTAAATTAGAGTCAGAGATACAAAATATTCTCTATGAGATATCAAATACTGATTTGATAACAGTATCACAATTACATCATGAAATTCGGGATAATCAGAATGCTTTAAGATGGTTAAATAGTCAACTATTCATTAAGGGGAATGACGTTTTAAGAGTTGTTGGTAATATAATATCGCAATTTCCTCAATATTATTTAGGGCAATTTACAGAAGATGAATTTCCTTTGGACAATGCTTTAGTGATATTTCGTGGGATTGGTAACAATATTTTACCTGTATGGAAATTAGTTGACCAAGTGGTAAAAATACTAGGAAAGGAAAACTGTAAAAGATATATATTACCTCATATTTTACAACCTATTGAAGAGTCAAGGATAATTAATTTATTGGGTTGGATATCTGAGTCTTTTCAATTCACCGATACAACAGCTATTGAAATTTATAATCAATATCTGGCACTAGCTGTTAATAGTATAAATTTTGGTACTGCGATTCTACCTAATATATTGTTGCTTAATCGTTTAGGTCAATGGAAATCTCCTAAAGAATTATGCGTCAACATTCCTAATATTGCTGAATGTCATATCTTAGATGCAACGCAAGAAGACATCATAAAAATTTATTTAGATCAACTTTCACAAGCAACTCAGCAACAAATTATTCAACAACAACATGAAGGACAAGAACAAGAAAATACCGTAAATTTAGAGCAATATTTTCAGGATTGGCATTATCATGTTTACTCAGAAGCCATCGGTGCATTTATTTGTTTAATAGCTAAAGACAATGAAAATCTCAGAGAATTAGCACAAACTTTCCTAAGAAATAGAGACTTGGATCTAGTGTATGATAGGTTATTGGGGATAGTCTCATCTCGGTTTTTTTCAGTAGTTGAATCCACAGGAGATACAGAGCAAGTACCATCTTTAATTAGTGGAGATTCTTTCACTGCTGGTAAGAAGCAAGGAAGAACAGAAAGTATTTTTGTCAATAGATTAGATCAGCATACTACCAAACTAATATTATCATCTCTTAATCCTTCAGAATATAATAGAGAAGAATTATCTAATTTATTAAAAGAATCTGCTAGAAATTTGATTAACAATGTTTATCAAGTAAGAGATGTCAGTGAACCTTTAGATAGAGTTTGGACAAGTTTAACGGAATCTGAACAGCTAGACGTACCAGTAACCCGTAATGTCATTCTAGATAGCGCACCATCTATTATAAAATTTTTAGGAGTTCATAATCAAGATGAACAAATCAATAAAATTCTTTTGGAATTAAATAAAGCTGTATCTATACGTGAGGAATATCGAACTTACTATAGAGACTTCAGTAGTATTGATCAAAATATTTATAATCTAAAACAACAGCTAGGTAGTATTTTAGAAAATAACAGTCCAAACAATACTGCATCTTCTGTTTTATTACAAGCAGTTCGAGACAAAATAAAACAGTTCGGTTATCAATTGACAAATATTCCTTTTGAAATATTCCAAAATGCTGACGATGCTTTAGTTGAATTAGAAATGATGGCTCAAGGACAGCCAGTATCAACTGAACGTAAAAAATTTATTCTTGAAATTGACAGGAATAAACATACTATTACTATGATGTATTGGGGCAGACCAATAAACTGTTTTGTCCATCCTGACTATCCCCTACGTGACTATCGAGATAAGGGATTTGGACAAGATTTAGAAAAAATGCTATCGTTCAACTATTCCGATAAACCAAATGACAGTAATAATTTAGAAACTTCTCAAGTTACAGGTAAATTTGGTTTAGGATTCAAAAGTGTTCATTTGATTTGTAAAGAGCCTTATGTCTTTAGTAATCGCATAGCTTTTAAGATTGTTGGGGGGTTAGTTCCTAGCCAGTTAATAGCTAATAGTAATCAGCCGAGCAGGATCAGTAGTGATCGGCTTGAGCAAAAATTACAGCGATATAATCAAAATATATTTGATGGAACAGCGATATTTTTACCCATTGATTCAAGTTTAGGTTTCGCTATAGATGATATAATTAAAGATTTTGAAAAATTGTTAGGGCTATTGCTTATTTTTGCAAAAAGAATTAAAAAATGTCATCTTGTAAAACAGTATGAAACAGTTATATGTTGGAAACCTCGATATTTATCAGCAGAAGAAAGCATTGAAATCGGGGAAGTAAGAATTGGAGAATTTACAACTAATGCTTTATGCCTAAAATTAGGTAATTATGGAAATTTTGTAATTACTTTAGATGAAAAAGAAAATAAATTGCGGGCTTCATTACCTAATGGTGTTCCTAATATCTGGGTAACAGCACCAACCCAAGAAAGATTAGGCTTAAGTTTTATAATTAATGCTTCATTTGATGTGAATACAGGTCGAGCAAAAATCATTCCTACTGATAAAAACAATAAACTCGCAAAAGAGTTAGGTATTGAATTAGGAAATCAGTTATGTCAATTATTTAATATTTCTAAAAATAATTGGGAAGAATTTAAACAACTTGTGCAACTTCATCGAACAACTCATTATGAGTTTTGGAAACTAATTTGGGATGAATTAGCAATAAAAACATTAAATCAGCAATCTAATACAATTCGTGAAATACTTTCTGGGAATAAAGGAATGGGGCATTTTTTAACTCGGTGTCCTGCATTACCTAATGGTTTATGGGGAGATTATCAACAGCTAGTTTTAGCTCAAGATGTTCGCTATATTGTTGAGAATATCTTAAAGAAAGAGGATGTTTTTACTCATGTTTTTCAATGGCAAAACGTTCGAGATAATTGTGAAAAACACACGATTATTCATGGTAATGAATGGGATAAATTTCAGCAGCTTATCTCCTATTCTCCTGTTCAAGAACAGTTTCATACAACAACATTAAACCTACTTAAAGTTTTACAGTGGCAATTAATAAATTCTCAAGCTGATATCCAAATAGCACAACAAATAGGCGAGTTAATTAATAAAACGAGCCTAGAGGATATTAAACAGAATAGTTTATTAGAATATAAAGGATTAATTGATTGCTTAAGTAAGGTTAGCTTTTTAAGTAAAGCTGATACTTACCATCATAATTACAATCTACTGGATATCAATAGTGGAGATATTGAGGAACAATTATTGTCTGCTTTTGCACCAGATGATTGTGTTTTAAATACACAATACATATCTAGAGGATTAGAATTTTTCTATGCTTGTCGCCAAGAAAAACCAAGTATAGGAGAGGAAAAATTGCTCGAATGGATTGATATGATTGAATCAAAAGATGAAGACCGAAAGTTAGCGGTTAAAAAATATCTGGCTCTTCTGATGATAAAACATGGTAGTTTACCCTCAGAACTAGTGGAAAAATTGAAAAAAATTGATTGGGTAGAAAAGATTATTAATCATATTAATCAGGATGAAGTCATAGACGAACAACAGCCGGAAACTGATGGTGTTAAAGATACGACAAACCAAGATGGAACAGGAGATCGAGAATGGGGAGAGCCAGGAAAAAAACTTGCTGAGTTATTTTATAATCATATCTATAAGAATCAAACAAATTATAAACTTGAAAACCACTATGCTCATGACTACTTATTATGTATAAATGAGGAACGGTTTAAGATAGAAGTTAAAACCATTAGTAGTAGAGGAGTAAGGTTCACTTATCCTGAATGGAATCTGTTAGTTATTGAAAAGAAATTTTATGAGTTATTTATCGTGGAACATTCAAGAGGTACAGTTTTTAGAGTCATTCGGATTCAAAATGTTTGGGATACTTTAAAGCAAGCATTAGAAAATTTAGAATTACAACCATTAACAGAAGAAACTAAAGATATAGAATCTTTAATTGGTTTACAGAAAGATGACTCAAAAAATATTATTATTTTAAATTGGAAAAGACTTGTGGATGATTATAAGGAAAGGAATGGCAACGAGAATATTATGATCTATAGCTGTCATGCAGAGCTTATTAAAGGGACACGAAACGTCAATGTATTGAAAAATTTCAGTTTAAAAAAATAGATATTTTTATGCCGTATCTTTCTTAAGCCCAGAAACGATCGCAGACTTAACCCATAGCCAAGTTCTAAACTGCGTTAGGAGAGTAGCAACAATCACCATTAATGGTTCCGAGCGTGACAATAAATCATCTAGCGATCGCAAAAGTTGATTGCTTTTTCAGTTAAAGGATCTAAAGATTAAAATAGAGTTAGTAAAGGTAGGATTTACTTGATTAGGAGGTTCTATGATGACTTTACAAGAAATTATTAATTCTATTGAAAGTTTACCCACAGAAGATCGAGAGTATTTATTTGAGTTTCTTCGCCAGCAACGAATTGAGAATCGGCGGGTTGAAATTTTGGCTAATGCTCAAGAAGTGATGCAGGCTTTTAAAGATGGGACAGCAAAAAGGGGAAGTGTTGATGATTTGATCGCTGATTTACTAGGAGATGATGATGGAAGTTGTCTGGAGTAGTGGATTTAAGCGCTCTTTGGATTTAGAGATTAAAATAGAGTTATTAAACGTAGGATTTACTTGATTAGGAGGTTCTATGATGACTTTACAAGAAATTATTAATTCTATTGAAAGTTTACCCATAGAAGAACGGGACTATTTGTTTGAGTTTCTTCGTAAAAAAAAGGAGGAATCTAGAGGGGATAATTTTTGGCAGGGATTACAAAAATTTAGAAGCGTAATCCAAAGCGAGGGGATTATCTTTACTGATGATGATTTCGCTAACTTACGCGATCGCAGTGTGGGAAGAGAAATTGATCTATGAGCTTGAAATACTTACTTGATACCAATATTCTCTCAGAGCCAGCACGTCCTATTCCTAATGCTAATGTTTTGCACAAACTAGATATTCATAAATCAGAAGTTGCCGTTTCTAGTGTTGTTGTTCATGAACTTTTACATGGCTGTTTGCGATTGCCAGAATCTAAGCGGCGAGAGTCACTTTGGAATTATATTCATGAATCGATATTAAATTTACCAGTCCTTGATTACGATTTAAATGCGGCACAATGGCACGCCCAAGAAAGAGCTAGATTATCCAAGATTGGCAAAACTCCTGCTTTTGTAGATGGTCAAATTGCAAGTATTGCTTACTGTAATAATTTAATCTTGGTAACTAATAATGTTTCTGATTTTGAGTTTTTTAATAATTTAAGGGTTGAAAATTGGTTTGTTAATAGGACTGAATTTGTCTAAGGCGACATAAACTCGATCGCTAAACTAAGCGATGTCTCACGACAAGACGCAAAGCGTCAACGCAGACAAAAAAATAGCACATCCTCAAGGATGGCTATTTGTAGAAATTATTAATTTGGCTTTTTGCTAAGTATGTGAGCAAATTGAATATATGCTCAACTACCAACTTTAGAACGGAATATCATCTGGATCTGGTTCTTCCGCTTTCACTGCTGGATAAGTGGTTCGCTCATAATTTGTGGGTTGGGGTACGGGTTCGTAACTTGTCGCTTGGGGAGTAACGCCAACAGGATTTGTCGCCGGGGTAGGTGCTGGACGTGGTGACTCGTAACTGGGAACCTCTTTCTGTGGCGGACGAGATGTTGAAGATGGCTGTGGTGGAGACGTTTCACTAAATGAGGGAGTTACGGTTGCTGAGGGCAATGGATCAGTATTAAAACTACCTCCAACAGGTTGAATTTGTTGCACGGTTAATTCAGCGCGTTTTTCTTTAAAACCTTCCATCGGAACAGTATTCATACTTAAACGTCCTACCAAGATGACGCGATCGCCTTGGTGGTAGTTTTGCTGAATTTCTGTGGCTAAATTCCCCCAGCCGACGACTTTCAGGGTCGCTGGTGGATCTTCTGGTTTCTGGGAATTGGGAAACTGCACCAGCATTTCCGTGACTCCCAGATTATCCGCCGTATAGCGGAGTTGCGGCTCGTTAATAATTTCCGCCATCAAAACGCAGCTGTTCATTATAATTTCTCCTGACTGCAAAAAGTGCTGATTCAAAAACAGGGGGTTTTTCTATGTAGTGCCAACTAATATCTAGATAGGTTTAATTGTTTGCATCTTTTAATAATGTTTGAATAAATTTCTTACTTTTAGTTATTCTTAGCATAAAAGCCAAGCGATCGCTTTGAACAGCATTAAATATGCTACTCGCCACCTTCGCTTGACTAAATAAGCATTGAATTCTGCCTTGAGTAGTATAATTGTACCATAAATTTTGGAAATAGAAAAAATTCTTGGCAAAAATTAAGTCTTGATGTGAACTGGAAAACACCCAAGGCGATCAACCTTCCTGGAAGGTCGCGCAGATGGGTAAATTGGACAAACACTATATGAGCCGTCGAATTGACGTTATATTAGCTACTACGTATTGCATGATCAAAAGATGTTTAACGACAGCAATAACTCCGAAGCTAACCAAGCTAGTGTTCTCTACAGACATGGCGACATTCTAATCAGACGTATTGCTAACTTACCTGTCGGTACTCAAATTTTTATTTTTTCGGCAAAACCTACGCAGTATTGGATGGTACTAAATAATACTCTTAATTTCACTTCATGCGATCGCATCTATTCATCTGATTTTGCTGATAATTTGGACAAAAAGCGCCTAATTTTGTTAGCAACTCCTTGATTAACATTATTTAGGCATTAATTTAAGTAGATTTATGCAAATAAAAAAAGGAGAATATTGCTACTCTCCTAACGTAATATGAGGGTAAAATTTCAGCTTAGTGATTAAAATGAGCTTGACGTTGACGCAATTCACGAGCGCGTTGTTCACGAGCTTGACGCTCACGCAATTCACGAGCGCGTTGTTCACGGGCTTGACGCTCACGCAATTCACGAGCGCGTTGTTCACGGACTTGACGTTCGCGTTGAACTTTACTGTTATTAACAGCTACAGTATTACGATTAAAATGATCATGCTCAGATTTAAATTCAGCAGCATTAGCATTTTGAGAAAGAGCAGTAATTGAAGCAGCTGCTAATAAGCTTCCAAGAAGAATAGATTTTAAGCGGTTCATATATCCTTTAATCTCCGTTGCATTGCTTGATTTCTATATTCTCAATATAATCGGAATAATCACGCACACACCTGTGTCAAAAGTCACGTTTGAATGGTTACTTTTGTCACTAATACTATGATTTATATTTGATTTTTGAAATCGGATAACGGTCGAAACCTTCCCTGATATAGGTTATACCCCAGTATGCCTAGTTACACCGTTTTACTTTAATAATGATAATGATACAAATACGTTGGTAGGGGCACAGCAATGCTCATTCGTGTCAACTTAAGCCGAAACTCCTTTAAAATCTCGTTTATAGCCTCTGGCTAGAAATGCAGTTCCTGGTGGCTCTGCCGCAAGTTACGGAGGCGGAGCCTCAATGAGGGGCATTCCCAGTCTCCGACTGGGAACGAGACAATGAGATAATCTGCTAAAAGCTGGTTTTAGGCTGGCTTTCACCTTAAGTTGACACGGATGAGCAATGCTGTGCCCCTACGAGAAATCTATATGTATCAGGGTTTGTGTGAACTGGTATCACACAATCAGAGGATTTTAGATTGAAAAGAGCAATCAAGTCACTTGCTCTGTGTCATTTAATTTCAGATTTTGCGGAAAGTCTGAGCGGAGGCTTCTGAGGCGCTAATAGGTAATGTAAACCAGAAGGTTGCGCCTGCATCCAATGCACTATTCACACCAATTTCGCCACCGTGAGCATTGATGATTTGCTTACATAGATACAAGCCCAATCCTAAACCTACGGAATTGCCGATACTAGTACCCCGAAAGTAAAGGTCAAAAAGCCGATCGCTTTGTTGTTGACTAATTCCCACGCCGTTGTCATTAACAGTACAATAAATTATGTCATCCTTACGGATAGCGTTGATTGTCAAAACTAATTCCGGGGGATTGTGTTTCAGAGCGTTGACGATTAAGTTAGAAAAAACTCGCCATAGTTGCGTAGAATCAGCATTCACTAATGGCAAATCTGCGGATATCAAATTTGTCAGCTTGGCTTGATTTTGTGCTAGTAATGGCTCTAAATCTGCGATCGCAGCTTCGACAACTGCCAGTAATTGTACGGGTTGGCGTTGCAAAATAACACCTTGCACCTCGCTGACATAAGCTTCCATCAAGGAATTAATTAAATTAAGTTGGCGATCGCTACTTTGAATCATCCGCTCTAAAATTGAGCGTGAAATCGAAATATTATCCTCTGGACGTGAAAGCAAATTTTTCAGCACCATTAAACTACCCAGCACTGGGTTGCGTAAGTCGTGAGAAACTGCATGAAAAAATACTCGTAGTTCTTCTTCAGTTTGTTTGCGCTGGGTAATGTCTTCAATTAAACCTTCGTAGTAAAGCAGTTTAAGATGTTCATCATGCACTGCATAGGCTTTTTCCGAAATCCAGACAATACTCCCGTCTCGGCGATAAATTTGGGACTCAAACTCGGAAACGCTGCCATACTTTTCCATCAGACGCACAAATTCTGCCCGCCGGTTCGGATCAACGTACAATTGTTCAATATCAGTGAAATTTGCTGTCACCTCCTCCGCTAAGGAGTAGCCATAAATGCGTGCTAAAGCCGGATTTGCCGTAATGTAACGTCCATCGGGACTGCTTTGAAAAATACCTTCAACGGCGTTTTCAAAAATGCTGCGATATTTAGCTTCTGCAACCTTGAGTTTTTGGTACGCAGATTCTAGTTCTTGACGAGCGTAAAACTCAGAGCGTTGCAAGCGATCGTACAGATAAACTCCGATGTCACATATAGCACAAAACCAAAAAATGTATAAGATAAAGGTTACATTATATATTTCTGGGTGTTCGGGGATTGGTGTTTTTAGTCCAAGGGCTGTATTTACACCAAAATAGTAAATCAGCACACCCACTTCACATAGCAAGTGAAGAATCCAGCAGACGGGCATCAACACAGCTTGGCTCAAAAACAGCAACGACCAGCCGATGGTGTCGGGTAATGCGAAACCTCTGATGGTTGCAAACAACTGCGATGCTAGACTAATTGACCAAGAAGACCCCAAAAATAATAAATCTGGACGATGACGACCTAACTTAGTTTTATGTAAGGCAAAGCAAATAATTATACTCGCAAGCATTGCAACATTGATCGCAAGGCTTTTAGCTCTAAGTACTTCTGGCAGGCTTTCCAACTCCTTTAAGGGGAAAAACAAGCCGTAAATGTCTCGCAAGGTAAAAGACAAAAGACAAATTAGCACCAGCCATAACCATAAGCGCAATCTTTGCCACAAAAAATGGTTACGCCAAGCTTTGTAAAGAGTAGTGGTTTCATCTGTTGTTGGTGCAGAAAAGGTTTTTCTCCACCACCTTTGCACTGTTGTAAATTGAGTAGATATTAGCATCCGAGCAACTTTGCCCATACCGTCGAGAGTGTTTCCCTTACTGGTTCATTTACTCTCGCATTTTTTGGTGATTCATGGGCGATTTGTTGCGGATGAAGTTGCTAGAGGTAATGTAAACCAGAAAGTTAACCCGCGCTTGCGGTTACTAATAACACCAATTTTACCGCCATGTGCCTTGATAACTTTCCGACAAAGATACATTTTTAAGCCAATGCTTGTAGAACAAGAATCTTGGGGATCGCGGACATGGAGATCAAAGAGGCGATCGCACTCTACTTTACTCATACCTACACCGTCATCTTGAATCTGAGTGCGAATCATTCCAGCTTCAACGCTGGCACTCAGAATCAAATTTAATCCTGGTGGATTATTTTGCAAGCTATGTGTTATTAAATGTGCCAAAACTTTCTGCAAGCAAATTCCATCTGCCATTACTAACGGTAAATCTGCGGGAACCAAGTTCTTCAGAGTCGCTTGATTTTGTGTCAGCATGGGTTCCAACTCGGCGAATATTCCTCCCAGTAGGGTGCTAATTTGCACAGGTTCGGGTTTGATTTCAATACCCTGTTTTTCACAGGAATTAATTTCTAGCAACGAGTTAATCATCGTCAGTTGGCGATCGTTGCCTTGAATCATCCGCTCGATGATTGACCGAGATACTTCAATTGGGGCTTGGGAAGAGGCAGAGGGGCTCTTAGCAGGGAACAGAGGGGAAAGAGGTAATTTTTTATTCTCCCCCTTGCCCCCTGCCCCCTGCTCCCCTGCTCCCCGACTCCCCACTCCCCACTCCCCACTCCCCACTCCCTGATTTAACAAATTCTTTAACACCATCAAGTTACCCATCACCGAAGTTCGTAAATCGTGGGCAACCGTATGCAAAACAACATCTTTGACGCGATGCAATTTTTCAACTTCTTGCATTTTCTGCTGCAACTGTGCTGTCCGTTCTTGTACTTGGTGTTCTAAATTAGTGTTAAGTTCTGCTAGTTTTTGGCATATCTGGCTTTGCTGAATGGCGATCGCTACCTGTTCTGACATCTGCTGTAACAAATCAATTTCTATTGGCTGCCAATGACGCGACCCTGAGCATTGATTGGCAATTAACGCCCCAAATAATTCGTCACCTAGCATAATTGGTACAGCCAAAGTAGCCTTCGTTTGGAATTTTCGACAGTGTGCTTTTACTTTGGGAGATACTGATATTTTTGTTATATCTTCAATGACACGAACAAGATTATCTTTTAGTAAGTTTCTTAATTCTTGGAGATAAGCTTCATCATTAGTAGACCAACCTGTGACTGATGGATACTTGGGATCTACTGATTCGGCAAGAGTTCTGACTCCTAAATTGGCATTATTTAAACCAATGAAAACTCGATCTGCTTGCAGAAATTGCCTAACTTCTGTCACGGTGGTTTGGAGAATTTGCTCTAAGTTAAGCGAAGACCGAATTCGCACTAGGGTTTCTGCCAACAAGCGATCGCGTTGTGCAGAAAGGCGTAATTGCGCTTCTACCTGCTTGCGTTCTGTAATGTCGTGATGCACTGCTAGGATGCTCTTGTTACCATTCAAATCAATGATTTCGGCTGAAACCAGCGTTGTAATTATCTCGCCAGACTTTTGCCGAAATTCAGATTCCAAGTTGCGAACAACTCCTGTGCCTTGCAACTCCTGTAACAAATTCAGGCGATCGCGATCGTGTACCCAAAGATTTAACTCAAAAGCAGTTTTACCAATCACCTCATCTCGCTCATAACCTGAAAGTTTCACAAAACTGTCGTTAACTTCGATAAATCGTCCTTCTTGCAGTGTACTAATAGTAATTGAATCGGGGCTGCAACTAAAAGCTTTAGAAAACTTTTGGGCAAGATTTATTAAGGAAACTTCTGATTGTTTGCGTTCTGTGATATCTCGGACAATTGCGAGGATCTCATCTTGACCACTCACTACCAACCGCGCTTCATAATCTCTGACTCCCAAAGGCGTTGGTAGTTGATATTCGCAAGTTTGCAAAGTTCCAGAATCTAAAGTTTTAGCGATCGCTACTTGGCTAATCGCCGCAACATCACTGGGTAATAACTCTTGCAAATTTTTTCCCACTATTTCTTCTCTCGAAAGAGTGATATTTGCTCCCTCACTTTTTAAATCGAGATACTCACCATCGCGGCTGATCCGAAACATCAAATCGGGGATAGCATCCAAAATTGCTTTATACCGCGCCTCACTCTCTTGCAATTTTTCTTCGGCTTGTTTTCGGTCTGTAATATCCATAACCAAGCCATTCCAAAGAAGATCGCCTTCTGCTTGTAATTCGGGTTGCGAAGTACCTTGAATCCACTTAAGTTTACCACTAGGCGTAATGATCCGACCTTCCCAATGCCAAGGTGTAACAGTGGTTCTACAAACAGTAATAGATTCTGTAAAAGCTTTTATATCCTGTGGATGAATTAGTTTATATAGCACCTGGAAGTCTGCCTGTAAAGCTTCTGGTTCTAATTCATACAAATATTGACAACCAGAACTAACATAAGGGACAAACACAGAACCATCCTGCCGTTGCAGAATTTGGAAAATCATTCCTGGTAAATTCACACCAATTTTTGAGATCAGGTTAATAGCCTCTTGCTGGCAATTTGGTGCATACAGCCATTTTACAACGGTTTCATCCACTCTTTGACCCTTTGATAGACAAGCTATTGATGTACAATAAAAAGCCAGAATAACCAATTTAACAGTTTTGATTCTGTAGGGATAATCGCTAACAGAATTAAAATAGTACCTTCTTTCAGAGTAGTTCCTGATGAGGCGATCGCATTCACCCAATCGGGTGAACCAGTTGTCAAAGATATCAAAGAGCGAATCAGTTAAGGACTAAAGTCCAGACTACAAACTTATTTACCTAGATAGTTTACTTAACAGACTACTAGAATATATGTATTACTTCCACCCAAACTGATAACATGAATACTACCACCGTCAGTTTACCTCCTACCCTCGAATTAAACATCGATCTGACTAACGAGCAATTTTTTCAGCTTTGTCAAAATAATCGAGACTTAAAGTTTGAGCGGACGGCTTCAGGGGAGTTAATTATTATGCCACCTACGGGGAGTAGTACTAGTGACCGGAATGCTGATTTAACTTATCAATTAAGAGATTGGAGTCGTCAAAATCAGCTAGGGAAATCCTTTGACTCTTCTGGTGGTTTCAAACTTCCCAATGGTGCAGAGCGTTCTCCAGATGCGTCCTGGGTGAAAATCGAACGGTGGAATGCTTTGAGCGAAGCAGAAAAAGAAAGATTTGCTCCTTTGTGTCCCGATTTTGTGGTTGAGTTAATGTCTTTTAGTGATTCCTTAGAAAAAACGCGAGCCAAAATGAGGGAATACATGGAGAATGGCGCAAGATTGGGCTGGTTAATTAATAGAAGACAGCAGCAAGTAGAAATTTATCGTCCCAATCGAGAAGTTGAGATTTTCCAAAGTCCTAAAACTCTATCGGGAGAAGATGTTTTGCCAGGATTTGTTTTAGATTTGCCGGAAATTTGGTGAGTAATTGCCTACCCTGAGAAATAAGATCCCCGACTTCTTAAAGAAGTCGGGGATCTGCGAGTTTGTAAATTAAAAAACTGAGATAATCAACTTTGATCGCAACAATCAGATAGAAAGTAGTTTATCTATACACTTAATCTAGTGTTATGGCAGTTTTCGGTTGAGTGAGGTACAAGAACCCCACCCCCAACCCCCTCCCCGCAAGCGAGGAGGGGGCTAAGATATACCTCATGTGATTAGGAAACGCTATATATCAAGCTTAGTACGTAGCGATCGCCCTGTGATTTACCAAAAAGGGCAGAGGAGGTATCAATGCAATTACAACAGACATCAGTTTTAGAAGAAACCCTTTGGGAAGCAGTTCTCAATCGAGATCCCACAATTGACGGCAAGCTTTTCTATGGTGTTCGTTCTACAGGCGTTTATTGCCGACCGATTTGCCCTAGTCGCAGACCAAATCGCAATCAGGTTTGTTTCTTTGAGTCAGCACAAGAGGCTGAAATTGCAGGTTTTCGACCTTGTAAGCGCTGTCAGCCACAATTTGAAACAGTTCCAAATCCGGCCAAAGTGAAAGTCTTAGCAGTATGTCGATACATTGAAGCACAAGGCGATCGCATCCCAACTCTCTCAGAATTATGCTCTCAGGTGGAAATGAGTCCCAGTTATCTGCAAAGAATATTTAAGCAAATAATTGGCGTATCGCCCTTTCAATATGCAGATGCGCTGCGTAGCCAACGATTGAAGCAGCGTCTCCAGTCAGGGGAAGAAATTGCCCATGCAGTTTACGACACAGGGTATGGTTCAAGTAGCCAACTGTATGAGAAAGCACCTAAGCAACTGGGAATGACACCAAAGAATTACCAACAAGCTGGAAAGACAATCAGCATTGTTTATGCGATCGCTCCATGTCCACTAGGATATTTGCTTGTGGCAACAACAGAAAAGGGTATCTGCGCCGTTAAACTAGGTGATGAAGCAGACAAGCTTGAACACATTTTGATCAAGGAATTTCACCAAGCGCACATCATGCGTGATGACCACACACACAAGGAATGGATACAAGCAATCCTCGACTTTATTGCGGGAGATGAAACACATCTCGATTTACCACTTGATATACGCGGGACAGCATTTCAAAAACAAGTCTGGCAAGCATTAAAGAAAATTCCCTATGGCGAAACCCGCACCTATACCGATATCGCTCGTAATATTGCCAAGCCGCAGGCAGTCCGCGCAGTGGGAAATGCTTGTGGAGCTAATCCGATCGCGCTGATTGTACCATGTCATCGTGTGCTACGGAGTGATGGCAGTCTTGGTGGTTATCACTGGGGAATTGAGCGCAAACAAAAACTGCTTGTACAAGAATTAGAACGCACTGTGCGGGATTGATTAAAAGAATTCTTCCCCACTCCCCACTCCCCACTCCCCACTCCCTTTTTCCAAAGATGACTCAAACACCTGAACTAGAATCGTTGACTGAAGAAAATCTGACCCGTGGTTTGCTGGTGCTTGCCAATCTTGACAGCGATTTGGCTCGGATTTTAGAAATACTGGGAACTCCACCTATATGGTCAAGAGAACCGGGTTTTGCAACGCTTCTGTGCATAATTCTGGAACAACAAGTTTCCTTAGCAGCTGCAAAGGCTGTATTTAGCCGACTATGTGGGGTTCTTGTAACTCTCACGCCAGAAAATTTTTTGACATTGGATGATGTTCAATTGAGAGGAATTGGATTCAGTCGGCAAAAGATTCTATACTGTCGTGGGTTGGCTCAGGCGATCGCAACTCATCAGCTTGATCTAACCAAGCTGGAAAGAATGGACGAAATTACTATCAGAACTGAGTTAAAGCGTCTCAAAGGTATAGGAGACTGGACAGTTGATATTTATTTGCTAATGGCGCTGCAACGTCCTGATGTCTTTCCCAAAGGTGATTTAGCGATCGCGATCGCTTTCCAAAAACTCAAAAACTTGGCGACGCGTCCAACACCAGTCCAACTGGAAGCAATGACACAGCACTGGCGACCGTGGAGAGCGATCGCTGCAAGACTTTTATGGCACTACTACTTGAGTAATCCCAATTCTCCTTAAACTTGCACTTAATGATTGCTCCTTCTCGCTTGGCGCACTTGGCGCACTTGGCGGTTCGTTTAATAAATATAAATTAAATTGTAGAAAATCAATTAAATCTAACAGAAGAAAAACCTTAAAAATCCTACCGATAATAACACTAATAACCGCATTATTAGCTTTATCTACAATTCATTTGATTTTGAAAGTGATGAACAATTATCTTCCCAGGTCGTCGGTTTGCAGCCATTGGTATCCGGTACTATCACTCCGAATAGTTCCATCTGGCATAACAGTGTTGTGCAAGATAGCATCACTACATCCTTGAGCGTCAACAGCACCAGTTAAATTGGCATTTGTCAAGTTAGCATTTCTGAAACTGCTGTAACGCAAAATGGCATTAGTAAGGTTAGCACCGGTGAGGTTAGTACCACTAAAACGACATTGGTACAACCTAGCCCCACTCAAATCAGCCCCAACCAAGGAAGCATTATCGAAGGTAGCTTCACCGCCATGAATCCTACTCAAGTTGGTACTGTTGAGGTTAGCCCCGATCAATTCAATGCCTTCCACGGTCGCCCCACTGAGATTAGCCTCACTGAGATTAGCACCACTCAAATTGACCCCTAGCAAGATCGCTCCTTTCAAGTTAGCTCTGCTCAAGTCGGCTTCGCTCAGATCAACAGAAGTCAGATCCAAATCAACTCCACTGAAATTAACAAGTCCAGCAAAATTTCTTTCCCCATCATCATACCGCCTCAGCAATTCGTCTTGATCCATACCTTAACTCCTGAATCAATATCGCCAACTTATACTTCGACCTACTGAGCTTCGGTGCAAAAGATGGCAAAGTCATCATCGATAACGTCATGCTACTGGACAAAGACCTGATTAGCCCAATTGCGATCACTGTCACTGCCACTACCGACCAAGCACAAAGACTGGTAGATAAACGTCCTGGCTAATGACAGCGATGCTAACGGCACTATCAACCCTAGCACCGTGCAAATTGGTACTGCACCCCGCCAATAGTAAATCGGTTACAGTTTCCCAGTGAATACCCGCTCGGCTGGGCCTGTCATGTAAACCCGTTGGTCTACTTCTGACCATTCAATTTGCAAACAGCCACCTGGTAATTCGATAGTGGCGGCGCGATCGCATTTTCCAGTCAATACTCCAGCTACCAAAGAAGCACAAGCACCAGTCCCACAAGCTAATGTAATCCCAGCACCCCGTTCCCACACCCGCATTTTCAAATAGTCACGGCGTACCACTTGCATAAATTCGGTATTTATGCGTTGAGGAAAAGCTGGGTGATGCTCAAATTTTGGGCCGATGGTTTCTAGCTCGATTGCTGCTACATCTTCTACAAAAGTGATGCAGTGGGGATTTCCCATACTTACACAAGTGACTTCCCAAGTTTGCCCCGCCACCTCCAACGGCTGAGAAATTACTTTTTCTTCAGCAGGTGCAAGGGTGGTAGGAATTTCGCCAGCGAGTAACCTGGGTAAACCCATGTCTACTTTAACTTGACCATTAGCCAAGAGTTGGGGAGTCATTACACCACCCAAAGTATGAATGCGATATGAGTCTTTATTCCGGGATTCACCTTCTAAGTCTGCTAAAAAGCCAGCTAAACAGCGAATGCCATTGCCACACATTTCTGGTTCTGAACCATCAGAATTAAAAATCCGCATGGTGTAGTCAGTGCCGTTTTCTGCTAGTAGGGCAAAAATTACACCATCAGCACCGATACCAAAATGGCGATCGCACAACTTGATGGCTTGCTCTGGAGTCACTACAGGCACAGATGATGAGCGATTGTCAATCAGAATAAAGTCGTTGCCTAGACCATGATACTTAGTAAATTCGATTGCCATTTCCTCAAGGATGAATTATCAAGGATTAGTTACTCTTTATTTTGCCTTGTAGGTTCATCTTTACTCAAAATGCTTACCGAATTTGACACCACTTTACCTAGTATTAGACAAGTCCAAAACCTGATTAAACACACAATGCCAGTAGAGTTCAAGCTGCTGACTGGTGATCTAATCACAGGAAAGATTTTATGGCAAGATCCACACTGTATCTGTATTGCTGATGAAAACAGTCACCAAACCACTGTTTGGAAACATGCGATCGCTTATATTAAACCAAAGAGTTAGTCATTTGTGAATAACTGGTAATTGTGAACTACTCCGCCGTAAGACGGACGGAGCTTCCCAATTCATCGGGAATAGCCTCCAGAACTCCGTAGTTCTATTGGTCTAACATTCCCTCCAAGGGCAGGAGTCCTGGTTCCCAAGACCCAAATCTTCTTCTTGCAACATATACCTGTTAGCTTGGTTTTCGCTTATGGCATTGATGGTCAGGATACTATTTAGCTTACCAGAAAATTTTGATGACTCGTCATACATCTGGGATTGATTTTTTACTTTGCAAAAAATCATCATGTCCGGGCAATTAAGCATAATACCCGGAACCCCAAAGAGCCAAAGCTGCGCTTTAGCTCCCCTCCTCGCTTGCGGGGAGGGGTTGGGGGTGGGGTTCTTTTATTATGGGTAATTTGGCGGACATGATATAACTTCTAACTCCTAACTTTTTTACAATTTCAAATTCCAAGCAGCAAAAGCTAAAGCACCCCAACCAGCAATCAAGGCTGTGCCGCCTAGTGGTGCGTAGGCGTAGCCCGTCGTAGACATCGCTCCAAAATATTTAATCCCAGTTAAGCTCAGGACATACAAGCTGCCTGAGAAAATAGCAATCCCAATGATAAACAGCCATCCACTGGCTACGAGAGTGGGTTGAGGAAATTCGGTGCGACTAATTAGTAATGCTACGAGAAAAAGTGCAAGAGCATGATACATTTGGTGACGAGCGCCAGTTTCAAAAATTTCTAGCGTAGGCGTAGCCCGCCGTAGGCATCGCTCACTAATTTTTTCCCGCAAGGCATGGGTAGCAAAAGCCCCAGCAGCAACTGACAAACCGCCTAAAATGGCAGCTACGCTCAAAAAAATCTGCGTCATTAGACCTAGCTGTAAGTTGAAGATCGTCATTGGTCATTGGTCATTAGTGAATAACAAAGGACAAATGACAAATGACAGTTAGACATCAAAATGATATGATACAGCCCCTTCTTCGTTCACCTTAAAGTTTGCATTGAATTCTTTAGCTTTTTCATCTAAATATTGTCTGGCATTGGCTGCGGGTAGTTGTGACTGCATTGCAAAGCCTAAAACAGTTACGCGCCCCTGATTTTCTTGTAGCATCTCATAAAAAATCGATTGCAGGCGATCGCTAACTTGTTGATTAAGCGCTTTTTTCTCTTGTCGGCTTTGACGATACAATCCCAATGCTAACCATGTACCCAGTGTTAGGGTAGGAATGCCAAAAATTAGACCACCAACAGCACTATTATCATCTTCATAAGTAGCATTTGGTGCGGTAAAATCATACGCATCTTTCACTGGTATGTATATTTTACGTGCAGCAAATTTTTCCAATGTCGCTGTTGCTGATAGCGTTAAAAACATGAATCCGAGTGTCAGTAGCCAACCGGCAGCTAATTTTTCAGCAGTTTTCATAGTTCCACTTTAGATTTACACTTTGCTAGCGATTTTAACCTGACTTTCGCAAAGGATCTAGTATATCAATCTACTCCTGATCATAGCTTTGTAAACGCTTCAGCCTTAAAATTATCAAATCGCAGCAAAGGTATAGTATTCATCTTGCTGCGATTTTAACCTTACTTACGTGTAGCTTCCAGTAGGCGGGAAAAATAAAAACGAGTCCGAGTCATAGACTGTCGCTGCAATGAAAAGCCATTACTTTCTAAAATTTTCACCACATCAGCTTCACGATGCAAATATGCACGAGTGGCTTTACTTGGCCCAGGAAAGAAACTACCAATTTTCTTGAGTATACTTAGGGCGCAGGTCTTCGGCGCAAAACTGAGAATTATCCGCGACTGTGCCAAAGAACAGAGGTGAGAAATCATCTCATCGGCTTTTTCTTGGGGGTAGTGAATGAGAACATCCAAGCAAATAACGGTATGGTAACTACCACTCAACGATTCCAAATCCTGCACGGCAAAAGTGGGATTTTCAGCATTTGGCAAGGTTTGCTTGGCTCTATCCCTGCCTTCTTCCACCATTTTTTCAGAAATATCGGTGGCATAGACTTTGGCACCATCTACCGCTAGGGGGATGCTGAGACTACCGACACCACACCCAGCATCGCAAATTGATAGCTCTGGTAAATTGTTATCAGCCTTCAGCCAGCCGAGAACTGTATCTACGGTTTGCTGGTGTCCATTGCGGATGTCTAGTTGGACTTTGTTGACTTCGCCATCGCCGTAGATTCGCTTCCAACGGTCAAATCCTGTGGAATTGAAATACTCGCGAACAATCGTTTTGTCGTCGGCTACGTTCATAAACTTTGATTTTTAGGGGTTCCCAATCCTTAAAATTATCATTGATAGGAACCCATAAGAGCGGTCTTCTAGATTTTTACAGTTTATTTGCACTTTTCGTTTCGATCTCATGTTCTCCACGAGCCTTACAAAGGTAAGTATTGAACACGATCGCTTAATTATTTAACATAGGCTGTTTTAGGAATAATTTCTAAATCTATTACATCAACGAAAAATCGCTCGCTCTAAAACCTCAATTCTCCATCCAACGGCACAGAATCCATTCTAAATTCTGGCTCCTGAATTCTGAATTCTTCTTCGGTAATACTCATAATATTTGAGGCTTGAGCAACTGCTAGTGTTACCGCTCCTGGTTGCCCTTGTAGTCGGAAAATTTGTTTAGGAACTAAGAACCTCACCTGCAATTCCTCTATGCTTGTAAAGGGGAAAACAGTCAACGATGAGAGTTGAGCGGCTGCAAGAATAGCAGCTGCTTCTGCTACGCTAGGTGTACCTACTTTGTGGTCAGTAATTGTGGCAGGGTTGGGGACACAGACAGAGCGAAGGATTGCCGCAGAAAAGGTTTTTAGGGGCAAATTGCGGAGGTTGCAAAGTTCTACTAAACCAACTTCTGAGGCTTTAGTGTCAATGGTAGCAAGACCTGCGATCGCACTTTCAAAAAGTTGATTTTCTCGAAATATTTGCTCAATTGCCCGATCAATCAACTGCCATGAGGTTCCCCGTTTACAACCGATTCCTACCCATAAAACCTGTTGCACTTGGTCTTTACTCCAACAGCCAACCAAATAAATCTCCTACTGTCAACCTCAACTCACTTGCAAAATCTGGTACAGGAAGTAAAGCTTTTAGTTCATCGAACATGACTGGCTGTTGATTGCGGATGTACACAAATACGGTTTGTTCTTCTGGATCAATCAGCCAACCCATTTGTGTTTCATAATTCAGGCAATGTAAAATATTTTTTGTAACTTTCGTTTGTCTTTGATCAGGCGATAGAATCTCGATAGTCCAATCGGGAGATACTTTGAATACATTGGCAACTTGACCATTTTCGTCACGGGGAATTCTTTCCCAAGTAAACACAGAAACATCTGGCACTATTGACCTTTCACCAAAAGTACACCGCAGTTCTGGATATGCTCGTGCAATTCGCTTGGGCTTCATTATTGAGTTGATGGTGCTAACCATTTCACCTTGAATTGTACTGTGCTTTCCCTGTGGCATAGGTTTTTGAATAATTTCACCATTGATGTACTCACTAGCGGGCTTCGTTTCTGGTAGCATTAGAAACTCCGCCAAAGTTATGTTTTTAGATGATGTCCGTACCATTTGCGATCGCCTCCAATAAAACGCCCTCTGACAACTCCACCAATTACGAATTACGAATTACGAATTACGAATTAGTATTACATTCTCTCCAATACCTGAATTCCCAACAAAGATAATCCCAGTTTCAGAGTTCTAGCAGTCAAATCACATAACACTAAACGGGATGTCCTCTGTGGCTCCTCGGCTTGTAATATAGGACAACGATCATAGAATTGGTTAAACTTCTGACTCAGTTCAAACAAATACTCACATAAACGATTGGGTAGCAAGTCTTGCTCTACACTACTAATAACTTCATCTAGTTGAAGTAAGTATTTTGCTAGCGTTAATTCTGTTTCATGCTGCAACAAAACGGCATTATTTCCTAACTCCTTAAAGTTAATATCACCCTTGCGGCTAATCCCCTGAATCCGCGCATAAACATACAACATATAGGGCGCAGTATTACCTTTGAGATCCAGCATTTTGTCGTAGCTGAAGATGTAATTACTCGTGCGATTTTGGCTTAAGTCTGCATACTTAACTGCACTGATTCCAACTACCTTAGCAACTTCATTAATAAAGTCTTCAGTTTCTTGGCGATCTTCTTTTTGTAATCTAGCTTTTAAGTCAGCATGGGCACGAGAAACAGCTTCATCTAATAAATCCCGCAACCGCACAGTATCCCCAGAACGAGTTTTGAATTTTTTACCGTCTTCTCCTAACACCAACCCAAAGGGAACATGCACTAATTCCACATCATCAGGAATCCACCCGGCTTTGCGTGCTACCTGGAAGAATTGAGCAAAGTGGTTTCCTTGTCCAGCATCTGTTACATAAATTATCCGCTTTGCTTGATCCTGCTGAATCCGGTAGCGGAGGGATGCTAAATCTGTAGTGGCGTAGTTATAACCGCCATCTGATTTTTGCACAATTAAGGGCAAAGGTTCACCTTCTCTATTTGTAAACCCTTCCAAGAAAACGCATTTTGCCCCCTGGTTTTCTACCAGTAACCCAGATTTTTCTAAATCTTCCACAACGCCAGATAGTAAAGAGTTATAGAAAGATTCTCCGCGTTCAGTTAACTTGATATCCAGCAACTCATAAATTATTTGAAACTCCCGCCGTGATTGTTCACACAGTAGTTTCCAAGCATGGAGTGTATCTTCTGCGCCTGCTTGTAATCTGACGACTTCTTGGCGTGCTGTCTCTTGAAAAACTGCATCTGTATCAAACCGCAGTTTGGCTTTGCGATAAAAAGAGACTAAATCACCAATATCTAAAGCATTCGCGGTGGTAAGCGCTTCTGGGTAGACTTCCCGGAGATAGGCGATTAACATTCCAAACTGCGTACCCCAATCACCGACATGATTTAACCGCAGTACATCGTGTCCTTGAAATTCTAAAATCCGGGCGATGGAATCACCAATAATCGTAGAACGCAAGTGTCCGACGTGCATTTCTTTGGCAATATTCGGACTAGAAAAATCTACAATTTCCCGCTTCGGCGTTTTCGCGGCTGGAACTCCCAGTCTGGAATCAGCTTGAATCGCGTTTAGTTGCGCTTCTAAGTATGCCGTTTTTAGTTTCAGATTGAGAAAGCCTGGCCCAGCGATTTCGGGTGGTTCGCAGATTTCGGATACATCTAATTTATCAACGATCGCAGCTGCGATCGCTCTTGGTGGCAATCCTTTCTTTTTACTCAGGGATAAAGCCACATTCGCCTGATAATCACCAAATTTAGGATTGCTAGCAGGAACCAAAATTGGATCTAATCCAGCGAAGTCAGCGCCAAAAGCCGCAACTATTGCCTGTTCAAGCTGAAGTTTTAGTTTTTCTTGTGTAGAGTTCATAATATAAATTTTATCTGCGATCGGGGTAATGTAGCTCTGGAAAAGCTTGATTATTCACTTTAGCATTTCATTTTGAGCCGCTCGATTCATCAGGCGATCGCTCACTACAGCCAACGAGAACCCCTTCAGTGAATATACATTTAGTCGTGGCGGGAATTCCATCCAGTCAGCCCCAACTGACAGAAGAGGAATTGAAAGCCGAATTGAAACAGTTGATTAGTCAGGGAATATTGCGATCGCAAGCCAGCCGTGAATTAGCAAAAGTGACTTACCTTCCCCGTCGCCAACTTTATCAACTCGCTCTTTCTTTAGTTCTAGACTCTGATTGTAATATTTAAACGCATCATAAAGGTAATATATGCAAAATAGCACAATCTTGAAGAAGAATGCAGAATCCAGAATCCAGAATTCAGCAATCTTTCAGTCGGGGATTGGGACCCGCGACTGAATTGTTGCACCACAAAACTAGAATTTTTGGTGGGGGTGCAAAAACACCGATTATTCATCCGCTTTTTCGTTCAGAATTCAGAATGAATTCTAAATTCTGACTCCTGAATTCTGTTCGATAAATAAAGTGGTCGTGGTTTACTAGGGAGATATCACATGAAAAGCTTAGTTCGTTTTTCCTTTTGGAAGCAAATTATTCTTGCTCTCGTATTTTACACTGTTTGTAGTAGTATAGGTATCCTCCTTTCACCGGATGGAATTGCCAAATTAGCGGTACAAGAGGGGAGAGAGTTTCAGTACTGGGATGCGATTCATTATGTCAATCTGGGTTTGCATCCTCATTGTCAAGCCTTCTACCCACTCTGGTCACAAGTAATTCGTTTGTTTGCCCCAGAGAGTTCCGTCGTTGGGCTTCGGTATGCTTTTATACTCTCTAATATCCTCTTTGTCTTGTCACTACCTATTGTCTTATTTGTCTTGCGAAAAGTCATTAAGTCAGAAAGTTTGAGCTTTATCACTCTTATACTTTATGTTATTAATCCTAATTCTATTTTCCATAGTATTGGCTACACTGAGAGCTTGTTCTCGCTCTGGGCAATCATTAGTGTGGTAGCTCTTTTATTTTCAAATTCTGTGTTTTGGAATAGTATCTTAGCGCTGTCCGTGATTCTGATGTCTGTGTCTCGACCGAGTTTAGTGCAACTTCTCTTTGCTGCATTTGCGGCGATCGCTTGTGTCTTTTTAGGAAGTCACTTAGGGTCTGAAACCCATTCTCAAACTAGGGAGTGGAAAAAATATACTATCCCCACTGCACTGATTGCTATATGCGCTATGGCAGGTTATTCGATCTACGGCATCTATTGTCTATTATCAACAGGCAACTTTTTGGCTCCCTTTCAAGCCCAAGTGGAGTGGGGAAGAACTCTTCAGTTTCGACCATTGTTCCTGCTGTTTCCCAGGTCGCTGTTAAATGACTTACACGGTTTATACTTTCCATTTATTCTGTTCTTCCTGGTGGTTGTTCTCATTTACTTTCATGCCAAACACAAACAGATTTTGCTGTATGTACCCAAATATCCTTTACTATCGATAACCCTTTTTTATCCTCCGATAGCGATTTTGATTTATTCTATCCGTTCTTGGCAATTAGGAAAAGCGGGTAAACTTACTCCTCAATATGTAACTCCAACCATTGCCCAACTACAAACAAATTATGTGTTCTTTTTTTGCTTATCCATTTGTATAGCCAATGCAGCAATTGGATTTCTAGCCGCTTCCCACTATCTCTATAGTCTGGCACGATTTGTATTTGCAACGCCCTTCTTTTTTATTGCTTTTGGTGTGGTGATAGACCATCTTGATAGTCCAAAGACACGAGAATTTCTTTACGGGTGTCTCCTGGTTTCTGGCTTAGGGCTAGTCGAACAGTGGTATCGTTGGGGACACAACCATTGGGTAGGATAATTGGATATAGGAATCCGGTTTGATTCCTAAGCTGTTACGCAGCTACAAATGATATCTAAAGATTTTTGATATTAGTTCTCTAGATAGATCAGAAATTTTATCGGCAAACTTTAAGATAAAAAAGTCAAAAGCAAACAAAGCAGATTTTCACGGAAGGAAAAATTCAATGGGTAACATTATTGCTTGGCTGGTTTTGGGTTTAATTGCAGGTGCGTTAGCTAAGGTATTTTATCCAGGAACCCAAGGTGGCGGTATTGTCTCCACCATTGTTTTGGGAATCCTTGGAGCCGTTGTCGGGGGTTATTTGGGTCAAACTTTGCTAGGAAGTAGTTCGGCAGCCGCCGCATCTGTAGGAGCTTTTTCCCTTGGAAGCATTTTATTTGCTGTTCTTGGTGCTATGTTACTGATTTTCCTTTGGGGTCTACTGACTCGTCGGGCTGTGTAATAACCTAACACTTTTGGGAATCACTTCTAGCTGCAATAAACCGATAAAATGACATTAGAAAAAGAGCGAAGAACTATAGGAGTTTTCGCTAGATGTTCGGATGCACAATTAGCACTTGAGGAACTAAAAGCTTGTAATTTTCCAATGCACAAAGTTTCCCTAATTGCACGGGATGCAGAAGAACAAAATGATATTGCTAGTGTTGATGTTAAAGATAGCACTGGCAATACATCCTCAGAAGATACTGCTGGAGACATTACTGGCTTATTAGTAGGTTTAGTCCTCTGGGTAATTCCTGGTATAGGCCGAGTCATCCTAGCCGGAGCAGAAGCAATAGCGATCGCTACCACTTTAGCAGGTGGTGCGATCAATGTAACCGCAGGTGATTTGCATAGTGTGTTGCTAGCTTTCGGAATTCCTAAAGAGCAAGCACAAGGTTACAGCGATCTAGTTTGTAAAGGTTACTATTTGGTGATTGTAACCGGGATAGACATAGAAGAAATTCGTCTTGCTAAGAGGATTTTTAATCGCTGTAATATTCAACAGTGGGTTATTTGTGAGCCATACTCGACGCCAAATAGTCGTTATAAAAATGCAGTTGGTGTTTTTTCTACGCGCCAAGACACACAAAGAGCGCTTAGTGAACTCAAAACTGCTGGCTTTGCGATGAGTCAAGTATCAGTGATTGCTCAGGATACAACTACTCTAAGTGGTATTATTGAGGTAGATATTAGCGGTTCCAAAGATAACTACACTAATTTAGGTATTCCTGACGAGCTAGCCAGATATTATCAGCATCAAGTGACCCTTGGCAATTACCTATTAGTCCTAAATAGTACTGATATCTACATCGCCGGTGCAAGAGCTATTTTAGAGAGTCACAAGATTCAACATTTTCGGATCTATAGCCAATCTGAACTTGATGCGGCTAGAAGCGATCGCTAGATTATTACGAACTCCTAGTTAATCTTAAGAGGGTTGATCTATATAGTGATGTACAATGGCATTGATGTCATATCCAACCGCAAAAGCCACTATATTTAGTAATATTAAATTAGCATTGAATTCTTGATTGTAGAATTTTGGTCTTGCTAGGTCAATTACCGCGCCCATAAAAACCACCATTTTTTAATAAAGCCTGATGTTAAATTTATAATCTAATAACAAATTTTTAAATACTTATTATTTAAAATAGCGTTATATTTTTAAATATACTATAGGACTAGTATAAGATTAGTGAAATGCACGTAGTAGACCCTCATGGCTTTAATAGTGCATTAGACGTAGACGTAGGTTGGGTGGAGCGGAGCGGAACCCAACATATATCTATCAGGATGTTGGGTTCCGCAAAGCCTCCACCCAACAAAGCAATTTTTTTGCTATTAAAATTTGTTAAATTATCAAAATGTTAGAGAAAAAATTTATCGAATCGCTTTACATCCCCTGCCTCAACGTACATCAAGCAGGGGATGTAAAGCGTTTAAAAACGCAGCACAATACAGACTCGTATTGAGCGTAATATACTAGGATATATACAATAATATCTGGTGTGCAAAAAACTAGACATATCCTACGTAAAGGAAATATTATAGATTTGTTTTGGATAGTTAAAACATAATCACAATAGTCTGAAAAACAGAAAAAATTTGAATAGTTGCCTGGAATAATGTTGAACCGTTTGAAGATTGGAACCAAAATTGGAGTAAGTTTTGCCTTGAGTTTGGCAACTCTGACGACCATTGGTCTAATCTCCTACCAAAGCACCAACGATCTAATCGAAACTTCGCGCCAAGAAAGCCATACCTACCAGGTGTTAAGTCAGCTTGAAGACCTCAACTTGCAACTGACTAATGCTGAAACTGGACAACGTGGTTACATTATTACTGGAGAAGAGCGTTATTTAGAACCTTATAACGCTGCCATTCAAGTACTGAATCAAAAAGTCAAGGAACTTCAAAGGTTAACAGCAGATAATCTCAATCAACAGAGTCGGCTTGATATTTTACAGCCATTAATCGATCAAAAGCTGGCTGAACTTAAAGAAACTATTGACTTGCGCCAGAACCAAAGCTTTGAAGCTTCTCAGAAGGTGGTTCTGACAGACCGGGGCAAGCAGCTAATGGGTGAAATCCGCAAAGTTATCCAGGCGATGAAAACTGAAGAGAATACACTGCTGGAAAAGCGCTCTGGTAAGGCACGAGCAGCAGCCCAGCAAACGATCGCCAATATTGTCTATAGTATTCCCTTATTTTCTTTGATCTTAGCTTTGATCGGGTTTGCCCTGACCCGAAATATCTCAGTACCGCTCAAGCAAGTTTCTGATTTGGCAGAAAAAATGGCGGATGGGGATTTATCGGTGAGTTTATCAGATAGCGATCGCCTGGATGAAATTGGTGTGTTGACGCGCACCTTCAACCAGATGATCGTTAATTTGCGAAACACAACTCAAAAAAATGAGGAGCAAAACTGGCTAAAATCTAACTTAGCTGAATTTACCCAGATGCTCCAAGGACAGCGAAATCTGGAAAGTGTATCTCGCCTGATCTTGTCGAATTTAGCACCACTGGTTGGAGCATCCCAAGGCGTTTTTTATCTGATGGACTCAATAGACGACCAGCCTGTACTGAAGTTGTTGAGTAGTTATGCTTATAAAGAGCGGAAAAATCTGGCAAATCAGTTTCGCTTGGGTGAGGGATTGGTGGGACAATCCGCCCTAGAAAAACAAAGAATCCTGCTCACAGAAGTTCCTAATGACTATATCCGCATCAGTTCCGGCTTAGGAGAAGCACCACCGCTAAATATTATTGTGCTGCCCATACTATTTGAAACGCAGGTAAATGCCGTAATTGAACTTGCCTCTTTTGGGCCTTTTAACGAGTTGCACCTGACATTTCTAGAGCAATTGAGTGAAAATCTGGGTGTATTTTTAAATAACATCGCCTCACAAGTGCAAACCCAGCAACTACTTGAAGAGTCTGTTACTTTAACAGAGGAATTGCAAAGCCAGCAAGAAGAACTACAGCAGAGCAATCAACGCTTGGAAGAACAGGCGCAGGAGTTGGAGGAATCACAATTTCTTGTTAAGCAGTCTAACGAAGAATTACAACAACTAAATGAGGAGCTAGAAGAAAAGGCAGAATTGTTAGAAGTTCAAAATCGGGAAGTTGCCCGTAAGAACGAAGAAGTTGAGGGCGCGAGGCAGTCTTTGGAAGAAAAAGCTGAACAACTGGCGTTGTCTTCCAAATATAAGTCAGAATTTCTGGCGAATATGTCCCACGAGTTACGGACACCGCTAAATAGTCTGTTAATTTTAGCAAGGCTGCTAGCAGATAACTCTCTTAGCAACTTGACCGACAAACAGGTTGAGTATAGCCGGACTATTTACTCGGCTGGAACTGATTTGCTGGAGTTGATCAATGACATTCTAGATTTGGCAAAAATTGAGTCGGGTACTATGTCACTCGATATTGAGCAAATTCTTTTTGCAGATTTGCAGACATCTCTAGAGCAGACTTTCCGGGAAGTTGCCCAGAATAAAAAACTCAATTTTACTATTCAACTGGATCAGAAGTTACCCTCGACAATTTCTAACGACTCCAAACGCCTGCAACAAGTGCTGAAAAATCTCCTGGCTAACGCCTTTAAGTTTACCGAAGAAGGAGGCGTAAACTTACAAATTAGCATGGCAACTGAGGCAGCCGAAGTTGATAATCCCATGATTGCTTTTGCAGTTAGCGACACGGGTATAGGCATTCCAGCCGAGAAGCAGAAGATTATTTTCGAGGCATTTCAGCAGGCAGATGGCACCACCAGCCGCAAGTATGGGGGGACTGGTTTGGGCTTGTCCATCAGCCGCGAACTGGCTCAACTGTTGGGAGGGAAAATTGAAGTAGTCAGCCAACCAGGAAAGGGAAGCACCTTCACCCTTTACTTACCCAGGCGACAGGAAAAGAATGGTGAAAATACTCTCACCACACTACCCTCTGAGCCAATCACCTCTATCCGCACGGCATCGACCATCAAAGAAGTGTCAAGGGTCGAAAACAGAGCTAGAACTGTGGATACATCTGCATCCGCGAAAATACTTAGCAGCTTCCCCAACGACATTCCAGATGATCGGGAAATAATTCAACCGGGCGATCGCATTTTGCTAATTATTGAGGATGACGATAAATTCGCCCGCATCTTACTAGATATGGCACGTCAGCAGGGTTTTAAAACCATCGTTGCTTTACAGAGCAAACAAGGTCTAGCACTAGCGCAACAGTTTAAACCCAATGCGATTATGCTAGATATCCACATGCCAGAGATGGATGGTTGGACGGTGCTGGATCGTCTGAAGCATAAGCCAGATACCAGACATATACCAGTACACATACTTTCTGTTGATGAAAGACAACAACGGGGATTAAACTTAGGAGCGATTACCTATCTCCAAAAACCCGTTTCTCCAGAAGCGCTAACTCAGGTATTGACTGAGATTAAAGGCTTTATTGAGCGTCAGGTAAAAACTCTTTTAATCGTCGAAGATGATCCCGTACAAGCCCAAAGTATTATCGAACTGATCGGTAATAGTGATGTCCAGAGTACAGCAGTGGGTACGGGGGCAGAAGCCCTCTCGATTTTGCGATCGCATCACTTTGATTGTATGGTATTGGATCTTGGTCTGCCCGATATGAGCGGTTTTACACTAATTGAGCAGATCAAGCTTGAACCCAGACTTTTGAAACTGCCGATCATCGTCTACACCGGCAAAGAACTCAGCCGACAAGAAGAAACCCAACTGCGGGGACTAGCAGAAACAATTATTATTAAAAATGTGCGATCGCCAGAGCGGTTGTTAGACGAAACAGCCCTGTTTTTGCATCGGGTGCAAGCAAATTTGCCCCCACCAAAGCGTCAAATCCTAGAGCAACTACATCAAACTGATCCGGTGCTGGCTAATCGGAAAATTTTGATTGTAGATGATGATCTGCGAAATATTTTTGCCCTCACCAGCTTTTTAGAAAGCTATCAAATGCAAGTGCTGTTTGCCGAAAATGGCAGAGATGGCATAGAGAGGCTGCAAGCTAATCCTGACATTAATATAGTTTTGATGGATATCATGATGCCAGAAATGGATGGTTACGAAACCACCCGCGCCATCCGCCAGCAACAACAGTTTCGCTCACTACCAATCATTGCTTTAACTGCCAAAGCTATGCCAGGCGATCGCGAAAAGTGCATTGAAGCTGGAGCCTCTGACTACATCACCAAACCTGTAGATACTGAGCAACTGCTTTCACTACTCCGGGTTTGGCTATATCGTTAAGGAAGTAGAGAGTAGGGAGTAGAGAGTAGGGAGTAGGGAGTAGGGAGTAGGGAGTAGGGAGTAGGGAGTAGGGAGTAGGGAGTAGGGAGTAGGGAGTAGGGAGTAGGGAGTAGGGAGTCTCTCGTTCCCATGCAGAGCCAATGCCGGTTACAAAACTTAATTACGATTTACGAGTTATATCATGTCCGGGTAATTAGTTGTGATCCCGATAGTCATTGCACCCCAAAGAGCCAAGGCTGGGCTTTGTCTCCCCTCCCCGCAGGCGGGGAGGGGATTAAGGGGTGGGGTTCTTCGGGTTTAATAAGTAATCAAGCGGACATGATATTACAAATTATTTTAACTTTTGGATAAATTCTTGATGTCCAGTGGCAGCTAAACCTGCTTGTAACACAGATAACACCGTTGCCATTTCTCCTGACAGTAAGGCAGGTACCGCCAACCACAACCCCGGAAACACCTGACTGCGAATAATTCCCTGCTCATCGGTTGGTAGCAAAACATACTCGTCTGCTTGCAGCCTAAACCAATCCAACTGATTATCTAATGTTCGCCAGACAATATACTCCTGTACTCCATTCCGTCGATAGGTGCGTTTTTTATCATGTAAATCGATGGCTGCACTGCTTGCTGCCACTTCTATTACCAGTTCGGGTGCGCCTTGGATATAATCATCCTCACTAATCAATGCCTGTCTGCCCGGAATGAATAGTACTGCGTCAGGCTGTGGTTCATTATCTGCATCTAAACGCACTGTGGGTTCAATTCCGAGAACAAGGCCAGGGGTTGCTGTTTTATAGTTCCACAACCACCCGATCAGGTTTCCATGTGGTTCCCCATGACTTTTAATTCTCAGTGGGGATGCCATGATATATACAACTCCTTCAACCAGTTCAGCTTTTCTTAAATGCGGCATTGCCCGATAGCGACGCTCAAATTCGTAGCGAGATAAGCGATCGCCATTTTCCAGAGGTAAAACTGAAATCACTTTTTTAGGAGTTGTAACCATCCCTTTGTCCTCTTTAGCCAAATTGTCCAAACTGAATTAAAGTATTGTGAACTACTCACACTTACTCCGTCAGGAGAAGTGTGGGTAATTTACGCCAGTAACAGGAATGACAGTCTAGCGAAACATACTACTCACTGAAGTATCTTCATGAATCCGCCAGATAGTTTCTCCTAACAGATTAGCTACTGACAGCACCACTAGTTGGGGAAAGCGGTTGTTTTCTGGTATGGGAATCGTATTTGTCACAATGACTTCCTCAAACAAGCCACTGGATAACCGCTCCATCGCCGGTGGAGAAAACACCGCATGAGTTGCACAGGCGTATACCTGACGCGCTCCTTCTTCACGCAGTAATCGCGCCCCTTCTGCGATCGTGCCCCCAGTGTCGATCATGTCATCCACCAACACTGCCGTTTTGCCTTTAACATCACCGATGATATTTAACACTTCCGCAACATTATGTGCCTGACGACGTTTGTCAATAATCGCCAGTGGAGCATCATTCAGTTTTTTTGCAAATGCCCTAGCTCGTGCTACACCACCAACATCGGGGGAAACAACCACCAGGTCGGGCAGTTGTTTGCTTGCTAGATAATCCAGCAATACTGGCGAACCGTAAACATGATCAAAGGGTATATCGAAATAGCCTTGAATCTGAGCCGAGTGTAAATCCATTGCGAGAACGCGGTTGGCACCGGCTTCAGTGATCAAGTTAGCAACCAGCTTGGCAGTTATTGACTCTCGTCCTGCCGTTTTGCGATCGGCGCGCGCATAGCCGTAGTAGGGAATTACTGCCGTTACCTGTCGCGCCGAAGCTCGACGACAGGCGTCAACCATAATCAATAATTCCATCAAATGATCGTTCACAGGTTGACAACATGGCTGGATTAAATAGACATCACAACCCCGAATCGATTCTTGGATTTGAACGTAAAGTTCTCCATCCGCAAATCTTTTGCGAATCATTGGCCCCAAATCCATGCCCACATAAGCAGCGACTTCTTGAGACAGTTGTATATTGGCAGAGCCAGAAAACAGCCGCAGGCGATGATTATTGGTTAGTCCTGTTACAGATGGTTGCACTTTGAAAGTTGCAGAACTGAGCACAGCAGATCCTCTATGTGCATTCATAGCAATATTATCATTAGAGATTTAATAGATTTAACCGAGAAATCGCTTAAAAAAACATCTGTGAGTTTTGTTGAAGCTTCCATACAAAATTAAAACATTTTTCCATAAAATTATAATTTGCTAATTGTCTAATTTTCTAAGGTTTACAAGCTATTGATAGCTTAACGGACATCAAGACCGTCCACTAGGTCTATAGTTAAAATTTTTTGAGCTGAGGTAAATAACCCAATCTCTTAAAAATTGGTGTGCTAGATAGCTTCTGCTAACTACCTCATTTATAACTTAAGTGATATTGAAGTTTGTTCTTATAACAGTATAACACTTTTGTCTAAGTATTAAAAATGTAGCTTATTATTCTACTAATTACGCATTGACAAAAAACGACATATCTATGATTCTCTAGCAATGGAGAGAATTTACTCACATAGAAGTTTTTAGATCAAGATTGAATAAAGTTTAAATAAATATTGTATAAAAATGTATATTTTAATATCAAAATATTACCCAACAACTGTAATATTAGCTTGGTAAAAAGTTGTAAGTAATTTTACTAAGATAAATAAATTTTAAAAAACCAGGGAAAGTTGTTCAATCTAATTCTCCTGACACAGGGAGGCGACAGGCATAGTTATGGACTCTCGGCGTACTTCAGTAGTAGAAAAATCTTTAACTGCTATAGCAACTATAGGACTAGTAATTTGATTTTTGAAATGCGCGTAGTGGACCCTCATGGCTTTAATAGTGCATTAGACGTAGACGTAGGTTGGGTGGAGCGGAGCGCAACCCAACTGATTATCAGGATGTTGGGTTACGCAAAGCTCCACCCAACCTACAATTTTTTTGCTTCAGTAGTAGAAAAATCTTTAACTGCTATAGCAACTAGTTCCAAGAAGTCGGCGTACTGTTTAGCTGCGATGCGACCGCGACAATGGACAAAAAACCTAGTGGTGTTTGCAGCACCATTGTTTGCATTTAGCATCAATCTGCAATCTCTGCTAGGTAGCCTATTGGCATTTATATTATTTTGCTCTGCATCAAGTGGCTTCTACTTAATCAATGACATCGCAGATGTTGAGTCTGACCGTCAGCACCCTGTCAAGTGTAAGCGGCCAATTGCCGCCGGATTAGTCAGCATCCGTGTTGCTACTGGGATGACATTGGTGCTATTAGATTAGGTGGCGCTCTGATTTTTGCATGGTTGCGATCGCCCCAGTTGGGTGGAGCCATAACTGCATACGCCTTATTGCAGATCGCCTATAATCTGCGACTCAAACGGATGGTAATTTTGGATATTGGGGCGATCGCTACTGGATTTGTCCTCCGAGCCGATGCCGGTGCTGCTGCTACCGGCATCGTTTTATCAGCTGGGTTTTTATCTTTACCGCCAGTTTTATATTACCTGACTTTACCTGGAGGCGGAGCCTCCCAGAATCGGTTCCCAGCCTGGAGGCTGTTAACCAGTCAGGGCAGGGGCTATATCTTTTCTTAGTGCCATTCGCTCAGGAACCATCGAACGCTGAATAAGCGTCTTGATTCTGACTCCTGACTCCTGACTCCTGAATCCTGACTCCTGACTCCTGACTCCTGAATTCTGACTCCTGAATTCTCCTTCAAGCAGTAGGAAATAACCTTGCCCTGATGGGGATATACCCATTAGGTATAGTAGAATATTGCCGCAGGTAACTGTATGTCGCCTCTTAGACTTAATCTTTGTGGGTGACTTCCTCCTCAGTTGCTACTACACTCAATCATTCGATCATGCAACCACCCATTACAGTTGGCACTGTCTTGCAAAACCGTTACCGCATAATTCAAATTCTCGGACAAGGAGGATTTGGTAGAACCTATCTGGCAGAAGACCAGAGGCGCTTTAACGAACTTTGCGCGATCAAGGAATTGATTCCAACAGCAAGGTCGCCTTTGGCTTGGGAGAAGGCACAAGAGCTTTTTCACCGAGAAGCTGCTATTTTGTATCAAATACAACATCTACAAATACCTAAATTCCGGGAAAGATTTGAGCAAGACCAACGCTTATTTTTGGTGGAGGACTACGTTGCAGGTCAAACGTACCGAACTCTGCTGGCTGAACGTCAAGCTGTGGGTGAAACCTTCACAGAAGCTGAAGTATTGCGGCTGATACTGTTATTGCTGCCTGTTTTAGAGCATATTCACAGTCGAGGGATTATTCACCGGGATATCTCGCCAGAAAATATTATTTTGCGAGATAGTGACGCTAAACCTGTATTAATTGACTTTGGGGTGGTAAAAGAACTGGCAACGCGTTTACGATCGCCAGAAAGTACAATGCCAGAAACTACTGTGGGAAAATTAGGCTACTCTCCGAGTGAACAAATGCAAACAGGGGGAGCTTATCCTAGTAGTGATTTGTATGGATTAGCGGTGAGTGCAATTGTTTTGCTGACTGGTAAAGAACCAAGGGATCTATTTGACGAAAATCAACTAACTTGGAATTGGCAACGATGGGTAAGAGTTAATCCGCGATTTGCCTTGGTTTTAAATCGAATGTTGAATCATATACCGAGCGATCGCTACCAAAGTGCTACTGATGTATCCCAAGCACTGCAATCTCTGGCTCAACCCAGTGTTTCTACTCCCGATGTATCGAACTTGCAAACAATGGCTGTTGGTGGCCGTCCTCATTTAGTATCACCAGCAGCTTCGCCCAAAAAACCCGATCCTGTAATTCCACCAAATGCCAGTAGCTCAGTTTTGGATAATCCCTTAGCGATCGCCGCAATTGGCAGCGCTGTAGTAATCATCGCAGGATTTGGTTCTTGGGCGCTGGTAAGTTCCATCCGCAGTCAGCCGAAAACACCACCAACTGAGACGCTTCCACAAAATTTCCCTTCACCAGTAATTTCTGGTGGTACTACATTCACACCCACACCCACTAACGATCAACCTGTTGTATCTACTAAGCGCCTCAATCTGGCAGCATCTAATAACACAGCCACGGTTCAAGATACTCTCAAAACAAATCAAATAATCCGGTACACTTTTTTTGGTCAGGAAGGTGACAAGTTAACTGCGTTTATTGACCCAGGCAGCAGCGTTTTGCTAACAGTCTTAAGTCCCAATCAACAACCAATTAATAATAATGCCCAGCAAGTAACATCTTATGAAAGCACATTACTGGTTACTGGTAGATATACTATTGAGTTAACACTGGTTTCAGGAGTAGCCGAAAGCAATTACAATCTCAATGTTGCATTAGAAAAAGCAGTCAAACCAATTCCGACAGAAACACCTCTGGCAATTCCGACAGAAACACCTCTGGCAATTCCCACAGAGACACCTCTGGCAATTCCCACAGAGACACCTCTGGTAATTCCGACAGAGACACCTCTGGTAATTCCGACAGAAACACCCTTGGCAATTCCTCCGAGTGGTGAAACGCCAACTTTTCCGCCGGTTGATGGAACACAACCGTTTTCTGGCCAAAGAAATTAATGTTAAACACACTATTGATTACTGGAACTGATACCGAAGCTGGTAAAACTGTTTTAACAACAGCGTTAGCAGCCTATTGGCAAAAATATTATCCGCAGCGTAGTTGGGGAATCATGAAACCGATTCAATCGGGGATTGGCGATCGCGAGTGGTATCAAAAGCTATTTACACTAGAACAAACCGCAGAAGAAATTACACCTTTATACTTTCAAGCACCTTTAGCGCCTCCCATAGCAGCAGCACGGGAAAACCGCCGAGTAGATTTAGCAGTAGTTTGGCAAGCTTTATCTAAATTGCGATCGCATCGTGATTTTGTGCTTATAGAAGCCTTGGGAGGGTTAGGTTCGCCAGTAACAGAGGAATTAACGGTAGCCGATTTAGCGGGAGAATGGCGTTTACCAACGGTATTGGTGGTACCTGTTAGATTGGGTGCGATCGCTCAAGCAGTGGCGAATGTAGCATTAGCTAGACAATCGCGCGTCAATCTCAAAGGCATTGTTTTGAACTGCGTACAACCCCGAACGGATGCAGAAATAGCCGACTGGACACCACAGCAATTGATTCAATCACTCACTAACACGCCAGTTTTAGGCTGCTTACCTTATTTAGATAACCTGACTGATTTAGATAAACTTGCTCAAATAGCATCAGATTTAGATTGGGAAACGCTAATATTTTAAATTAGGCTGGGCATTGGGCATTGGGTATTAGCGTAGGCGTAGCCCAACCCAGGCATCGCTCTTGGGAGAAAAACTTTTTGGTTGACTTAGATAAGACTTGAGCAACTGATGGTAGCGATCGCCTAAGTACAGCATTTCATTAATTCGTAGCAAATTAAATTTGGCAATTACCTGCAATGCTAATGCGTAAGCTGGCATTGTTAATGCATCGGCTGGCATTATTAATGCATCGGCTGGCATTAACAATGTGTAAGCTTGCACTATTAATGCATTGAGATGCATTAACAATGCATCTCAATGCAAAGCCAATGCATCGGCTTGCATTGTTAATGTGTTCCCCTGCATTAAAAACGCTACCTTTTTACGCAAAGCTCTACTAATACCGTTTTACTTTAATAATGATACAAATACGTTGGTAGGGGCACAGCAATGTTCCCTACGAGAAATCCAGATGTATTAGGGTTTGTGTGAAATGGTATAGGAATCATATTTGATTTCTGAAAAAATCTCGGTAGTCTTGTAGTGGACTGTCTAGGAAAATGTTGGAAAAAAATTGTAGGTTGGGTGGAGGCTTTGCGTAACCCAACATCCTGATACCCAACATTTTGATAATCAGTTGGGTTGCGCTCCGCTCCACCCAACCTACGTCTACTTACGTCTAATGCACTATTTTAGCCTAGACATTCCACTACGTGCATTTCAAAAATCAAATACTAGTCCTATATAAGCCCTGTTTACAATTGGTGCAGTCACAGTTCTGACATAACTTGGTAATAGCTTTGTCAATAAGACGTGCAATGGTAAGGAAAGATGAAATTAACCTAACTCTAGTGACACACAAGGCAGGATTTACCTGCCTTATTTCATCTTTGGGACTAAAAAATGCGCTATCCCCACTCGTACATAATTCATTCTGAATTCTGACGACTGACTCCTGAATTCTGATTGTTAAATGTCATCCAAGTACTATATCTTAGTCACACAAACGTCACTGGCATAAGTTAATCTGTCGGTATTTGATTAACAGTAAATTATTTACGCCTGATATCATGATGCTTTCTTTTGCGGTGGCGAGTGCAGTCTGTGGCAACGGTAGCGAAGTAAATCTAGACTTTGCTAACTTTAGCTGGACTGACGTGATTATTTTAGGCATCGTTCAGGGAATTACAGAACTACTGCCAATTAGCAGTACTGCTCATTTGCGGATAGTGCCAACTCTACTGGGACTGAAAGATCCTGGGTCTGCTTTTTCCGCAGCAATGCAGTTAGCTAGCTTGACTGCTGTTTTAGTCTATTTTTGGCAAGACTTAAAAAAATTAACCGGAGAGACAGTTAGAGCAATTAGCAGACAAGACTATCAATCTAGTTCTTTGCAACTGATGTTAGGTTTATTGATAGGAACTTTGCCCATTGCTGTGGCTGGTGTGCTACTCAAACCAATTCTTAACGCTTGTAACTCACCGATACGAGGGTTAGTAGTTATTGGTGCGGCTTCAATTATTATGTCAGGATTGCTGGCGATCGCCGAAAAACGCGGTGGACGCGATCGCACTTTCGACAACCTCAACCTCTGGGATGGCATTTGGGTAGGAGTTGCTCAAGCTTTTGCCCTCATCCCCGGCGTTTCTCGCTCTGGTTCCACCCTCACCGCCGGGTTATTTTTGGGCATGAAACGGGAGACATCAGCCCGATTTTCTTTTTTGTTGGGCTTACCAGCCGTGATTTTGGCAGGTGCTGTAGAACTCCACACACTTACGAAAGCCGGACTGAGTGCGGCTGGTTGGTTGACTTTGTTGGTGGGCTTAATCTCCGCCAGCATTTCCGCTTTTCTAGCAATTTGGGGACTCCTACGCTACCTGGAAAAACACAGTACCTTGATTTTTATTTTCTACCGCTTGGCAATGGGTGTATTTTTGATAGTTGCTGTGATGGCTGGTTTGTTGCAAAATTGATTTTAACTGAACGTGAGTTCGATGAACCTCTCTCTCCCAGCCTCCCTCTCCGAAACGGAAAGGGAGGGGCAACGAAAAATTAAGCTTTTTACTCCCCTCTGGGCTTGCCTAACGGCAGGCTGACGCCAAGGTCGAGGGGTTGGGGGAGAGGTCAAACAAGATTTATCGAACTCACGTTAACTGATAATGGCGTATTAGTAGCATCGGAACAGAAAACTGAGAGCAGCAGTATTACATGAATAATCCAAAAGTTTTTCGGCACTAAAAACATTGTTTTATCTTGAAATGAGTGGGGAGTGGGGAAACTAAGTCGCTTAAAATAATTCGTAATTCGTAATTCGTAATTCGTAATTAAAACCAAGTTTTCTATCTCTAGTTTTCTCTTCTGTTCCCCACTCCCCACTCCCCACTCCCCACTCCCCACTCCCCACTCCCCACTCCCCAC
>NZ_JBALBY010000028.1:0-61302 GCF_036919575.1 Nostoc sp. | reverse complement strand
ATGTGCAGCTAAATTGTATAACACGAAAACCCAAAAATATTGTAGTGCGGGCAAGATGCCCGCACTACAATATACAAATTAAATACGCAACAGCTGATCTTGCATCAGTGACAACAACCGCCTCAGAATGAATTCTGAGGCTAATAGCTAAAGTCTTCTAAAGAAGACTGAGCAAAAGTTTGAGTCCACTAAGCGTGGAGTTGAGCTATCAGCCCAGAACTTGAGTTCTGGGCGGGCGATGGTGCTAATTGAGAATCGTGCAAGATGTGAGTTTAATTTAACTTTTTACTTATTCTGAAATTTTGGCAATTCCGAGTTTTTAGCACGAAGTTTTAAGGGACTTCCAAATAAAAAAATACTCAACTACTTCTTGTGGGGTGGGCATCTTACCTGCCTTAGCTAAGTTGTGAACACGAAGTTCTAAGTTGTGAACACGAAGTTCCGAGTTCTAAGCACGAAGTTCCGAGTTCTAAGCACAAAGTTCCGAGTTCTAAGCACAAAGTTCCGAGTTCTAAGCACAAAGTTCCGAGTTCTGAACACGAAGTACGATAAATAATCATGCACAACCGATCGCTACAGCCGGATTAGTGCGAGATTAGGTGGAGGTTTAACAGTGTTTGAAATCAGCAGGCGGCGGAGTAACCCCAGGTGGAACATTACAGAAGATTTGGCTGGGTATATGTTCATGATGCCCACCATTCTAGTCTTAGGGACTTTTGTAGTCTTACCCATTCTCTACGCCGTTTTTCTTTCCTTACAAAAAGTTCAACTCCTTGGCGGTATTGAATACGAGTTCATCGGTTTTCGGAACTTCACCCGATTAGCTGAAGATCAAAGGGTTTGGATTGCTTTGAGAAACACAGCAGAATATGTAGCCATTGTTGTGCCAACTCAAACTATCCTGGCTTTAATTCTGGCGGTAACTCTGAATTCTGGGATTCGCGGTAAAAATTGGTGGCGCATCCTTTACTTTTTGCCCACAGTCACTTCTTCAACAGTGCTGACGCTTATCTTTATGTGGATTTATAACGCCGATGGGCTACTAAACGATTTTCTCGCTTTTGTGGGGCTACCTACTTATAACTGGTTGGGTGATCCAGCAGTTGCGCTCAAAGGCATTATGATCATGAACATTTGGTCAACTGCGCCGTTTTTCATGGTGATTTATCTGGCGGCGTTGCAAGATATACCCCAAACACTTTATGAAGCGGCGGGACTCGATGGGGCGAATGGATGGCAGCAATTTATTTACATTACTCTCCCCTTGCTGAAGCCTGTAACCTTCTTTGTGGTAGCAGTGGGGGTGATCGGGACTTTTCAACTTTTTGACCAGTCTTACATCTTTTCTGGCGGTACTGGCGGGCCAAACAACGCTACCTTAACTGTGGTGCTGCTAATTTACCAAGCTGTGTTTCGGAATTTACAAATGGGATATGCAGCTGCGATCGCATTTTTGTTAGCAGCAGTGATCATTGCCATCACTTTGATTCAACGGCGACTTTTTGGAGGCGAACGGATTTGACTAACATCTCTGGCTTATCCTGGCTCAAAGTCTTGTTATACCTCTTGCTGACACTCTATGCGATCGTTACCCTAATTCCCTTTCTCTGGGCACTTTCCGCATCATTTAAGCCCCTATCAGAGATTGTCAGCGCCCAACCCAATTTTCTCCCCAAGAATTTTACTCTCGATAACTACAAGCAAATCTTTCTCCAAGAACCGTTATTTTGGCGCTGGTTGTTCAACAGTGTGGCGATCGCCGTCAGCGTCACGCTTTTAAACTTGTTATTAAATTCAATGGCTGGTTATGCCTTAGCAAGACTCCGCTTTGTCGGTAAACGCTTTTGGTTCTTCCTAATTTTGGCAGTACTGGCAGTCCCGGCGCAAATCACCCTAATTCCGACATTTTTGATTTTAAAAGCGATCGGCTGGCTGAATTCTTACCAAGGCATGATAGTGCCTAGCATGGTTAATGCCACATTTATCTTCATGATGCGGCAATTTTTCGTTAATTTTCCTAAAGAATTAGAAGAAGCAGCGCAACTGGATGGCTTAAATACCTTTGGGATATTCCGACATATTGTCTTACCTCTAGCAAAACCAGCACTAGCAGCACAGGCAGTTTTTGTATTCATGGGGAGTTGGAATAATTTTTTACTGCCTATAGTTATTCTATTTGACCCAGAAATGTTTACCCTCCCTTTAGGGCTGAACACCTTCAAAGGTCAATACATCAGCTATTGGAACTACATTATGGCGGCTTCTATGGTCTTCACCCTGCCAGCTTTAGGCATTTACGCCTTCTTTAACCGTTATTTTATTCAAAGCGTCACCTTTACCGGAGGGAAAGGTTAATAATCATTGGGCATAATCATTGGGCATTGGGCAATTCAATTTTGGATTTTAGATTTTGGATTTTGGATTTTGGATTAAATTTCAATTCTTTAATCCAAAAGCGTTCGACTGAGCGCTCACGCCGAAGTCTAAAATCTAAAATTCTCACTCCCCCTCATCCCCCTCATCCCCCCACTCCCCACTCCCCACTCCCCACTCCCCTCCTAATTTGGGCAACAAATTGCACTCCTAACGTGATATTGGTATTACAGCGACTCAATCTCTATCTATCAGTTAATAAGCATTATGGGTTTTGCAGACCTATCGATCGCAGAGATAGCAGCCGACTACAGCATTCCTGTAGAAAAAGTGTTTTCTCTGTGCAACCAACTGGGAATCGCCTACAAACACCAAAAGACCCGTTTGGCGTTAGAAGATGCAAAGGCAATTATTTCCCAAATATCGTCTGAAACACGCCCAAAAGGTACTAGCGACTTGGAGGGTGATAACGAGATCACCTGAAGGGTGATCTCGGAGCTTTGGCTAATCACTGATAGCTAATGACACAGAAGATGAGTCGTTAGCAATTAGCAGCTTGGAGATTGAGAATCGCTTTTTTAGCTGTGTTGAGCGTCAAAATCTTTAAGGGGAAACATGTTTAGAAGACTCATTGGCGTTGTTGTGGTTACTGTTTTACTCTCGTTTCAGTTGATTGTCGGTAGCGCGACAGCAGTGGAACTGGACGAAGCTACCCGAACAGTGCCATTAAATACTCAAGGTGATACCGTCGTACTCAGCCTTAAACAAGTCAAAGAAGGCAAACGTTTATTTAATTACGCTTGCGCCCAATGTCATGCTGGGGGAGTTACCAAGACAAACCAGAACGTTGGACTAGCTCCAGAGGATCTGGCACTGGCAACACCCAACCGTAACAACGTCGAAGGCTTAGTGGATTACCTGAAAAATCCCACTACTTACGACGGGGAAGAAGAGATTTCCGAAATTCACCCCAGTATCAAAAGCGCAGATATTTTCACAGCAGTGCGAAATCTGACGGATGATGACTTGGAAGCGATCGCTGGTCATATTCTCTTACAACCCAAAATCGTTGGCGCTAAGTGGGGAGGTGGAAAAATCTATTACTAAATCCTTGAATTAGTACTGAGTCATTGGGAATAGGGCATTGGGCATTGGGCATTGGGCATTGGGAAAAATCCATTCCCCATTCCCCATTCCCCATTCCCCATTCCCCATTCCCTAATTACTTATTTATGGCAATCTAGTATTTATTACTTGATTGCACAGCTTTTTGCAATAAATTGCTCCCCATTATTAAAAAAAAAATCTATCTATGACAGATTGTCATATTTGGCGTTGATTTTATTTAAAATGAGAAAAGGAAAAAAATTATTTGTTAGGAGAGAGCCATGAAATTGATTTCGGCAAGCTGGCGACGCCTTAGTTTGGCTGTGTTGACAATCCTTTTAGTTGTTAGCAGCTTCGCTGTTTTTACTCCCAGCGCTGCGGCTGAAACTTACAAGGTGAAATTAGGCAGCGATAAAGGACTGCTAGCATTTGAACCGAAAAAGTTGACAATTAAACCAGGTGATACAATTGAATGGGTAAACAACAAAGTTCCTCCCCATAATGTTGTGTTTGATGCTGGTAAAAACCCCAATAAGAGCGCTGATTTAGCAAAATCTCTGTCTCATAAGAAGTTGCTTATGAGTCCTGGTCAAAAGGAAACAACCACCTTCGCCGCAGACGCACCTGCTGGTGACTACACCTTCTACTGTGAACCTCACCGTGGTGCTGGCATGATTGGTACAATCACTGTCGAAGGCTAGAAACACTGTTGTTTAACTAAGATGATTTCTCAGTGAAATTAGCTCATATCAACACGCCACACTCCTAGAGTGACGCACACAATCGATAAATGGCGGTAACGAGTCCTATCCTAAGACCCTAAGCAACTTGTGGGGATGCAGGGGTGAACTCGTTACCGCCAATTTTGATCAAATTTGACTTAATGGGGGATTAATCGCGTTTATACTCTTGCTGGAGGCTTGTTGCGAGGAAATTTTCTTGAGAATACTTTTATTAATCCTACTGTTAGCGATCGCTCTATTCAAATTCACATTCATTAGTCCAGCACTAGCTGCCGAAACATCCAACGGTGCTAAAATCTTCGAGGCTAACTGCGCTTCTTGCCATATCGGTGGCGGTAACATCCTGATTAGCCAGAAAACTTTGAAAAAGGAAGCATTGTCAAAGTACCTAGAAAATTATGATCGCGACTCAATCCAGGCGATTATCCACCAAGTACAAAATGGGAAAAATGCAATGCCTGCCTTTAAAAGCAAATTAAGTTCTGAGGAGATTCTAGAGGTAGCTGCTTACGTTTTTCAGAATGCAGAACAAGGCTGGTAAACTAGCTATACCGTCTAATTATTATGGGGTGAGCGCTCAGTCAAGTCTTGTAGTAGACCCTCTACAGCTAAAATGTTGCAAAAAAAAATTGTAAGTTGGGTGGAGGCTTTGCGTAACCCAGCATCCTGATAGATGTTGGGTTGCGCTCCGCTCCACCCAACCTACGTCTACGTCTAATGCACTATTTTAGCCATGAGAGTCCACTATGTGCATTTCACTAATCTTATACTAGTCCTAATATATGACGAACTAGCGATCGCCAGTTCGTCAACTGCTGGTTACGTAGCTCTCCCGAAATATTGATTCTGATTCCTGAATTCTGACTTCTGAATTCTGACTTCTTCTTCAAGGATTAGATTGTTGTCTGTTTTCCTTCACTTCGCGCAACTGTTCTACTAATTTTTGCTCGGATTCAGCAGAGGACGTAGGCTGACTATTATTGACTCTCGGCAGCAATAACGGTTGGGAAGTAATAGCTGCCGATGAAGGCGTGGGCTGATTACTTCTGATTCCCAGTTCAGACAATGCTTTGGGACTAACTGTCGGTGAGAACTCAGGCTGATTGCTATTGATTCCTGGTGCAACTAATGGTTTGAGAATACTTGTCGGTGAGGACAAAGGCTGGTTATTTCTGATTCGCAAATCAGGTAATGGTTTAAAAGTAGCTGCTGGTGAGGGCGTAAGCTGATTGTTATTGATTCCCGGTGTAGATAATAATGATGAGGGCTTTTGCTCTTGAGTAGTTCCAGTAGTGTTGCTAATGTTGTTTTGGAAACGTAGGTTAAATGGATAGGAACTGATCTGTCTATCTCCCTTGGGGGATTGCTTATTGAAGTATTGCCTTGCTTTTAATTCCAATTCCGGCGAAACTAACTTGTCTTGAAACTTGATATCTAAGACCTTGCCATCAGGATCTACCACTAACATACCCAAAACAGCACCTTCAAGATTCGGCTTATTCGTAGGTAATGTTTGGCGGATGACTGGTTTTTGTTCAGCGTTGGGGTATTGTTGCTGAATTTCTTTTCTCAGGTTTGCGTAGGAGTCTAGCTGTGCAATCGCCAGTTCAGTTCCTTTTCCAGATAAACCAGGTGTCTTGAGCGTAGTTCCCCTAATGGGAGTTAAGCTATCCCCAAACCTGGGAGCTTGTTTTAGAGAGTTTATCAGTGGATTTTGAGCAATTCTAGACGCATCATTAGCCGGTTGCGTCATCTGTAGAGTCCTATTTCCCTGTGCTGTTGCAATGGGGCTAGTGTCAGATAAATTTGAAGATTGGGGATTTTGCAGAATATCATCAGGTATTTTCTGCGACTGCAATTCTGGCAACCTATTTAGAGCCAGTGGCTTAGGTGGCTCGTATTTGCTGGTACTCTCATTCACACGAGGAACTGATGGAGAGAATTTAGCGCTGGTATTGTTGTATTTAGAACTGTCAAATTTAGACGCGTCAAATCGCAAATTATCACTAGGAATCATCCGCAAAGACTGCCTTGTAGGTAAGGAAGAAACCCGATAGCTATTCGATGCTGGGGGTAGCGGAGGCAGTACTAGCTGACTGGATGGCGCTGGTGCCAATGGGGGCAATACAGTTTGGGCGCTAAAGTTGGGAGGAGAAACTGGCGCTACTGGAGGAAATGGTTGTAAACCAACTTGGGGTGTGGTTTGCGGCAAACGGTTTTGGTCGGCTTGGCTCAATTCCAAAAGTCCGACTGTTTTGGATGATGCTGTTTGGTTGGGCTTGCTAGAATCCATAGGCATCAATGGCACAATCATGGCGATCGCACCGTGGATACCAAGAGAGGCTATAGCTGCTATCCCAATTGGCTGGCTTAAGATTTCTGGTATATTTTTCAGCAGGGAGACGTAAGACATAGCTGTTATCGTTCACTCGGCTCAGTTGCAGTTTACTAGCGATTTTATCTTTCCGACCATATTGCAATATTTTGCAAAAGAGGCATCCGTCTAAGGAAATAATAACTTCCTATGCTAGCAATCAAAATGCCAAAATTGCAATTTATTGTTCTGACGCACACAATTAAGATTACTATCTGGGATATTTATAAAGTTTAAGTGAACGCACAAGTTTTAGTACTTCACAACATCTGCTGAAGTTGCCTTGTTTTTTCTACTGTTTTCCAGTCAACTAGGCTTCTGTGGCAGATGGCACACCTGCTGATCCCAGACTAACCCCTATGTAAAAATACTACCACATCAGCAGCCCCTAAAACTGTTGCAAATTGTACAATCTTATTGACTTTTGACTTCCCCGAAGGGGCTGACATTCCCGCCCTAAACGCCACCAAAGCTATTTGGGTTTTTATAAAAGGAGTCAGTCGCGCGATCGCAATTCTAGTTTCTGAATCTGACTACTTCTTCGTCAAAAATGTTCAAACCACCAATCATTGCATCCAAAATCTAAAATGCCGTTACCGACAGTTATTTTGCCTGGATATTTAGAAAGCGCGATCGCTTACCGTCAACTAGAACAATCCCTACAACAGTTAGGTTTTCCCACGGTTACAGTACCACTGCGACGACGTGACTGGCTACCCACTATTGGCGGAAGACCAGTAACACCGATTCTGCAACAACTCGATCTGACGATCAAGCATACATTGCAGCAACATAATGCTACTCAAGTTAATTTGATTGGTCACTCAGCCGGAGGTTGGATATCCCGCATCTACATGGGAGAAAAGCCCTATTTGGTACGTGGTGATGTCAAACCATTGATCTGGGAAGCGCATCCCCTAGTTGCGACTCTGATCACCTTGGGTACACCCCATATTAGTCAAGAACGCTGGACACGCTCCAATCTAGATTTTGTCACCAATAACTACCCAGGAGCTTTTTATAAAAACGTTCGTTATGTTTGTGTCGCTGGCAAAACTATCTATGGGGAAAGGCGACGTGGTAGTTGGTTAGCTTACAGTAGTTATCAATTAACCTGTGGTAAGGGTAACACCTGGGGAGATGGAATCACACCCATCCAAGCTGCTCACCTAAAAGGGGCAGAAAATCTGGTAATTGAAGGTGTGAGGCATTCTCCGAGAAGTCCTGGAATTTGGTATGGTTCAGCAGAACCTTTAAAAGCTTGGGTACAATATTTGATTTAGAAAACTTTATCGAACAGCAATATTGGCACCAGTCGTCAGAATTCAGTTGGGTATTCTGTACGACACAACGACCGGCTCAGTGCATCGCTGGCGGATGAATAACCTCTTTTTAGACCCCCACAAAATCCTAGATTTTGTGGTCAACTTTCGTAGTCGCAGGTCCCAATCCCCGACTGATGGTTACGTAGCTCTGCCGAAGTATTGATTCTGAATTCTGAATTCTGAATTCTGAATTCTGAATTCTGAATTCTGCATTCTTCTTCAACTTTTTCGGAAAATTGCAACATTTATTAATATTTCTTAGCTAAAATTGTAATAAGAAGAATAAATACTTAGTTAAGAACAGGAGGGGTGAGCCATGCAAAGCACCCAGTTCGATAGGATTTTGCGAAGAATAGCGACGATATTATCAGTCGTGATTTTGACTCTGTGCTTAATTTATGTATCTACCGGAGTTTTGCTTGCTTTTTACTATGAACCGACAGCAGGCGGAGCTTATAACTCCTTAAAGATGATTAATACACAACTGCCATACGGCTGGTTGTTTCGGAGAGCGCATGATATTGCTGGTAACGCGGTAATTGCGATCGCTCTAATTCAAATTGTGGTGATGTTTTTAGGTCGGCAATTTCGCAAGAGTTGGCTAGCGGCTTGGATTAGCGGGATTTTGTTGACCCTAAGTGCGATCGGGCTGGATTGGACAGCGATGATTTTAGATTGGACTCAGGAAGGATACTGGCGTTTTAACATTGAGCTAGGAACCATCGAAGCCATTCCTTTTATTGGTGGGCAACTGCGCGAGATCCTGACTGGTGGTGGAGCCATTAACACAGTTACCGTCGAACACCTTTATACAATACACAGTTATCTGATTTCGCTGGTAACGCTAATTCTTGCCATAGTAAATTTATCAGCTTTAGTGTGGCAGGAATGGCAAATGTATCAAGGTGAGTTAGGAGTTAGGAGTTAGGAGTGGGGAGTAGGGAGTGGGGAGTTAGGAGTTATCTCCCTCATCCCCCTCATCCCCCTCATCCCCCTCATCCCCCTCATCTCCCTCATCCCCCTCATCCCCCTCATCCCCCTCATCCCCCTCATCCCCCTCATCCCCCTCATCCCCCAGGAGCCTCACTAGCGGAAAGTTGAGACAATTGCCCCAAGGATACGTCTTCAACCTCCGGTAACTTTTCTAGCGAGAGGGGAGTGGATTGGGTGGCACCAGATAAGCGTTTTAAAAGGCTAGGTCTGGGGTCGTGCAACAGGTAAATAATGCGATCGCCAACTTCCCAATCTTGATTAGCTGGCATTACCTGTAAGCGTTCTTCTCGTTCTAGCAATAGCGGTATCAACACCCCAGTCCGAATCATTTCTTGAATGCGATCGCATTGAGTGGAAAATTCCGACTCATTCAGCGTGGTTGTCCCTAGCTTGACTCGCCCATCATTCAAATATTCATTCCAAGTTTTAATCGCTAAGTCTGGGATAAAAGCTTGATTAACTTTATTACTAACCGAGGTACTCGCTTGCGGATCACGGGGGAAAACAGCTAAGACACGCGGCGGATTAAATTCCTCAGCTGCCCTTTGAGCCAAAACAAAATTCACCTCACCATTATTTGTCATAGCCAAAAAAGTACCCATAGAGGCAAGTCCTGCCTCTTCCAAAACAGCAGCATCCAGCGCACTGCTGGCAATAACCCGGAGATTTTGCGCCTCAGCTTGCACAAGACATTGGGGGTCAGTATCAATCATCACCACGTTTTCTTCGCGTTCTTGAAAGAACCGGGCAATCAAAAGACTCAAGGGACTACAACCCACAATCACTGCCCCAGTTACATCTTTGGAGGTGATTTGCAGCCATTTAGCAACCCAGCCAGCTGTTAGCCCTTGACAGACAACAGTCATGATAATTGTCAGGAAAACTAGAGCTTTGATGGAATCACCGCCGTTAATGCCGCGCTGTGTCAGCGAAATCGCAAAAAAAGAAGCTACGGAGGCGGCAACAATTCCTCTAGGTGCAACCCAGCTTAAAAATAGTTTCTGTCGCCAGTTTAGGTCACTGTTCCAGGTACACAACAGGATATTAATCGGGCGAACGACAAACATTAGTACCAAAACAGTGAATAAACTACCCCAACCCAAAGCAAACACACTCGCAATCGATAGGTCAGCAGCTAATAAGATAAATAGCACCGAGACGCTGAGAATTGTCAGCTGACCCTTAAAGCTGCGTAATAAGCGTTCTTCTGGGACTGAGGAGTTAGCAAAGACTGCCCCTGCAACTACTGTTGTCATTACTCCCGATTCACTGCGGATCATTTGCGATAAGGTAAACAGGCTCCAAAGTATCGCTAACACCACTAAGTTTTTTAGCTCAAATGACAGAAAACTGGCACGTTTGAAAATCAAACTCATCAGATAACCGCCAGCACCACCAATTGCTGCGCCAACACCCAGGCGCATCAATAAACGGACGATCGCATTGATGGGGTCAGCATCGCCGCTCAAAATGGTATCGAGGACAACGAAGGCGAGGATCGCCCCTACAGGGTCAATTAAAATCCCTTCTCCTTCCAAAAGTGTTGCCACTTGCCGATCTACATTGATTTGTTTGAGCAAAGGACCAACGACGGTTGGGCCTGTCACCACAATTATGGAAGCATAGAGAAAAGCTATGTTCCAGGGAAATTCACCCAGCCAGTGGGCTGCCATACTCCCACCCAGCAATGTGATCAGCGTTCCGAGAGTCACAAGCAATTGCAGGCTGACTGAAACTCTGCCTAACTCTCGCAGATCCAAGTTAAGCCCGCCTTCAAACAAAATTATTGCCGTTGCTAGGGCGACAATAACTTCTAGCCCACTGCCTAGCAAATGGGGATGCAACAGTCCTAAGCCATCAGAGCCAAAGAGGATGCCTAATAGCAATAACAAGACGATGCTCGGTAAACGAAGGTATGCAGCCAGCACTTGGGCGCTAATGCCTGCAAAGACAGCGATCGCCATCTGTAGGGTGATTTCAAAAGATGCTTCCATGTTGTAGATTTTGAGCTATTTATTTCAAAATCTTTTGTCAGAAACCGTAGATATTAACTCTACAGGGTACAACATCATACCCTTTCTCCTTTCCTGAATTCAGCGTTTTTTCGATCTGTGTATCCCCCGAAGTTGCGATCGCCCGATGCTGACGCACCCTGCGGGAAGCTGCACAAGCATCTACAGATTTCTCTTTGTGTTTCCATGTCTTTGTATCCTCTTCAAGTTTTTGCCTCCACCCAGTTTAGCTGTCACAAACTTTTTTTGGCAAAAGCTGTTGACAAGAGCCAGGAAATTCGTTACCTTATAAAAGGTCTGAGTCCGATGCCCCCATCGTCTAGAGGCCTAGGACACCTCCCTTTCACGGAGGTAACGGGGATTCGAATTCCCCTGGGGGTACTTAAAATAATTCGTAATTCGTAATTCGTAATTAAGTTTTGTGAGGGGCATTTCAATTAGGCTTCAATTCGTGCTGCCGTCGTTAGGCAGGGGAATTAAACTGAACATACTTTGTTAACAACAATAAAAAGCAAAAGCTTTTTTACTCGAAATCTAGGAAGCAAAACGATCATTCAAGATTCTTCCTGAATGATCGTTTAACTAGACATCAGGTTCTTTGCTCGCTAACTCTTCTACACGTTGGTAAATAGCCAGAAGATTTAATCGCAAATCTTTGCTCAGGCGATTTTCAATGATTCCCACTGGCATAGTGCGTTTAGGCCAAACTTGAATTATATAGCACAGATTTGTTCCTATATACTCACCGAGGGAATAAGGCTCTAAGCACCAGCTACCAGAAAAGTCTTTAAAATCTCCCTCTACCATGCGGAAATTAATTTCTTTAGGGAAGTATTCTTCCAGATCCAGAACTACCCGCGCACTAAAGTTGAAATTTAGTAAGCGCTGGGAGCCTACTTGTTCCAGTCGAATACCACCATTAGGATGCTCGATTAGACGACTCTTGGCGAGGTTGGGGAGAAAGTCAGGTAAGGCTTCATAATCTGTCAGAACCTTCCAGATTTGTGCCACTGGGTGGGGAATTTGGACTTTAGCAGTAATTCGCCGTTGCCGCTCTGCTATTTTCTCAATTTCAACTTCTACCTTAGCCGCCAAAGCAAATGCATGAGTAGGTAAATCCTCCTCTTGCTTGGTGCGATCAGTGAGAGACTGGAAATCAGGGTTCTCTGTGGTGTTTTGTTTTTTAGTCACTTTCAGAATTATCAAAAAATTGGGTTTAAAACCCCGTGCTTCTAGCACGGCTTTAAGTTTTGTGGCTCTTGTCTTTCATCCCCGTTACAAAAGTACAGACGCGATTAATCGCGTCTCTACGACTTCCGACTTCCGACTTCATTAAGGTTTGCTTTCGTCAGAAAACTGAGGCAGAGTCAGGGTGAAGCAAATTTCGCTCTGCTCAGAATCCGAGATTTGGAGACTTTCAACAGCGATCGCTCCATTCAGATGTTGCACTAAAGACTTGACTAGAGCAAGTCCCAAGCCAGTTCCGGCAGTCCAGCGCCCTTTGCCGCGACGGAACTTGTCAAAGATGTAGGTGGCTTCTTCTTCGGAGATGGCACGTCCTGTATTCGTCACCTTTATGATAACTTGATCAATTTGTTGATCAACTCGGTGAGCAGCTTGCAAATGTACAATTGTATCACGCTCTGAGTATTTACAGGCATTTGTTAACAACTCTTGCAGAATGCGGTCAAAACTCTCTAGTTCAGTTTGCAGTTTTAGCGACTCTTGGGGCAAATCTACAGAAATCTTTAATCCCTTATCTGCGAGTTTTTTCTCAAAAGATGCTGCTATATCCTGGATTCTAGTATTTAAATGTATAGGTTGTAATTGCGGAGCTTCGTGAGGCGACTCTAGTTTCTGGAGTGTCAACAAGTCATTAATCAAGTTGATTTCCTTTGTACATTCCTCCTCTAGAATATCCATATATCTAACTTGACGCTCTGGTGTTATCCCTGGCAAACGTAAGTTCCGAATTGACATCAGCATATTTGTCAGAGGATAGCGCAAGCGATCGCTCATGTTGCTCAAAAATTCATCTTTGAGTTCGTTAAGTTTCCGCAGTTGCTCAACATACTGCCGTGTTCTTTCATGCAATTTCGCCTGGAGTTCCAGACTACTCTGGAGTTTCGCTGTGCGCTCATCTACCAAAGTTTGCACTTGGCGCAATGTCTGTGACTGAATTATGGCGTTACTCACTTGAGCAGAAACCATTTCTACAAGATTTAATTCTGCTAGTTGCCAACTGCGAGTCACAGATTGCTGTAGCACCAAGAATCCTAAGATTTTACCCTGAGTCTCTAATGGCACTAATAGTACCGCAGGAAATTCCTCGACTGCAAATAATGCAGCAGCTGGCGAGGTATCGTTTTGGTCTGTATAGTCATCAAAGCTTAGTGGTTTTGCAGAATCGATGAAGGCACGCTGGCATAAACCACAGTCTGAAAGCAAGAAAGACTGATTTAAGGCATTTGGTTTACTAGTGCGGAGGCTTTGCATTTGCCCAGTCCATTCACCAATCACAGTAGCTTTCGCTTTCGGAATTTGTTTTTTAGCTTGAGTCCTAAATAGGGGATCTGTATATTTTAGTAGTATAAGTAAACCCCGATCTGCCTGTAGAGATTCGGCAGTCGATGCGATAACTAGCTGGAGCATTTGATTAAGCTCCAAGTTGCTACGACTCAATATAGTTAATTGCTTGATTAAGCTTTGATGCTGCTTGCTCTTTTCCAGGTACTGCTGTTGATGAGCAATTAGTTGAGCTTGTGCCACACCCGAAAAAGCGAGCGCGCAAGCCCACTCCACTTGTTTGAGCAATTGTATTTCTGATTCACTCCAATCATAAGGTTGGAATTTAATCAGACCAATCACCCCATTATTATTGCCACCAAATCGGGTGGTAATTGCCAAAACTGCTTTTATCGGTAGTGGCAAATATTGACAACCAATTACCAGACTGTTGTGAATCAGGGAAATATCTTCAATAGTCAATGGTTGGGCAGCACATTGCAGCACTGGCGAGTGCATAAGCAACTGTTCCATTGAAAACATCTTTTCTGGGTGTGGCAACCCTAGATACTCATCAGCACACCAATTAGTACTAATTGGTTCGTCGGATGTCTCACCCGTTACTGAAACCAAACAGCAACAATCTACTTGAAAGACAACCCCTAGCAAATGGGCAATATCTTGCAGTACCAATGCCGTCGCCGAGCTATTGGCAATGATTTGGTTAATCTTCTGTACCAACTGGTGGGCAGATTCTTCCTGATGTAGCATCAGCTCCCCTTGGTAAGGTTGTAGTCGATCTATCTCATCGACGTAATCTTGCGGCGACGATAAAGGCTTTTTCATTCTTAGTACGCCCTTGGATAATAACACCATTGTTTTTGCACCCAACCTCTTGGCATATTCTTCACCATTAGTTGTGTTGTATTGCTACACCCTGATAATTGACATATCTTGTATAGATACTTCGTCTCACCTGTTATAGCCCTTTTCTATCTCAGATCGTCAAGTTACCACTTGCTCAAGTAAATTGCTACATTGCTATATAAGTAACTGAATACTTAAGATATCCTATAACTGATTCATTTAGCTTATTTTTGACTGCTCTATGTTGAAATTATGTATTAACTTTATCCGATATTTAAGTATACACAAACCGTAATTTCTCTGGAATTTCACCAAAACTGCCTTTAATTTCACGTAAAATTACTTAAGTTATTCTGATTTCTTTAATAAATTTTTATTACATTTTGTCTTAAACCGAGTAGGTTCAACAAGCTACTCTTTGATCTCCGTAACTCTCAGTAAGATTTTCTTGAAGAAGAATGCAGAATCCAGAATTCAGAATTCAGCAATCTTTCAGTCGGGGATTCAGCGCAAAGTGCGGTCTTGGGGTCTCCCCCGCCGCAGGATGCGCGAAGCGCTGTAGAGGAGCAACTTTGTAAGAGAGACCCGCCACTAAACTAAATTGTTGCACCACCAAATCATAGATTTGGTAAGGGTCTTAAACCCAGTTATTCAGACGCTCGCGGACTCGCTAACGCTGCGCTATCCGCTTTTTCGTTCAGAATTCATTCTGAATTCTGAATTCTGACTCCTGACTCCTGAATTCTGTTCGATAAAACTAAATTTTGAATGCAGCCCAATTATTTTTACCTTACTGAGTGCTGAGTAATGCAAAAGTACCCATCAGTGATGTACTTGGGTTTTTGCCCCGCCCTTTGTGGAGCCACTGCGGTCTTTTTAATTTCCACGGAGGAGCAAATGGCGTGGCGGTCTTTTAACTCAGCACTCTTGATTAATAATCGGGCTGCATTGCCGAAATATAAGACTAGAGAGCCAAACTCTCGACACTCAGAGGAACCATATCGCCATTCCTCGTTAGTCCTAACAACATCGGTTGTTGGGGTTGAATTAGTTGACCTGTAAGTACACAGCGTTCTTCTTGTTGAGCTGTGGCAGCTATGCTAGCTCGAATGTCGGATCGCGAAAATCGCGGCTTCCACTCACCTGATTTTTGCTGGACATAATTCCAAAGGATATCTCGGATCAGAGCTTGATATCCCTGATTCCCAGCTATTTCTTTGAGCTTATCTTTGAGTTCCCGCTCCAGGCGGATGCTGGTAACTTCCATATCGGTGGTTGGGGTGCGAGCGATCGTATGCATCACTTTTTCTCCTTGAAAGTATAGACAGGATAGTAATACAAGTGTAGTATGTTTAAAGGAATGTTCAATAGGTGAAATTTTCTGTGAAATCCATTTACCCCATCTCTACTTCTTTGGGCGCTACCAATTGCCGAGCCGGTTGGGAATCAGCTGCTATGGGATTGGAGTATTTATTTATGGGCGATGGTAGCCGAAATCATGGGCAAATCACAGAGGGTAATTATGATTTTAGACATCTCAGCATTAGTGCGCTGATTGCAAAACCACAACTAGACGAAAAAAGCGGGGGGTACAGGCAAAGAAATACTGTACCAATATAGACCAGAAAATTTTCCGGTCAATTCTAACCCCCGCTTCACCCAAACGAAGCGGGGGTTTTTTTATAAGGAGTTAAGCTGTGACGATATCTTCCATGCGCGGCGCGATCGCAATGCAAGTGTTAGAGCAATCTGTGGTGGTGTTTTCTCAAAATTACTTGCCACTGTGTCGGGTCAATATCAAGCGGGCGATTGTGCTGTTAGTAACCAACAAAGCCCAAGCGCTGGGTTTTACCACAGAAGGCGGATGGCGAGTTCACTCACCCAGTTTGGTAATTGATGTGCCAAAACACATTCGCTTGACAATCACTTCCAATGAGCGGATGTGGAAAGTTCCGCCAGTGAATCGGCGGGAAGTGTTGCGACGAGATCATCACAGTTGCCAATATTGCGGTAGCGGCAAACATCTAACGCTAGATCATGTGATGCCGCGATCGAAAGGCGGTTCTCACACTTGGGATAACGTAGTCACAGCTTGTGAGAGATGTAACTCCCGTAAAAGCGATCGCACCTTGTTTGAGGCTGGTATGCAACTGCGTACCAAACCAAAAGCACCAATGCACCCTGCGATTTCTTTTGCTGAACAGTTTTGGATAGATATGCAAGGAAGCCTGGAATAACAGGAGAGCATAAGGAATGCTGAAATTAACTTACACTGAAAGTAGCTTTGATTTGGAATGTATCACTCTGTCGCTAGAAGAATGGGTAGCGCAGCGAGTGATTTTAGCCCTGCGAGTTGGGCAAAGTTTATGCATTGAACCCAGTACCGCTTCCTTTTTGCTTCCTGTTGATTTGCCAGGAGTAGAAGTACTCAGGGCTGAGGTAAAAAGAGATGACAGAGGAATCATTGCCCTCTGTGCCTGCGATGCCGAATATATGGAAGTCACCCTGCGGGGTTCTTGGCTATCAGATAGTTATAAGGATGCTGTAGGTGTGTTTGTCACCACTATGAGCGATCGCGCTGAGTTCTTTTTGCATAAACTTTGGCAGGAAGCTCAAGAGAGCAGTGCTTCTGTCATGAGCGAATAAACAAATAGTAGGGTGACTCAATTTTGGATTTTGGATTTTGGATTTTAGATTTTAGATTTGTTCTCAGGTTGAAATTCGGGGGCAACTTTCAATACGGTTCGCATAAGAGTTGATCCCCCCAACCCCCCTTAAAAAGGGGGGCTAATAATGGCTCTATTTCCCCCTTTTTAAGGGGGACTAAGGGGGATCTTTAAGGACTATGCACCTTAACCGAACCGTATTGGGGCAATTCTTGGAGAAACTGCGAGAACAGACCTTTTTGGATTTTGGATTATTCAATCCAAAATCCAAAATTTAAAATCTAAAATTCGGTGAGTAGAATTTCTCACCCTTTATTGTCCCATTTCCAGTAGTTCGGGAATTGTCACAAATCGGTAGCCCTGCTCTTTGAGTCCGTTGATGATTTGTGGCAAAGCTTGTACAGTTCTTTGGCGATCGCCACCACCATCATGCATTAAAACAATAGAACCAGGTTTGGCGCCTTTCAGGACATTATTTACAAATGCCTGCGGTTTGGCGTGAGGATCAGTATCAGCTGAAGTTACTGACCACATAATTACAGCGTCCTTCTGGCTTTTGGCGTAAGCGGCTAGTCCGTTATTTAAAACACCTCCAGGAGGACGAAACAGAGCAGTTTTGACTCCTGTAGTTTTATATATCAGGTCAGATGTGCGATCAATTTCACTCTTGGCTGTGGCTTCATCCATTCGCCGATACCAATGATGCCAAGTATGGTTGCCAATGGCGTGTCCCTCGGCTACCTCACGCTTGGCTAGGTCAGGACTGGCTTTCAAGGCTTGTCCTACCCAAAAGAATGTCACCTTAACATCATTTTGCTTCAAGATATCCAGCATTTCTAGGGTTGTCTTTGGCCAGGGTCCATCATCAATGCCTAAAGCAATAACCTTCTCGTTGTTCCTGGGATGCACCTGATAAACAGTTTTTCCCTGAAATTTAGCTGGGACTGTAAAGGTAGGGTTTTCTACTTTGGCTGATGGCGGTAGTTGGGCATTAATTTGGCCTTTTGCTGGATGATCTGGATCTTGTGCAGTATGGATTTTGCTTAAAGGCTGGTTCAACCCCAATTGTGGGGAGGTGCCTGGAGCAATACTACAAGCTGTAATCCAAGAGGCGATCGCAACAACACTAATTATCTTTTGTCGCTTGAGGTAGTTGTCTGTCACGTCAGGCTTTTAAATACTCACCCAATCATAACTGTAGTTTAACTTTTCAGAGGGGTTAGCAAGTTCAAACCTAAGTGCAGCAGCTTTTCTAGACAATTTCAAAAAAACTTTCTCAAACCCCTTGACACCTCTTGTAGTATTTTGTAGTATGCATGTAGTGAGGCGAAAGACAAAGCTTCGCAAGGGTCAAAGTTATGTTCTACATCCAACTAAAGGACAGGCGTTGGAATAAACCAAAGTCCACAGTCAACAAAGCTGCTTTTACTTGCAAACCATCTAAGTTTGCACTCATGAAAACCACTGAATACATCCGTAATACACAATAGGGTTGCTACCTAGAGTTTCGGTTGTTTTCCTAACAGTTTCTATAATTTTTCTGAACCTTGAAAACTAAATAAGAAATGGGCAAGTTCACCAAAAAAATCTGTGCCTAAAAACCTCAAAGTTTAGGCACAAATTCCAAAAAATCGGGGTGTAGCTCAATTGGCTAGAGCGTTCCGTTGTCTGCGGAAATGTTGCGGGTTCAAGTCCCGTCACCCTGGTTGTAGTCCCGTAGGCGAATAGTTTAAGCCGTCAGTCTACGGCAGTCGCTACAACGGAGGGAACCTCCGCAACGCGCTGCCTCCTCAAGCTGAAAATTGCGAGTGCGAATCTCGTCGGGACTCCCAAATGGCTGAGTAGCCAAGTGGTCGAAGGCGTCGGTCTGCAAAACCGATATCGTGAGTTCAAATCTCACCTCAGCCTTTGGTGCGATCGCAGCGTAGCTTAATTAGCAAAGCCCCAGGTTCATACCCTGGTATATGCGGGTGCAAATCCCGCCACTGCCACCAAATGCAGGGATGGTGTAACGGCAACACCTCGTGACTCCAAATCCGATGTTCTAGGTTCAAATCCTAGTCCCTGTGTCAGACAATTTTGGATTTTTTAGATTAATAAATTTAATCCAAAATCTAAAATCTAAAATCCAAAATTCGATAAATTATGCCCTCGTGGACGAATGGTTAAGTCATTGCTCTTTCAAAGCAAAGATGCGAGTTCAATTCTCGTCGGGGGAATGATTATGGGTCGGTGGCCGAGTCTGGCTGAAGGCGACAGTCTGTAAAACTGTTCTTTTTTGCACGCAGGTTCAAATCCTGCTCGACCCACTGTGGAGAGGTGGCTGAGTGGCTGAAAGCGGCAGATTGCTAATCTGTTGTACGGTCTCCGTACCGAGGGTTCAAATCCCTCTTTCTCCGCCTTGAGAGTGTGGTGTAACTGGATAACATCTCAGTCTACGAAACTGAAGACTTGAGGGTTCGATTCCCTCCGCTCTCGTTACATCATCTCTCCTCTTTATCTCCCGGTAGCTCAGTTGGTAGTTAGCGCCTGTCTGAAGAACAGGAGGTCGTCGGTTCGATTCCGACCTGGGGGGCTTCGTTGCCTCATAGCTCAATGGTAGAGCAAGCGGCTGTTAACCGCGCGGTTGTAGGTTCGAGTCCTACTGAGGCAGCCATTCATTGCCGGGTGGACGAATTGGTAAGTCGCATCGCTCTGAACGATGAGGTTGCAGGTTCAAACCCTGCCCTGGCAATAAAGCCCTGTGGTGTAATTGGCAACATAGCGCCCTTTGAAGGCGAAGATTCCAGGTTCGAGTCCTGGTGGGGCTGCCAAACTCTGCTCTTGTAGCCCAATTGGAAGAGGCTGCCGTCTCAAAAACGGTATGTTGTGGGTTCGATTCCCACCAAGAGTACCAAAACTTGCTCCTGTAGCCCAACTGGAAGAGGTGGCAGACTTAAAATCTGTTTGGTTGTGGGTTCGACTCCCACCAGGAGTACTATCTGGGTGTGGCGCAGTTGGGAGCGCGGGAGTTTTGGGAACTCCAGGTCGCAGGTTCAATCCCTGTCACTCAGACTTTGCCCTTGTAGCCCAACGGAAGAGGCGCTTCGCTTAGAACGAAGAGGTTGCTGGTTCAAATCCAGTCAGGGGTATTGGTGAATATGCGGGGATAGAGCAACGGTGGCTCGTCAGGCTCATAACCTGAACATCAGCAGGTTCAATTCCTGCCCCCGTCACCAAAAACAGTGCTGGTGTAGCTCAATTGGCAGAGCAACTGATTTGTAATCAGTAGGTTGCAGGTTCAATTCCTGTTACCAGCTTGATGCGGGTGTGATGTAACGGCAGCATGAGACGTTGCGCTATGCCTAACAGCAGGCTACGCCAACGCGAACGCTCCAACTGTTAACTGGTAACTTATTTAATGGGTCTGTAGCTTAACTGGGAAAGCGTCTGCCTTGCAAGCAGAAAGATGTCGGTTCAAATCCGACCAGTATCCACTTTTGGTATCTGAAGCCAAAGTGGTCGAGGCACTGGTTTGTGGAACCAGTCATAGCGGGTTCAAGCCCCGTCAGATACCCCTGAATGGAAGATGCTGCTGAATGGACGGCAACCAAGCTTGAACCTTGGAGTATGGGCAACTGTAGGGGTTCGATTCCTCCATCTTCCTCTTTTCCACCTGAAGCCGAAAAGTGAGGCGCTGTGCTGATAACACAGAAATAGGAGGGGCAGTACCTCCCAGGTGGATTTATATCTAATATTGGTATTACAAATCGCACTTGCCCATTTCTTTATTTAAATTAACTAGGGTGGTTGGCATACCGGCTGTGCAGCGGGCTTTTAACCCGCAGAAATAGGTTCGACCCCTATACCACCCATTAAGCAATTCAAAATTCAAAATTCAAAATTCAAAATTAAGAAATACAATCTTAGCTGGCGTTTTGGCAATTGCTAATATGCAGCTTGAATGCACATTAGCTTATTAATAGGAACTAGCGATCGCTAGTTGAGCATGTTGCAGTAGTATATCTTTATCCAAAGTATCTATGGAATATTGCGGTGTTACTGCCAGTAGTTTATCGATTCTTTCTCTGGCTGCTTCCACTACTGATTCATCTAAGCTGCCCTTATTTAAGGAATCGGCAAAATCTTCAGCAATCTGATAAGTTCTTTCTATAGATGATGAGTTGATATTGCGCGAGACAATAAACAGGTCGCAGCCTGCATGAATTGACCGCGCCACAGTACCAGCTTTAATAAACATATCTGAGATCGCTTTCATATCCAAGTCGTCAGATACAACTACTCCCTCAAAGCCTAGTTCCTCTCTAAGTATGGTTTTGAGGATAGCCTGAGAAAGCGTTGCTGGCACATCAGCATCTATCTTGGGAAATAAGATATGAGCAGTCATAATTAAAGGAATCTGTATTTCGATTAGGGCTTTGAAAGGTATAAGTTCTCGAAGTCGCAGGTCTTCTAGAGTTAAATTCAGTATTGGTAGCTCAATGTGAGAGTCTTTGCTGGTATCCCCATGTCCGGGGAAGTGCTTGGCGCATCCCAAAATTCCTGAATCTTGAAGTCCAAGGTAGTAGTTACGGGCACCTTGAGCAGCAGTATCGGGAGTGTTACCAAAGGCACGAGGCCCAATGACGGGGTTGTGGGGATGGGAAAAAATATCTGCTACAGGTGCCCAAGATAAATTAATTCCCAGTGATTTTAGTTCTACTGCTGTGGCTTTTGCTACTTCGTAGGCGTGCGATCGCAGCAACAAGGCATGAGGAAAGCGGGTAATTGGTAGTGGTGTACGAATTACACGACCTCCTTCATGATCGAGGGTGATGAACATTAAATCACGTTCTGTATATTCTCGTATCTGGCTATTCAAATCTTTGAAGGTTTCCAGCCAAACCGGATATGGGGTGCCATCCAAAAAGTTCTTAGCAAAAAAGATCACCCCAACCGGCCTCAATTCATTGAGTGCAAGTTTATCATCATCGCTTAATGTAGTGCCGGAAATACCTAGAATCAGATGATGTCCAAAGCGCCTTAGCTCCTGCGATACACCCATAATCTTTTACCTATAAGTTGTGTGCGGTAAACAACTGAGTTGTCCAACCTAGAGAATATAAACTTTTATCCTACATCCTTATGGGGAACGGGGAGCTTTCAAAGGTAGATTTTTTATTCTCGTTCCCATGCTCAGTATGGGAATATATAGGGGCTGCTGCCTAAGAGAATTAAGCCAAAATATTCAGCATAATTACTGACGCTGCCAGAGATTAGTTTTCCCGCAAAAGCATTTTTACGATCGCATCCAGCTATTTCAATAGGTCAAAATTATTGGCAATAGCTGCTAAATATTTAACAGTTAAAATACTTAAATACAAATACAGGACTAGTATAAGATTAGTGAAATGCACGTAGTAGACCCTCTAGGCTAAAACAGTGCATTAGACGTAGGTTGGGTGGAGCGGAGCGCAACCCAACTAATTATCAGGATGTTGGGTTACGCAAAGCTCCACCCAACCGACAATTTTTTTGCAACATTTTAGGCAAGAGGGTCCACTACAAGACTACCGAGATTTTTTCAGAAATCAAATATTATGATTCCTATATAATTTGTCATTTTTACATGATTGATGTATTCACCGAAGAAAAATATATCGGAAATCAACTAGCAGTCTTTAACCAATAGCCCAGATATTTTCAAGAGAGCAAATACACGGATTAGCAAAGAAATCAACTACTTTCAGACAACATTTAAGATTACCTACTTTTAGTCAAAGGAATTACTTTTGTTTACCTATATCTAGATGAAATACTCGCCGCAAATCCATTGCCAATAATGGTATTGGCAATTTGATTGGGCAGGTGCGCCGAGGTAAAATTTCCTTTGGCAAAAGTTTTTTGGGGAAGCGATCGCACAATAACTGCCAAATGTAACAGATTGCAACGTATAATGAGAACGACAAAACCATAAAGAAATATTGAAGGGCATTAGGGTTAAATGCGAGTAGCGATCGCGGGTGCTGGTCTAGCAGGACTTTCCTGCGCGAAATATCTCACGGACGCAGGTCACACTCCCATTGTCTTGGAAAGCCGGGACGTACTGGGTGGTCTGGTTGCGGCTTGGAAAGACTCTGACGGCGACTGGTACGAAACCGGGTTACACGCCTTCTTTGGGGCATATCCCAATATGCTCCAATTGCTCAAGGAGTTGGGCATTGAAGACAGACTTCAGTGGAAACAGCATACGCTGATTTTCAATCAACCGGACAAGCCTGGGACACTCTCACGTTTTGATGTTCCAGATATTCCATCTCCTTTCAACGTGATTGCGTCGATTCTTCGCAACAAAGACATGTTGACTTGGGAGCAGAAGATTCGATTTGCAATTGGCCTACTTCCAGCAGTGGTTCGGGGTCAAAAGTATGTTGAAGACATGGACAAGTACAGCTTCTTAGAGTGGTTGAAAAGGCAAGGTGTTGACGAGCGGGTAACTAGTGACGTTTTTATTGCCGCATGTAAAGCCCTCACCTTTATCAATCCCGATGAAGTTTCGGCAACCATCCTATTAACTGCACTGAATCGATTTTTGCAAGAACGATATGGTTCCAAAATTGCATTTTTGGATGGTTCCCCCACAGAACGGCTATGCAGCCCGATTGTCGATTACATCACAGAACGCGGCGGGGAAGTGCGGTTGAATGCCCCCTTGAAGGAGATTTTACTCAACGCCGATGGTACGGTGAAAGCGTACTTGATTCGGGGCTTAAATGGTGCAGAAGATGAAATTTTCACGGCTGATGTCTATGTATCTGCCATGTCAGTTGACCCTTTGAAAATCATGTTGCCTAATTCTTGGAAGCAAATGGAGTTTTTCAAGAAGCTAGAAGGATTGGAAGGAGTACCAGTGATTAACCTGCATCTGTGGTTTGACCGGAAACTTACAGAAATTGATCACTTGTTATTTTCGCGATCGCCCCTCCTGAGCGTTTATGCTGATATGAGCAATACCTGCCGTGAATACGCCAACCCCAATCGTTCGATGCTGGAATTAGTTCTAGCCCCGGCAAAAGATTGGATTGCCAAATCCGATGAGGAAATTGTGGCTGCAACGATTGCCGAACTAGAAAAACTCTTCCCCGACCACTTTGGGGGAGATAATCCAGCAACATTGCTGAAATCTCATGTAGTGAAAACGCCGCGTTCAGTTTACAAAGCGACCCCTGGTCGTCAACAGTACCGTCCCGCACAAGTTACGCCCATTGCCAACTTCTATCTCGCCGGAAGTTACACCATGCAACGCTACTTAGGCAGTATGGAAGGTGCCGTACTTTCTGGTAAGCTGACAGCGCAGGCAATTTCTGAGGCTCTCCCGGTAGCAAATTCCTCAAACCTGCAAACGCTCACCCGACCGCCCGCAACGAATGCTGCAACTGCCTGATTCCCCGCCGCGCATGAAAACGCTGGTCTCTGTAGACGAGTCATACAAACTTTGTCGGCATCTCACAGCCAAGTATGCCAAAACTTTTTACCTGGGTACTTTGCTGATGAGTCCGGTAAAACGTCAATCTATTTGGTCAATTTACGCTTGGTGTCGCCGTACAGATGAATTGGTGGATGGACCCGCATCTGCTATTACCACGCCAGAAACCCTAGACCTATGGGAACAGCAGCTGGAATCGATTTTTGCGGGACGCCCATTAGAAAATTACGATGTAGCTTTAGCTGATACCCTCCAGCGCTTTCCGATGGACATTCAGCCCTTTCGGGATATGATTGCCGGTCAGCGCATGGACTTATATCGCAGTCGTTATGAAACCTTTGAGGAGTTATACCTCTACTGTTATCGCGTTGCTGGCACTGTTGGCTTAATGTCAACAGCAGTTATGGGTGTGGATAACACCATATACACAGCACCGTGGCGGCAGAACAAACAACCATATATTCCCACAGAAGAAGCGATCGCTCTGGGAATTGCCAATCAACTCACCAACATCCTGCGGGATGTGGGAGAAGATGCCAAACGGGGGCGAATCTACATTCCCCTTGAGGACTTGGCAAAATTCAACTATACCGAGCAAGACTTCTTCAAAGGTGTGGTAGATGAGCGTTGGCGGGCATTGATGCGCTTTCAAATTGACCGTGCCCGCCAATTCTATACCATATCAGACCGGGGAATTACTTATTTAGCAACCGACGCCCGTTGGCCTGTGTGGGCAGCATCAATGCTATACGGTCAGATTTTAGAGGTGATTGAACGCAACGATTACGATGTATTCAGTCGGCGGGCTTACGTTCCCCAGTGGAAAAAGTTACGCACTTTGCCCATAGCTTGGATGCGATCGCAAGTCCTTTAAAAAATTAGTCATTTGTCCTTAGTCCTTAGTCTTTTATAAATAACCAATGACAAATGACAAATGACAAATGACAAATGTCTATTGACTCTTCCCAACAAATCTGCTAACATTAGTATTCGTGAGTCAGGAGAGGTGGCTGAGTGGTCGAAAGCGGCAGATTGCTAATCTGTTGTACGGCAGGCAACTCCGTACCGAGGGTTCGAATCCCTCCCTCTCCGTTTTTCAGCCTTTAATACACGGAGTATATTCTGTGTAGAAAAGTAAATATTAATATAGGGGTAAATACTTCCACTCCCAAAGATGGATGATATGATCTATCCTTTGGAGTCTTGATTAAGTTCAGCTAACTTACAAATTTAGTTTGAATCTTACTTTTAGGCTCCTAAATATCTGAGGAGTGAAAGTGACTTATGAGAAAAATTAGCGCCGCCTTAACCTTAAGTATAGCGACCCTAGCAACTGGGTTCCTAGTTGGGGCTTGTGGTGATACCAGTACCCCCAATGGCACAGCTAACAACGGAAGTACTGCTACCCCAGCAGCAAACTCAACTACCACAAGCAGTACTCAAGGGCTAAAAATTGGTTCCCTACTACCGTCAACAGGCGACTTGGCTTCTGTGGGACAGCAGATGCTAGGTTCTGTCCCTTTACTCGTTGATACAGTCAACGCTTGCGGTGGCGTGAATGGCGAACCAGTTACCTTGGTGCAAGTAGACGACCAAACCGACCCCAGAGCGGGTGCTGCCGGGATGACCAAACTGGCAACTTTAGATAAAGTGGCGGGTGTAGTTGGTTCCTTTGCCAGTAGCGTTTCTAGTGCAGCAGTCTCCATTGCCACGCCGAATAAAGTCATGCTGGTTTCCCCTGGTAGTACCAGCCCTGTTTTTACAGAAAAAGCTCAAAAAGGCGACTTTAAAGGCTTTTGGGCGCGTACTGCTCCCCCGGATACCTACCAAGCACTAGCTTTAGCCCAACTCGCCAGAAAAAAAGGTTTCAAGCGAGTTTCTACAGTTGTGATTAATAACGACTATGGCGTTGGCTTTGAAAAAGCATTTGTGCAAACTTTTGAAAAATTGGGTGGAACCATAGTTAATAAAGATAAGCCTGTCCGCTACGACCCGAAAGCCCAGACATTTGATACAGAAGCGGCTGCCGCTTTTGCTGGTAAGCCAGATGCAGTCCTGGCGGTACTGTACGCTGAAACTGGCAGTCTGTTCCTGAAAGCTGCGTATCAGCAAGGTGTGGCGAAGGGAGTACAAATTCTGCTGACAGATGGGGTGAAATCACCTACTTTCCCAGAACAAGTTGGCAAAGGCAGTGATGGTAAATATATTTTAACTGGAGCGATCGGTACAGTACCGGGTTCCAATGGTAAAGCACTAGAAGCTTTCAACAAGCTGTGGAAGGATAAAAAGGGTGGTGCGCCAGGGGAATACGCCCCTCAAGCTTGGGATGCGGCTGCCTTATTGACATTGGCAGCGCAAGCTGCTAAGGAAAATACAGGCGTTGGTATAGCCAGTAAAATCCGTGAAGTTGCTGATGGGCCTGGCACAGAAGTTACCGATGTTTGCGAGGGACTGAAGTTACTTAAAGATGGTAAGAAGATTAACTACCAAGGAGCCAGTGGCAACGTAGATGTTGATGCTAACGGCGATGTGGTCGGTGTGTACGATGTCTGGACAGTAGGAGACGATGGCAAAATCAAGGTGATTGACAAAGTTACCCCTAAGTAGAAAGTTAGGAGTTATGAGTTATCAGTGAAACATTGCTAAACTACATTTATTTTGAGAACCATAGTTTTAAAAGTAGTGGGAGCATCTTGCTAAGATGCGGGTAGTAGCGGGCAAGATGCCCGCACTACTCCAGGTTTCAAAATAGACGAGGTTTAACAAAGTTTGGGGGTTTAATTCCCCAGCAAGACAGGCAGCAGGTTTTATGTCGGGGTTAAATCCCCGTCACAAAACTTAATTACGAATTACGAATTACGAATTACGAATTATTTTAATTCCTAACTCCTAACTCTTAAAGCCCAGTGAAATTGTAACCAACTCCGAACAACAAGCCCACATCAGTTTGATCAAAAAATCCGGCATTCACAGCAGCCGTTGCTGTGAATTGACGAGTTAGAGGCACATCAATGCCAGCAGATGCCAAAAATGCAAATTGCGAATCATCACCAGTTTTATAAGCTGCACCCACTCCGACGTAAGGTGCGATCGCTAACGGTTCGCTAAAAGCATCTGCTGACTTGAAGGAAAAATCGTAGGTGATCGGAAGTAGAATTGTGGTGCTGTCCCCAAATACGGCTGAGGGTCGCACCGATATAGAATTTGTCAGTCCGATTTTGCTGACTACCGCAAAGTTACCGTCGCCCAAAGACGTGCCACCATCACCACTTAAACCAATGTTAGCAGCGATGCCAATATAGCTGCTGCCACCATGAGTAGTTATACCTAAATCAATATCTGATTGCGCCACTCTGGTAGGAGATGGTTGAGAAGTAGTTTCAGAAGTCGTCGGTTGTATAAACTCAGAAGTGAGCATCGCAGATGAGGTTGCCACTGTGCCTGGAACAGGTGGAGGCGTTACACTGGTGTTTTTCTGTATTGCAGCGCTCTGGAACTGCTGTACTTTAGTTAAATTTATTACCGTAAATGTTTCAGTTGTTTGTGTAGAAAGATTTTGGCTTCCAGTGTCTAGTTCTGTACTAAACTCGTTGGGAGACGCTAGGGTTGCGGAAGGGTCGGTTGATGGCTGACTGCTCACCTTGTCTACTGTCTGGGCACTTGCAGATAAGCTGCTACTCAGGACTGCAAGAGTAGCTATGCTTGGCAACCAAAAAACACCTTTACGAAGAACTATAGTATTCACATTCACTCCTAAAACAATATTGCCAGGAAAAATAAAGGGTTTGTTGAGTTAATTCAACAAATTCGGGCAATACTCAAAATTTAACACCAAAAATCGGTTTTTACATCCTGATTTTGCTGGATTTATCTAGTTAACGCCGTGTGCAACTTTTACTCAAACCTAAACCCCCAGACCGCTTACCTAGAAGGGAAGCTACCGTGTACACACAAGTCGGAAAACCTCATCTACATTGGCTTGAATCTGGTAGTCCTAACGTACCGAAAATCTGGGATGGTGTCGTACCCGCAGCAATAACACACTCTTGTATTTTAGAAGTAGTGGTAGAGCGTAGTACCCCTGCTCTGAAAAGCCTTGCTACAGGCAGCGACGACTACAGAAGGGGGGCTTCTGGTAGGGTATGGTTGGTCTATTTACGCCATGCTGTACTAAGAATTGCTCTTTCTAACAATAAAAGTTGATTGTGAAGTGATATTACGAAGCTTGCAAAAATATTTAGAAATTGTCTACAAGGCAAACATGGTTCTAACGTAGAACCTATTAGGAGAGACTTGAGGCAAATGTGATGAGCGGAAATAATATTCAAAAGTATCGGTTTGTCTGTACCCTGACTTTCGGTGATATCTACGGTCAAATAATTGTTTGGTTGATTACAATTACCCTAAGTTTGGCATCAGCCTTGGCGCTGATGGGTGCCAAGCGACCTGTGTATGCTCTAGCAACAGCAGGTCTGGTCGTTCTGCTATCGCTACCTTTCTTGTTGTTTGCGTTTGTCACTACCTTATTAAATCATATTGAAGTCATGCCTGTAGGGCCTGGAACCAAAATGGAACCTATCCCAGGTAATGTGTCTCAGCAACAACCTGTACAAGCAACTAGCTAAAGCGTTAGGAGTAGAGACGCTATTAATCGCGTCTGTACAGGAGTTAATCAATAAACTACTTCAGGAAACAGATAAGTAAACCTTATCACAAATCACCAACTACCCATTGAGAGCTTATTTCAATGGGTTTTCTATTATCAGTTGCACAGAAGAAAAAAGGCTAGGGTACACCCTCCCCTGGAAGTGCTATGTTTTACTAACACTTTTAGTGTTACTTTGAGTGCTAGTAAAGAACAGCAGTGGTTTGCAGTCGGGGGCTAATTATGCTGGAACATGACGTGATTATTGTCGGGGGTGGATTGGCGGGATGTCGCGCTGCTGTGGAAATTGCCCGGATTGACCCCAGTTTAAATATTGCTGTAGTTGCCAAAACTCACCCAATTCGTTCCCACTCGGTGGCGGCTCAAGGTGGTATGGCTGCATCGCTGAAAAATGTTGATTCGGAAGATAGTTGGGAAGCACACGCTTTTGATACTGTCAAGGGTTCTGATTACTTGGCAGACCAAGATGCTGTGGCAATTCTCGCCCAAGAAGCGCCAGATGTGGTAATTGACTTGGAACACATGGGCGTTTTGTTCTCTCGCTTAACCGATGGGCGCATTGCTCAACGGGCTTTTGGTGGACATTCTCACAATCGCACTTGCTACGCGGCTGATAAGACCGGTCACGCGATTTTGCACGAATTGGTGAACAATTTGCGGCGTTATGGGGTGCAAGTTTATGAAGAATGGTATGTGATGCGTCTCATTTTAGAAGAAAATGAGGCCAAGGGTGTGGTAATGTTCCATCTTTTGGATGGACAGATTCAGGTGGTGCGAGCCAAGGCGGTAATGTTTGCTACAGGTGGCTATGGTCGCGTTTATAACACCACCTCTAATGATTACGCTTCTTCGGGTGATGGTTTGGCAATGACTGCGATCGCAGGTTTGCCCCTTGAAGATATGGAATTTGTCCAATTTCATCCCACTGGTTTATATCCGGTAGGGGTGTTGATTTCGGAAGCGGTACGGGGTGAAGGGGCGTATCTAATTAATAGTGAAGGCGATCGCTTTATGGTGAACTATGCACCCAGTCGCATGGAATTGGCTCCTCGTGATATTACCTCACGAGCGATCGCTTACGAAATTCGCGCCGGTCGTGGTATTCATCTCGACGGAAGTGCTGGTGGCGCCTTTGTCTATCTCGATCTACGCCACATGGGGAAAGAAAAAATTATGAGTCGCGTTCCCTTCTGTTGGGAAGAAGCCCACCGTTTGGTAGGTGTTGACGCGGTAACTCAACCGATGCCAGTCCGTCCGACAATTCATTATTGTATGGGTGGTATCCCAGTGAATACTGATGGTCAAGTCCGCAGCAGTGGTGATGGTTTAGTTGATGCTTTCTTTGCTGCGGGTGAAACATCTTGTGTTTCCGTACATGGGGCGAATCGCTTGGGGAGTAATTCACTACTAGAGTGTGTAGTTTATGGTAAGCGAACTGGGGCTGCGATCGCAAAATTTGTCCAAAAACGGAAGTTGCCCTCTGTAGATGAGCAACGTTATGTAACAGAAGCCCAGCAACTAATTCAAGCTTTGCTAGAACAACCAGGGCAGTATCGCATTAACCAAGTCCGTCAAGCCTTCCAGGATTGTATGACGGAGTACTGTGGCGTTTTCCGCACTGAGACATTAATGACTCAAGGTTTGCAGAAACTAGAAGAAATACAACAGCAATATCCGCAAATTTATTTAGATGATAAAGGTAGTTGCTGGAATACAGAACTTGTGGAGGCTTTGGAATTGCGAAGTTTGATGGTAGTGGGACAAACTATTTTGGCATCAGCCCGGAATCGGCAAGAAAGCCGTGGCGCTCATTTCCGCGAAGATTATTCCCAGCGAGATGATCGCAACTTCCTCAAACACACAATGGCTTACTATTCACCAGCCGGAATTGACATTCAATATCGGCCGGTGGCGATAACTATGTTTGAGCCAAAAGAGCGGAAGTATTAGCCAAAGGTAAATTTATGTGAGAAATCGAGGGGACTACAAAAATTTTGTCCACCTCGATTAAAAATATGAAATAAATGATTAAGTTATCAATCAGAACCTAATTGTTTCTGAATCACAGCTATTATCTTTTCTTCCCAACCCGGATCATTTAATTTTATTGCAGCATCACGATGACGAGATTTTCGTCTATCCATGTAAGCATAAAAGGCTTCCTTATCATCCTTGTGGGTGAGAAGGTAATTTTTTAGCCCTTGGTCACTCATTGCTGCATAGTTTACCTTATTCATAGTTCTATACTACATTCATGGTTCTATACTACCATCTGGTGTAATTTCTAGCTCTATTTCTTCATTTTGTCCAGATAATATAAATATATTGAGCGATCGTTCATCTAATCGCACGATGTGAATCGGCTGGAACATCACATTTGTAAGTTGATGGCAAAGTCTATATAAGCATTGTAGCTGTTCTGCTGTTGGTTGTAGCTCGTCATCTCTGAGTTTTTTTATCATATATTTATATATAACAAGCTATATAATCTCATATAAAGTCATCCAGTTATGTTCTCCTAATTGAGACTCTCACATCCTATTCAGGATTCCAAATGAGCTTACCCTTCTCACCGGGATATGCTGCTCCCTCTTTGTCGCGCCACTCGAAGTATATTTCAATTGGCATTTTCAAATTCTTCATTAAATGCAAAGTATTACGCCAAGCAAGATTTGAATCTACACCTTGTATCGAAATGTTTACCTCTGGCAAGTAGTGAAAACCAGAGTTAATTTTTTCACCCTTAACAACGTGAGCAAGGGTTAGTTTGATGAGATTCTCTACAGAAAGTCCTTGCCGAATGGCAATTTCGTGCGCTGCATCAACGATTTTGTTCCAGTTCGGTTGATGAATTTCCTGATCACCAATGACGGCTCGAACCACTCTGGTATGATGCAAATTGCTTAGAGTATCAGGTTCAAGAACTCTATAATTCTCGGTTTCAGAAACTTGCCCAGGCTGGTAACGTGCCTCATATTCATTCAATAACTTCTCAATAACAGTGATAGGTGTATCCTCGAAAGGGACAGCCAAGGCTTGAAGTCTCTTGTAAATGGGATCAGGTATTCTGATAACTGGCATCATATATGCTTGTGTATTTGTTCTCTCTATATTTAGATGTAACACAAATATATTTAAAATGCCAGTTACTTTCTAATCTGTATCAGTCCATCCAGGTTTTTCGCTACGGCCAAAAATTGAAACCGCTTTATAATTCAAGCTGGCTTGAACGATGAGATTGCAGTCATAATTGATCAATATGGGAATTGCAAACAGGCGAAAACCCTGCTTTAGATAAAATATGGGAAAATTTTTTGGAAATCCCTCAAGACTCAGAACTCGCTACTTAATCTGCTCACTCAGGACTCAGGACTCTTTATGTTCGCAGGCACAATTTTGCAGGATGGAAAATATACCCTAATTCAAGAAATAGGGCGGGGTGGCTTTGGCATTACGTTTAAAGCTACCCATCACTACTTGGATCAGGAGGTGGTGATGAAAACCATCAATGAACGGCTGCGACAACATCCTGATTTTGCGAAATTCGAGCGCCAATTCCAAGATGAAGCCAGACGATTAGCTACGTGTATCCACCCAAATATAGTCAGAGTCAGTGACTTTTTTGTTGAAGGTGGACTGCCTTACATGGTGATGGAATACATTCCTGGCGAAACCTTGGGAGACGCATTTGTATTACCAGGAATACCAATGTCAGAAGCCACAGCAATTCATTACATCCGGCAAATTGGCGCAGCCTTGCAGGTAGTACATAACAATGGTTTGCTACATCGGGATGTCAAACCAGATAATATTATCCAACGCCTTGGAACCCAGGAAGTAGTACTGATTGATTTTGGCATTGCCAGGGAATTTAATGGCGGTGTCAGGCAGACTCATACGGGTTTGGTTTCTGAAGGCTATGCTCCAATTGAGCAGTATTTGACGCAAGCGCCGCGCACACCGGCTACAGATGTTTATGGTTTAGCAGCAACCTTGTATGCAGTGTTGACAGCCCAAGTTCCGATGCCAGCATTATTGCGCGATCGCCAGCAAATGCCTTCCCCCCGCGAACTGCAACCACATTTGAGCGCTGCTGTCAACCAAGCGGTAATGCGCGGTATGGCGGTAGAGTCTCGTTTTCGGCCAGCGACAGTTGCTGAGTGGTTACAACTGCTACCTGAAAATGGGGCGAATCTGACACCGCAAGCCACTTACGCAGTGCCAACTGTGAATTTATCTGGCCAGCAAGCAGCAACTTTAATTGGGAAAACTGCCCAAAATCGGATTCATAGACCATCTGCGATCGCACCGCCCAACGCAGCGATCGCTAAGGAAACTGTACTGACTAAAAAACTGGGGTCATCTAAGGTATTTATTGGTATGGGTGTAGCCTTAGTTGCGGCTACAGCAGGTTTTGGAATTACGAGCATATTACCCAAATCTCAGCCGCAGCCAACCGCAAAGCCGCTTTTTGAACAGCCAACTCAACAATCACCCGCGAAAGTACCTAACTTCGATCGGACATCTTCACCTCCGGGTGAAGAGACTAACACTACCTCCAGAACCGAATCAGCACCTGTCTCTAATTCTAAGCAGCGTCGGCGCAATCGTCGTTCTTCCCAAGAAGAATCTTCCAGCAGCCCTACACCAGAATCACAACGCGGCGATTCCCAACAATCGACACCTTCACCTAACGTTTCACCCACACCCTCGCTAGTGGAGAAACTACGGGCGATCCGGTCATCTCGTAAAGCCTCCCCCGCACCATTGCCACAAAATAACTTACCCACTTCTAGTCAAGATTCTACCTCCCCCAAACCTGTGAATCCGTCAAATCCTGTGGTCATCCCAGCCGCGCCACCAAGGGAATCCAAACAGTTAGATCCTTCTGCTGTAGTAGTACCAACACTGGAAAAACAAAATTCACTGCCTAATAGTCAACCCCAAAATGATCAGCAATCCGATGACAATAATTAGTTAATTTTAGATTTTGAATTGGGGATTTTGGTCGTTATCTGCTATTATGTACGACAATTTTCCCTTCTGATTAATCTTCACCGGATTTTTGGGAAAAGCTTGATTATTTAAATAACGCATAAGTATTACAGTCTGAAAATGCTGATAAAACAGGAGTCAGAATACAGAATTCAGAATTCAGAATACTCCACCCATAAAGAGATAGAGTTTTAAGGCGAGAATATGTTAATTTTTTTCGCCCACAATTCGGCTTGGTTTTAAACCAATATTCATTACTCAGTCGGACTCCAATTCAATTCTGAATTCTGACTCCTGAGTTCTGAATTCTTCTTATAAAACTAATTGTGAGCAATCTCCCTATGCTGCGATTTGCCATCGTTCACTTCTCATATCATGTCTGCCAAGTTACCCATAATAAAAGAACCCCACCCCCAACCCCTCCCCGCCGGCGGGGAGGGGAGCTAAAACGCAGCTTTTGCAGGGTGAGATTCCGGGTATTATGCTTAATTGCCCGGAGATCATATCACACGATGGCATTAGTTTATCGCAAAAATCTGTTCTGTCGGTATATATTTTAGTGTTTGTGAAAAATATTTGACGAAGTAAAAAGGGAAATATAATCCCGTTTTAGACAACATCCGTTACATATATATAGTTGGGGGCGCACAGATGTATGCCCTTACTTGCAAATAATCATACATACCATCTTTAACATTCGGCAATCTTTTTGAACGGAGAGGGGGGGATTCGAACCCCCGTTGAGTTTCCCCAAAACGCATTTCGAGTGCGTCACCATCAACCACTCGGACACCTCTCCAGGTATATCATTCACACATTTGAGTATCTATTCTACATTCAAATGGCGTGAAGTAAAGGAAATTTTAGCCTATTTCCGATACTACTATAACATTATCGCTTTATCTGCGTAACGGAATGCTTCGGTAAGAACAACTTTGTAAACCAAACGTTGGGAATAATTTCAACCAAGTATCAGTAAATCGCTTTGATTATTGAACTGACTTGCGTAGGCTGGGAGTGGGGAGTAGGCAGTGGGGAGTAGGGAATAAGCCTTTTCGATTAGTACTTAATTTATTCAAAAATCAAATAGCAGTCCTATATAATACCCTAAAACTTACTTAATTCATCAATATTCATCAATGCTTAAATCAAAATCAATCAACATTCCCAAACCAACTCGCTACCAAAATGCGGCGATAGATTATTACATGGGACTCACAAATTCCCCCTACCTCCATTACGGATATTGGGAGCCACTACCTAATGCGGGTGAGGAATTGACCATAACTCGCTTTCGTGCTGCTCAAGAAGCTTATGCAGCCAAGCTTTTCAGTTTCATTCCAGAGAGTACAAAAACTGTGCTTGACGTCGGCTGTGGTATTGGTGGTAATGCAGCATATTTGTGCGATCGCGGTTTCATTGTTGAGGGATTAGCGCCCGATGCAATCCAACAAGAGAAGTTTATCAAGAATACCAACGGTAAAATACCTTTCTACTTAACGAGATTTGAAGATTTTCACACCTCACACTCCTATGACCTAGTTTTGTTCAGTGAAAGCAGCCAATATATTGCTGCTGAGGATTTGGCTCAGGGTGCAGCTCGTTTATTAAGTAGTGGTGGCTACCTATTGCTTGCGGATATGATGCGTTCTGATGCTGGATATCGAGAGGGCATTTTTTCTAATTGTCATGTCGCTAGCGAGCTTCAGACAGCGTTGATACAGGCTGGATTTAAGTTAATTAAGACTGAGGACATATCTACCCAAATTGCGCCAACAATTGACTTATGTCTTAATAACTTTCGTACTTTTGGACTGACTACCATCAAATATATTGGTGATGTTGTAGCGATCGCACTCCCACCATTACACGCACTTGGTCGTTTAGCATTCAAACGCTGGTTGGAAAAGCCAATTATCGAGGGGTTAGCAGCACGCACCATTTTTGATAGCCATCTCTGTTATCAAATCCAACTCTGGCAGTTATCAATTCATTTGGATTGAATTTGCTGTCAAATGCAACTACATGAATATAGAAGTAGGACGAGAAGTTTATGCAAATTACAACCAAGTTTTATCCGGTTTGGTGAATATGATTAGTAATCCATCACCAAGATTTGAGAAATCGTTAATCTCCCCTGCTCTCTCAGCATTTTCCAAAATCGCGTTGCTTGCGATCGTCGTAGACATCGCTTTTCTAACTGCCAAGCTATTATGTAGTCGAACATTGTGCAGCATACAGCTTGAGGTTTTGCATGAAAGTAGCAGTCTTCAGTACAAAAGCCTATGATCGGCAGTTTTTGTCAGCTGCAAATTCTCCCACCCAACAGAAGTTAGTGTTTTTTGAACCCCGTTTAAATCGGGATACGGCTATCCTCGCCGCCGGATTTCCGGCGGTTTGCGTATTTGTGCACGATCAGGTTGATGGCCCAACTTTAGAGCTTCTCGCCTCACGGGGAACTCGGCTGGTTGTCCTCCGTTGTGCAGGGTTTAACAATGTAGACTTACAAGCCGCCGCAGACTTAGGAATTACCGTTGTACGTGTTCCCGCCTATTCACCCTACGGGGTAGCAGAACATGCTGTGGGATTGATTTTAAGTTTGAATCGCAAAATTCATCGTGCCTATAACCGTGTCCGAGAAGGCAATTTTTCCATAGATGGACTGTTAGGATTTAATTTGCATGAGCGCACAGTGGGGATTGTTGGCACCGGCAAAATCGGTTTGATTTTAGGACAGATTATGAAGGGGTTTGGCTGTGAATTACTCGCCTATGACGTTTATCGCAATCCCGAATTGGAGGCGCTAGGTGGAAAGTATGTACAACTACCTGAGCTATTTGCCAACTCTGATATTATCTCTCTGCATTGCCCCCTGACTCCCGAAACGCATCACTTGATCAACACTGAGGCTATAAAACAGATCAAGTCAGGCGTGATGCTAATTAACACTAGCCGAGGAGCGCTGATTGATACCCAAGCAGTGATTGAGGGATTGAAGTCTGGTAAGATTGGCTATCTCGGTATGGATGTCTACGAACAAGAATCGGAATTGTTCTTTGAGGATTTGTCTGGCGAAATTATTCAAGATGATATTTTCCAGCGTCTGATAACGTTCCCCAATGTACTCATTACCGGACATCAAGCCTTTTTTACAGCAGAAGCCCTCCATAATATTGCAGAAACAACTTTTGCTAATATTGCTGATATTGAAGAAGGTCGTCCTTGTGCTAATGAAATTCGCGCTCAACCGTCAGTTTAGGTAATGCTTGGCGATCGCTAAGGGAGCATATTCATTTACTCTGAACGATAGGCAACGCCAAGACTTTGGACTAAAATCACCATTCAATCCTCACCATCGGGCAAATTTTCCATTTCCTCAGTAATTAGCGTCTGAAAATCTTCGTCACAATGATTATGCAGATGAACTGTAGCAGCTAGGAGTTCTGCGAGAATTTCAGCTTCTTGGTTAACAGTTAAACTAGGTAACTGTAACTGCTAAACTAAGGCTTGTACTTTCAGGCATTCTGTACCTAATTCAGCAATCAAGGTACTGAGGGTTGAATTCGTGACTGCAATAGGGCGATCGCTAATCTGCATATTCATTGTCCCAATCTTTTACCGAAAAGCTGGGTAAAAGCCCCGTGCTTCTAGCACGACTTTATATTGTATTATCTGGAATGTTCCATGATAAAATATAGAAATGATAGCAAGAGAAGCCAAGCTGCTAAACGGAACTAAGGAACAATACCAAGCTCTTGATGATGCGATTCGCGCTGCCCAATTTATTAGAAATAAAGCAGTACGTTATTGGATGGATAATCAAGGGGTTGGTAAAGCTGACTTATACAAGCTGTGCAAAGACTTAGCAGCAGAATTCGACTTTGCTTTGAAGTTAAATTCTGCTGCACGTCAAGCCAGTGCCGAAAGAGCTTGGGCTGCTATCTCAAGTTTCTATAAGCGTTGTAAAAAACAGCAGAAAAAGAAAGGTTATCCGAAATTTAAAAAGCATTGTCGTTCAGTGGAGTACAAAGTCTCAGGCTGGAAATTATCTGATGATTGCAAAATTATTACTTTCACGGATGGCTTCAAAATTGGTTCTTTATCTGTATTCTGCAATTCATCCACGCGAGAAGACCTTCATCAACTTAAAATCAATCGTGTCCGTGTAGTAAGGAAAGCGGATGGGTATTATGCCCAATTCTGCTTTGATGCTGACCGGAAGGAAGAGGGCGTATATACAGGTAATGTTGTTGGGTTGGATTTAGGATTAAAATATTTCACTAAAGACCAAAATGATAATGCTGTAATTTATCCCCAATTTTTGAGAAAGTCAGAACGGAGACTAAAAAAAGCTCAAAAGCGGTTAAGTAAAAAGTTTGTTTTAGGTAAAAAACCTCAATCAATCAATTATCACAAGTCACGAAAACGATTAGGTAGAGTTCATCTAAAAATCACTAGACAGCGTAAAGATTGGGCTATAAAGCAAGCCCGATGCGTGGTTCACTCTAACGATGTGATTGTCTATGAGGATTTAAAGATTGCAAACATGGTCAAAAATCACCATTTGGCTAAGTCAATTTCTGACGCTAGTTGGTATCAGTTCACCCAATGGTTAGAGTACTACGGAAAAATCTGGGATAAAGCAGTAGTAGCGGTATCGCCTAACTATACATCTCAGGATTGCAGCCATTGTGGATATAGGGTAAAGAAGTCACTTAGCACCCGAACTCATTCATGTTCTAACTGTGGGGTTAAAATATGCCGTGATACGAATGCGGCGATTAATATCCTCAATTCGGGTATGAAGATATTAGGAGTTAAGTGGCAAAACAGTACTTCTGGGCAAGAAGAATCTGCATCAAAAGATGGAAAGCATGGGGAGAAGACCACCAATACTATTGATGGGAAACTTGATATAGCAAGCGGATTTCTGTGAACCATGAATTAGAATCCCTGAACATGACGGTCAGGGAGTATGTCAATCCGAACGATAGGCAACGCGGAGACTTTGGACTAAAATCACCAGAGATGCGATCGCCATCAACCCACCCCAAAACCAGTAAGGTAAAAGCAAATACCGTTGCATTTGCGCTGTATCAGAAAGTCCAAGTGAGCCAGCAGAGCTACTAAATAGATAATCAAGTTGATGGTACGTACTTACACAAGCTTGTACACCCAGAAATTGAACAACAAACCCTTGCATCCAACGAGGGGCTTTCAGAGCGATACCCAAAATGATTAAACCCAGTAAGGGAATTGCCAGCAATCCAAACCAGGAACGTACCCAAATTAATGTAGAAAATAGCAAAAAACTCCCTAATATTTTTAAACAGAGGGTTGCTGCTCTAAAACTCCGGGAAGCTAGAATCAAAGCTGCACCAGCAATAGGCGGTCCCATTGGCCCTGCTGCTGCGACCATTGCCGGGACAATTGGCCCCAATGACGACCGAATGCCATAAGTTGCTACACCAGAACCATTGCTAAAAATCTCTAATTTCTGAAACTGTCCCCCGAATACAAGTGCCATTAAACCGTGACCCATTTCATGAAACCAGGTTGCCAAAATCGTAAATGGGTATAATATATAATCTCCTCCTGGTAATTGCCAGAGTAAAGCAGTTGCGATCGCTGCTGCAATTAGCCAGGTTAGCCCCATGCGTTCAACAACTGGCGGGGCTTCTTTGGTCAGCAAGGTTTCAAAATTTTTGCTTGGTTCCCTCATCGGTCACTTTCCTGAAGTAATTAGCCTAACTGTTGGAGTGTATTTTCATCCATGCTAGTGTAATTATTAAGGTAATGGAGTTGCTGGGCAATGCAACAATTCGCACCAGGAAGCGACGGCTGTCAACTATGGCGCTATCAAGAACAACATAGTTATCCGTCGCTTGTCAGATGCAGTTCATTTGTTTCTCCTCCAAAATGGATGCCGGAGGATGGGCAGAAAATGCCTAAACTGATGTCACAATTAATCGAGAATCAGTTAAGCAAGTTGAAACAGGAATGTCATTAAGTCTCCTTTACCTAAGCTGATGCGATCGCCTGGACGCAAGCGGTGACGATTCCCTGGTAAAAGCGGCAAATTATTAATATAAGTGCCATTAGAACTCCCCACATCTTCTACATAGTGAGCGTCTCCCTCGACGCGAATATCTGCATGAATCCGCGAGACAATTTCTGAATTGGGAAATCCTGAAACATCTATATCTGGGGGAATCCGATCATTGGGCTTGCCGATATGAATCACAGAAAGATTTTGCGGTAATTCAATTAGCAGATCGGTTTGAACGTGGATTAACCGCGCTGTAACCTGCTGTAATTGCGTTTTGGAAGCAGTTGCAGTTGCTACTGGTGTTGCTGACGGGGATACTTCAGCTTCAGAGGCTGGCGCTGGTTCCAAAGGTGGTGGAGTCGGAATACTTTTTTCAAAGACTACGGGTTGAGCTGCGAGAGTTGGGGCTGGTTCTGAGGGGCTACTTTCTCTAACAGATACTTGTGGCGGAGCTTCTGGGGCAACTGCCACCTGTGTTGGTGGTAAAGATGAGCCGGAGGGATGGGCGTTAGTAGATTCACTCAGTCCCAAGGCATCTGGTTGTAAAAGTTCTAACAGTGGATCTGGTGGAACTAACGGCGGTACTTCCACAGGAATATCGGGAGTAACTGTTGCAGCTACCGCAGGATGAACGTGTGGAACTCCTGCGGAATGAAGGTTATAGCCACACTGACCGCAGAATGCAGCATCTGCCTGCACAGTTGCCCCACAACTGGGACAGTTAGTAGTCGCAGGTAACGGTGTATAGCAAGCTTCACACTGGACAGCGCCATCAGGGTTGGGATGATTGCAATTAGGGCAGACGATCATCGATATTTAGCCTTTGTTCAAGATCATCATAAAATTATGTAGGACTGGCAAGCAGAGGGCGGCCCTAACTTTAGATTCTAGCAATTACTGCTCATGGAACAATGAATTGGACACTCTTACGCGGGGAACAGGGAGTAGGGGAGATGAGGGAGATGAGGGAGATGAGGGAGATGAGGGAGACAAGGAGAATAACCACAGGACTTACGCAAACAATAGCCGAAAAGAGTGATTTTCTGGTAGGGGCAATTCATGAATTGCCCCAGAGGGCGTGTGGTTTTGCGTAAGTCCTAAACCAATGCCCCATGCCCAATGCCCCATGCCCCATGCCCCATGCCCCATGCCCAATGCCCAATGCCCAATGCCCAAATTCAATGTTGGAGTTCTAAACCTGCTGCCGCATCCAGCAGCCACCAAAGTTCTCCTTGGGGCTGAATCAAGCGGGATGGGTAAGTGAAGTCATCGGCTACAGGTGCAAAGACTTGCGCCAAAGCTGGTCGTTTATTAGCACCAGCAACTAGAAAAATCACGCAACGAGCAGAGTTGATGAAGGGGTATGTGAAAGTTATCCTGGGGTTTCCGTCTTTGTTACCCACAGTAACTAGGCGATCGCCTACTTTGAGAGCCTCTGTGTGGGGAAACAAAGATGCGGTATGTGCATCATCACCCATTCCTAGTAATACTACATCTAAGGAGGGAAACTCGACCCCAGAAGAATTGAAAAATTCTTTGATCTGTTGTTCATACTTAGCAGCAGCCAGTTCTGGATTAGCTGACAAAGTTGGTACGGGGTGAATGTTAGCTGCTGGGATATCAACACGATCTAGCCACGCCCGACGCGTCATCAGTTCATTGCTATCGGGATGATCTGCTGGTACATAACGCTCATCCCCCCAGAATACATGAATTTTATCCCAAGGCAGTTTTTGAGTAGCAATCGCTTCGTATAACGGTTTAGGTGTACTACCGCCAGATAAGGCGATGGTAAACTGCCCACGCTGCTCAATAGCAGTTTCTAACTTGGACAGAATTAATTCTAGCGCTCGTGCAACCAGCGCTGGCTGATCCGGTAGAACTTCAACGGTTTTATTCATGGCTTCATCATATTGCTGGCTTCCAGCAATACAATACCGAACTTATTACAATCTCCCTTTTTAACTTTTGAAACATTTAACATCCTGGATTAGGTAGGCTGGAAAAACGTAGACGCTCCTTATCACCTTCAACGATAAGTTGTCAGTAGTCAGTTGTACTAACTACTTTCATGATTATTTTTATTTACACCCAGTTACTTGATACTTTGTTGATTAACGCCACAAAGGATATATTTATTAATTCTTATTAAAAATTAATAAAACTAATTAATCACAAACAGCGCTTCCCAGTCAGCGATCGCTTCACGTTGGGCGATTAACAATTCCTGAATTCCCTTTTCGGCGACATCTAGCAGTTGATTTAACTGAGTACGGCTAAAACTGCCTTCTTCGGCTGTTCCTTGGACTTCAATGATTCCCAGGTGTTGATTCATCACCACATTAAAATCTACTGTTGCAGCCACATCTTCGATATAATTCAGATCCAAAAATGGCTCGCCCTCCAGTAATCCTACGGAAACTGCTGCTACCTGTCCACACAAAGGCGATCGCTCCAACACGCCCTCCTGCAACAATTTAGAAATCGCATGAGCCAACGCCACAAATGAGCCTGTAATCGCTGTTGTCCGAGTTCCAGCGTCAGCTTGTAAAACATCAGCATCCACAGTCAGCGTGCGTTCTCCTAGTGCCTCAAAATCCACTGCTGCGCGTAAGCTACGTCCAATTAAACGTTGAATTTCTTGCGTCCGTCCAGATAATTTCAATAATTCCCTTTCTTGCCGTTTTTGGGTAGCAGATGGTAGCATCCGGTACTCAGCAGTTAACCAGCCTTTACCAGTTCCTTCAAGAAACTTTGGAACTCCCTTAGTAACACTAACAGTACAAAGTACTTGAGTATCACCGGATCTTGCAAGAACAGAACCGGGGGCAAAGTGGGTGAAACTAGGGTAAAAGCTAATCGGACGTAGTTCGTAGGGAATCCGACCGTCTGGACGCTGCCAAGCCATTGGAGTTGCCTCAAGTTTTAGAATACTGCCTTAAGGTTAGCTTAGTGTTGCAAATGATCTGAGTGGGAGTAGGGAGTGGGGAGTGGGAAAGAGGAGGCAGAAGTTCTTTAATTTTGAATTTTGAATTTTGAATTTTGAATTTTGAATTGATTTGTCTCCCCTGCTTCTCCTTTAAGGAACTGAAAGCAGAGTCAAAATATTTTGCTCCACCATCTCTGGTGACTGGTCGCCGTTGATGGTCAACAAGCAGCGACGACGGTCGTAATATTCAAGTATTGGAATAGTGCGATCGTAGAATAATTCTACACGGCGTTGGACGATTTCGGGTTGGTCATCTGGTAGCGATCGCCCCAAGGATCGGCTAACCATGACTGCTTCTGGTACTTGGAGATAAATCGCCCAATCGAGCTTTTGCTCTAAATCATCCAAGAAAAAATCTAATTCTTCAGACTGAAAGGCAGTACGGGGATAGCCTTCTAACACCCAATCGCAGTTAATATCTGGTTGTCTGAGGCGAATTCGGATCAACTCAATGATCATTTCGTCTGGAACTAACTCCCCTTTTTGCATGTAAGACCGTGCGCGATCGCCCAGTTCACTCAGGCTAGCGTAAACCGAAAGAGAAGTTCGGGGGTCAGTTTGGGACCATCGAAACTCCGATGGCAGATTATCGCCAGATATTGCTTCCCGTAAAATCTCACCTGTAGAAATCAAAGGAATATCAAAGTATCTGCAAAGCCTTTGTGCTTGAGTGCTTTTACCCGATCCTGAACCTCCCAGAATCACCAATCTCACAACAATTCACTCCTCATCCTGTCAAATTCACTACTTTCTCAGTCTTTTTTGCCCAAACAACCGGGAAATCTAACATTTAGCGGTTTTCAGACGTTATGCCCAGATTTTTTAAATAATTGCAACTGTAACTCTTATGTTTTCATTTTTACAACTCCTTTCAGAGAAAAAACGAAAATAACTCTTGACTTCAGCACAAACCTAGTGTTTGACTAAGAATGCAATTTGCTAAATCCACCACATCTGTGAAAAACAGATTGATTATACAGGCAGATTTGTCAGAATTACCGCCAGCAGAAACCTTTAATTTATTGTAACTTTTTGAACTTAGCCCTATGGTTGCCCAGCTAGAAACCCAAAGTATCAATTCAACCCTTACCTTACCATATCCAGTTGAAGGACTAGTGCAAGTTTTCACTAGCTCCAATCGCAACTTTTTTACAAGCGTTATGGCTCAATCACTGAGAATAGCTGGACAAGGAACGCCAGTATTAATAGTGCAGTTCCTCAAAGGAGGTATTCGTCAAGGACAGGATCGACCCATACAACTGGGACAAAATTTAGATTGGATTCGGTGTGATTTGCCTCGTTGTATCGATACACCACATTTAGATGATACGGAAAACCAAAGCTTACAAAAGCTGTGGCAATATACACAACAGGTAGTGTGTGAGAGTAAGTATTCTCTCGTTATCTTAGATGAGTTAAGTTTAGCGATTAACTTTGGTTTAATTCCTGAAACCGAAGTTTTAGCGTTTCTGACAAAACGCCCTCCCCACGTCGATATCATTCTCACAGGGCCAGAAATGCCCAAATCTCTCTTGGATGTAGCAGATCAAATTACAGAAATCCGCCGGAGTTATCGACCTTAAACAATCTCAGGATTTGAGATTTTGGATTTAATAATCTTTAATCAGAGGGTGTGTTAAAGTTCATGAACACACCTTACTGTTCTAGCAACAGATGTCGGATTGAGAAGAAATTGAGCAGATTGTTGTGCCGTTAGTTGAGATAACTGAATCTGTTTGAGGAAGACTAAACCTTCATTGACAAAGGAATCTCTTACTAAGGCTTTATCGCCGCTATTGAAAGAAGTTTCATAAAACACTTCCTTAATTCCTGCGGAGATAATTAACTTTAAACAAGACAGACAGGGTTCTAGAGTGACGTAAATACTTGCACCATCTGTAGAAGTCCCATGCTTTGCTGCTTGTGCGATCGCATTTGCTTCTGCGTGTACAGCCCTTGATGGTAAAGTTTTACTAGCATCACAGCTACTCAATCCTGGATAACAGTAGCCCTGAGCCGTACAATGGGCTGAACCAGATGGTGAGCCATTGTAACCTGTTGCTACGACCTGCTTGTTTTTCACAATCACAGCACCCACGGGAAAAGCTAAACACGTTGAGCGAGTTGCTGCAAGTTTAGCTAACATCAAAAAGTATTCATCCCATGTTGGTCTTTGATGGCGTTCTTCGATTGGGGAAATATCTTGCATAATCTGTCAATTTCAAACTTTATTCTACTGCCTTGCTGACAACGAAAACTGTGGATGCTCTGGGTTCCACTTCGCCAAAATATTTTTAAGCTGATTCAAAGCATCTTCATGATCGTAAAACTGTATTTCAGCAATCACAGTGGGAATGCCCCGTGGAAATCTTGATATTTTTTTACCTGTTTCGTATAGAAGAATAATAGGAATGTTGTTTGTCTCTGCGAAAGCTAACTCCATTCCAACACCAAAGGATAGTGAGCCAAGGTAAGCAATAACTAAGTCCGAATTGCTTACCTGATACTTATCTTGGTCGAAAACTTCACGAGGACTAATATCGGGATTATTTACGGGATCAGTTTGTTTGTGTGGAACATAAGCTTTAAGACCAATTTCTTCGCAAAGTAAGCCAATTTTCTCATAAAGTGCTTTGCATTCTACCGGATTTATTACATCAGTTAATGCACCAGAGATATATATATTGGACATTTTTAAGAGCTATCTTAAACTAGAATTTACATTTACTTGAATATTCAATACCCAAACAATTCATTTTCTCATAAAAGACATTAGTGATGATACAAATATCTCCTCCAATCCAAATAGATTTTCTTACTTATCTAAGGTTGGATTTACTGTTTTCTTCGGGTTTGCTTGTATCTGAGGAGTAGGAGTCTTAGTCGGGCTTGGGGTAGATGAAGGGGAAGGCTTAAACAACGCAATGCCTGCAATAATTACTGCTAATAAGGATGCAATTGCACTGATTGCTGTCCATCTAACCTGTTCATCTGAACCTAAAAGATTTAAGAATGTGTCTTGAACACTTTTTTTAAGGTTTTTATACTCATCTGACTCTATCATCAGTTTTTTTAGTAAATTTTCATCATCTTTCATCCAACGAAGTTCTTTTTGATTAAAAAAATCATCTATTTCGTGGCGATTAGGTCGTCCACGAAGAAGATCAAGTCTTGCAGAGCTATCAGAATTGCCATTACTTGAAGACTTGGAACTTAATTTTTCAATAGCTAAATAAGCAATTGGTCGCTTAACATCTCTCACATTAATTCGTATTGCTTTATCTGAAACATTATGAAGCGGTATACAAAGAACAGCTGACCAACAAGGATTGACTCTGGTTCCAATGTGTCCTAAACCCTCTGATACTAGTTCAACTACAGAATAAAGCGGGCCTCGAAATCGATTACTAAGCCAAACTGATTCATCAGTCCACACTAGGGCTGTATCTCTTGGTGGGATGTAGAAAAACTTCTTTTCCTTACCCGGCTGGTCTTGGTTAGATTCCGTTTCAATAATTAAACGTTGTTGCTGCCCAATCGCATAAGCATACTCGCTAGCAGTTAGACATAAATCACAAGCTTTTATACTACCTGGTTTAAGAGGATGAAAAAGTATACCTCTACCAAGTTCCCTAATAATATCCCGATCACTCAAGACTGACATCTAAATACTCCCTAATTCCACAAACCACCAGAATTTTCCACAAAGGCATCCAATATAGTTATAAAGTCAAGCACATCGTGTCAGTAGCTACATAGGACGCTCTGACTGTCTTGATCAAAAGACTACTTTGATCACACGTATTTTAAGTTATATTCTGGCGTGTTGCAAATTACCTTATACATTTAGCACGGCGATATCCACCCTAGTATTGCTGTTTATTTATTATTATGAATTACAGTTTTTTCACTTACTGATCCTGAATGTAAGACTGACTACTTTTAATACAGTTACTAGCCTTTTGTAGTTCGATACCTAAATAACCAGTATGTTCAGGCTGAATTGCTGGAGAGGTAGCACAAATCTCTCTTAATAAGCTAAGGGGGTTTTTCCCACGATAAGACTTAATCACCTCACCACTACCAGGGGTTGTGTGGGTAACGAATATCTCTTTGCCATCAACCTCAATTAGGAAATTGCCGGAGGGGTCATAATAGCTACGCTGGTTAAAAATTGCAGCATATTGATTCGCAATCAGCCTCTCTGCATTGTCCCAGGTATCATCATATATATGAGCACTCTGACTAATAGTTATGAGCGGCCCCATTTTCAAATCATACTCAGAACGCTTATAAATTTCATCCCTAATACGTTGTTGCAAAGCCCTCAATCCCATTGCATTTGCAGGCCAGGCAGCAAACATATCATTACTTCTAAAAGTTGCAGTTAGTGATAATTCATTATCAACCACTCTCAACCAAATGTGATTCAGACAAGGGCTACCACCTTTTTCATGGTCTTTTACATCCCATAAGTTCATCACTGCACTAGCAGCATCAATTTCTCCAATTAACTTCTGAATTACCTGGTCAATTTGGTCATACCCAAACCAGGAACGTAAACGTTGACCGTATGTATATTTCAACCCTTCCCTATAAGGTGCATCATCTAAAATCTGCGAAACGTATTCTTCAAGAAAAGGAGGGTCAACTGGCAAATAATTAGGCTCAGGAAAGTAGAATTTAGGAGGCTCATCAGTAACAATTGCTATCAAATCAATTAATTCTTGCCATTGTCCATCATAGCCAGTTGGTCTAATTGTTCCTGTTGTCTTAATCCGATGAATGATTTTTACCCAAGTTTCAGCTATAGTTTTACCTTCTATTCGATGCCCATAACGTGGCCCTGGTAAAACACTTGGTTCAACGATAGACATGAGAAATTTTACAGGCGTTCCCCAAGGAGAAAGTGCTTCAAATTGGGCATAAGATTTAATTAGACTAACGGCTTTAGAGATGGATTTGGTTTCCTCATACTTTATTGACTCCCGCAGGTGTTGTAGCGCACTAGCTTTCACTTCAAGATCAATATATCCAGGGATAGGAGAGCGAATTACCCAGCAACGCAACCCAGTATCACACACACCTTCTTCAAAGCCATTGCGGAAAAAGTCCAGCAAGCACTGACACGCACCGGCGTTATTATCTTCCCTTGTGGCATTGAGAACAACTAAATAGCGGACGTGGGGATTATACAGTAAATTGCGAATTAATAAGTTTATCCCCCTTGTGGGCGAGTATAGTTGCCCAATTACAGCATAATCTTCGGGTTGCAAATGTTTAGCAATCGCCTGCTTCACCGTCCACCCTGTAATCACTGCTGTTTGACCTAGACCATAAATAAGCTGGTTTGGCTTGTACAGTGCTTTGTACTCGAATTGGGTTGCCTTACCCGTTGCTGTCATGATTGGCTAAAAGTAAAAAATTAACGATCTTTGACTATATCACTAAATCTAAATTGGTAATAGTTTCATAGAAGGTAGACTTTGAAAGTCTACCTAATAAATCAATGCAATGCGCTTGCTTTACAAATATTAACAACTTTGTTACACTTATTTACATAACAGAGAAGACAGGGAAAAATCCATGCGTACAAACACTGCTATAATTGATGACCAAGGCAAGCTGAACAACTTTGCGATCGAGCCAAAAGTTTATATAGATGAGCAAGGCGATCGCACAGGCTTCACTCCTTACGCAGAACTGCTCAACGGTCGTTTAGCAATGATTGGTTTTGTCTCTCTGATCGCATTAGAAGTATTCACAGGACACGGCATCGTTGGTGTTTTGGCAAGTCTGTAAAAACTAATTTCTGTAACAGAACTCTCAACAAACGTTAAGAGACGGTAAATTTACCGTCTCTTAATTTATGGGAAAACTTAGTGCTAGAGTAAAAATATACTGATAGCAAAAGCCGTTATCAGCGTAAAAATATAGGGTGAACTATGGCTTTAACTGCTTCAACTATGTTGCCGCTAGGCACAAAAGCACCCGATTTTCATCTACCGGAAGTGGTATCTGGGAAGGCAACTTCACTTTCCACCTTTGCAGATAAAAAAGCACTCTTGGTAATGTTTATTTGTCGGCATTGCCCATTTGTAAAGCACGTCCAACAAGAATTAGTGCAGTTAGGAAAAGATTATTTTACAAGTGATTTAGCGATCGTTGCCATTAGTGCTAATGATGCAAAGAATTATCCAGATGATGCGCCAGAGTCGTTACAAGCATTTGCCACAGAACTAGGGTTTAATTTTACCTTGTGTTACGACGAGAGCCAGGAAACGGCAAAAGCTTACACAGCAGCTTGCACACCAGATTTTTTTGTATTTGATAGCGATGGCTCCGCCAAGGCCAAAGGCGATCGCCAACTTGTTTATCGGGGACAATTAGATGATAGCCGCCCCAGTAATGGTAAACCTGTAACGGGCGCAGATTTACGCGCAGCCATTGAAGCAGTGTTAGCGGGTAAACCTGTTACGAGTGAGCAAAAGCCGAGTGTTGGTTGCAATATTAAATGGAAACCTGGAAACCAACCCAGTTATTTTGGTTGAAAGGCATTGGGCATTGGGGGCATTGGCCAAACAGGGCAATTCAATTTTGGATTTTGGATTGACGATAGCGGAGCGTTAGCGAGTCCGCGAGCGTCTTTTGGATTAAATTTCAATTCTTTAATCCAAAATCTAAAATCTAAAATTCTCACTCCCCACTCCCCACTCCCCACTCCCCACAACTATCAGTGTTTAATTTCCAAATTAAGTATGTAGCATCCTAGTTGGACTTTTTCTGCCCACAATTCATATTCCAGACGCAAATGCTCTGGCAAAGGATGTCCGTTGAGAGTTAGGCTACTAGTAAAATTTCGTAAACGAATAGGATTGTTAGGTTGCAATGATTCAGTTGGCAACCAATAGCGACTAATGCCATAAACGCCCTGTTCCCAAAAGTGACGATAACTCACTTGAGCGTTACCTTGCATAGTCATAATTACTCGGTAAGGGGAAATCTCCAGCCACAAAATTCTGGGACTGCTAGGAGCGTAAGCTTTGCTCTTACTTTGGGGAAGTGTGTCCTCTGGACTTAGGACACTCTCTACTTCGCAGCTAATTAGGGGCGGTGCAGTTAACAGCAAATGGAACCGGTCAGTGTCTTTTTGATACAATGTCCCGGCAGTTTCGACAACAGACCAGATTGGTAGGTCAGTAGAAATAAGTGATAAGCACACGGGCTTGCGGTGATGGGTCAGCATGGGAGCGATAAGGGCTAATAACTATTGAACAAAGTCAAATCAACACTCTAGCTGTCTAATAGGTCAGGGTAAGAAACTAAATAGTAAAACAGGCTTAATATAAATGAATCCGCTAATTTGTTAAGCTACACAAATGCTGATATAAACAGGTAGAATGTCAGCCTAGTCAGTAAAAACGATACTTTTTCTAGAGAGAGCTAATTTGTAAGTAAAGCTTGTAAATATTCTAAGGCTATACCTCAAAACAGTGCGAGTCGTTATAGATGCTAAGAAACCTTCTTGAGGGAGACTTCTTGTAGATTGGAGTAAGTTTCATATAGCAAAAAGGGATAGGATACTAGGCAGGAAGTCACTAGCAGCAACTTTGTTTATTACTGCTGAACTTCCGGTGTATTCAAAAGCCAGTGTATCCTAATGTCGGCTTCTGTTATAACCGTAGAAACTCACGAAGACCTTTCTCACAAGTTAATTATTCAGCCGCCCCATTTTGGCTCTCTTTACAGCAGGGTGGTTTCATACGAAAAAAGAAAAATACTTAATGAAGTCGGAAGTCGGAAGTCGGAAGTCGGAAGTACAGTTTTGTCACGGGGATTTAGCGAGAAACGCGGTCTTGGGCAAAGCCCCAAGTGGAGCGATTTCTCAAGACAGACCCCGCCACAAAACTTAAAGCCGTGCTTCTAGCACGGGGTTTTAAACCCAATTTTTTGATAAGTTTTGATTTCTTGTCTTGTAGCATGGATTTTTACCCCGCTTCCATTCCTCTCCCCCGGTGGAGGAGAAGCTTTGAAACCCAGTTTTGGTTTTTCTCTGCTTGTATGAAACACCCTGCTTTTTGGCTATCTTTACAGGTTCACATCCAGGTGGCTGGGGATTCTTCACCATACTCAGCATCACAGTGCCAAAAAAGATTTTTTGTACGCTAAGAAAATTTCAAGTGCCTGAAACAACGATTTTTCATTCAAACTAGAACAAAACTAGTACAGCACGGCGGAAGTAAACCACCCATTCCAAATCAATGAAACGCTTACGCTGTATTAATTTTAACTAGTTGTTTTTAAGCTATAGATGCCCAAATTTCTGAAGTTGTAAGCTTGGAGTTCTACAATTAACAGATTACCGTGGGTTTAAGTCCCCCGGTTCAAAATCGCGCAAGTTTTGGGTCGGGGTCTGTCTTGCAAAGTTGCTCCTCTTGGGGAGACCCCAAGACCGCAATGCATCGCTAAATCCCTGTCACAAAACTTAATTACGAATTACGAATTACGAATTACGAATTACGAATTATTTAACAAGTCTGTGCCATTAAAGCTGCTGGTGAGATTTAGCCTGATACGATTATTGAAGTCAATAGCTTTCGACTATTCAGCATTAAGGATTTTTGGTACTTTGAAAAATTCGCCTTCCTGTTCCGGCGCACTGTTGAGAATACTTTCCCGGTCAGGATAGGGTTGCAATTCATCCTTTCGTGTGATATTGCTGACATCAATTGCCCGTGTTGTTGGGGCTACATTACTGACATCAAGTTCATCTAACTGTTGAATATAATCCAGAATACTTCCCAACTGAGTAGTGAATTGTTCTTCTTCTTGTGGAGTCAATTCTAAACGAGCAAGATTAGCTACTTTGTGAACTTGTTCTTGGTCAATCATATTTTTTTAGTTAGGAGTGAGGAGAGACGCGATTAATCGCGTACAGGAGTGAGGAGTTAGGAGTTAATGATTCATAATTCCTAACTCTTCACTTTTAGAAGAATACGTCAATTTGCGATCGCCCGGTGGTTTTTAGCCAGTTTTGAGCTTCGATGTAGTTATTGGGAGCCATGCGAATCGCTCGAATCCAATAGTCTGCGGCTTGGTCAAACAGTGCTTCGCCAGCCTCGTTATCTCCAACTTCTTTCTCCTTTTCGCCTTGGTAGTGATAAATCACGGCGATGTTGTTCAAGGCTTGGGGCATACGTGGGTTTAACTCAATTGCCTGGTGATACAGTTCTAAAGCCTTTTGGTGGTCGCCATTGCTGGCATAGATTAGCCCCATATTGTAGAGAATATAGCCGCGATCGTTGGTATCTTCCTCTAGTGTTAGAGCTTCTTCATAATATTCCAATGCTTCAGCATATTCCCCTTCTGCTTGGGCTGACATGCCATCTCGATAATAAACAAACGCTTCTTTAGCTTTTTTGTTGGTTGGCAAGATCTTCAAGATGATATCCGCCATGACTGTAAAGGATTTATCAATAAAATTATCGTTTTTTTGCGTTCTTGGCATATTTGTTTCTGGGTATTGGGTATTGGGGCATTGGGCATTAGGCATGGGGCATTGGGCATTAGGCATGGGGCATTGGGCATTGGTTACACCCTATCTCCCTTATCTCCCTCATCTCCCTCATCTCCCCCACTCCCCACTCCCCACTCCCTACTCCCCAATCTCAATTTAACTGATTTGGGGGTGCATTTTTTCACTGACGGGTATGATGCATTGCGGACTATTATGACGAGAGTTGTTTACCAAGGTGCTAACTGGATAGGCAGTCATTGCTGGGGCTGGATAGGGACGCAATAGCTGCTGTAGGGTTTGGGGCGTTTGCACTTGGGAATCTAGCCATAAATCGTAATCTTGTGGCTCTAGAATCACTGGCATCCGCTCGTGGATAGGTTGGAGTAATTCGTTAGCTGCCGTTGTCAAAATTGTACAAGAGATTATTTCTTCGTTAGCAGGCGTTCCCGCTTCTCCTGTCGGAGACGCTACGCGAACGGGTTGCCGTAGGCATCGCCATTTCTCCCACAAACCTGCAAAGCCGAAGGGTTGCCCGTCTTGAAGGTGAAAATAAAACGGCTGCTTCTTACCTTGTTGTCGTTGCCACTCATAAAAGCCATCAGCTATCACTAAACAGCGTCTGTGCTTAAAAGCCGAACGAAAAGCGGGTTTTTCGGCAACAGTTTCTGCCCTAGCGTTAATCAGCTTTGCCCCTATTCCTGCATCTTTCGCCCATGACGGAATTAAGCCCCAACGCAACTGCTTAAATTCACGCTTTTCGCTTTCGGGATTTTGTAACACTGTTGCCACCATTTGCGTAGGTGCAATGTTATATTCTGCTGCCAAATCTGGAACTGGCTCAACATGGAAAAGTTCAGCTAAATTTGCTGCCGACTGGTTTAGAGTAAATCTTCCACACATACTTTTATTCTCAACCACTGACTAAGTTAAACATCTCAAGCTAGAAATAAATAATACTTTTTTGATTTTCTGGAATGATTTTATCAGAAGAATTCAGAACTCAGGAGCGGAGCCGGAGACGTTTCCGTTAGCTCCGGTCAGAATGAGCGTATGAATTCTGTACGAGTGGGTAATGAATATTGGTTAAAACCTCGCCCGAAGTCAAGCGAAAAAAATTAAAATATTCTCGCCTTAAAACTCTATCCCTTTATGGGTAGAGTATTCACAATTGGTGAATTCTGAATTCTGACTCCTGTTTTATCTAGTACTCAGAAGCCAAATATAAAAATAATTATCCGGTTTTGGCAAAATCTTTTGGTAAGATATTGTATTTTGAACCTTCAATTATCTATCGACATATTCTTAACTGTATTTTAACATGGAACTACTGCGTTTGTACGATTTTTTACCTTCTGGCAATGGTTATAAGATACGTCTTTTATTGACACAACTAGGTATACCTTTTGAGAGGGTAGAGCTTAACATCTTGAAAGGCGAGACTCGAACACCAGAATTTTTAAGTAAAAATCCTAATGGTAAGATACCCGTTCTGGAAATTAAGCCAGGGAAATACTTGGCAGAATCAAATGCCATATTGGTGTATCTGAGTGAATGCACAGAATTTTTGCCCTATGACCGATTCTTACGAGCGCAGGTGCTGCAATGGTTATGTTTTGAACAGTATAGCCATGAACCTTTTATTGCTACATTAAGATTTTGGATTTCTATTTTAGGTAAAACTGAAGAATATAGTGAAGCTATCAAGCAAAAACGTGAACCAGGTTATGCAGCACTTAACTTGATGGAAAAACATTTAAGTTCTCACACTTTTTTTGTGGGAGAACGTTACACGATCGCTGATATCGCCTTGTTCGCTTATACTCATGTAGCTGATGAAGGTGGGTTCGATTTAACACAATTTCCTGCTATCCAAGCTTGGATAGAAAAAGTCAAAGCTCAACCCAGATATATCAGTATTACACAAGCTTAAACAATTCCTAATTCATAAGTAAAAAGGAATACAGCGTAAGCGTTTCATTGATTTGAAATGGCTGGTTTATTTACGCCCTGTTGTACTAAGCTGAAAAACATCTAATTTGCATAACGGAATTAAACATAATTCTTGTGGGGTGGGCAACATGAGCGCCCTAATTATGCAAGTTGAATGTGGAACAACTTAGATACCTGTATCAATTTCTATGAGCTTTTGCCGAGAGGACAAACCTGACTTAATTCTGATATCAGATTTGCTTAGATCAAATTTCTCTGCTAGTAGTTTAATTAACTCTTCATTCGCCTTACCATCAACTGGGGGCGATTTTAAATACACAGTCAGACTGCCATCAGGTTGTTCTTCAATCTTTTGCTGTTTTGAATTAGGTTTAACCTTGACTTTTTTTTGCATAACCTATTCCGTGTAATTGTCGCAGCCACAACCAACCTAAAACAGAACCTAATACATAATGAGGAAAATCCCACCAAACAAAGGTGGTACCAAGTAACAATTTACCTATCAAGGTGGCGCGAATCTCCTCTAATAGTGGTGGATGCCAAAGTTGTAAGAATTCTAGTATACAAGTGATGACAAAAACCCATATCGGAATTTGGATTACCGCCGCCCGACTTCTGAAAAACCAAAATGCGAATAGACACCAAAATATTTCGTAAAATATAGCTGCTCCGTAGTCATTAAACCACTGATGGGCAGGCCCAGTGTAGTACTTAAACAAAAAGCCCATCGGTACAACGATGAGCAGAGAAAGAATAACAAATATTGTTTGGTTACGGTTTCGGCGCATTTTCTGAAAGCTTAGAGACTAAGCAAAATTTTAGCCTCTGCACCGCTATTTGAAAATCTTGTTTTTAGGTTCTAAGGCCATATCGGCTGTGTTGCTTGTAGAGGAGGCGGAGCCTCTGAATGGGCATTCCCAGTCAGAGACTGGGAACGAGGTATTTTAAATTACGAATTACGAATTATTTGGTTATGGATATCTTCTGCTACCAGCACCCACTACACCGATTTTGTGGCGATAGGAAAGTTCAGCACCGAACCAGCCGGAAATGCTAACCAGTGTACCCACAATCAGCGATAGTAAAAGTCCCCAAGGTACTATTCGGGATTCAGCGTCGCCCAAACGTAGGAGAAAGTTGACGAGTGATAAAACTAGTAGAGAAACGTTAATTATCAAATGCACCCAACCGGCGGTGCGCTTGCGAACTCGTTCAATTTTCAAAAAGTCGCTGAGGCCGATCGCTGCTGCAAGAACGCCTCCAGCTAATCCGAGTCCGATTAACCATAGGGAAGCCCTAGCCCAAAAGAAATCACCAGTTAACCAGTAGCCAATGTCGCTTCCCAAGGCGGCGGCTAAAAAGGCTATGGGAAAGATTACACTCAGGGGATGTAGGGGATGTCCTGCGATCGCAACTGTACTGGGTACACCGCTATCAAGATACTCACTATCGTTGCTTTCAATAACTGGGGGAATATTTGGAAAAGGTGTTGAACTTGTTTGCGTTGTTTCTGTAGTTTCCATTATTTAGTATCCTGAATTTACCTGAATTTATTAGCGTCCTATTTTTAATCAGAAGGAATTTGTTCAATATAAGGGTTTACCTACTTCTACATTTATACTTATATATTTAGTTTTTCTGTCGCTTTATTCAGCACCTGATCTCTTAGAGGTTGTTTGAAAAGTCCTATTGTCGGTATCAAATAGTTTTAGATCCCCCTAAATCCCCTGATAAATTGGGTGACTTTCATTCTGGTTCCCCCCTTTTTAAGGGGGGTTAGGGGGGATCTAAAAGTGCCTAAAGTCACAGCGAAACACTTTTCAAACAACCTCTTAATCCAGGATTGTCTGGCATTATTAATTAATTTAACTCCTCCTGTCCTGCTGTAAATAGCATATCCTTGAGTAAATATAATAAAATACCATCACAAATTTATCTATCTGGCGATGGAATATAGATTTAAATATTGTCTATCTAAAAGTATAATGAGAGGGGTAGGCATCGCTTTTACAATATTTTTTTCAAAGGCAACATAAACCCTGGCACAACATCTTCACCGCTTAATATTGCCGTAGCCGGATATTGAGTAATTGAACCATCCCGGCGATAAACTAAAGCTTGCTGATTTTTACTATCAATTAACCATCCTAATTGAACACCATTAATAATATATTCTTCCATCTTGGCTTTGAGTTTTGCCAAGCTATCATTTTTAGAACGAATTTCAATTACAAAGTCGGGTGCTAAGTTGATAAATTTGTCCTCTTGCTGATCCCAACCTTCTGGTAAACGTCCTTTAGCCACAAAAGCAGCATCAGGTGATCTGACAGCAGTATTTGCTAATCTAAAACCAGTACTCGGCCCAAAAACTTCACCTAGATTCTGACTTTCTACCCAATTAAACAGATAGGCTCCTGCTTTTATTTCTCGATTACCAGAAATTCCACCAGTCGGGGGCATAGTTTCTAAAGTACCATTAGCATTGCGTTCAAACCGCAGTTCTGAGTTTTGCGAACTCATCAGCATTAATTCTTCATCAGTGACAGTATATAAAGACTGCATCGTTATTTTTTCGCTGTTCATGATGATACCATAGCAAGCTTGATAGATATTTCAATTTTAGCTCTCTACCGCTCTCATCCTTTGCAACCTCTGCGCCTGGAGCGGTTTGTTATAAAATTGACACAAACCCTTTTTTCGGTAGAGTTATATTGACTCATTTTATACAATGCTCTCAGAACGTTTTACCGCAGCCCTCACCTACGCTACCCAACTGCACGCCAACCAAGTTCGTAAAGGTTCAGGTGTTCCCTACGTTGCCCATTTATTAGGTGTCGCCAGTATTGCTTTAGAATATGGGGCAAATGAAGATGAAGCGATCGCAGCCCTCTTACATGATGCGATCGAAGACCAAGGTGGCGCGGCAACACGGTCAGAAATTCGCCGCCGCTTTGGTGACAATGTAACAGCAATTGTAGATGGTTGTACTGATGCTGATACAACTCCCAAACCGCCTTGGCGACAGCGCAAGGAGGCATATATTGCTCATATTCCTACCGCTTCCCCATCAATACTGCTCGTGTCATTAGCGGATAAACTTTACAACGCCCAATCTATTCTCAAAGATTATCGCGTTTTGGGCGAATCAGTTTGGGAACGTTTTCAGGGGCGTAAAGAAGGTACTCTTTGGTATTATCGGGCGCTTGTGGATGCCTTCAGGAAGACTGGAACTACTGTAATTATTGAGGAATTAGAACGGGTTGTTGCAGAAATTGAGGTATTAGCATCTCAATAAAAATTTTATTTATCCAGAAGTAAATAAAAGATTCATGGAAACTAGACAAATAGCCTTTTTACATACACTATATAGTCATGTATCTCACAAACAAATTACGCTTCTCTCTCTAGATAAAAAATCTTTCCCTCGGTAGATAGGTGTACTTACATTATTATGGCTGCTATGTTACCAATATGACGATAGTAAGACAAAACACTCTAAATACAACCGTAAGTCCTTCAGTAAGTCCTCCAGAAAACTTGGCAGAAAAGTATATGGAAGCAGAGCGGATGCATGATGTTCTGCTTTTACTGCAAAATTTGATTAACAGTGAAGAAGCCACTGTGAAACTAATTCTGGATTGTCTCTATGATGTTGGTTCAGTCAATCTGATCAATCAAAAGCTTCGCTTGAAGCCTCTAAACAGGTTGATGAAATTAATTGCTCGAATGTCCAAACCAGTTTTTAAAACCTTAGCTTTAAATTGGTTTAAAAAGAACTGTCCCCAACTGATTACGAATTGGCTACAGACGCAGGTTTCTTTTGCAAAACCCCAAAATACACCCCAACAAGTAGCTATCGAAGTTGTAGAACTGGAACCATATTCCATACCACAGAGAGAAAGTCTGAGCCAAGAGATTAAAAATCTCCGCTCCCAGGTCAGATGGCTAGGTGGGATTTCAATAACAGCGATCGCTATTTTAGTAGTAACAATCACTTGGTTAAACTGAAACCCCTAAGTAGCACCGCGATCAAATTTCATTGATTCACCAAGCTATTTTAGGCGTAAAATCTACTTGAGTTTTATAGCAATCCTAAATTGTTTGTAAACAGTTTCTCTATTTCTTTCTTCTGGTGCATTTGCTGCGCCTAGCTTGCTTAACCGTAGGAGTACGCGGGTTGTTGTCATAATTTTTCGGTAATGACCTATCCGGGATTCTTGTATGAGCAAAATTATTAATTTCTAATCCCTAATTGATGTTAAAGAGCAACTAAATTGATTTATGGAAATTACCCCAAGTCCAGCATCATTATTTAAAAAAGCCCATTCATGCCTGGGGTAATAATTATTAATTACGAATTACGAATTACGAATTACGAATTATTATGCCTTTGCCTAAACCGACCTTGGAGGACATCGAAATACATCTGCTTTTAGAAGGACTGTATCAGTACTACGGTTATGACTTTCGTGATTATGCTCTTTCCTCACTCAAGCGCCGCATTCAGAGCTTCATGAACTTAGAGGGGTTAGCAAATGTTTCTGCATTGCAAGAGCGGTTACTCCACAATCGTGCTTATTTGGAACGGTTTTTGCTTGCTCTGACGGTGAATGTAACATCAATGTTTCGTGATCCCAGCTTTTATAACACCTTCAGAAGTCAAGTTATCCCCTTCTTACAAACCTATCCATTTATTCGCATCTGGCACGCTGGATGTTCAACTGGTGAAGAAGTTTACTCATTGGCAATTTTACTGCAAGAAGAAGGACTTTACCACCGTTGCCGTATATATGCCACTGACACAAACGAAAGGGTATTACAAAATGCCAAAAGTGGTATTTTCTCCCTGAAATTAATGCAGGAATATACTCAGCTTTATCTGAAAGCAGGTGGCAAAAAGTCATTCTCAGAATATTATACAGCAGCTTATGATAACGCGATTTTTCGAGCATCTTTAAGAGAAAATGTTGTTTTCGCACAGCATAATTTAGCAACTGACAGTTCTTTTAATGAGTTTAATGTCATCCTTTGTCGTAATGTCCTCATCTATTTCAATCAGGTACTTCAAAAGCGAGTACATGAACTGTTTTATAATAGCCTTTGTACTTTTGGTATCTTGGGTTTAGGACGACAAGAATCTATCAGGTTTACCCCTTATGAGCAGTACTATGAAGAGATAATCAAAGGTGAGAAAATATATAAGAAAATTGCAGGTGCTTGAATTATGAATTATCGTCACATCACTAATGCCCAATACAACTCTTGGAGAGGCTGCGCCAACGACAACGCTACTTCGACCCTTCTCTACGAGACGCTACGCGAACGACAAAGCTCAGGGCAACGCGCCGCTCAGTACAAGTCAGTATAAGTGCCTAATGCCCCAAAAATTATCAATAAAATTGCGTAGACGTAGCCCGTTGTAGGCATCGCTGTCAAAAGACAGTCTGTCATACATTTTTAATTGTGTTCAGAAGATATACTTGGCGATCGCTTAAGGTAAATTACCATTAAAGTCTTAAAGGAGATTGTCGATGCAACTTCTCGAATGTCCTCCGGTTGCAGTCATTGCTGGAGAAAATGCAGTTCATGTTTCTCAACTACCTTCTACATGGCAAGACATTGCTAGAGAAACCACGAGTGTTGGACTTGACCATCCCCAAAGCTATGTTGAGATGGCACAGTTGTTCCTATACAAATTAGAGCATGGTGATGTTGACTTGTTTAGCGATCGCCCCCAACTAGCTCACTTGATACCCTCATTTTCGCAGCTATTTACCCAATTGGCATGGGAAACCCTAGAGTTTTTTGGGCAAGACTTTCTCAAACACAGCTATCCGAACTTTGCAGAAATTCTCCGTGATGTGGAGTCAAAAGGGACAGAGTTCGCTGATGAAGTAAAAGTAGCTCGCATTGGTATAGATTTGTTTAACGAGTTTGGTTATGAACTACCTGCCAGCTTCTATCATGTGCATCTAGCACCAATTTACCGCGATCATGTTTTTGAAGAACGCGCCTTACGATTTGATCAGCGCGATATCGAACACAAACGCGCTTGGGATGCCATACTCCATGCAGGTAAGGTGTTTGCTATCCAGATGAAGGTGCAAAGTATTGCTTCCAAATACGGTTTTACTTATCAACACGGCTGTGGTTGCAACTCTCATCTATCTTCCATTGATGTATCTCGTGGGGCGTTTGAATATGAATTGAGTCCCGAAAAGCGTCAGCGATGGATTCGCAGTTTCTTATGGACTGCTTGGTATGAGTATGCCTTCTTTGCGATCGTGCCCAACACAAGTTATTTAGTTTGACAAAGAAGTAGACGGGAGCATCTCAGTGAAAGCAAATATACCCTAAATCGACCCCCCTTAGTACAGCTTTGCGTAAAAAAAAGCGTAGCGTTTTTAATAGACCTCTTGCATAAATCAAAAATAAGAAAGAACCCCACCCCGCCAAAGCTACGCTTTGTCTCCCCTCCCGAAGAGCTACAGTGTACACACAAGTCTGAAAATAGTTTACTCACCTAGTTTTTCGCGTCAGTTTTACCCCACCCTAACCCTCCCCTTATAAAGGGGAGGGAACTAGATTCCTGTTTCCCCCCTTTATAAGGAGAGGGAACTAGATTCCTGTTTCCCCCCTTTATAAGGAGAGGGAACTAGATTCCTGTTTCCCCCCTTTATAAGGAGAGGGAACTAGATTCCTGTTT
>NZ_JBALBY010000027.1:0-28475 GCF_036919575.1 Nostoc sp. | reverse complement strand
CCCCCTCCTCCCCCTCCTCCCCCTCATCCCCCTCATCCCCCTCATACCCCTCATCCCCCCACTCCCCACTCCCCACTCCCTAATTTATTCAAAGCGAAAGCGTTCCATGAAGCGGCGGTCAATCCAATCTTTGTAACGCCACAAGAGTTTGTGAGGTGGTAAAGTGATGACACCTCGTATTGCAATAGCTCGTTCATCTCCTGTACCAATTAAACTCAAATATTGTTTCTGTGGTCTATAAGGTTTGAGCGACTTACCTAATGAAATTCGCCGCAAATTCTCAAATAAAGGTTTACCTTGTCTGACAGCAAACACCCCAGCTTTCGGACGCGGATGATTTACCATTGTGGCAATATCACCAGCAGCAAATACCTGCGGGTGCGTTTGAGATTGCAACGTGTCCTCTACCAAAATAAAGCCTTGCTCATCAGTTCTTAATCCAGCGATTTTTAACCATTCGGGTGCTGATGCTTGCGTTACCCAAAAAATTTTATTACACTCTACTCTCAAACCAGATTCACATTTAATTTCAAATATTTCTTGAGTTTCCCTGTGTGTTATAGGTGCGATATTACACACAGTTTCCCCAAGATGGAGCTTAATACCTCGCTCAGTTAAAATTTGCTGGATTTGATGCCGCACTGATGAATGGTAATTGGGCATCAGTTCTTGTCCACGTTGGAATAAATGAATTTCTAGATTTTCAATTGGTTGTTGAGTTTGACGTAAAATTCGATGTAAATGAGATTGCATCGCTAGCGCCAATTCTACACCGCCAGCACCACCGCCTGCGATCGCAATCCTAATTAATTCTTGAGGATTTTTACCTACAGCTTCAATTAGTTCATCCCAATGTTCCAATAGCTGCGATACTGGTTTAGCTGCGATCGCATATTCTGCCGCACCTGATACAGACACTGTGGCCGGAGTGCTGCCAATATCAATAGACAGCACATCAAAATCTACCACAAGTCCGTTAGCACAAAGAATTTTGTTGTTTTTCAAGTCTAGGGCAACTACTCTGTCAATATATAACTGTGCTTGAGCAAAATTCGCTAAAGGTCGCAAGTCAATATGACATTCATCGTGGCTGTAAAATCCGGCAATATGTCCTGGTAACATTCCAGAGTAGGCTGTCTTTTTGGCTGCGGTAATCAACGTCAAACGGACTCCAGCTAAAGGCTTTATCCCAAACATTCTCAGGACAATCGCATGGCTATGACCGCCACCAATCAGCACTAGGTCTTTAACTTTCGGCTGTAAGTTTTGCTGCATTGAAGTACTTAATAGCAATTCTATTTGAGTTGTGATATTTTTGATGTTCGCGTAGCGGCGACCGTAGGATAAGACTGTCCCCGAAGTTTTTGAATTTTGAATTGTTATTGATGCTTTTTATGCTATGAAAAATATTTCACCGACAAACAACAGTCAATTATCAAAAATATGTCTTAGGATATATGCTTTCCAGGAAAAATTTCATCCAATTCAGCATCAGTCGCCAAAACAACGTTTAAGAATAGCAATTGAACAACTAGGGAATAAGACAATAGAAACCAGTCTAGCTGTAATTAATGATTTAGAGCAAATTACTCAAAATCATCCACATTACCACTGGATAATCATGGACATTCTCACTACTTTTGTTCGAGAAAATGCTCTTTACATGACCCAAGAGGAATTAACGAAGTCGGAAGTCGGAAGTCGGAAGTCGGAAGAGACGCGATTAATCGCGTCTGTACTTTGTAATGGGGATTTAACTCCAACACAAAACTTGCCACTTGATAGTTGCGGGGACTTAAACCCACAGAATTTGTTAACGAGCAACCTCAGACCAAAAGTTCGTGCAGATATTCAAGCAGCCCTTACCGTTATCGCTAGAAGAGATGTAAACAAAGACCCAGAAAATGAGCAACTTGATTTGAGTCACACGGACATCAGGGGGGCAAACCTAAATAGGGCGAACCTAGAACAGACAAATCTCTATCAAGCTAATCTTGCTGGGGCTAACCTGAGAGAAGCTAATCTTGCTGGGGCGGTTCTCAGTGCAGCTAACCTAGAAGGAGCTAACTTATATCTAGCCAACTTAGAGGGAGCAATTCTCAGTGCAGCCAACCTAGAAGGAGCTAACCTAGAAGGAGCTAACCTGCATCGTGCAAGTTTATATCTAGCTAGGTTGCATGGGGCAATTCTGAATGATGCCAGACTCGATGGGGCAAATATCAGGGAAGCCAAATTCTCTGAGTAATTGAAGAAGAATTCAGAAGTCAGAATTCAGAATTCAGGAGTCAGAATCAATACTTCGGCAAGTGGCACAGGTAGCTCTGCGCTTTTATTCTGTTTCGATAAATTCTTCAATTTCTCTTCTTTCCTTCTTCCTTTGCGCTCTTTGCGTCCTTTGCGGTTCGTTCCTTTACCCTTCAAACTTCGCTTGAGGGACTACTAGTAGTGCGTCAAGCCAACAATTCTTGGTAAATCAACTTTTTATTTCTGTCTTTTCCTTCTTCCTTTGCGCTCTTTGCGTCCTTTGCGGTTCGTTCCTTTACCCTTCAAACTTCGCTTGAGGGACTACTAGTACCGCAAGGCGGAATTCAAAAGTCAAAAGTCAAAATGAATACAGCGTAAGCGTTTCATTCTTTTGGAATGGGTGATTTATTTCTGTCGTAGCGTATAAGTATATTCGATGTCATTCCCTAGTTCAATGAGTGTCTTGCCACCTATTATAATTTTCTGTTAAATGCTATACTATTTTTCCCCAATATCTAAGTAATAATTCTAGGTTGTGAGGAAAATTTTTACCATGTCTTCTAAAAAGACAGACCCTCTGTTGAATTGGTTGATAACTATAACAGTTTTATTTGGCTTCTCATTGACTGTAATTTTCTTCGCATTGTCTAATATTAAGCAATTGTCAATCCAGGAAAAAATCCAGTATAGAAACCAAGCATTAACAACTACTGCAATAGTTTTTCTCGCATCCGCAGCAATGTTTAATACTTATTATGCAGCAAAGCGTGCCCAAGCGATGCAAAAAAATGCGATCGCAGCTGAGAAAAACCTGGAAATTGGCATTCAAAATACAAAAGTCAATCAAGACAGATTGATTGCAGAGCGCTTTATGGGGGCAATTGGTCAGCTTGGTCATGAAAAGGTTGAAACCCGGACAGGGGCAATTTATGCATTAGAAAGAGTTGCTCAGGATTTTCCCCAAGAACACTGGACAATCATGGAAATTCTCACTGCCTTTGTGCGAGAGAATGCACCTATCCAGCACGTAAAAGCAGAGCAACAAAAGGCGGAATACTCAACAGCAGTTTACTCAAGTAGGCGTCGAGGTGGGTCGCGTCCGACACAGCAATTGGAGCAAAACCTCCATGAAGAATTGCCAAAAATACGCACTGATATTCAAGCAGCTCTAACTGTCATCGGTAGGCGTAATTTACTCGAAGACCCAAAAGAGCAAAAACTTGATTTACGTAATACCGACATTAGAGGGGCAGACCTACTCAAAGCTAACCTGCAACTAGCCGACTTACGTGGGGCTGACCTGAGTGGGGCTGACTTGCGTGAAGCTGACTTGAGTGAGGCTGACCTTAACGGCGCTAAACTCGTTAAGTCTATTCTCTATGAAACCAAATTACTAAAAGCTAGCTTATGTGGAGCTAACCTTTGTTGGGCTAATCTCAACCGCGCCAATCTTTGTGGGGCAAACATGCGTTCAGCCAACCTCTCTGGAGCAAGTCTGCGTGTAGCTAATCTCCAAGGAGCAAACCTCTATAAAGCTAATTTGCAACAAGCGACCTTGAAAGTCGCCAACCTCTCTGGGGCAAAGCTGTTTTTAGCTAACTTGCAAGGAGCAAAACTGGGTAAAGCCAATCTGCACATGACGGGTTTGATTGGTGCCAACCTCTCAGGGGCTAATTTAAATGGTGCCAACCTTTCTGGGGCTAACTTGAATGCAGCCAAACTCCAGCAAACAGAAGTCTATTTTGCCAACCTCTCAGAAGCCAGTTTAACGGAAGCTGACTTGTATCAAGCTAACCTCATTGGAGCAAACCTACATAAGGCAACCTTTTATCAAGCGAACCTAACTCAGGCTAACCTCATGGGAGCTAACTTTTCAGAAGCTAACCTCAGTGATGTCAAACTGGAAGGGACAATTTTGACAGGAGCGAAAAACTTAGAGTTGCAGCAGATTAGAGAAGCACTTGGCGATCGCACCACTCGTCTACCTGATTATATCGAAGCACCGACACATTGGCGTCAGTCTGGTTAAGTTATCTCAGCATCATTAGTTATTTGGGCGCATTCTACCAGTTTCACTTAATGCTATAGTTTTTACTAAAAGTCTCCGTAATAATTCTGGAGATGAGGAAGACTAAAGCTATGTCTGATAACAACACAGACGCTCGGAGAAATTGGTTAATAGTTCTACCATCATTTATATTTATTCTTTTTTTAATTGCTGTTTTTTTAGCCTTTGTGAATGCTGAAGGTTTATCAACAGAGCAAAGGTTAGATTATGGAATTAAAGCTTTAACAACTACTGGAACCATTTTTGTTGGAATTGCTGTATTCATCAATGCGTTCTATGCAGCGAAACGTGCGGAAGCTATGGATAAAAGTGCTGAGGCTGCAAATAAGAGTGCTGAAGCTGCAAATAAGAGTGCCGAAGCTGCTTTAAGAAATGCAGAAGCAGCACAAGACAAGCAAATCACAGAACGCTTTGCAAAAGCTATTGAACAGCTTGGCAATGAAAAGATTGAAACGCGATTAGGGGCAATTTATACTTTAGAACGAATCGCCAAGGATTCCCCAAAAGACCACTGGACAATTATGGAAATTCTTACAGCTTTTGTACGAGAGAATGCACCTTTGAAAAAAGACGAGGAGCAGGAATCACCAAAAATTCGCACCGATATTCAAGCAGCCCTTACCGTTATCGGACGACGCAATTGTAAGAATGACCCGAAAAAACAAAGGCTCAATTTAAGTAATACAGATATTAGAGGGGCAAACCTAATTGAAGTTAATCTACAATGGGCAAACCTGACTCTAATTAACCTGAAAGGAGCAAACCTTACGGAAGCTAATTTAGAATGGGCATCGCTAAATGGAGCAAACTTGCAAGGAGCAACTCTTATGGAAGCCAAACTGCAAGAAGCAGATATTGGTATGGAAGCTAATTTGCAAGGAGCAAACTTAAATGAAGCTAACCTAAATGGGACATTCCTTTATGGAGCTAATCTGCAAATGGCAAACCTTTCTGAAGCTAATTTGAAAGGCGCACACCTTGGGGGAACCAAAAACCTAGAACAGAAGCAGATTGAATCGGCAATTGGCGATCGCACCACTTGCCTACCTGATTATATCGAAGCACCGACACATTGGCGTCAGTCCGGTTAAATTAAGCGTCAATGAGTTATTTGGGCGCATTTTACCGTTTTTACGCTATTGGTACTTACGCAAAATATCTCTCAAACTCTGATTTCTCTGTGTCCTCTGCGCCTCTGCGGTTCGTTATTCCGTAACTCGTGCGTAAGTCCTAGCTATGTATGATCACAACACACAGAAGCAATAAGACTGCAAAGATGTAACTAAATATGAACCGATTGCAAAAACCTAAACTCTTTTTTGATACTATATAAGATTATACTTTTTAAATATTGATTGACCTATGAGCAAAAATACTCTGTTTGATAAAGTTTGGGACTTACACACCGTTGGTACACTTCCCTCAGGGCTGACGCAACTATTTATCGGGCTTCACCTAATTCATGAAGTCACCAGTCCCCAGGCTTTTGCGATGTTACGCGAGAGGGGTCTAAAAGTACTTTTTCCAGAGCGTACCGTTGCTACAGTCGATCATATTGTACCCACAGAAAACCAGGCGCGTCCCTTTGCCGACAGCTTGGCAGAAGAGATGATCCAGGCGCTGGAAAATAACTGTCAAGAAAATGACATAACTTTTTACAATATTGGTTCTGGTAGTCAGGGTATAGTTCATGTCATCGCTCCAGAACTTGGGCTGACCCAGCCAGGAATGACGATCGCTTGTGGAGATAGCCACACTTCGAGTCATGGGGCATTTGGTGCGATCGCATTTGGTATTGGTACTAGCCAAGTCCGCGATGTTCTCGCTTCCCAAACTCTCGCCCTTTCCAAACTGAAAGTCCGCAAAATTGAAGTTAACGGCACTCTCAACCCTGGAGTTTACGCCAAAGATGTAATTTTACATATCATCCGCACACTTGGCGTTAAAGGCGGTGTGGGCTATGCTTACGAATTTGCAGGTACGACATTTGCACAAATGAATATGGAAGAGAGGATGACTGTCTGCAATATGGCGATCGAAGGCGGTGCCAGATGCGGCTACGTCAATCCCGATCAAGTCACCTACGATTATCTCAAAGGCAGAGATTTTGCACCCATTGGTGCAGATTGGGATCAAGCAGTGGCTTGGTGGGAATCCATCAAGAGCGATGCTGATGCCCAGTACGATGATGTAGTGGTATTTAATGCTGCTGAAATTTCTCCTACCGTCACCTGGGGAATTACTCCCGGTCAAGGTATCGGTGTTAACCAGTCAGTGCCTCAGCCGGAAGAACTGCTGGAAGAAGACCGATTTATTGCCGAAGAAGCTTACCGCTACATGGATTTATATCCTGGTCAACCTATCAAGGGTACAAAAATAGATGTCTGCTTTATTGGTAGTTGCACCAACGGTAGGATTAGTGATTTACGCGAAGCTGCGAAAATCGCCAAAGGTCGCCACGTTGCAGAGGGAATCAAAGCCTTTGTTGTCCCTGGTTCTGAAAGGGTAAAGCAAGAAGCGGAAGCTGAGGGACTGGATAAAATCTTTCAGGAAGCCGGATTTGAGTGGCGTGAACCGGGATGTTCCATGTGCTTGGCCATGAACCCCGATAAGCTACAAGGAAGACAAATCAGTGCCTCTTCCTCTAACCGCAACTTTAAAGGAAGACAGGGTTCCTCCTCCGGTCGGACATTGCTGATGAGTCCGGCGATGGTCGCCACTGCTGCGATTAAAGGCGAAGTTTCTGATGTGCGCGAGTTGCTGTAACCCCACCTGATGGTAGAGAGAAGTCTCTTAGGAACTTCCAAATAAAAAAATATCCAAAAAACTCTCTCTTCCTCATTCCTCTGTGTTCTCTGTGTCTCTGTGGTTCGTTTTCTATATAAAATATATGGTGAGTGAAGTTAAAACAGTTTCAGGGCGTGGTATACCCTTAGTGGGTAATGATATAGATACCGATCGCATCATTCCCGCGCGATATTTGAAAGCCATTACCTTTGATGGTTTAGGTGAAGGTGCATTTATTGATGACCGGACAGCACTTAAAGGTGAACATCCCTTTGACCAACCCCAGTATCAAGGGGCGAAGATTTTAATAGTCAATAGAAATTTTGGCTGTGGCTCATCACGAGAACATGCACCCCAAGCGATCGCTAAACGGGGAATCCAAGCTTTAATTGGTGAAAGCTTTGCAGAAATCTTTTTCGGTAACTGTGTAGCAATGGGCATACCTTGTCTGACAGCCGATGCTGTTACTGTTAAACAACTGCAAGAGTTAGTGGCTGCCAATCCCCAAGCCGCCGTCACAGTCAATCTGGAAACCTTGCAAGTGCAAATTGGTGATTACACCGCCCCAGTTGCGATCGATCAAGGCACCAGAAGCACATTTATATCTGGGACTTGGGACGCTTGCGGTCAGTTGGTGGCGAATGCTAACCAAGTTCGGGCAACGGCTGCAAAATTACCCTACGTGAGTTGGGGTAATTTTGCTACGAGTTAACATTCTCTCGTTCCCTGGCTCTGCCGGGGAATGCTCTCCATTGCCTAATGTACTATATAGGAATTGTGATTGCAGCAGGTACTGGTTCGATAGTTTTGGGGCAAAATCATCAGGGACATATTAAGCGAGTCGGCGGCTGGGGGTATATTTTAGGATGCAGACAACTCAAAATTGACGAGCTACTAAGGAACGTGGATTACAGCTATTTTCAGGTAAATAGACCACGCGGTAAGGGCACAGCAGTGCTGTGCCCCTACGACAGATGTGGTTCAAATACATGAAAACTGCTGTAAATAAAATGCAAAACTTCATCCTATCTCTAGCTTCCCTCTCCAATATATCGGAGAGGGATTGAGGGTGAGGTAAGACAGGGACATAAATTGTATGTTATTTAATTCTTATTCCTAACTGTCAAGTGAAGGCGGAAATTTTTGTAAATCACTTATGGGAAAAGCAGCGAATCTTCCCTTACCTATTTCAGCAGGCTGTTCAGGGAAAAATAACTCAGAACGATTTTCCCAATACCAAGACTCAGCCTCTCTGATGATTTGATCCAATTTTGGCCATCCTTCGTATCCTACCCAAATTAACATTACCTAACTGGTCAGCAACTTGCCAATTAAACAAATGCTTATGATGCTCATCAGCATGTCCAAGATTAAACATGAAAATATCATCTTGGTTGTCGTAGCGAAAAATATTGCCATGCCCCTGAATTGATGCGTTATAAGCATAAGAAAAGGTCTGAACAACAGCATTATTTCCAGACCCTTCTAAAATATTTAAGTACTTGTCTACAGTTATTAAAATCTTGCCTAAACAAGCTATTTCTCCATTTAGGCGAATTTGAGGGATTTCATTAAAGTCATCATCGAAACCTTGCCAGGGACTAAAGATAAGAGACTCTTCAACGACAAAGCCAGTATCAAGAAATTGATTCATCACAGTTCTATGAATTTCTTGATACGAAGAAAATCTATTTGGATCGTGAATACCCGTATTTCTTTTCAATCTGACCTCTAGTCTTCAGAAGCATTAACCAACTACAGATTTCGGAGCATTTTAATGCTTCACCAGTCTTTAAAGCCTGAAGCATATCTTCTGAAGACATTTTATACCGAGATTCATATTCTTGAATCTCGTCATTAACTTGCTTTATCCAAGCTTGCTTTTGCTCAGGAGTAGGAATGATTGCAGCTTGAAACAAAGCATTTACACGCTCTTTGTTTTCATCCTGAGACATGGAAGAAAACTCAGATAGCTTTATTGAAGTGTTGATTGCTACCATAAAAACCCATCCTTAGCCCGTCATAAGCACTTTGTTGGCTTGTAATCACCTATTATCCTAAGATACTCTAAATCAAGCGAAGAAAGCAATAATAGAAGTTTTCAGTTTGCAAATATGCGCCCCAAGAAAGTTACTATTTCAGACCAAGCAGAGGTAGTAGCACTAGAATCATAACGATAACCGTCGTCGCGCATGAAAGTGTGTTCTGCTTCATATAAGAAAACTTTGTGAGGTATGTTAGCATTCTCAATTGCTCTAATTATGGTTTGGCGATCGCTATCTGGGATATGAGGATCAAGAGTACCAAATACCATTAGCATCTCGCCTTTGATTTCACTTACCCGCTCGATTGTATCGGCTACCTCTTTACCCAGTTTGCCACTGGGAATACCAGTCGGGTAACAGCAAACGCAAGCCCGAATTTCGCTTTTAAATGCGGCGCGGAAAGCTAAATGTCCACCAATACAAAAGCCAAGAGTGCCTATTTGATTTGGAGAAACCGCACTCTCTGTTTTCAGAAATTCAATCACAGCCAGGCAATCGGCATCATAATCAGCTACCGAGGTTCGACGAGCATCGTCATTTCCGCGCATCCGTCCCAGATCGTCTGGCTCAATTACTAAACCAACTGGCTCAATTCGGTGAAAAATTTCTGGGGCTGCTACTACATAGCCGTATCCTGCTAAGTAGTTAGCTAGACGAATTATTGGATCACCTAACTGATAAATATCACTGTAGAAGACAATACCAGGGTATTTTCCGGCTGCTTTGGGAGCCGCTACATAAACACGCATTAAGCTGTGATCTACTCTTAACTCAATATTGCGCTTAGTGATTTGCACTTTTTTGTCTCCGTGTATTGCCGAAGGCATTCATCCGCATCTACACAATACCCGAATTTTTGCCAGTATCCGGTTACTTTCAACCCACAATTTGGCGTTCTTCTGCCAGTGAAAGTTTATTGCGATCGCCTTAATACACCCAGTAAAAGCTGTATCTACAGTAAAGGACTTCTAACAAATAAATTATTCAATCTTGTAGGGTGGGCATCTTGCCCGCCTTTAACTACTAAGCAACCATATATCATATCTTTACGTGTTTGTACGCTAGCATTTTATTTATTAAACTCAGTACGATGAAATGACTAGTGAGATAAAGTGGTAAAAATTTTTATTTTTAATATTTAGATTTTTATGGATAATAATCAAAATTTAAAACCAATTTTTTCTTGTAATCCCTTTGAAGTAATTAAACAATACAAGAATATGCATAAGAATAAGGATAATAATATTTATACTCTTCAAGAATTTAAAGATTTGCTAAACACAGTAAAGGAGCCTTTTGCTAATTTTTGCGAATTGATATATCAACAAATACCAGATGAAATCGCTGCCATGAATTTTTATATAATAACACCAGCTAGATTATTAATTGAGGTAGACAGTAATATGTTAGGATCTCCTCCTGAATTCAGGTTACGTATGTATTTAGATATATTTTCATTATTATATATACAATTATCAAGTACAGATATTAAAATAAAGTTTATAGATTTTGCAGGTACATTTTTAGCCAGAAGGATTGTAGAAATAAATCCTGTAATGATAGCAAATATAATTGCTGAAGATGTTAATGCGTTTGATTTTAAATCTCAATCTAATGATAGCTGTGATTTTACTGAAAAAGAAATATTAACTTTCTCCAAAGAAGAACTAGTTAATAAATTTAAAAAATGGTTTCAACATTATCTTCCCTTCTTTTTACAAGCAGTATCTAAGGAGCCAATACCTGCTGTTAGTCAATATATACATTCTAGTAAACCTAAATATAGCTTAGACCTATGTTCAGAAAGAGTATCACCAACAGTACGAAAAGCTTATCACGCTCTACAAGGATTAGTCACGCTGCAACCTTGTAGCGCAAAAGATTGTATTGCAATACAGTACAATCGCCTCAATCCCGACTATCAACTATTACACAATTTATGTCTATTCTTTTTAGAAAATATTAGTCCCAGTCATGAGAGGGGAAATTATAAAACTCTACCTTTTCTCGTCGATATGGCACATTTGTATGAACTTTTTGTTGCAGAATGGCTCAAGAAAAACACCCCACAAGGCTATTTTTTCAAACAGCAACATCCGATAGAAATTAGTCAGAATCGGCACTTCAATATAGATATATTACTGTGTGATGCTGCTACTGGCAAAACAATAGCAGTTTTGGATACAAAGTATAAAGCCCCTGAACGGGGAGGATATACAGATATTCATCAAATGATCAGCTACGCCAACACAACAAAATGCAAGCAAGCCTTTTTGATATACCCCAAAGACTTGCCACAGCCACTAGATATTAAAAGTGATCAAATCCAAGTCCGTAGCCTCACCTTTTCCCTAGATGATAATCTTGATCGCGCAGGTCAAACCTTCTTAAAAAACCTTTTCCTTTTCTCCGAATTTCCTCAGAACTCATACCAATAATTAATAAAGGGGATAGATGACATTCGCTTGCTGCGAAGCACCCACCCCCGAATAGCTGCCCAGAATGATGAACCGGTATCTAATCATCCCAATATCGGCCGAGATATATCGATTGTCACTGGGATACATACTGATTTTCAAGATATCTACGAAAAGATAGTTAGACAATTACTCTTATTCATCCCTTTTTTCCATACCCCATCGCCAACAGCGCCGTCCCATAAGCAGCTTCCGTATACACTGACGCGACTACAGGAATCTGCAAATGACGCGCCCTAATCGCAGTCCAAGTGTCATTCGCCGCGCCACCGCCAGCAGTATAAACACGGGTCAACTTATCTGCGCCCATTTGTTGTAATAATTCATACCCTCGCGCTTCTATGCGGGCAATACTTTCTAACAACCCATGCAGAAATTCCACTGGATGATCTGGGCGTGGTGACAATCGTGGGGGTAAATTGGGATCATTAATCGGAAAGCGATCGCCTACCTTCAACAACGGATAATAATCTAACTTGCTGGCAATTGATGCATCAATCTCACGGCTAAGGCTTTCTAACTCAGCATTTGTGAAAAATTGCTTCAGTACAGCACCCCCAGTATTAGAAGCACCACCAGTCAGCCACAAATCACCCAGACGATGGCTGTAAATTCCATATCTGGCATCTTCTACACGGGTACGACTTAACAACTTTAGTACCAACGTTGAACCAAGGGAAGTCACGGCTTCACCAGGTAATTTTGCTCCACTGGCGAGAAAAGCAGCAATACTATCAGTTGTACCAGCACATAAGAGACAATCACGGCGGAAATGAAACTTCTCTGCAATTTCAGGACGCAATTGGGCAATCGGAGTCCCAGGAGGTAAAACTTTGGGTAGCTGAATCGGTATTTGCAACTTTTCTAACCATTCTGGGTATTTCAACTCTTCCACGTCATAACCCAGCTTTAAAGCATTATGGTAATCGCTAATACCCAACTGACCATGTAGAAGAAACGCCAGCCAATCTGCTTGATGTAGGAAATATCTAGCTTGATTAAAAGTAGGTAATTGTCTCATCCACAAAAGTTTGGCTAGGCTGGAGGTGGCACTCAACACGGTATGATTAGGTGGTGCTATACTCCTCAAATGCTCTAGCATCAATGATCCCCGCGCATCGTTGTACAGCAATGGTGCATCTGTTGGATTGCCAGCAGCATCGACTAGCAAGACTGTGGAAGAAGTACCATTAATTGCGATCGCTTTAATTTCTCGCCGCAATTCTTCAGGTATTTGTTCCACCAGCACAAATAAAGCCTCCTGCCAAATTTTGGGCATAACAGGGGCTGGTGAGTCCTGAAAGGGATATCGCACCTGTGCCCGGATAGAAGAAGTTTCCTCGTCAATCACCACGCCGCGTGCGCCAGATGTGCCGAAGTCGATACCCAGATATAAATCCATATTTTTATGAATTTTTATAATAATCACTACTGATTAATAACTGCTTTTGTTGCATCTTGTAACAAGATATTCCCCAATCTTGGCAAAACAAGGAAAAGTAGTAAACGAACTGTTCAAAATCTATTCAGGTTAGGAGGTTTTCAGCCATGCCTATCTTAGATACTCTGTACATCGCTCAGATATCTTCCATCTCAGATACTCAAGTCTACATCGCTCTAGTTGTGGCGCTGATCCCAGGAGTTCTAGCTTGGCGATTAGCCACAGAACTTTACAAATAACGCTGCGATGTGACACAGTTAAAAAGCTAATAATCCTGGCAGTACGGGGTGCAATTTCCAGACCTTGTGGCTTTATGTCATAAGTAGTTAGAAATCTTGCACTTGCGTAAGCCAGGTTATTTTTTAACTAATACAACACTTGTAGCTATTTCAACAAAATGGAGTAATATGACAGCTAAATCAAGCATTTAGGAGTGCTGAGTGCTAATTCAGTTCCGAGTGCTGAGTGCTGGAGAATCTTCACTCAGCAGGGGCTAAACCTTAGCTATCCGCTAACAGCACTCGGAACTCAGCACTCTTGATAGTGCTTCCCTTCACTAAGCGAGGTTAAATTTTAGCATCATGAACGCGATTCAACCCTCCAGACCACCGTTACAACCTATACAAAAACGTCGGGTCATTTCTCGACCAAAGCGGCATCTTCGTCAACGTTCTTACCAGGTGATGGCACTGGAAAGCACGGCCAAAATAGCGGTTAATCTTGTGATTACAGCCGTTGCAGCATCTGCCTTTGCACAACTTTTGTCTTATCAGTGGTTACAGCAAGAAAAGTTGCGAGAAATTAGTACTGACGTCAAGCTGATGGAAGGACATGTCAATGCTTTACAGACGGAATTTAGCCGTAACTTCGATCCTCAGCAAACTAAAACTATTATGCAACAACAAGGATACCGATTTGATCCCAGCCAGCGTCGGGTGGTGTTGATGAATCAAGACCGCCGAGAAGATGAACAAACAGAGTCATCACCCTAAGACAAATAGCGAATTTGGGATTATTTAGGTTTCTTGTGATTTTGGCTACGTATAAACCGGGTGTTAATTTATATTATTGCTAATAAATAATGGTTAATAGCTAATTCTTGAATAGCTATGTAGTTATCATCTATTAGTTATTAATGATACAGCGTCGCTTCGCTCCAATTCAAAATCAAGAATCTACCAACTAGGACGCTGATCAGATAGCAGCTCGTTTAGCCAATTTTCGAGTTGTAAACGCAAGCGATAACCAGTATTATCCTTACTGTTGTCGAGAGAGGGCAATTGAGTGAGGGCGCGACGATAATCAGCGATCGCACAATTCCAGTCACCCCAAAGATAGTAAGTCCTGCCGCGTTCAGCCCAGATATGACTTTCTAGTTGACCGAAAATCAGTGCGATCTCAAAATCCTCAATTGCCTCTTCATATTGCCCCAAGTCACGGCAGGTAATGCCTCGATTAATCCACGCCCGGATATGGCAAGGATTGAAATCAATCGCTTGATCGTAGTCTGCAAGTGCTGTTGCTAATTCTCCACAAGCAGCGTAGTAATTTGCCCGGTTATTATAAGCACTAGCCAAATTCGGATTAAGTTTCAGGGCGGTGTTATAGTCACAAAACGCTTTTTGCACTTCACCACTTTGGAAATAAATCAGCCCTCGGTTGTTGTAATCAACAGCATTGTGGGGATGGCGGGAAATTAGTTGGGTTAAAAGTGCGATCGCTTCAGTATAATCTCCTTGTTGAGCCGACTTCAAAGCAAAAGAGCGTAAGTAGCTATCCCCTAAAGTAGATTCGCTGCGATCGTTTTTCCGATGTTCTTGGGCTTTATTTGTATTATTTAATACATAGTTATATTGCTTGCTTTGCTGGTCATCGTCAGCTAAAAATGAGTGAATATTCATCTTTCCCTGCCTTAAATACCTGCTTTGTGAAATCGAATTCTAGTTTTTTCTCGCTAGTGGTTTTACCACTGCCTCTATTTTTAAGGTATTTAGGGTTACATGAAAGCCATCTTAAGAGAGAACTTAACCTAGTCGCACCGGTAGAAATCTATGCCCAATCTATGCCCTAAATAAACAATTGCTCCTCAAACCTAATCATGAATACTTCATCCCCAGGGTGAATTCCAGAAATAGCAGAGTCAATCTCAAAGATTTAGTCAAGTAGTGAGAGTGACAAATTGGTAGAATGCCAACAAGCCAGATGAGAAAGGGGACAAGGGAGATGAGGGAGTAAGAATTTTAGATTTTAGATTTTAGAATTAAAATTTAATCCAAAATCGTCAATCCCTTCTCCCAAGGGGAGACGCGCAAGGGACGGCTTGGTGCAGTCACTCATGGGGGAAACCCCCTGTTCCCGCGCTGCTTCACCAAAATCCAAAATTGAATTGCCCCATGCCCCAATCTCTAGATTTAATTTTTAACTTTTGAGAAATTTTCCGATGACAACCGCAATTTCCTATCCCAATGCCCCTGATTTAGCAACCGATGATTACATTGTTATCGGCTTGGCAACCTGCTTCGTCAAAGAAGATGGAGAAGTTTATCAAATCGAAGTTATAGAACCGATTCCCTCTGCGGCTTTGGAAGCGCTGTTAAAGGGCATTCCTACCTCCTATAAGCTGGCTCATGCAACAACTTTGGGATCTGTGCTGGATGGCGATTCACAACTGATGCCAGATGGCTTCCCAGAGTCGGCTCAGTTTGGAGACGAATTTGTGCCACGCGCATTTGCAGCAGCTCGTACCTACAAGCGTCGTCAATCTGCAAAATCCCTGATTCCCTTAGGTACAAACTACACTGATTTTAAATATTCCATTGAGCGCAAGCGGGTATTAAATGCCGCTAGAGTTGTTACCAAAGAAGACAACGTGAAACAGCATTCTCACACTCACAAAGTTCTTTAAAGGTAATTATGCTAAAACTTTACGGCGGCGTTCGTAGTCGAGCCTCAATTGTTCACTGGTATTTAGAGGAAATAAAAGTTCCTTACGAATTCGTCAAGCTCGATATGCAGGCGGGTGAACATCTCCAGCCGGAATATTTGGCAATTAACCCATTTGGTAAAGTTCCAGCGATTGTTGATGGGGATTTTATACTTTGGGAATCTGGGGCAATTTTGCTATATCTTGCCGATAAGTATAGTAAAAGCCCACTTTCACCAGAGGAACGTGGTGTATTTTCCCAATGGGTGTTGTTTGCCAATTCTACCCTTGCTCCAGGGATTTTTGAAGAGAAGAATCGGGAGCGCGAAATGCCCCGCTTGTTGACTCCGTTAAATGAAATTTTCAGTAGGCAACCTTTTTTACTTGGCAATGAGTTCACTGTTGCTGATGTGGCAGTGGGGTCTATTCTGAATTACATTCCCATGATCCTGAAGCTAGACCTTAGTTCCTACCCAGCCGTGTTGAACTATATGAAGCAGTTATCTGAGCGTCCGGCATTTCAAAAAAGTATTGGCGGAATAACTTAAAGAAGTCGGAAGTCGGAAGTCGGAAGTCGGAAGTCGGAAGTCGGAAGTCGTAATTAAATTCTTATAGCGGTTCTCGACCCTTGTGAGATACAAGAACCTCACCCCCAACCCCCTCCCCGCTCTTCGAGCTACGGTGTATACACAAGTCTCTCTAGACGCAATTTACGGTTTCTCGAATAGCCCAAAGAAACCTCACCCTGGTTATGCTAAGCAAAACCTGTCCCTCTCCTTAGTAAGGAGAGGGATGTCCGTCAGGACTCTTTGAGGTTTTTGTTTTGGGTAATTCGATGAACTTGTGGGTGAAATTAAATATACAGCGCATTTCAACGAAAGTGAGGTACACAACCAAAGTCTCAAACCCTGCTGTAAAAGCTGTTTTACTTCTGAATTCTGACCCCTGAATTCTGAATTCTGCTGTAAAACTTCACCCTACCTCCGGCTTCCCTCTCCTTAATAAGGAGAGGGATTGAGGGTCAGGTTTGATCTTATGTTTAATTACGCCTACCTACTTACCATAGGCTCTTCGAGAGGGGCTATGATCTACCTCATGTGATTGGTAAACGCTATAACTACGAATTACAAATTTGTTAACGATAGTTTGTAAATTGCAAAGCTACGGGGTAGTCTTCTTGTTTGAGTCGCTGCATGACAACTTGTAAGTCATCTTTAGATTTGGCAGAAACCCGCACAGCATCCCCTTGAATTGAGGCTTGTACCTTTTTGAATTCGTCACGAATCAATTTGGAAATTTGTTTGGCGATTTCCTGACTGATGCCTTTTTTAAGTTTGATTTCTTGACGCACGCGATTACCACTGGCTGATTCAACTTTGCCTAAATCAAAGATTTTCTGGGAGAGGTTACGCTTGGCGGCTTTTTCCCGCAGGATGTCGTGTACAGAATCTAAGGTAAACTCGCTGTCAGTACTAACGTTAATGCTTTCTTCGACTAACTCGACAGTAGTTTGAGTGTCTTTGAGGTCATAACGACCTTTGATGTCTCGTATAACTTGATCGACAGCGTTAACCAACTCTTGTCGGTCAAAGTCGCTCACGATGTCAAAGGAAAAAGTAGAAGCCATAATACATTTTGGATTTTAGATTTTGGACTTTCCTGCGGAAGGCTACGCGAACGGCTGCGCTCAGTCGAACGATTTTAGATTGGGGATTGGGTATTAGTCCCCATTACCCCTTATCCCCAGAGGGGACCCCACCTTCCCCAATTAACTTGTAGCTCGGATGATGCTCAAGAAGATGAGAGTGGCAGAGCTAACGGTGCCAATGCCAAACATCAGCGATCGCAAAAGGGGTATATTCAAAATATAAAAAATTGAGTATAGCAAACGAGCTATTACAAAGGCGATCGCAGCTACTTGTGCTATAGAAGAATTTACACCAGTTACATATGCCATCAATGCGGCTGCGGCAAATATCATAAACGCTTCAAAGGTGTTCTGATGTGCCCAAGTCGCGCGTTGGGCATAAGGTGGCAATTTATCAAACATAGCGCGAGGAGTAGAAAATGTTTCATACCCCATACGCATACGGGCATAAGCTACCAGCAAAAATGGCACATAAATTAGAACGGCAGCAGCAGCGATCGAGTACAAAAAAATTATCATTACTTATTGGTAATTGGTTATTAGTCATCAGTCATCAGTCATTAGTCAAATACAAAGGACAAATGACAAATGACAAATGACTAATCAAAGTAGAAGAGAGTCACTACTTTTCTTTGTTCTTCCGCATCTTGACAAGTTTGTAACAAAGTCCCACTGTCGTGAAACGCAAAGCAAATCAGTTGCTGGCAACGAGAGACAATTTCCTTGTTGCACAGGTAACTAGCTTCAGCAAGGGACAGATTATCATTATTGGTATTTTCCACTAAATGCATTACCTGTTCTAGTTGCTGGCGCGATTCCAAGGGCTGGCGTTCCAGGCTTTGGGGTAGAATCACTGTTAACAAATTCGGATCAGCCCGCGTTGCTCCCCGGATGGCAGCTGAATTTGTACCTATAGCACCAGAAGTAATGATTCGATTACCCGATAAAACTAGGGCATATGTCATCATTTCAATAAGATTCTGATGCGTAATCGGGACGTGACGAGAACCCAGCAAGGCAATTCTTTTAGAACCCGTTTGCTGGATTGTTGCCAGTTCTTGCGCTAATGTATCAAGGCTAATAAGGTCTGTTGATTGGGTCAAAGATGGAGATAATCCGATTAAACGACCCACATATTTTACCAAACAGCGTGTAGGTGCGAGGCAAACCTGAGTTAGACATTGCTACAATTTTTCGATTGTTTGGATCACTTGGTCACACCAAGCCAGCCAATGTGTTTCATAAGTAATGCCATTCAGAAGAGTCAAATACTGAAATTTTGCTGATTCTGGGAGTTCTTGCGGATTCTGAAAGCATTCTTGTTCTAAATCCTTGTATGTAGTTAATTTTTTTAAGTGGGCTTTTTGGTGACGCTCAAGCTCTGCCAAGATCATTTGGTTAGAACCAATATGGCCAGCAAAAATTTTCACAAGCAAATCATCTTTAATCGGTGTGGGTTCACAAGGTTGAGCAATCCACTCTTTGAGCTGCTGTTCTCCCAAGTCTGTAACGGTGTAGAGCCTTTTATCTGGGCGTCCTGTTTGGACAATCGACTCGGCACTGATCCATCCTTGATCTTCTAGCTTTGACAACTCTCGATAAATCTGCTGGTGACTTGCTGACCAGAAAAAGCCTACAGAGCCATCGAATCGTTTTGCTAAATCATACCCACTACAAGGGGCGTCAACCAGAGCAGCTAATATTGCGTGCGCTAATTTGCTACCCTGTGTTTTTGTCGGGCTTGTACTTTGGTTGGCTTTGTGAAGATAAGAAAAAAGTGTATTGCTTGATGGCAGTTGTTCGTTGAGCTTTGGCTTGAGTGCATAAATCAACTTGGCCTCAAGAGTTTTCAGAATGGAAGGATCTACGCATTGTAGCCAAGCTAACTTCACATTTCCCAAATCAATGAGTTCTTTAAATCTATGATGTGATATCCAACGACGTCCAAGATCAGCAGTCCTGCCTATGTAGAGGATTTCCCCAGAACCAGAAATCGCAAAATAGATGGCTGGACAGTCAGGGAGATCAGCTTTTTTCTCCAATGGAAGCGAGGGTAGTTTCAGGGGATCAATTGCCGTTAAATCCATTTTCTCCTAGTTCCAGTGACTTCCATAGCCATCACTACATCATGATGTATCTTGCTTGATTACACGAGTTATTACACTCATGAATCTAAGACAATGCCCCTGCGGGGGTTAAACCCAGTTTAGATAACAGGCGCTCAATGTCAAAATGCTCAGACATCAACTGGCGAATGCACTGAACCTTAATCGGCTCGTGGAGGCGGACTTGCCCGAAAGTGCGGTTAACAATTTCTACAGTGGTCAGGGTGTCTAAGTCAACAGATAAAATAGGGATTTCTAGTTCTTCAGCGCGACTGAGAATGAACGGCGGCGGGGGTAGTTGCCCGGTGAGAATTAAACATTGGGTAGAAGTTTCCAAAGCCGCTTGCTGAATTTCTACCCGATCGCCTCCTGTCACCACTGCCATATTCCGGCGTTTGCGGAAATATTTCACGGCTGAGTTGACATTCATCGCTCCAATTGCTAAACTCTCAACCAACAAATCTAGGCGATCGTTGCGACAGAGAACATCAGCCTTTAACTGCTTGACTAGTTCGCCAACACTGACGCTGCGGAGCAAATCGCTATTTGGCAACATTGCTAGCACTGGAATCCCCTGCTGTTCCAAAAATGGGCGCAAGAGAGTGTCAACGGCTTCTAGTTGAGTGACAGGGATATCATTGATCACAACTCCAATCAAGCGATCGCCTACACGCCCTTTCGCAGCCAATAGCCCCTCAACCGAAAGCAACGATTTATAGCGGGCTACTAACAGCACAGCAGCATCCAACACTTCAGCCATTTGCAGCAAAGACAAGTCAAACAAATTGCCCTCGGACAAATCACCAGGACCCTCCAGTAACACCAAATCTCCTTGAGACTTTTGTAAATATTGCTGTATTAGGGACTGCTGATAATCGGTTTTGTCTTCCCCCAGTAAGCGCTTTTGCACATTTAGTTCATCCAAAGCCAGCATTGTCGGTGCAACGCGGTTTTCCGGCAATTTGAGGCTAAGAGCAATGAACTGGACATCTTCTTCAATTACGGTTCCACTAGACGAATTCAAACACGTACCGAGGGGTTTACCGTAGGTAATATCCAGTCCTTTTTGCTGTAGCTGATCAGACAAACCCAGAACAGTTGCAGATTTACCGCTGTAAGTCTCGGTTGATCCAACCAGCAAATATTTAGGGGATTTTGGCACACACGCACTCCTAATTTCAAAAGTCAGAAGAATCCAGCTAGGTGTTTCCTAATTCTAGTTCCTTCTGGCAAAAGCCTCTCGCTCTCACAAATTAAGGTTTCCCAGAATTACCTTTTGAATAAGCAGGGGCGGGGGAGAGGTTTTCTTTCCTTGTGTCGGCTCTGCTAACCTGTATGCCTACTCTTCAAGATTTGTCATTACCAACAAATACCAAACTAACAGCTTCGTTGCTATGGAGCCTAAGTCCGTTCAAACGGACTCAATTGAGTGAGTTTGAGTCCGTTTTTACTGACTTCTGCTACGCAGCTATCTGTATTGTCCGTATTTTGAACGCAAAAATTGCTTTTATGGATATGAATTTTAAGCAAATATAAACTTGTCAATAGTAATACTGAGTAATTTTTGAATTTATGACTAATCTTGTTGACTTCTATTATTCTTTTATGACAGTATAAACACATAAGTATTTCGGCTTATAATTTCATAAATTTTACAGGTTCTAAATAAAATTTAGTGAGCTTTGAGGATTGCATCATCCGCAAAGTTTAAATCTGTTTATGGTACTTCATTACTATGATGTGCTGGAGTAGAGGGATTTAAAAATCCTATATTTTCGTTTGGCTAAATGCCCTCGAATCTTTTTGTTTGAGATTGCAAGAGCGTTTTGATTTATTTACTTTCAAAACCTGGAATTTAAGCGATTTTTTTGTTAATAGTTCACCATTCAAAAAAGGTACAAATGAAAATAACTACTGCTGAAATTAATTCTGTGTAAAATCAATTTATAAGTAATCTTTTTCAAGAGCTTCAAGATAGTTTATTTCAAGGCTGGCAAGATTTTAATACAAGTGAAAACCTCAAGATATTTAGCGGATTTTTTGAATTTATTTTCCGGGCTGGATTCGACGAAAGCCAGTATAGGAGAGTAATACCTAACCCTGCCTATGACAATAGTGCTAGATTAATTGGCAAGCCTTTTTTGGAAACTGCAAGGAAATTTGAAATCCATTTTGATGAAATTTTTCCTGGAAGCTTTTCTGAATCACAAGAAGCACAGAAGGAAGGTTTTGAAGTTCGCACGTTTAAGCTAAAAGCTTTTTATCGAAATAAACCTTTATGCCTATTCTTACTCAAGTTTCCTCATTATCATGAAAAATTTGGCTTTCCACTCTCACCAAAATTAGAAATTTTAGAGTTGTATTGATTGCAAAAAAGACCCAACGTCAGTCAACTAAATAGCTGACAAAAGGAGCTGCGATCGCAGTAGATGATCGCTCCAACCTCAATACTTCTCGGTTAAGCATTTTCAAATTTAAATTTGGTTTGGGGAAAGGGTAAGGCTGAAAGGTTTTTCCTTTTCCCCTTAACCGTTTATGAACGTAGGATAGGAATTAAAAAACTTAAAGCTTTACCCTTGTACTAGGGACTTTTAACATTTGATTGGGATTTAGTGCGTGAGCATTTGGGTTAATTAATCAACCGATTAATACTACTGTACTCTGGTCAAGAAACCATAGTATTGTAACTGAGTAGGAACATCTCACAGATAGCTAGAAAAAGCAAGAGCAGTAATGAAAATTATGCACAATTAAGGTGGAAAGCTTCTCTTCGGCAAGATCGAGTTTTGAAAAACTGTAGTGTTTAGTGAGGAAAATCTCAATGATTATCGATCCCTCCCAGAACGATCCACGAAATACCTATCAATTACTTGTCGGTTCAGTGGTTCCCCGACCGATCGCTTGGGTGTCAACGATCGCCAGCGATGGTACGCCCAATGTCGCACCTTTCAGTTTTTTTATGGGCGTGACAGCTAATCCACCGACTCTAGCCATCTCCACAGGTCTGAAACGTGGTGTTAAAAAAGATACTTTATTCAATGTAGAGCAGTCGGGTGAACTAGTGGTCAACATAGTTGTTGAAGAATTGGGGGAACAGATGAACGCCACTAGTGGCGACTTTCCGCCAGATGTGGACGAATTTCAAGTAGCGGGACTAACTCCTGCTCCCTCAAAACGAGTGCGTCCGCCACGAGTTGCGGAATCACCGATTAATATTGAGTGTGTGCTGAAGCAAGTCGTTTATATAGGGAATGAAGGTAGCCAATCGGGATTAATTATTGCTGAGGCGGTGCTGTGGCATATTCGAGACGATTTACTGACACCACAAAACACAATTGATGTCGCAAAGTTGCACGCGATCGGTCGCCTGTCGGGTAACTGGTATACCCGCACCCAGGATTTGTATGAGATTATTCGCCCGACTTAAAAAGTAATGGGAACTTGGGGTTAGGAAAGCGACAAAAGAGTTGGTAGGGTCAAAGAGAGTGAGTTACAGCAGATTGCAACTTAGTGAGGTACAGATAATCGTAGGGGCACAAGATGTTGTGCCCCTAACCGTGTACTTCATTTACCTGAAATACGCTGTATCTTTATATGTGTTAGTTGATGCAAGAGGTAAGTTATGGATGTTGAAGAATTGCTGGAAAGGTATGCTGCTGGAGAGAGAGACTTTAGGGCAGTTGATTTGAGCCTCAGCGATTTGACTGGTGCTAATCTCAGTGGGATCGACCTGAGTAGTGACTCCGACTTGAGTAATATTGACTTTACTAATGCTAACCTCAGTAGGGCTAATTTGAGTAGGAGTATGGTAATGTGTACTATTTTTGAATGTGCCGACTTGAGTTACGCTAACTTGAGTGGTTCCGATTTGACTGAGTGTATTTTCAACGACGCTAACTTGGTTGGTGTTAATTTTAGTGGTTCCGAAATGTTCACCGCCGTTTTGAGTGGAGCCAACCTGAGTGGAGCCAATCTCAGTAATGTGGGTTTGAATGTTGCCGATTTGGTTGGTGCTAATCTCACCGACGCTGATTTGAGCGGAGCTTCTCTCAACAGTGCTAACATCACTGATGCTAATTTGACTGGTGTTAAAAATGCCAACATCAGCGGAGCTATTATATACACCACTACTACTAGCCCAGATGGTAGTGTTGTTCGTAGTCGCCAAATTTGTGAATGAAGAATAAGTGTTCTCTGTTGAAAACTCTTGGTTAATGTTCGTCTCAATAGTTTTCTCACTTATCAAAGGTGCGGATAGCTTCGGAATAGCGTACCAAAAGTAGATGCGATCGCAGCAGCTTTTAGTACTTTTAAAAAGTATTTAATTCCATCTAAAAGAACCTGATAATTGAAAGTCGAAATAGCGTAGTATAGCAGTTGCCAGGTAGCTTAGGACATCAGCTAATCAGAAAACACTGACACCAAGAGACTTTCAACCCTGTTCCCTGTTCCCTATTCCCTGTTCCCTGCTATATCAGAACAAGCTACGCCCATTGCGGATAAATTAGCACTACCAAGTACTGCGATCGCAAATGAAAAGCATTCAGAACTTTCCTCAAAAGCCCAATACCTGCTTTGACTTTTCAAGCACTTCTTTGGGGCGGAATGGTTTAGTTAGATATAAATCTGCACCAACCTCAATTCCTTTTTGTTTATCAAATTCCTGCCCTTTAGCTGTCAAGATCACAATGTAGATATCAGTCATTTGCAGGTCGTGTTTAACAATGTGACAGACTTGCAGACCATTCATTTTAGGCATCATCACATCGAGAAAAACTAGATTTGGTTTCTCAGTTTTAATAGTTTCAAGAGCTTCTTCTCCATTTCTAGCAGTTAGAAGTTCAACACCCTCGTCTTCTAATGCTTCTAGGGCTTGTTCCATCAAAATCAAGATGTTCGGTTCATCGTCAACAATCAGAATTTTCTGGGTCATAGGAATTGGGGAGTGGGGAGTGGGGAGTGGGGAGTGGGAATTCCTTAGTAGTAGCAATTACTTATCCGATAGCATAATAAAAAAGACATTTTCTAACTCCTTCTCAAACCGTAGGGCTTTCACCAGATCGGCTTCTTCAGAGAAGATAGAATCGATGATGATCATGTCAGGTTTGGCTGACCGAGCTTTATTGATGCATTCTTGGGGATCGGAGGCTTCAATCACGCTGTATCCCCGAGCTTGCAGTACATCCGATATGGTTTTTAAAGTGGATGCATTTTTATCTACAACCAATACCTTTTTACTAGAAGTGCCCTGGTAAAGCAATGAGCCAACTTCGTGGAGAAGTTTCTCTGTGTTAATGGGCTTGGTGAGATAGCGATCAATGCCAATTTGGTAGCCCCGTTCTCTGTTTTCAATAATTGACAGAATAATGATCGGAATGTCTGCGGTGTGGGGATCATTTTTAAGGACGGCTGCCACGTCGAAGCCGTTGATTTGGGGCATCATTACGTCCAAGAGAATCAGATCGGGACGGGCTATTTTGATTTGATGAATCGCATCTACACCGTCTTTCGCTTCCCAAACGTTGTAGCCTTGGTTTTCCAGTTGTTGACGGAGCAATTCTCGAATGTTAGCGTCATCATCTACAACCAAAATCGTTTTGTGATTTTGGTTCAGCACAGTGTTTGTGGTGATAACGTGTTCTTTGAGTTGTTTGACTAGCGCATCCAGATTCAGATTAGCAGTAGTTTTTTGATCGCTCTCAGAGATGGGAATGATGAACGAGAATGTACTGCCGTTGCCTGGTTCACTCTCAACCCAGATTCTACCGCCGTGATGATCGACGATTTGTTTACAGATGGGCAGTCCTAACCCTGTGCCTTTGGGTTTGTCGGTGAGGGTGTCGCCAACTTGCCGGAATTTCTCGAACACTTTCGGCTGGTCTTCAGGTGAAATACCAACGCCTGTGTCGATGACGCTGATGCAAACACCGTTGTTTTGTCGTTTGACGCGGCAGATGACAGAACCGGATTCGCTAAACTTAACGGCATTGGAAATCAGATTGATTAAAACTTGCAGCAGACGGTTGCGATCGCCTACTATTTGAGGCAGTCCAGGTTCAATCTCGCACACCAACTCTAAGCCATTGGTTTGAAACAACCCGGCGGTGGAATTGCTTGCTAAATTGAGTAATTCGCCAGGATCGAGGGGCTGCATCTGCCATTCCACCTTACCTGCTTCCATCTTGGCAATATCTAAGACATCGTTAATCAAATACGTCAGCCGTTCTGCTTCCGACACAATAATATTGAGATTGTCACCCACCCGCTTAATGGTTTTCTGAAGCTTACGATCTTCGGTAGAAAGTAGTGGGAAGACATCGGTTTGCAGCTTTTCTTGAATGATCGACGCAAAACCGAGGACAGAAGTTAGTGGCGTCCGCAACTCGTGGGAAACTGTAGAGATGAAATCGGTTTTCATCTGATCGATCTCTTTCTCAGCCGTAATATCCCGAATCAGGATCACTGAACCTAGCCACCTCGCCGCCTCATCCTTAGAGGCTTCTTTGAAGATGTTGGTTGCTAAAGCTTGACCAACCCGGCTTTTTGCTAGATATATCTCAGCCGTGAATATCTCTCGGGATTGTTTGTGGGTCTGCTTTACCAAATCAGCAATTTCAGCTTGAGAAATTTCTCCGCTGTCTTTTCCTTTGAGGTCAATGTCGCCAAGGTGGAACATTTTGAGTAGCGCCGGGTTAAAGCGGGTGATTTGGCCAATGGTGTTAGTTACCAATAACCCATCTGCTAGATTGTCAATAATTGCAGTCAGATCAGCGAATGTTGCTTGCAGTTCTGTGTCTGCTTGTTGTCGTCGTAAGCGGGATAAGGCTAATAGCCAGGAACCCACCCCAATCAAGCCAGTCATCACCACATAAAACAGCAGGAGTCGCTTAAAAGAACTTTGCGATCGCGCATTTAAGATCGCAGGGGGAACATGAGTTAAAATTTTCCAACGGTAAGACTTGGCATCCACCTTCCCTTGACTGGAATCGAAGGCACGGGTCGCCCCCGTACTGGATTGAGCTTTTTGAACTTCCAATAGCGGATACAGGGTTTTGAAGGTGAATAATCCCTCAGCCGTTTGAAACTGTCCCGACTCGGTTGTGGCCATCTGCTGCCAGACTTTCGGGAAGGCTTTTGCAAAGGTTTGGTCTTTGCGGTCTTCGTACATAAAGCCCCACTCATTCTCTGGTTTTGCTCCCTTAAGCCAGTAACCATCAGCATTAAGTAGCAGCATTTCGCCTAAAGTTGTCGAGTTTTCTTTTTGCAGATTCTGGATAAATTTCTCACCTAGATAGTTCAGCACAACGATGCCGCGTTTTTGCCCTTGGGAATCAAATACAGGAGTGCCAAAACGGATCATTGGTTTAAGCGGTTGTTCAATCTTGCCCCGCTCAATATTTAGATCCAGTGGCGATATAAACACCTCGCCTGATTGCAAGGGCAAGGTGTCCTTAAACCAGTAACGCTTTGCTTGGACTTGCAGTTTTTCGTCAGGGACAACGCTGGGCTGACCTTTATTAAAGTTGACTCTGACAATTTCTTTACCAGTTGTGTCAAGAAAGCGAATCTGGTCATAGAGTTGTTTCTGCTGAGATATGGAAAAATACTCTTTAGCGATCGCCTGTCTCAACTCCAGTGTTTTAGTTGCATCCACAGGTCCGTTGAGCATGGACTGTAGCTCGTTTTGGGTAGCCAAAAACATCAAGTCAGACTTAATTAAATTAAAGTCATTAGCAGCTATTTTGGCTTGCAGGTCAACGTTCCGGGTTTCGTTGATGGAAATTGCCCCCCGTTCAGCTTTACTCTCTGCCTGGTGAATGATCAGCAGCACGCTCCCAACCAGGACGGACAGTGGTAAAAAAGTAATCAGGAATTGTTTAAGGATTCCTTCATGACCTATTTTCAGTAATTCAGGGTTTTTTAGCATAAATTATGATTCATTTGTCTCATTGTTCTAAACATCTAGGACTTACGCAAAATATCTCTCAAACTCTGATTTCTCTGTGCCTCTGCGGTTCGTTATTCCGTAACTCGTGCGTAAGTCCTAACATCATTGAAGAAGAATTCAGAATTCAGGAGCGGAGCCGGAGACGCTCTACGGCTTGGCGTCAGAATCAATCAGTCGGGGATTGGGACCCACGACTGAATTGTTGCACCACCAAAAATTCTAGTTTTGTAGGCGTCTTAAACCCGATTATTCGTTCAGAATACCCAACTGAATTCTGACGACTGGCGCCAATATTTCTGTTCATTGATTACGAATTAGTTAAAACCTAGCACCTGCATTGATTTTTGAAGTACTTCTTTGGGGCGAAATGGTTTCGTTAGATATAAATCTGCACCAACCTCAATTCCTTTTTGTTTATCAAATTCCTGTCCCTTAGCTGTCAAGATCACAATGTAGATATCAGTCATTTGCAGGTCGTGTTTAACAATGTGACAGACTTGCAGACCATTCATTTTAGGCATCATCACATCGAGAAAAACTAGATTTGGTTTCTCAGTTTTAATAGTTTCAAGAGCTTCTTCTCCATTTCTAGCAGTTAGAAGTTCAACACCCTCGTCTTCTAATGCTTCTAGGGCTTGTTCCATCAAAATCAAGATGTTCGGTTCATCGTCAACAATCAGAATTTTCTGGGTCATAGGGAGTGGGGAGTGGGGAGTGGGGAGTGGGGAGTGGGGAGTGGGGAGTGGGGAGTGGGGAGTGGGGAGTGGGGAGTGGGGAGTGGGGAGTGGG
>NZ_JBALBY010000026.1:0-159737 GCF_036919575.1 Nostoc sp. | reverse complement strand
ACCGGAAAACTCCCGCATGGAAGCTCTTCAACGAACTATCGAACACCGGATCAATATTATCCGAGTCAACCCCTTAGATGATAAATTGTTTGATCGAGCGCTACGTTGTGCTTTAACACAGATGATGACAGGTGAAGACTGTGTACCTCCATCGGGATCTGATGTCGCTCTCCGATATTTGCGCGATCGCATTAATGTACCGCGAGACATGTCCATCTACGCAGCCAAGCGATTGAGGGAATCCCTGGAGAAAACCGCAGCCCTTGCGGGTGATGGGCAGCCAGACCCCATTCCCACTAAGCATCGACGAGATCAAGACCCGTCTAACTTTGTCATCAAGTAGGATTACCGCACCGATCCTGGCAGATCGCGCGACTCTAACAGTGAACATTATTTATTGACAGACTAGTAGCTTGCCCCCTCCGGTTGCCATAACTCCTCTGGTTTAATGTTGGGGTTTTCACGGAAGTCTAAGCAGCTGTCACCGTCTACCCCATCTGGATGGACAAGACAGACTATGTGGCGATTGTGGGCATAAAGGAGACAACGATGCCGTTTGCGGAGCGTCTCCAAGAGTTGGCGGGATACGCCTACGCAGTCGGGAATTTTCATAGTACCAGTGTACTGCTTTGAAACAAGCGATGCCGTACCCTTCGGGATCTTGCTACGCGGAGCGTCTCCAAGAGTTGGCGGTAAACTACGCTCTAGGGGTGCAATTTTTCCTCATTTCACTAAGTTTTTTGAGTCAGAATAACTTTATGCACTCTTAAAAGTAGACATTGGCTGATGGAGGAGCAATGAAGCTATATTACATTCCCACAACAAGAGCAGTACGCCCCCGGTGGCTATTAGAAGAAATGGGAATTGCTTATGACTTAGTTCGAGTCAATATGACCATGACAAAACAATCAGAATATAAAGAACTGCACCCACACGGTAAAGTACCAGTCTTGGTAGACGGGGAAGTAACGATTTTTGAGTCTGCGGCTATTTGTACTTATCTTGCAGACAAATATATAGAGATGGGGTTTGCTCCACCGCTAGATAGTTCTGAACGTGCCGATTACCAGCAATGGCTTTTTTATGCCGTAGTTACCCTAGAGCCACCTGTTGAGCATTATATGTTTAATTTGCTGCCAAATCTGCCAGAAAAACTACTGCCGGGTTTTGTCAAGTCGGAAACTTCCCTGCAAGAATCTCGACAATGGTTTGACCGAGTTGCTCAACCTCTCAGAGAAGTATTGGTTGGCAAGAATTATTTAGTAGCAAATAGACTAACAACTGCTGATATTGTCACTGGAGGAGTTTTGCTGTGGGCTAAGAAGCTAGGAATGCTCTTAGATAATGACCCCCTGACTGAATATATCAATGGTTTGATGCAGCGACCTGCTTTTATGCGTGCCGATGAAGATTTTTATGCCAAGATAGCTCCCTAGTTTTTATCTGTTTTAGGCGATCGCTCCTTTTGGCTTGTCCTCGCTTGTATTTTATGGGGGGCGATCGCTTCTTGCGTGCAACGTTTAAGATTTTCATGACTGTGAGAAACGCAACTATTAACAGGGTTCCCATTTGCTCAGGTACGATCCCTAGCTTGGGCAAGAAAGCGCGATGGGCTACGGCGGGGCGTAGGCGATCGCAATTTTTAGGTGACATTGGGAATATCAAAGAGCAAGTTCCTCAACCAAACCGATGAGTTTAGCGATTTTTGGCGAAGTTTAAAAATACAAAATTTAATACCTATTGCAGATTGATTTCACGTTCAAACTCCGACCTAAGAGCTGACTGAGGAGTAACTTAACCGGCGTTTGTGTCTATTCCTCTTGCATTATTGCTGCCAATAACGGAATCAAGCCAAAAAGTGACCAATAATTCAGATTTCCATTGGTCATGAACCCACAATTATTAGTAGGGGTTGCGACTGTATTCCCTGGTGATTCCAGCTTTGAATCGGAAGAATTGGCTGGTATCGGCTTTGTTGTGGCCAATGTTAGAAAGTTTGATGGTTGTAAATGAACATAGGAATAATTGAGTCTTACAATAGCGGATTTTTAGAAGTTGTACCAGAGGGTGAAGACAGCGATTATTGGCAGATTGCAGCTATACACTTCAATGGCCAAGCCTACTGCCCTACTCCTGTGCTTTATAGATCAGAAAAAGTGGCACTAGCGCAAGCTGCACAAATTTATGATTGGCTAGCTGACCACGAAGGAGAAATCAGTAATGGGGCTTACAACTGCTTCCAATTGAAACTCATTTTATGGCAGCAACCTAAAGTTAGTTGAGAAAGAGGCAGGGGAGCAGGGAGCAGGGAGCAAGGGGGATAGAACAGAAAAGGGATTCGACCCAATCAATTCGAGAACCACGCTTTTTGAAGTGGGGGAATCAGACCCATGTTCCGCTCCGCAAACTAGGCAGTAGTCAGGGGTCATTTCCCCCCGCCCCCTGCCTCTTAGTTGACCTTGTATCAATAGCTGCTGAGAGCAAGCCTGTAGTCCCTACCTTAAGAGTGGGGATTTTCTTTGTAAGTGCGACGGTTTTTCCTCGAAAAGAATTTTATGGGGGTAAGCTAAAACACATCTAATTTGTCTTATGTGCATACCCACACGGCACTGTCACCCCTAATTGTCTTGCTGATTTTCTGGCGAGTAAGGAACACCTAACCCCTGTGGTGGTATAGATTTACCAGCTAATCCTAGTAATGCAAATAAAGCGATCGCATATGGTAACATGACTAAAAATTGATAAGGAATATTTGCACCTAGTGCTTGAATTCGTAACTGTAAAGCTTCCGTAGCACCAAATAAAAAACAAGCCAAAGTACTACCTAAAGGATGCCACCTACCAAAAATTAAGGCTGCGATCGCAATAAATCCTTTACCTGCACTCATCCCTTCGGTAAAAAATTTTATTTGCACCAAAGTCAGATCAGCCCCTCCTAAACTGGCAAGACAACCACTAACTACTACAGCCAAATATCGCACCCTTGATACTGAAAGCCCAGCCGTAGCAGCAGCTTGGGGATATTCCCCCACTGCCCGCAAAGTCAGCCCAAAGCTAGTATGAAAGAAAATATAGATACTGACAGCAATTAGAGTTATCAGTAAATATACAAGAGCATCTTGCTGGAATAACAGAGATCCAAGTATAGGTATGTTTGCAAGACCAGGAATGACCATAGGCTCAATTCCTGGTAATCTTTGAGTACTACTGCCATTAAATACTAACCGCGCTAAAAACGATGTCAGCCCCGCAGCTACCAGATTAATCGCTAACCCTGATACCAACTGATTAACATATAAAGTGACACATAGAAAAGCGTGAAGTAAACCGACTAATCCCCCAGCAATCAACGCACAGAGAACACCAAGCCAAGGGTTGCCAGTATAAAAGGTAGCGGCTGCACTGGAAAAAGCACCAGTTATTAACATCCCTTCGAGGGCAATATTTAGCACCCCCGACCGTTCCGAGTACATTCCACCAAGGGCAGCAAATGCTAGGGGTACTGCTAAGTTTAAGCTAGCAATTAAGTAATCAGAGAGGAAGTTAAGGTTATTCATAGTTTTTTTTTAAACGCAGAGGGACGCTAAGGGAAGCGCAGAGTATCGCAGAGAAACTTTCGCGTTAAACCTCAGCGTTACTTTGCGTTTTTATTCGTGTTTCTACAGCGAGGCTGATGGCAATGAATAACACTGTTAATCCTTGAATTGCATAAATTATAGTCACTGGCACACCCGCACTACGTTGCATGACATTTGCACCACTACGCAAGGCGGCAAAGAATAAAGAAGTCAACACTACACCGCCAATACTACCGCGACTTAAAAAAGCGATCGCCACAGCATCAAATCCATAACCAGATGACACCTGTTCAAATAAGCGGTACTTCAACCCCATCACCTCAGATGCACCCGCTAACCCAGCTAAACCACCTGCTAACGCCATCACTAGCACGATCGTATTTTTGACCGAAATCCGCGCATAATGGGCTGCTGTGGGGTTAAAACCAACGGCGGCGATTTGGTATCCTAGAGGCGATCGCACTAATAATACCCATAATATGACCGCTGCCATTAACGCCAGTATTATCCCCGCATGGGCTAAACTTTGGGGTAAGATAATCGGTAACTGTGCAGATTTGGCAATCAACGGTGAATAAGGACTAGGCGCTGATGGTTCTTTTAAGGGGTTTTGCACCAAGTAGCTAACTAAATTCACCGCGATGTAATTCAGTAATAGAGTAGTGATGACTTCATTGATTCCTCGCACAGCTTTGAGATAACCAGGTATCCAACCCCAAACCGCACCAAAGAGAAATCCCGCCAAAAGTGCTAAGGGAATGTGTATGACAGAGGGTATTCCTTGCACGTATAATCCAATTAAAGCGCTACCCAATGCACCGAGATAAATTTGTCCTTCGCCACCGATATTAAATTGACCACCCCGCAATGCGACTAATACCCCTAAACTAGTGAATAATAGGGGTGTCATTTTGGTGAGAGTGTTACCAAGCCCAAAGTAAGTAGTTAGGGATTCTTGAAATAAAGCTGTGTAGGCAGTGATGGGATTTGCCCCAGCGAGTAATATGAGGATGGCACCAGCGAGGAAAGCAGAGGCGATCGCAATTAGCGGTGATAGGATTGCTAGTAGAAGTTGAAAGCGTTTATTTGTGATCATGATGCAATGACTACCACCCCGTAAGTCGGCTTTTGATAAGACAATACCGTTGAAGTTTTGTTCTCATGCTGCATATCGATTTAGAAGTTCTTTAATGTCCTTAGCCTTAAATTTTCAGTGTAGGAACTGTTAGGATTAATCTTAGTTGAGCAGAGGGCTTAAATGTCTAAAGTAGAAGGCTTTAGGGTAAGAAATTATAGAGTTCTTCATGATATCACCTTGGGCAAGCTATGGAACACGCAGAATGCCAAACCATTAACACCAATGACAGCCGTCATTGGTAAGAATGGTGTGGGAAAAAGTACGATTTTTGACACTTTTAGTTTTCTTGCAGACTGCCTGAAAAATGGAGTAGAAGAAGCGTGCGATTCTCGTAGTCGTGGGGGCTTTGAGAGAATTCGTTCCGAAGGACAAGAGGGAAGTATTGAGTTTGATATCTATTATAAAGAAGATCATAATGCCCGACCAATTACCTATGAGTTGGCAATAGATATTGATTTATCTGGAAGACCTTATGTAAAGAGTGAAAGACTCAGACAACGAAGAAAAGGACAAAGCAAAGGACAACCTTTTTCTTTTCTAATTCTCAATGAAGGTAGAGGAATCGTGTGGAAAGGTGAACAAGAAGGCAAACAAGTTGAGGAAGAAAAAGGTGATTTTGATTTGTCAAGATTCATAGAAAAAATACAGAGAGGTGAAGCAGAAGAAGAGAGTAAAGAAACCGAGGTAGTCGAACTTGACGATAAGCGAAAACTGGGAATTGCAACTTTAGGGTCACTCAAACAACACCCAAGAATTTCTGTATTTCGTAGATTTATTGAAGGATGGTATTTAAGCTATTTTACTCCAGATGCTGCACGAAATTTGCCTTTGGCTGGTCCACAAAAACATCTTAATATTCATGGGGATAATCTGGGCAATGTAGTTCAGTTTATGGAAAGAGAACATCCCAAAAAGTTTCAATCCATACTTGAAAAGATAGCCAGCAAGATTCCAGGTGTCAACAAAATTAGCACCGAAAAAAGTCCAGACGGAAGACTCCTACTGCGTTTCAACGACAACGGTTTTCAAGACCCATTTTATGCTCAACAAATGTCAGATGGGACACTTAAAGTATTCGCTTATCTCCTTCTGTTAGAAGATCCCTCACCACCACCATTTTTGTGCATCGAAGAACCAGAAAATGGACTTTACCATAAACTTTTAGAAACCCTAGCAGGAGAATTTCGAGAACACGCTACAGGTCAGAAAGGTGGATCGCAAGTATTTGTGACAACACATCAACCATATTTTGTAGATGCCCTTGAACCTGAAGAGGTTTGGATTCTGGAAAAGGGCGAAGATGGGTTTGCTAAAATTAGGCGAACTAGTGAAGATCCTCTGATCAATAACCTTGTTTCTGAAGGCTTACCCCTTGGTGGACTTTGGTACAGTGACTATTTGGATGCAAGGTGAGTATATGCACTTTGAGATACTCGTTGAGGATATTTCTGGCAAAATGGCTCTTGAGATTCTTGTCCCAAAAATTATTAACACTGAACAGTATACATTTAATATCCATTCTTACAAAGGAATAGGGCATATTCCGAGAAATCTAGCATCTACTTCTGATCCCAAAAAACGAATTCTGCTTGACCAGTTGCCGCGACTTATTCAAGGCTATGGTAAAACATTATTTTATTTCCCTGCTGTCCTCATTGTCATTTGCGATCTTGATGACCGATGCCTGAGTGCTTTTCGCAAAGAACTACTTGAACTCGTAAATTCTTGTAATCCTAAACCAAAGACACAATTTTGTATCGCTATTGAGGAAGGAGAAGCATGGTATTTAGGTGATTTAACAGCAGTGAAGGCAGCTTATCCGAATGCCAAACAAGCAGTCCTAAATTCATATACCAATGATAATATTTGTGGCACATGGGAGAAGTTAGCCGATGCAGTATATTCCGGTGGTGTCCAAAAATTATCTAAACTTGGTTGGCAGGGAATTGGTAAAGAGAAGGCAACTTGGGCGGAAAGGATCTCTCCCCTTATGGACATTGACAATAATCAATCACCAAGTTTCTGCTATTTTCGAGATCAGCTTCGACGTTTAAGTGGGTATTAGGGCAAACAACAGATAATGTAAAGACTTGGCATTTTACCCTCTGCGTGTCCCCCCAGCCATCAATAAACCAATTTCCTCTATCGTCGCTGTCTGTGCATCCAAAATAGCGACAAACTCTCCTAATAAGATTACGGCAATGCGATCGCTCATGGCCATTACTTCTTCTAACTCTGTAGAAATATACAAGATTGCGGCACCGCGATCGCGTTGTGCTAACAACTGAGAATGAACTGCGGCTGTCGCCCCGACATCTAATCCCCGTGTGGGTTGCATCGCTATAATTAAATTTGGTTCTCCCGCCAATTCTCTCGCCAATACTACCTTTTGTTGATTTCCCCCCGATAGTTGGCTTACCTTGATATCTTCCGCAGTCGCCCGAATATCAAATTCTTCCATGACAACTTTAGCATAATTTTTGATTACTAGTGGTTGTAATAAAAAATTGCGGCAGAATGGTAAGTTTTTAAAAGTATTCAAAATCAAGTTTTGGGCAATGCTAAACTGCAACACCAAACCCATTTTTTGCCGATCTTCAGGAATGTAACCTATTCTCTGGCGAGTACAGGAGCTACTAAACTCAATCTTACCCTTGTTGATAGTTCTTAAACCTGCGATGCCTGCGGCGGGCAAAGCCAACGCATCAGCTAATTCTCGCTGTCCATTGCCATCTACACCAGCAATTCCTAAAATTTCCCCAGCCCGTAATTCAAATGAAACATTACGGACAGCAGGAATATTTCTATCATCAACAACTTGCAAATTTTGTACCGACGCTATCACTTTTCCCGGTACAGATGCAGATTTATTCACTTGTAAAGCTACTTCGCGTCCCACCATCAATTCTGCTAATTGCTGAGGAGTCACTTCTTTAGCTGTCGTTGTCGCTACCACTTTACCTCGTCGTAATACTGTGACTGTATCGCAGAGATTAATTACCTCTTCTAACTTGTGGCTAATAAAAATAATCGTCTTGCCAGCCGCCGCCAGTTGTCGCAAGATATTAATTAATGATTCAACTTCTGTTGGTGTCAAAACTGCTGTTGGTTCATCGAGAATTAATAGTTGGGCTTGGCGATATAACACTTTGAGAATTTCTACTCGCTGTTGTGTCCCTACTGGTAAATTTTCTATTTTATCTGTGGGGTCAATTTCTAGCCCATAAGCTTGGGATAAAGCCGCAATTTCTCGTTGTTTTTCCCGCACATTTAAACACCAACTATTTTCTCTACCCAGGATAATATTTTCGGTAACAGTTAACTTAGGCACAAGCATAAAATGTTGATATACCATGCCTATACCGAGTTTGATTGCGCCCTTTGGAGAGGTAATTTTTACTGGTTTATCTTCTAGATAAATTTTTCCAGTATCAGGTTGATATAGACCACTAATAATGTTCATTAAAGTCGTCTTACCTGCACCATTCTCACCTAAAATTCCATGAATTTTGCCAGCATCAACACTGAAGCTAATATTCTGATTAGCAACAAATGAGTTAAAGCGTTTACTAATATTTTCTAAACGTAAATACATTGAGATTCATGCTTTTTTGACACAACGGGTATCTTTACCAGCTTCCTGACAATTTTCAAAGATAATTTTTTTATCGACAATTGCCTGTTGTACTTTCAAAGCATTTTGTTTAACTGTTTCCGGTACTACTGCCCCAAATTTACCTAAATATAATATATCTTTTCTTTCTAAACCTATAGTATATATCTGCCCTTTGAGTTGTTTTTGTTTTGCGAGTTCTGCTAAATAAGCTATTGCTATATCTAATCGTTTAACTGCACTTGTTAACACTGCTTTTGGAGCAACATCTAATTGGTCTTTTGTATTACCAAAAGCATAAACTCCTTTATCACTCGCTGCTTGTAAAACTGCGGCTGAAGAACTATCTAACCATTGATAAATTACATCAGCACCCGAAGAAATTAAGGCAAGTGTAGCTGATTTTGCCTTAGCAACATCATTCCAATCACCTAGAAATGTAGAAGTAATTTGAATATTGGGTTTAACTGATTTTGCTCCTAATTTAAATCCCCGTAGTTCTTCTTGGGTAGCGGGGAATTCTTGTCCAGCAATATAAGCTAATTTATTAGATTTAGTGATAGCTGCGCCAATAATGCCACATAAATAACTACCTTGCAAATGATCTATTCGCAAAGAGGCAATATTTCTTCCCTTGTTATTACCATTTACACCCACAAAAAATGTATTGGGAAATTGTGTAGCAACTTGCTCTATGGCTGCATCAAATTGTCCACCGTGGGCGAATACAACATTATAACCCTTGCGGGCAAAGTCTGTTAATGCTTCTGTTTGATCTGCTTGGGCGACTTGTTCGAGATATGCAACTTCTGCACCCAGCTTTTGTTTTGCAAGGGTTAAGCCTTCGTAACCAGACTGATTCCAAGCTTTATCAGTGATCATTCCAGGGAGTGCGATCGCAATTTTAAAACCTTCCCCACTACTACTAACTGTTGGTGTCGTGCTTTGATTGCTCCTGCAAGCTTTCAGTAATAGGCTAGTAGCGAAAGTAGCTGAACCATACAAAACAAATTTACGTCGAGGAAAATATAGTGTCATATGCTACCTGATCATATATCATCATTTTAGTGAAGAAGGCAACTTGGCTGGAGGCAGAAGTCGGCTTTGTTGCATTGACATCTATACGGGAATTATATGTATACATTCTAGCCGCAAAGTCCCTCTCTTGTTGACTTAACCCAGAGTACCACCCCAGGACATAACTTAGTTTGACTTAAGTCAAACCGATAGTGGCAGCGTTGCCTTAGTAAATTAGACGTTACGATAGTCAACCTGATCACCGTATTTACGACGAGAGCGTTTACTGGAGTCAGGATTTTCATAAGGGACGTATAATGCTGAATCATGGCGCAACTTGGAAATTATCTGCAAGTTAACTTGCCGAGCCATCTGCAAAGTATTATTGTTAAGCTAAAACACATCTAAGAAAGCATATTAAAATTTTCTCAATATCTTGTGGGGTGGGCCGAAAAGCCCGCCCTGATTATGCAACTTGAATACCGATTACCTTATCAAAGTGTCCATCTAGTACTAAGTAAGTAAGGGGAATAAAATCACCTAATTCTATGCTGACAGTTTTTATCGATTGTAATAAATTAATCAGAATTTTTAGTACTAAATATTCGGCGTGTCCAAGTTCTCGCTTGAGGTGTGTTTCGTAGAATTCTGGTAACATTATCATTAAATAGAGCTTGTTGCAAATAAAGACTCTTTTTGTTTTACCATAAATTGCCACATTGTTTTACCTGTAAACTTTTCAGGGCATTTTGTCTCCCCGCAAGCTAGTTTTTATATAGCAGTGTCGTCTACTATATTGGGGAACTGACAGTGAAATAGTTAATTTATCGCTGAATTAGTGAAAACAACGTTTGTAATCGATAATTCCATTGGTAACGCTCTGATTTAGTAAGCACAAGCAACCATGCTATGACAAGGTAAATTAGTGCGGCTAACCCAATTTCGACCCCTAATCCAAGCCACCCCCAAGGGGTATGGCTTCTAGCAATCCACCAGACGACAAAACCATAAGGGATACCCACTAATAAAGGTTGACTAACTGCTAAAAAAAGTTGTTTCAAAGATGTGCCAAACACCTGCTGCATTAATAAAGGTAAGCACCACGAGCTAATGGTTGTAAAAGTAACAAAAGTACCTAGAAGCGGCCCGATAATTCCAAAAAAATGAGTGCTGACAACACTGATTACCACATTTATTACTGCTGTAAGTGCAGAAAGTAGTGTTATCTTGCTTACATTTCCTGTGCCACTAAAACACCATCCCCAAAGCGAAAAAAGCCCTAGTAAAAAACCATTACAAGCAGCTAGTAAGGTAACTCCATCGCCAGCAAAGCGCTCTTGTCCCACCCATAATTTTACAAAATAAGGATTATAAGCAGCGATCGCCACCATCAAGGCTAGTCCCATTACTGCTACTAATCTTGTCAGTTCAATCACACGAGCATTGAACTTGTCTATTTCTCCTTTAGCATGGAGATCAGCAAGAGCTGCCCAAGTAGCATTACCAATGCCTTGTATTTGTGTTTGTGCCAGCATTCCTAGACGTTGGGTAATAAAAAACGGCACGACTGTTGCAGGGCTTAGGCTGTAAGAAATGATAATATTATCTGTAAACAAGCTCAGATGACCTGAAAGATTTAGAGCTAATGTAGGCCAGTTTAGTCGCCACAGTTGTTTATCTATCGAAAGTTGGGATTTGCGATCGCCCAAAACTGTAAAAACATCTGGATAACGACGCAGCCCATCCCAGCACATTAATAATTGAAAAGAAATATTGCCCAACAATATAGCCAAATATTGTCCAGGAATGCCAAATCCAGTTCTTGCCAAGAATAGTGAGACACCAGTGATCAGCACGCTTTGAAAGGTTAAGAAACTGTTAGAGAAATAACTACGTTGACTGGCATCTGCTAAAAGGCGAAAGGGGGTTAATAATAATGAGTGATTTAGATCGGATTACTGCTATCGTTCCCCGTCTACCCCCTGCTGTGGATGGAGTTGGAGATTATGCCCTAAATTTAGCAGTGCAACTGCGTCAAGACTTTGGCTTGGTGAATGATTTTGTAATTGGAGATCCGAATTGGTCTGGTGATCCTTTTGTCAGGGGATTTACGGTTAACCAGGTGGCGGAACAATCTAGTGCAGCTTTGTTGGAGTTACTACTGAATGAACAGCATTCAAGAACCACAGTTTTGTTGCATTATGTGGGCTATGGCTATGCAAAGCGAGGTTGTCCACTTTGGTTGATAGAAGGTTTGGAGCATTGGCGAAAAACTGGGACTTCCCGACATTTGGTAACGATGTTTCACGAAATTTATGCTTTTGGTTCTATTTGGACAAGTCAGTTTTGGACATCACCACTGCAAAGAAATTTAGCTGCACGTCTGGTTCGCTTGAGCGATCGCTGTCTTACTAGCAAGCAAGAGTATGCTGAAATTATCACGAAATTGGGTCAAGGAAAACATCCTAAAGTTGCGACTTTGCCTGTCTTTTCCAATGTTGGTGAGCCTGAGAATTTAACTTTTTTATCAGAACGCCCTCGACGCTTGGTAATTTTTGGTGGTCGGGGTCCGCGTTCTCGTGTTTATCAGGACTCACAATTAGCGTTGCAGCGCACTTGTGTTGAGTTAGAAATTGAGGAAATTCTAGATATTGGTACTCCTCTCAATTTTGAGATTGAGCCAGTAAATAATATCTCTGTTGTCTGTTTGGGAGTTAAGTCTGCTGAAGAAATCAGCAACTTATTATCAAACTCAGTGGCAGGTTTTTTTAATTACCCTACTGAATTTTTGGCAAAATCAACAATTTTTGCAGCTTACTGCGCTCATAGATTGCTGCCTATAGGCACATGGTACAAAGGACAAGATCTAGATGGTCTGGAAGCAGGGAAACACTACTGGCTAGGAGACAAGTACCAGTACAGGATGAACTTATCGATAGGGCAGACAGTTGCAGATAACGCTTATGCTTGGTATCAAAAGCATAGGTTATCAGTTCAAGCTGATGCTTTTGTAACTTATTTAACTACTGGGACTTAGAGTAATCCAAGAAATATCTGCGATCGATACCTGTATATCTGGCTGATTTTGGTTGATTTATGGAGTTATCGAACAGAATTCAGGAGTCAGAATTCAGTTGGGTATGATTGATCGCACCGTAGAGAGCGGATATTAAAGTTTACTACCATCACCAAAGGTAAAAGCACTCTTCATGACTACCGGTCCTAGTGGATACCGATGGTCAGTGGATGTCTCCAGCGTCACAAACATTTCTGATATCCCCGCATCATAAAAATCAGCAGGCATCGCAAATTTTTCGACAATCTTACCCTGTGTACTGGCAGGAAGCTGTCCGCACGGGATTTTTTCGCCCTCAACAACTGCCCAAAGTCGGTAAACAGTTCCAACAGGCTGAGGGGGAACATTTTGAATCGCAATCACACCTGTTTGCTGTTGCAGATTCAGCACAAAACTGCCGCTTGCTGCTTTTGCTACATTCACACCCCTTAAGGGAAACAGGCGGGTTGCTTTTTGTTGCAGCAGTGTCTTGAGATTATCAGCTATCTGCAATTCTATACGCAAGTGGTAGTTCTCTATTCCCAAATACAAAATTAATAGTGCCGCAACACTGCCGATGATTTTGCGCCAGGAGAGACTATAGGGAAAAGCGCTGACCGGACGACGCTGGGACGCGAAGAGATTTTCAGTCTCTACGTCCTTTAAATTGCTGAGGATAGCTGCACGCAAATGCGGTGGTGGCTCAACAGCATTTAAACCATAAACCACTTCATCTAATACTTGCTGTAACTGCTCTACTTCCACTGCCAAGGATGAATTTTCTGCGAGCATCTGCTGAAACTCAAGAGCTTCATCAGGAGACAGTTCACCCACGACATAGCCTGCTGCTAACTGTTGTACATATTGAGAATTTTCTGGTGCAGTCATAGGTAACTAATCAATAGCATCAAGTAATATTTGTTTTAGCTTCAGCAGTCCTTGGCGCGTCCAAGTTTTCACTGTTCCTAATGGTACATCTAGTTGTTGAGCAATCTCCGACTGGCTAAGTCCAGCATCATAAGCCATCTCTATAATCTGACGTTGGTTGTCTGGCAGTTGGGTAAGGGCAGAGCGAACGGCTGCTTGGCGTTCTGTTAACTCAGCTTGCTCAACCGGAGTTGGAGAGAGGGTTTCGGCGGTGACTGTTTGCCCAAAGCGGTGCAAGAGATTGAGGGTGCGACTCCGAGAGCGGATTTTATCTATTGCCCTTGAGCGCGTCATCGTGATCAGATAACGCAGGAAATGACTGTGGTTGGGATTGACAGTCGGATTGCGCCACAAAGCCAGAAAAATCTCCTGTGTTAAATCCTCTGCTTCCTGCGGGTTTTGCAATACTTTCAGTGCAATTCCGTAGACAACCTGACCGTAACGGTCATAGAGAATACTTAACGCCCCGGGATGTTTTGCTTTCAGGGCGTGGAGCAACTCTGTATCTGTCTGGTGCGGGGGAGAATGTGACTCCATGCTGGGGTGTGAATATACCTGCGTGGATATCAGATTACACCATTTGGTTAGCGATCGCAAAGGTTTTACTTCTATTTATATAACGATTGACGGAGGCAATTGGATTTTAGATTTTAGATTTTGGATTTTAGATTGAGGTGAAATCCAAATTCTCATCTCGTTCGTTATAGGAATAGAAGCGAACACTAACCCACACAATTATTGATTTCGGTAATGCTTGATTGTAGAGACACGATGCCGTTAATGGCGTGTGAGTCTCTCTCAAATATAACCCGCGTCCGCTATTTAATTGTGTCTCTACTAAAATAGCCTTTTTCACTTACACATTACCCAGATGAAAACAAGTTGGGTAGGTTTTCCCCTACCTGCTTTCATTGCTTTATCCCAACAACTCTATTCACGAGGTAAAACTATGCAACGTTACATTCTCCCAATTTTATCAGCTTTGTTAATATCTCCTGTACTAGCAACCACTGCTCAAGCACAAACCTCAATTACATATAATTCAGTCGTGGCAAACAGTGCCAAAGCCAGTCAAATTAATCCTTTCAATCTGGCTTTTATGGCTGAACGCGGCTACTTAAAAAATGTAGGTATCAAGAGTGGAAATGCTCTGTTGAACGCGCATCAGTCGGGAATGCTAACAGCTAAAGATATTCTTCAAAGTGCGGTGAAGGCAAAGCTACTACCAGAGCAAACTCTATCTGACCAAGGATATTTAAACGCACTAGAAGCACAACTACAAGCCTTAGAAGAAGATTAGGAATTTGATAATGAGATTAGTTTTCCGCAAATATCACCGACTAATTGCACTTACAATCTGCTTACCACTAATTATCACCGCAGTTACAGGTATTGCCATGACAGTTGCGGATGAGTGGCTGCATCAAGCCCAATTAGTCGGATTTCTCCTCAAAATTCATACGTTCCAATTTTTGGGACTGTCAGCAATTTTACCCGTATTCAACGGATTGGGATTGCTGAGTTTAATTGCCACCGGACTAAATATGACAGGTTTATTTTCTCAACGGCGCAAGTCATAACAAGTAAAAACAGGACTTACGCAAAAGATAACGACAGTAGCGGTAATTCATGAATTACCGCTACGCAAGAATAAGGTTTTCGGTCACATCTTGCCTAAGTCCTGAAAAAGTAAAAATGCAACAAATCGCCGATTTTTATCTGTTGTATTTTTGCATCCTCTGGTGCAATTCCTTAATAAACTTCGGTTCTATCGATATATGAAATATATCTCTTACTTGCTTCAAGGACTTGCTTCTGCAATTCTGGTAATTGTGTTTTCTTTATCATCCTGCACCCCCAACCGACAATCTGTAACACCTACACCCCAACCGCAGGAAATTACCGCCAATACCGCAAATCCTACCGTCAAAATTGTCAATTTCAAATACTTACCGTCAAATTTCAAGATCGGTGCTGGTGAAACCGTGCAGTTCGTCAACCAAGATGAGGAACCACATACTATTACCGCCAAAGATGGCTCTTTTGATTCTAAGGGACTGGATGGGGATCAAGTTTGGAAACACACTTTCACGCAGCCAGGAACTTTCCCTTACTTGTGTTCTATTCATCCCTACATGCAAGGAACAATTACTGTTAACACAAGTAAAAAGTAAAAAGGCTCTGATAAAATACCTCTTGCTTTTGACTTAAAGCAAAGTAACTTTCACTTTAAATAGGAAAACAAAATGAGACGTAGAAAGTTTATTGAACACGTTGGCTGGACTGGTCTTGGTATTCTGTGGGTAGTGGGGGAAAATGGTTTACTTGTATCCTGTTCGGTCAAAGATTCGCAAGGTAAGAAATTAGCAAATTCTGCACCTTTATCATTTGTGCAAATCAGCGACACACATCTAGGTTTCAATAAGGAAGCGAACCCCCACGTTACTGCAACTCTGCAACAAACCATCAACGCCATAAATTCACTATCCACACCACCAGCATTCATTGTTCATACTGGAGACATCACTCACCTTTCCAAACCGGAGGAATTTGACACGGCAAAACAATTTCTTTCCCAATTGAAAGCACCACTGTTTACCCTCCCTGGCGAACATGACACCATCGGAGACAGGGGGAAAGCTTATGGAGAAGCATTCAGCCAAAAGGATAAAAGAGAAGGTTTGCAAATATGGGACTATAATGGCGTGCATTTGATTTCCCTGACCAATGTGCTGGAATTTGGCGAAACTGGTCAAGGGAAACTCGGCCAAGCGCAACTAGATTTACTAGAAAAAGACCTGGCAGCGCAGAAACAAGACACGCCAATAGTTATTTTTAGTCACATTCCTTTGTATAATCTTTATCCTCAATGGGGTTGGGCAACCGCAGACTCAGGCAAAGTACTCTCGTTATTATCCCGCTTTTCTTCTGTTACCGTCCTCAGTGGTCACATTCATCAAGTAATTCAACATAGCGAAGGTAACATTCGATTTAGTACAGCTGCATCTGTTTCCTATCCGTTACCTGCGCCAGGAAAAGCTGAAAAACCAGCTCCAGTCAAGTTACCAGAAAAGGATTTACTGGCTGTGTTGGGTTTCCGCACATTGGAATTTATACCTGGTAATGATGTCAAAATTGACCAGCATTCTCTGGCTTAGAGTCTTGATAGAAGTACCCAAATGTGTGGATGTAGTGATAAACCTTGGGGAGTAATAATTATCCTTTGGTCGTAAATAGACGATACTGTAGGGGAAAAGCCATGCTAAACCCCTACGAAAGATGTGGTTTTTTACCTGATACATATTTGGTATTTATGGTCAATGCGTAATAGCCCTTTCAAGATGGGTAAAATTTTTCGATAATAATTCCTCTTTTCTCTGTGTTATCTGCGCCTCTGTGGTTCAATAAATAACTTTTAAACCGCAGAGGCACGGAGAACGCAGAGAGGAAAGCAGAGATTTTAGAATCGCTCTTACGCCCTTACAATCTGTGTAATTCGTTTTTTAATCATCATCATCCGAACTCCACCATCAGGAGCAAGGGTAAACCCACGTCTTTGCAGTTTAAGAGGTTTATTTTCCACCAATGCAAGTTGATAATTAGATAAAACGGTTGCCAGGACTAACTTCATTTCTAACAAAGCCAGGGCATATCCTAAACATCGCCGACTTCCACCACCAAATGGAATGAACTCCCAAGGGGAATACTGGCGTTCTAAAAAACGTTCGGGATTAAATTGTTGAGGATTAGGATACAAGTCTTCCCGGTAATGCAGGAGGTAGATACTTGCTATTAAGGTTGTGTCAGGAGCAAACTGGTATCCTGCAATATTTATCGATGATTTGGTAATGCGTGGGAAAAGTATTGGAAGGACTGGATACATTCGCAGGGTTTCAAGGCATACTGCGGTTAAGTAAGGAAGTTGGGCGATTTCCATCGGGTTAGGATTTTCCCCCAAGCTGTCGAGTTCTTGCTGCAATTTCAAGAGGACATCTGAATTTTGATGAATTTGATAGAAAGCCCACGCTAGCGTTGTTGCAGTAGTTTCATGTCCAGCAAATAAAATTGTGAGCAATTCATCTTTTAATTCATCATCGGTCATTCCTTGCCCATTTTCATCCCGTGCTGCCATCATCAAGCTCAGAACATCACCCTGACTCTGATTGTTCTTTGTTCTTTTCTCTTCAATTTCTGCTTGAAGTAGCTGATGAATATAGCTTTGTCTATTTTTCATCTGCCCCCAAGGAGTCCATTTTCCCCAATCTTGTTGTAAGAACGGCAAAAATAGCATACTGGAGCGCAAAGGAGAATCAGTCATATCCAACCAACTAGTAAGTAGAGGTAAAATTAGCTGATAGCGTTCCCCTTCACTTAAACCAAAGACAATTTGTAAAATTACTTCTAGACTCACTTTCTGCATGGCAGACCGAACCACAAAAGGTTGATCGGTTTGCCATTGACTGGCGATTTGCTCGGTAATTAAGCAGATTTGTTGACCATAAGCCTGTAGCCTTTCTCCATGAAAGGGGGGCATTAATAATTTTCGTTCTCGTCGATGGCGGGCACCATCTATTAACATGAGAGAATTTCGCCCAATCAGAGGCTCTGCAAGTTTGTTACCACGACCAACATCAAATTTAGAATCTTGACTGAAAATTTCTTGAATGGCTTGGGGATGGCTAAGAATTACATAAGAACCGAGTCCACTCAGTCGCATGGAAAAAATGTCTCCATACTTTTGACTATACTTTTGCTGAAATCCAATCGGATCGCCAATCCATCTTATCAGTTGCCACCACGAAGGACTGGTAATGCAATTTGGTAATTGACTAAGCATAATATTTACTTGTGTATTCCACTTCATAATCTCAAACAAATACACCCATTATGCAATACCATGAAGACTGATGTGAAACCTCGCTTTTGTCAAATGGGTAATGGCTAATTACATAGAAAACCTTAGATTTATTGCCGAAATTGGCTGATGACAAAGAGGTGTTCTGCACTCACCAAGATAATTGGTAGCCCTAAAAATGCTTTGACGATCGCTTCAGTCGCCCAATTGTCATGCAGCAGATTGGAGAAAGATGTAACCAGCGTCAATGCAATCACAAGCCAGGGTGCGATCGCGACCCAATTCTGTTTCCAAGCTGCCTGTTGGTGCAGTCTAGCTTGGCTTTGGCGTGCGGCTTGACGCCAAAATGGAAAGGTACTGAGTACAGCGCTAAGATATGACAGTACAAGACGTGGTTTTCGTCGGATAGGGCTAGGACGTGCAATGTTACTTTCGGGAATGCGTCAGTTGCAAGCTGCTGGTATGGATATGGCAAAGCTGTCAGTCGATTTTAATAACCCGAATAGTGCTTTACAGCTTTACGAATCCGTTGGCTTCCATAAGCTCTACACTTGGATTTCCTACATTAAGGATGTTTAGCCCAGACTTTTTGACTGGGTAAAGAAAGTAATTCGTTCAGGGAGTGAGAGTCTTCTCAATGCGACGGTCAGGGATAAGCCAGATGATGGTCACTAAAATGTACAATGTACAAGCAAACCATGAGTTGACAAAGGCAAGTGGAATAGCTACAGCATAGAAGACCACCGATACTTTTCCCTTGAAGTCTCCACCGACTGCGATCGCTAGAGTCGAATCTCTACCGTGGTAATGAATCAGGGCGCGGGTAAGGATGAAGTAAGCGATTGCAGACAACAACAATACCGTACCATAAAGGGCTACTGGCATAGCGGCAAAGTTATTCTCGCCCATCCAGCCGGTGACGAAGGGGATTAGCGACAACCAAAACAGCAGATGCAAATTTGCCCAAAGGATACGCCCATTAACGTGCCGGACTGCTTGTAGTAGGTGATGGTGATTGTTCCAGTAGATGCCGATAAAAATAAAACTCAGCACATAGCTTAGAAATACCGGGATTAGCGGACGTAGCGCGGCTAAATCGAACCCATGCGGCACTTTAATTTCCAGCACCATAATGGTGATGATGATAGCAATCACCCCATCGCTGAATGCTTCTAATCTCCCTTTTCCCATGTAAGCGTTCCTTTTGTATTTACTTGAGAGTTAAGTTGTGATTGACTTTACTGTGCAATCAGATCAGTAGTTTTTGATATAGTGCAAGTCACACTTTTCTCCCTAAATCTTTCTCAGTTTTGACACTTTTGGTGGCTCTGGGAGGAGTTTCTTAGCAAGCCATATCCACAATCTATTTTCGCGGAGTACTTGTATATAGTTGCTCCCGACTTGATTGAGCCGAGCAACGATACTTGGCTGTCTTAGTACAAAGACCCATACCAACGTTGTGATTCTGTAGAAAAGCCCTAACCAGGGGTGGTAAACGATTAATGCAATCAGGCTTAGGTCAGAAGCAGCATGACCTTCTTCGACTTGTTGAGCAGAAAACTGAGGTAAGACGAGTGATAATTGATCGCCGTGTTGCCCAAGCAATGAGTCAAGGACAACTGCATCGCTGATCGCTGCGCTGCAACCTTGTCCCAAAAGACTAAACATAGAGTGTGCAGCATCCCCAATCAGTACCGCCCCACCCTCCAAGTGATGATAGCACCGACATTGACTCCAGTATTCATGCCCCGGCTGGGCTTCTAAGAATGCCGCAGCTTGCTCTGGGTCAAGCTTGAGTGCAGGTAATTTTTTTGGGAACATCTCCTGTAATAACTGCTGTAATTCCTCTACAGTTGTAATTCCACAGGGATTGACTTGATCGCTGCTGCCTATTGGTTGCCAGAAAATCAGCGCAGTTAAATGACCATCTTTTCGCGGTAAGCAGGCACCAAAAACAAGACCAAATTGAGTGCTTCGCTTTTGAAGTCGAATCAGCCGAGGTGGAGATTTTTGTAGTTCTGCCTGCATCGGTAGTTGCAGTACTTTCCATACCTCTGGTCGTTGCTGCTGTTGAAAATCGATTTCGTCTGGTTTTGAGATGATCATGGCACTTCGGATGGTCGAGTGAATTCCATCTGCCCCCACTAGCAGATCGTAGGCTACTTTTTCATCACCAGATTCTCTCTCAATCACGATCTCACGACGTGCGAGATCAACATCGACGACTGAAACGTTAAAGTGTAGCGATAGCCGTGAACTCTCATCAGAGGTTCGATTGCCATAATGCATCAGTAGTGAGCGCACAAGTAAAGCACACAGAGTCCGACGCGGAATCAAAATAAGTTCAGTGTTCGTGAATTGAATCCCTTGAGAGGCTAACTGCTCCCCCAGCCCTTCAATACTGTTCAACCAACGCTGTACTCTTGCACCTAATCCCAAGCCGAATCCTCGACTGTCAAAAGATTCTAAACCAGTCGGATTTTGATTACAGTCATACAGTTTTACCGTATGCCTGGGGTTTTGGGCGAGCAATCGATGGGCTAAAAATAGACCAGCTGGACCTGCGCCAACAATGACGATATCCATATTAATGCGAGTTTACGAATTGGTTTAGGTACAAAAATAATCAGACTTTAATTACATGAAAAAAGGTTTTTATCGAACAGAATTCAGGAGTCAGGAATCAGAATACAAGAAGGGTATTCTGAACGAAAAAGCGGATGAATAATCGGCGTTTTTGCACCCCCACAAAACTAGAATTTTTGGTGGTGCAACAATTCCTGCGCCGGTCCCAATCCCCGACTGAAAGATTGGTGAATTCTGGATTCTGGATTCTGCATTCTTCTTCAATCCCTAACCCCTGTCCCACTAGACTTCAAAGAAGATTCATTTTTTCAACGGACAGTGTTACAAGGAAGTTGTATATGATTACATACCAAATTTACTATACCAAAACCGGGGGATAAAAACCCAGAAGTCCCAAGAACCGGATTTTCAAAAGCCTGAAATAACCTATTTTTGTTGATGCACATCATGATAAATTTGTAAAGTGCGTAAGTCCTAACTAAGGACAAATTACACAAGTAAATTACTCAATATACCTCGAAGGGTAAAGCTCCGTCACAATTACATGAGCGTGGTTCACTACCTAATGCCACACCAGCATCATTTAATTGATATGCAAGTTCGCTAGCTGTATAATATGGATTTGCCGTGCTGCTAACTCCACCTAAACTAGCGATCGCCCCAAATGCGATCGGATATTCCAGACAGTTAGGACTATAAATAGCAACTACATCCCCCTTAGAAAAACCCCTCGCAGCAAAACCCGCAGCTACTTTGCTAATTGAGTCTGCTAGTTCTCTATAAGTTATCGTTCGACCAGTTAGCCCGTCAATCATCGCTGGTTTGTCAGCGAATTCTATCGCTCGTTGCAAGACAATTTCCTTGTGGCTTGCGATCGCAAGCTTTCTCCTTAAAACTTTAGAGTGAAAAATCATGGGGTTTCCTTAGATCAAATCCTGTGTCAGTTTTTAGCCCGGTGAGAGTCAAACAATTTTGGATTTTGCGAACGCGAAGAGCGTGTCGGAGACAAAAGTTGCGTGTGGGGGTGGAGTTTGAGCAAACTTTTCAAGACAGATTTTAGATTTTAGATTGAAAAGAGCAATCAAGTCAGGGGCAAGTCATTTAATTTTAGATTTTGCGGAAAAGTGATTATTATTATCAAAAAATTGGGTTTAAAACCCCGTGCTTCACGCAATGCTTTAAGTTTTGTGGCAATGAGTCTTTATCCCCGTTACAAAACTGTACTTCCGACTTCCGACTTCCGACTTCCGACTTCATTAAGATTTACTGGTGATTTCATTTTTTGGAAGTTCTTTAAACCAAACTCAACTCAAAATAATTCAAAATATTCTCTTTGCTCCCAGTTAGTCACCTGCAATAAATAGTCTTCTGGTGGCTGATCAGTGACAGACTGTAAAAAGCGATTAATTTCACTCTGTTTCATCTTAATGATGAAGTTGATGAACCCCTGCCCCATTTTTTGAGAAAAAAGTTCGCTTTCGCTCAAATATGAAATCGCCTCTGGCAAACTTTTGGGTAAGGTCGGACTTTCTATAGTGTAAGGTTCCTCTGTCGGGGAGCCAGGGTCAAGTTTATGATCTACACCATCTAACCCAGAAATCAATTGCGATGCCATATACAGATAGGGATTGGCTGCTGGTTCTCCAACTCGGTTTTCAATGTGGGTGGTGGGGTCATCAAAACCGCCTTGTAATCTAATCATTGCCCCTCGATTTTCCAATCCCCATCCTGCACGGTCAGGAGCTAGGGAATAAGGTCTAAATCTTTTGTAGCCGTTAATTGTTGGGGTTGTGAACACAGAAGCAGCATTGGCGTGTTTGAGAAGACCACCAACGAAGTGTTTACCTAAATCTGACATTAGGGTTTTGGTGTTTGCAGACATGAAAGCGTTCTCGCCTGTGGTTCGGTCTACAAGGGATTGGTGCAAATGCCAGCCATTAGAAGAACAACCTTGCAGTCCTGGACGACACATAAACGATGCGATGTAACCTTGTTGACGGCAGATTTGCTTCGTCGCCATTCGGAATATCATCATTGTATCCGCAGCTTGCAATGCCGGAATCGGGTCAAAGGTAAATTCAAATTGACCGGCACCTCCTTCGTTTTCTACACTCCTTAAAGGCAATTCCATTTCAACTAAGTTTTCTGCCAAAACGCGCAGTAAGTCGTGAATCTCTGGATTGTGAGATTCTAAAAGGTATTGGTAGCTATGTTCTACAGCGCTAACTTTGGCAGGTTCACCAGGTTTTCCAGAAGTACCAACATCAGCGATCGCTAACATCGGATCTGACAACTTTGCCAGATACCACTCAACTTCTAAGCCAACAATATGCTCCAACCCTCTTTGCTCTAACTCTACCAATGATTGGCGCAAAATACCGCGACTGGAAAAGGGCATTACCTGGCCATTTTGAAAGTACTCGTCACAGAGGATAAAGCCAGTGCGTTTTGCCCAAGGCACAATTTTGAAGGTATGAGGGTCAGGAACAGCCACAAGATTTGGCGCACCTGTCATCTGAGGCATATCTAAGCTTCCACCGGGAACGAAGGGGTTAAATACTATTGCACCACCAGTATCAAACAGGAATGTCCCTGTGCTAATTTGCATACCGTTTTCTAAGGCGCTTAAAAACGCTTGGGGTAAGAGCGACTTGCTGCGAACAATTCCATGCTGGTCTGACCAAGCGGTACGAATCAACAATAGATCCCGTTCTTTGACAACAGCCTTGATCTTTTCAGATGCTTCTTTTTGGATTTCTGTCCACAGGTGATGACGCTCAATAAATCCAGGTTTTTTCATTTGGATTGCCTAATCATGTTCAACTGAAGAGTGCGGTTAGTTTGAAATTAGCTTTCGTCAGCCGCTTCCATTCTTGGCGATCGCCGCGAATTTCTAACTCATCTGTATGGTATAATTTATAATCAACCCTTTCAAGGTGTGTTATTTCTGAGCTAGAATCTTAGCTGTAGAGACATGGGTATCGACTATTGGGCTAGGCAATTAGGACTTACGCATTGACAAGAAATACCAAATATGCATAAGGTTAAAAACCACATCTTTCGTAAGGGCACAGCATTGCTGTGCCCTTACAGCATGGTCTATTTACGATCGCACGATAATTAATAAAAGCCTGAAACAACCTATTTTAGCTAGTGCATATCATGATGCATTTGTACACTGCGTAAGTCCTAGCAATGTCAGTTGGGTAGTGCCTGCAATTGCCGTTTGACCCCAGAATCCCTGCCCTTCAAGGGCAGGGAGTATGTCAAGAAAAATCAAATGCGTTATGATTTACCTCCAGCAGCTTCTTCCATTTTCTTGCGAAGACTAAGTGGTCTCATGTCAGTCCAAACTTCTTTGATATAATCCAGACATTCTTGTTTCAAACCACTTTTGCCAGCATCCTTCCAGCCGAGTGCGTTTTCTCGGTCGGCTGGCCAAATGGAATACTGTTCTTCATAATTAACTACAACTTTGTAAATTGTTGTGTCTTCTTTGTCGTCTTGGTACATAATTTATCTCCTGTTATTTAATTGGCTATGCTTTCCAATATTTAATCCCTTAAAAAAAATCACTTTTGATTTGTTGATGCTTTGGCAATCATCACTGGTTGCAATGGTGCAAAGCGCCCACTACAGGCGATCGCTCTGAAGTCAATCCATAACAAGGTTAGCCAAAAGATAGATTCTAAGCTGATTTTAGGGGATTGTATTCCCTATCTCAAATAAAGGCTAGTAAAGCCTCTGAAAAACTTTTTGATCTGCTGAATTTACTTAATAATAAAGATTATCATTAAGGTTTAAAAATATCAAGCTACTTACTTTACATTTTTCCTCATCTTCTCGCTCTTGAGCGTGATTATTATTCTTGCATGAAAAACTCTGCCCGCAAGCAGCGTATGGTTTTTGGGCATAGGGAATGGGGCATGAATCGTGGTTACGTGTTTGGACTATGCCCCATGCGGCGGGAAACCTTTTCTTCTTGTGGGCAAGGAGGACAAGGTTTCCCGGCGCTTTCAAGAAAATTATTGATAAATTCTATCATTTTTGACCAATACAGTGGTAACGTTTTACGAGTCGTGATGCGTAAAGCCCTATAACCGAATTTATTCGGTTGTGGTTGCCAAAAGCATCGTACAACAAGGTTATCGGCGAACCCCGTAAGGCGAACAGATTTTTCCAGTTTTTCAAAACCTGCAATAGGTAATCAATGGTGGTGTTAATGAGGATTGATAGTTTACTCAGGGTTTACAAAAGAAAATCAAAACGCGTTTTACCCTTAATACTCAGTTTGATACTGGTTTTGTTTGTAGGCAGCCGCACTATAGCTGTACCAACAAAATCCACAGAGATATTATGGGATACCTATGGTGTACCGCACATCTACGGAAAAGATGACCAAAGTGCATTTTATGCCTTTGGTTGGGCACAAATGCAAAGTCATGGAGATTTGCTTTTGCGTCTCTATGGTCAAGCACGGGGACGCGCGGCCGAATATTGGGGAGAGAAATACCTGGATTCAGATCGTTGGGTACAGACTGTGGGAGTACCAGAACGCGCTCGTACTTGGTACAAAGCACAGAGTCCAACTTTTCGCAGTTATCTTGATGCTTTTGCGACTGGGATCAATGCTTATGCAAAACAAAATCCTAACTTGATTGATGATCAAGTTGAGGTGGTGCTACCAGTCAAGGCAGAAGATGTCATGGCTCACTTACATCGGGTACTCAATTTCACCTTTGTGGTCAATCCAGAGTCAGTATTAGACCTGAGCAAAGAAAAGTTGCAAGCAGGATCTAATGGTTGGGCGATCGCACCAACTCATTCTGCCAATGGGAACGCCATGTTGCTAGCAAACCCACATCTACCTTGGTCAGATTTATTTTTGTGGTATGAAGCCCAAATCACCGCACCAGGAATTGATGCTTATGGGGCAACACTTGTAGGTATTCCCGTATTAGCGATCGCATTTAACAACAACTTAGGTTGGACTCACACCGTTGACACCTATGATGGTTGGGATGTTTATGAACTCACACTGGTAGGTAATGGTTATCGCTTTGATGACAAAGTTCATAACTTCGTTTCCAAAACCCTCTCCTTAAAGGTGAAGCAAAAAGATGGCTCCTTGCAAGAGCAACCATTAGTAGTGAAAAGTTCTGTCCACGGGCCTGTAATCGTCGAGAAAAAAGGTAAAACCCTGGCGCTGAGAGTTGCAGGTCTTGACCGACCAGGTGTACTCCAGCAGTGGTGGGATATGGCACGAGCAAAAAACCTTGCCCAGTTTGAAAAGACACTCCAGCGCTTGCAATTGCCAATGTTTACGGTGATGTATGCGGATAGAGAAGGGCATATTATGCACCTATTCAACGGTCAAGTTCCGGTGCGCTCCTTTGGTGACTTTAAATATTGGCAAGGCATAATCCCAGGAAATACATCTAAAACCTTGTGGACAAAAATTCATCCTTACCAAGATTTACCGCGCATAGTTGACCCGAAGAGTGGCTGGTTGCAAAATACAAATGACCCACCTTGGACAACTACATTTCCAGCCGCTATTAAAGCAGATAATTACCCGCCTTACATGGCACCTCATTTCATGAATTTCCGGTCACAACGTTCTGTAAGGATGTTGGCTGAAGATAAAAAAATCTCTTTCGATAAAATGGTTGCAGACAAGTACTCTAGCCGCATGGAACTAGCTGATCGGATTTTGGATGATTTAATTCCGGCTGCACGCAAGTACGGTGAGGACTTAGGGCAGCAAGCAGCTAATGTCTTAGAAGCCTGGGATCGGCAAGCCAATGCAGATAGTCGCGGGGCGGTATTATTTGCCTTTTGGGTACAACAGATGCACTTAGATAAGATGTTTAGTAAACCCTGGAATGAAAATTCTCCACGCACCACACCCGATGGTTTAGCTAATCCTGAAAGTGCAGTTGCAACTCTGCAAGCAGTCGCAGCGCAGGTAGAAAAGACTTATGGGGCGCTTGATGTACCGTGGGGCAAGGTTTTTCGGTTACGGTTGGGTGATGTGGATTTGCCTGGTAATGGTGGGGATGGCGATCTGGGAATTTTTCGTGTACTCGATTTTGCGCCTGCACAAAAGGGTCAGTTCAAAGCCGTTGCAGGTGATTCCTATGTGGCTGCAATTGAATTTTCTAACCCAGTACGGGCAATGGCACTCACCAGCTACGGCAATGCAACTCAACCCGGATCGCCCCATATTAGCGACCAGTTACAGATGTCCGCCAACAAAAAGTTGCGTCCTGTGTGGCGCGATCGCTCAGATATTCTTGCTCATCTAGAAGAACGTAAAGTATTCTGAGGTCAATATTGCCCTTCTAAGCTAATCGGCATTTACAGCAGAAATCATCTATTTGAACCACATCTGTCGTAGGGGCACAGCATTGCTCATAGGTGTCAACTTAAGCCCAAACCCCTTTAAAACCTCCTTTCCAGCCTCTGGCTGGAAATGCAGATCCTGGTGGCTCTGCCGCAAGTTACGGAGGCGGAGCCTCTCCGACGGGCATTCCCAGTCAGAGACTGGGAACGAGACTATCTCTAAAAGCTGGTTTTAGGCTGGCTTTCACGTTAAGTTGACACCAATGAGCAATGCTGTGCCCCTACTGCGTGGTCTATTTACCTGAAAATAGCTGTAAATTGCAACATAGCCGTTATTGCCTTTATTTTTTATTTGACGATGCCACTTAATGACTAATTCCTGACGACTTATATCTTGCACCCGGCGACTGGAAGTCGCGGCTACACGAGGCAAAACCAGCCTGCGCGGGTTGAAAACATTGATTTTGTGTTAGTCCGCGCAGGCGGACTTCGTTTGTATAGCCGCGATTTCTAATCGCTAGGGCTAGGTGCAAGATGTGAGACGAGGCGACAACTAACTCATAGGTTCCATTTTGTAAAGGTTCTAGAATCCCATGATCTCTAATTGATTGGACTAATTGAGATTATTTATCTGGAGCAAAGTAGCGACGGGGTTGCTTGGCAGGAAGTGGAATTTGTTGAATGGACAATGTTTGAGAAGATTCGACACTTTTTGGATCAGTGATGAATTTTTGGGCAATGGAGGCAGAGAGTCCTTGAGTTAGTGATTGTCTTGTTTATTCATTTAAAACCTCCAAGGATTTTTCCTGATGTATATCTCTGCGTTCACTCCATCAAAATCAAGCGCAGAGGATCTAAACGCACATACCAAGGAAAAGGTTGGTCTTTCATAGTTGCCCATTTTTCTTTGAAGACTTCAGCTTGCAAATGGTAATCTTGAGAATTTTTGGCAGCCGAATGTAATTTGAGAAACAACGTCATTCGATGGGGCGTTTCACTTGTGCCTACTACCCAGCAGGGAAAGGTATTTTGCTGTGATGAGTCGTTGGTAAAAATGAACTGATGGGCACGAATGCCGACGTGGGATAATTCGCTCTTGATTGGTTCAATTACTTGAAGAGTACAACCCCAATCAGTTGCCTCCACCTGTTGCGATGACTGGAGAACAGCACGGGAGAAGTTTTTGCATCCGGTAAGTTGGGCAACACTCACAGTAGTAGGATGCTCGAAAATATCATGTTTGTTGCCATAATGAACGGCTCTACCATGCTCCAATACCAACAGATTCGGGCAAATGCGATAAGCTTCTTCCATATTATGAGTGACAAATAAAGTCACACCTTGGTAGCTAGCAAGAGTTGCTGTCATTTGCTCCTCTAATTGACTACGCAGATGGGTATCGAGTGCCGAAAACGGCTCATCTAAAAGCAATGCTTCCGGTTGACTTGCCAATGCTCTTGCCAAGGCTACTCGTTGTTGTTGACCCCCAGAAAGTTGGTGCGGATAGCGATCGCCTAATCCTTGCAACTGCATCGCTATTAGTTGCTCCTCTACCTGCACTCTAATACTGCCAGCAGATAGTTTTTTGGGCAAGCCAAAAGCGATATTTTGCGTCACACTCATGTGCGGAAATAGGGCGTAATTCTGCACTAAAAAACCGATGTGGCGATCGCGGCTGGGTAAATTAATTCCTTGTTCGGAGTCAAACAGGACTCTGCCATTTAAAACTATGCGCCCGCTTGTGGGTGTTTCTATCCCCGCAAGGCAGCGTAAAATCATGCTCTTACCTGCTCCAGAACCCCCTAACAATCCCAAGGGTTGCTGATCAGTAGTGAAAGCAACTTTTAAATGAAAGCTAGGAAGTATTTTTTCAATTTTGACAAACAATCCACCAGATTCAGAGCTAGAGTGCGGAGTGTAAAGAATTTCTCCCCCTGCTCCCTCATCTCCCTCATCCCCCCCTACTCCCCTCCTCTTTTCCCGCAATTCTTGCCAGAAGTTGACTGCAATAATTCCAGATAGAGAAATCACCATAATTGCGATCGCCCAAAACCACGCTTCGTTCATTGCTCCCGCTTCCACAGCAAAATAAATCGCCATTGGGATTGTCTGCGTTTGTCCGGGAATGTTACCAGCCAACATCAACGTCGCGCCGAATTCTCCCAAAGCGCGGGCAAAAGCGAGCATTGTGGCGGCAACAATACCAGGTACTGCTAGGGGTAAACTGATGCGCCAAAAGATTGTGACTTCGGTTGCACCAAGGGTTCTAGCTACTCGCAGCAAATTACCATCTATTTGTTCAAAAGCTCCCAATGCAGTTTTATACATTAAAGGGAAAGAAACTACGGTAGCTGCGATCGCAGCACCATACCAAGTAAAGACGATGCTGAAGTCAAAAGCCTGCATGAGTTTCCCTACAGGGCCATTTTTCCCAAAAAATAGCAGCAACAAGAAGCCGACAACCGTGGGCGGTAAAATCAGTGGCGCAATAAAGATACCCTCAATCAGCGATTTGCCTTTGCCACGATATCCCAGCATCCAGTACGCAGCAGCGATACCCAAAAAGAAAGTGATAAATGTAGCAAGTAATGAAGTTTTGAGTGATATCCAAAGAGGCGATAAATCCAATGGCATAGTTGCGTAGGGAAGAATTAGCTCAACTAATCCCTAATTTACCAACTTTAGTTTAAATATGTTGGTAAAAGTTGGTAAATTACCTCACAAACAATAAAGAAAATGGCAAAAACTAGACAACGCTGTAGGGGCACAGCAATGCTGTGCCCCTACGATAGGTGTAATTCAAATAGATGAAAATAGCTGTAATTAGTCCAGTTGACTGCTGTAGGCACTAAAACCATAAGCCAAAGTTTCTTTTAAAGCATCTGATGGCTTAAGACTTCTGTTGATAGCATTAGCAAACGGCACCGGAATTCCTTTAATAGTTTCCGGCAAAATTGCATATTCTTCCGTTGGTTCGACAATGTATTGTGGACATTTCGTTTTCATCCCAGCAGTCGCTAACATTTCATTTATTTCAGCAGATGTATATTGCTTGAGATAAACTGGATTTCTCACAAATGGGTTCAGCCTTCTGATAAAATTATGGATAATATGAGAAGGACACGACTTGTTGTGAAAGGAATGATTAAAAACAAAAATTCCGCCAGGTTTTAGTACACGAGATATGTCAGCCAACAATTTTCTTAATTGTGCATCAGGGATATGCATAAAGACGCAGTTAGAAATGGCCAAATCTATAGAATTATCTTCTAAAGGCAATATTTCAGCAGAATCGCAAATCAAGTTAAATTCAGCTTCTGGGAAAAAATTATATTCTTGTTTAACCTTGATTAACCGCCGCAACAAAGGCTCAGAAATATCAATTCCATAATATTTTTCGCATCTCAGATTTTTCGCTTTAGAAAGATGTAAAGATGCGCGACCATAACCAGAACCAATTTCTAAAATAGAACCAACAGATTTATTCAACGGGAATTTATTCCAAGTACCTCCAGGCGTGCCAGTTAGCAGAGTGTAATCTTGTTTCATCGGCGACGTATCTGCAACTTTTTCAATTTTTTGGGAACCATAATATGTTTTACCAATTGCGTCCCACGTTTTTTTATGTTGAGTATTATTCAACTGTTCATAGTCGCTCGGAAAATAAATGCCATCTCGTAATTCAAAGTCATTTAGACTGAATTTTGCATTTGCTAATTGATTCATTATGATTATTCCTTATGAATAGTTAAGTCTGTTTTCTGTTATACTCTTAACTCAGCATGAACCGCAAGTTATTTTTACTGAACTCCTTCACTTAGTCTTTCTTCAGAGCTAGGGGAATTCCATTAGCCCTTTTAATGTTAAGTTGCAAAAAAATTGTAGGTTGGGTGGAGGCTTTGCGTAACCCAACATCCTGATATATGTTGGGTTGCGCTCCGCTCCACCCAACCTACGCCTATTGCATCCAAAGGGGAAACCGCTATAATAGCAACCCGTCATGCGATCAGAGCGGCAAGTTCGTATACATTAGTTGATGGACTGCAACAATCGGAGGCTGTGATGGTAGAAGGGTTACAACGAAAACAGGTGATAGTTGTAGGTGCTGGTTGGGCTGGTTTAGGAGCAACCTACCATTTGGCAAAGCAAGGCTATGATGTGACACTTCTAGAAGCAGGCCCCTATCCCGGTGGATTGGTGGCAGGTTGGCAAACAGCCACCGGAAAATCTGTTGAAGCTGGCATTCATGGCTTTTGGTATCCTTACAAAAATATTTTTTCCCTAATCAATGAATTAGGAATTAATCCTTTTACTACTTGGACTCGTTCTTCGCAATATTCGCCAGCAGGTTTGGAAGTTGAATCACCGATTTTTCAAGAATTACCGCGACTCCCCTCGCCACTGGGAACTTTTCTCTATACTCAGTTTAAGCGGCTGCCACTAATTGATCGTCTGAGCGCTCTGCCTTTACTTTATGCTGTTGTTGATTTTGACAATTCTGATGCAGCTTGGCGGCGCTATGACTTTGTAACTGCCCGTGAATTGTTCAAAGAGTTTAACGTTTCTGCACGACTTTACCGCGAGGCTTTTGAACCAATGTTATTAGTGGGCTTGTTTGCCCCTGGTGAACAATGTTCAGCCGCAGCAACTTTAGGGATGCTTTACTTTTTTATTCTGGCTCATCAACCGGATTTTGATGTAGTTTGGTGTCGGGGAACTGTTGGCGAAAAGATATTTCGTCCTTGGGTGGAACGTATTGAAAAAGCTGGTGTGCGAGTGTTGCCCAAACGACGGGTTACAGACTTAATTGTTGATAGTAATCATCGAGCCAAGGGTGTAGTTTGCGGTGATGAAGTAATTGAAGCAGACGCCGTGATTTTCGCGGTTGGAATCACGGGTATGAAGAAAATTGTCTCAACTAGCCCAAGTTTACAAAGTCGTGAAGAATTCCGTAATTTGAGCAATTTAGGAGCAATTGATGTTTTAGCGACGCGACTATGGTTTGACCGTAAAATTGATATTCCTCGTCCTTCCAATGCTTGTTTTGGATTCGATGCAACTACAGGTTGGACATTTTTTGATTTGAATGCTCTACATGATGAATATCAAAATGAGCCGGGAACGGTAATTGAAGCTGACTTCTATCACGCGAATCAGTTTCTCAATTTGAGTGATGAGGAGATTTTAACCATAGTTCAGGGTTATTTAGCAACTTGTATACCAGCGTTTCGAGAGGCAAAGATCATTGATAGCAGTGTAATTAAGCTACATCAGGCGGTGACTCATTTTGCACCTGGTAGCTATCGTTATATGTTGCCCGCTAAGACAAGTTTTGAAAATGTGTTTATGAGTGGGGATTGGATTGTGAACCGTCATGGTTCCTGGTCACAGGAAAAGGCTTATGTTACTGGTTTGGAGGCGGCGAATTTGGTGGTGTCTTATTTGGGAGAAGGTCAGCCATCTGAGATTTTAGCTGTAGAAGAGGATGAAGTGCATATACAAGTGGCGCGATCGCTCAACCAAACCTGGCGCGACTTGGGCAAATCTATCCTCCCTAACTTTTGGTTGCCGTAATTTGTAGGGGCGCAGGAGATTGTCAATAATTGTAATCTAAATTCGGTAAGCTAAAGAAAGCTATTACGATACCATCCTTATAACGTAAATCAAATCACATAAGCTTATGGAGCCAGACTCTTTACAAACCGAGGTGATTCTGACGCATCCGCGTGAGTCTCTCGGCAGAGTGCAACTTGATTGGACACCCCAACCCGGAAACTATCTCGATTTTGAAGGTAAAACCTATGCGGTTTTAGAGCGCCGCCATAGATACCAACTTAAAGCCGGACGTTACCGTTTGCATAATATTGCTATTTACGTGCAGTCTGCAAAACGACCATCTGAGAAAAGTTTGGTGGCGGGACGTTGGGTAATCGGTGATGCCACCTGCTGCTACAATGCTCATTCAGAAATTATTCGCTGTGCAGTCAACCCAGATGGCCCTTGCAAATCTTGCCGATTTTATGAAAAGTCTTAGGAGAGACGCGATTAATCGCGTCTGTACAGGAGTTAGGAGTTAAAAGTTATTCTCCCTCATCTCCCTCATCTCCCTCATCTCCCTTATCCCCCTCATCCCCCTCAACTCCCCGCACCAAAAACTTCTCCCACAGTTAAGCGGGTACCATTAACAAAATCCCATCCCGACTGGGGACGTTTACCAGCTAGCTGAACCTCTCGCAACAGCAACAAACCTTCCCCAGTTTGGACGATCGCGCCAATTCCTTTAACAATGCTCACTACCTCTCCTGGTCTGTCTGATATATTTGACAAATCAGGCAATTTATGCAGTAATTCTTGTAATTCTGGTGGGAGATTGCGATCGCCTACAGAACCAAGGGGAGCAGAAGCAGTGATTTTCAACAGGTTGTTACGAAAGGTGGCCGTGCAGTTAGGGTAAAAGCCTCTAATTTGATTGTGTAATTGGATAGCGCTTTTTGACCAATCCAAACCATAATCTTGTTTTTGAATCAGAGGTGCATAAGTAGCTGCTAAATTATCTTGGGGGATTGGTTGAATTTCCTGACGTGACAACTTCAACAGAGTTTCTACCAACAAATCCCCACCGATCGCAGCTAGTCTGTCGGCTAAATCTTGGGCATTATCCAGTAATCCAATCGGTGTAGTGGCTATTTCTAGCATTGCCCCGGTATCCATCCCCACATCCATTAACATGGTCGTGATCCCCGTTTCCCGCTCACCGTTATACAAACACCACTGAATCGGCGCTGCACCCCGATATTTGGGTAAAATCGAGCCATGCACATTAATGCAGGACAACTTTGGCATATTTAGGATTTTTGACGATAAAATCTGTCCATAGGCGACAACAACAAACACATCTGCGTTTAATTGTTTGAGTTGGGTTAAAGTTTCAGTGTCTTTTTTCACCCGTTCGGGTTGCCATACTGGTAAGTTGTGAGCAGTAGCGATCGCTTTTACGGGTGTTGGCGTAAGTTTATTTCCGCGTTCCCGGCGTTTATCTGGTTGGGTGACAACTCCCAACACCTCAAATTCTGAATGATTCAATAACTTTTCCAACGTGGGTACAGCAAACTGTGGTGTACCAAAGAATACAATTTTCATTAATAAATAGTTGTTAGTCGTTAGTCATTAATTAATGGTAAGTGCGCCCCTGATAACTGACAACATCTAAGTTGCATATTGAAATAGAATTCACCAAGCCAGGATTTAGCAGCCTCCTATATTCTGTAGGGCAGTTGCAAAGCAAAGTTTTTTGTAAATAATATCGGCTGTTTGGTGGTACAATGTTTTCGTATTGGTGAAACCAAAGGCTGCTTGATTAACTTAATAGTTAATTTGACAAGTGTAACAGCTAGTATCAACTGCATCTGCCTAAGGAAAGCCTAATCTTTAGTGGTGTTTCGTCACGAGCCGCTAGAGCATCTACCAAGTAAATTTTGTTGTGTTCCCGATCATTTCCCCAAAATTGGCGTTAAATGCAGTTAGGTTTCTAAAACACGATTGCATCTTCTAGCTATTTTTGTAGTTGAGATTGCAATTTATAACTTTAGGTTGCTGACAGTAATATTTTCTGAGTATGATTTTATTATGCCTCCGCATTAAGAGCTTATTCACGTAACGCCTCACATTTACCGTTATCGGGGTTTGCACTGTTATATTGAGTGTGTAACATGACTTGTTTGCTGCGTACTAGCGATCGCTAGTACGATCCCCAACCACTAAGTCATCTCACTCTTAGTTACCAGCTTTATTAGCCCAAACTATACCTTGAATATCCCTCGACTAATACCTGTTTTTTGGTGTGGTTGGGTATAGTAGAAACAACATTATATGTGTAGTAATTACTGAGTTATCAGCATATTTAGTATAGTAGGCTAGCATATTTTTGCAACAAAACATTCAGTACTTAAATAATAAAAGCTGTAGACAATGATACTTAATTTTTGTAAAGCTCTGCAAACTTTGAAGAAAATATCTAGTCATTGCTTTTAATTTTTTGTTATACATATAATTACTGGCTGCCCCATTGCTGCATAGGTATTGCTTCACACATAGCGATCGCCCCTTCTAGAGAGTCTACAAATGCTTAAACCCCTTTTGCTGTCAGGATGGTTCCGCACGCAACCATTTTTCAATTATGTTGTCGTTGTGATACTTATCGCACCCTTGTTAGGAGCATCGGGTCACTCAATCCCAGTCAGATCCGAAGTAGCTAAGGTAACTTCTATAACTGGAGAGTCTGACTCTGTATCAAAGGAAATAGCTGTAGTTGGGCAACCTGAGATAGCTGAAATATTCAAAACAGATCAAATCAACTTGTTTACAAAAGAATTTGACTCTGTGCCAATACAAAATACTGGTGTCCAGAAACCGCAAGTATTACCACGGGATAAAATTGAGTCTTTGGGTCAAGCAGATAGTTCTGTATCAAAGAGCGATTTAACTGTTTCTGATCCTTTGGCAGCAGTTGAACTTGCACCATTAACAGATGTTCCTGTTAGTCAACTTAATTTAATCCGAAAACTCAAAGCTGCTAATATCAACTCTTTGAAAGTCCAAGAAAACTCTCTTTCGAGAGAAAAGTCTTTTAATGAATCATTGACAGCAACTCAAGTAGCACCAACTCTTAGAGAATCACAACCAAGCACAACGACGGAAATACCTGCTGCTGAACCAGATGATCAACCCCAAGCAGAACAAATAGATCCCATAGGCAGTCCTCATCCTATTCCTTGGAAATGGATCACAGCGACTCAAGAAGCTATTGGTTCTAAGGGTGGTTCGGGAGTGCGTCACTACCGCAGCATACCCGTGGTTTCTCCAGATGGTAAATATGCTGTTTATAGCCGGGTGCAACTAGAAGTAAAACCGCAAATGTACAATAGCCGTGTCACCAGCGTTATGTTTGTCCAAGATATGCAAACCAAAAGGTTGTGGGTGATGGCTTCAACTGCTGCTGTTAGCGATCCTTTATTAAAGGTAAAGGCTGTAAAGGCGGCGTCGTCAGAAGAAACCGATAAGAACGGTCAGATTGGGGTATTAGTTCCAGTTAGCTGGTCGGAAAAAGGCGATCGCTTCTTAGCACGCAAGTTTGAAGGTATATTTAACACAGGTGATTCCACAGATAGTGCAGTGATTTGGGATCGGCAAAAAAATCAGGCTAACACAGTTGCTCCTGCTCATGAGCAAGAACATGAACAAATTGCCGTATTGTTAGGTTGGAGTAAAATCCAACCGGATCATGTGCTATTTCGTGCGGGTGAATTAGGCGAGGAAAATTGGCCACTAATGCAAGTTGCTAATGATGGCAAGACTGTAACGACAACAAACGATGATCAGCCGATTACCTTTGGTAAAAAGGCTACAGAAATTTGGGCAGGGCCACAAGTAGCCTACCGATAGGTTATTAAAAATCTTACATACTCCCGTTGTCGTCACTGCTGACAACGGGAGATTTTTTTGGCGTAGCATAAAATAGGGATGATTCTTGTGGGGTGGGTATCCTACCACTAGTATCAACTTAAGCCAAAATCCCTTTAAAACCTCGTTTCCAGCCAGAGGCTGGAAATGCAGATCATTGCGGCTCTGCCGCAAGTCTTGAGGCGGCAGCCCTCTCGGAATGCATTAAGAGTCGGAGACTGGGAACGAGACAATCTCTAAATGCTGCTTCTAGACTAATTTCTGTTATGTTACGATAAAAGCATCAACCTGTACAGACTTTGTGTACAGGTTAAGCGAGAATGTAGTTAATTCAATTTACAAGTAAAAACGGAACTTTTGATACTTATGGTTTCTGATAGTTATACTTACACACAAGCACGAGAAAAGCTGGCTGAACTGTGCCAGAAAGTTACTTCAGAACGCGATTTTGTAATCATCACACGTCGTAATGCTGAAAATGTAGCTTTAATAGCTGTTGATGAACTTTCTAGTATTCTAGAAACTGCTCATCTTTTACGTTCTCCCCGTAACGCTGAACGTTTGCTAACAGCTTTAAATCGAGCTAAATCAGGAGTTGTGAAATCTCAAAGCTTGGATGATCTTAGTAAGGAGTTAGGATTTGACCAAAAAGAAGAACCTCAAAAACCAATCAAAACAAGAAATTCCAGCAACTCCAAATCAAAGAAAAACAGTATTTCAACCTGAATTTTTAGAAGACTTAAAATTTTGGGTGGAAAATGATCAACGAGTTACCCTTCAAGTTTTGGATCTGGTCAAAGAGACTTGCCAAGATCCTTTTAAGGGGAAAGGTAAGCCGGAACCTTTAAAATATTTAGATCCTAATACTTGGTCTCGTCGATTAACACAAGAACATAGAATTGTATATCTTCTAAAAGATGATGAAATAAATTTTTTACAAGCTCGTTATCATTATTAACTATGCTTCATAACAAGCCGTAACGGTAACGACTTGTATAGTTTTTGACCAGCATCAGCTTTTAAAATATCCTCTAAGATTAAAACTAATAAAGACTTATTTATCACCCCTTTCCCACTCAGGTATGACACCTTTCACCCGGCGGATGGGCAAATTAGCAATTAAAGCTGTGGTTCGTTGGTTGCTTTCTAAAGAAAACTCCAAGCCCTCTGTCTCAATTTCGACATAGCGACAGACTACATCTAGGATTTCTTTCCGCATTTTTTCCAACGTTTGAGGATCTAAATCAGCGCGATCGTGAGCAATCACCAATTGCAGGCGACGTTTCACTTGAGTTCGACTGCTATCAGCACCGCGAGAAAAAAGTTTTTCTAGAAGTTCAATCATTACGAATAGGTCTGGGGCGGAGACTGGAAAAGTAAGTTAAACAATCTTTGTCCACAACAACCTTCGTAGACGGGCGAAGATGCTGTCTTGGGACGAGTCGATCTCCAGAAATTCGACACTTTCCCCTTCTAATCTACGAGCAATGTTCTCAAAGGCTACGGCAGCTAAAGAGGGATTTTCCGCTAACACCAAGGGTTCGCCGCGATTGGTAGATACAATAACACGCTCGTCGTCAGGGATTACCCCGATCAGGGGAATGGCGAGAAGTTCCTGAACATCTTGCACTGACATCATATCATTTGCTTTCACCATTGCGGGTCTAATGCGGTTAATTATTAAATGAACACGCTTGATACCTTGTGCTTCTAGTAACCCCACTACTCGGTCAGCATCACGAACTGAGGAAATTTCTGGCGTGCTGACAATTAGCGCTTCTTTTGCCGGGCCGATCGCATTTTTAAACCCATTTTCAATACCGGCGGGGCTATCAATAATTACATATTGATACTTTTGGGCTAATGCATTCACCAATAGCTTCATCTGTTCAGGTGTGACTGCATCTTTGGAGCGATTTTGGGCTGCTGGCAAGAGTACGAGATTGGGTTGGCGCTTATCTTTCACTAAGGCTTGTTCTAAGCGGCACTCTCTGGCCAAGACTTCCACCGCAGTATAGACGATGCGGTTTTCTAGCCCTAGCAGCAAATCCAAATTTCTCAGACCAAAATCCGCATCAACCAAGGCAACTTGACGCCCCATTTTGGCTAAAGCCATGCCCAGATTTGCTGAAACTGTGGTTTTACCCACTCCTCCTTTACCGGAGGTAATCACAATAATGCGAGTCATGATAGAAATGCGGTCAATGAGGGTTCAGGAAATATAAAACAGTAAATTGCAGTATAAAGTATGAAGTATCGTAGCAAGTATGAAGAAATATCTGATCTCCCTGATTCGGGTGAGGTATGAATATTTTTTTGATCGCGATGTCTGACGACAAGCCCAACTCTTGGAGAGGCTGCGCCAACGGGTTCGGGGGTGACGCTCTTAACGTCGCTAACGCAATCGACGCCAAGCGCCAAGACTGCGACCCCCTCACCGCTTTCCATCTACGCTCGGTTGTGTGCAATACACTTCTCTAGGGGAAAGGAGTTATGGATTAGAGTAGTGTATTCCATCTACATGAAAACCGCTATATTTCATCCTTCGTATTCTTCATCCTTTAAGTAAATATTCAGGGCTGCTAATTGTTCTTAGTAAATTGGTTTCTGGAAAAATCACTAGCCCTAGCGATGCGAATCCCTTGGGGCGTAATATGTGCCACTTCTGGAGAAAATTGCATCGGTAATTTTTCTGGTGCCCTAGCTACAGCATCTGCGATCCGCAATTGGGTTGGCTCCATTTGCAAGGCCATAATTAGACACTCACTATTACCTCCAGCTCCAGCATGAGCGATTCCACGTAGACGACCCCAGATGATAATATCTCCATCTGCAATTACAATACCACCTGGATTTAAATCTCCCAAGAGAATTACTGTCCCAGGATGACGAATTTCTACTCCAGAACGAACTGTCATTTCCAGATAGAGGGCATCTGCCTGGGGTATGGCTGTAGCTGTTGGCTCTGATATCAGAGAACTTACGGGCTGTAGTTGTTCTACAGAATACCCAGATGTCACCGCCGCGATCGCAGTTTGCCGACGACTTGTTGAGACAGATATAAGCCGGAGTTCTACTTCACTCAAAGCTTCGCCAAGTTCTTGCAGTTGTCTGGCATCTACTAGGCGGTCTTGTGCCATTAGATGCACTGGCGTATTCGATATACGGAAGCGATCGCCGGCATTCAGACGCTGTTTTATTTGTTGCCAAATATCAGACCAACTGAGTTCTGAGGCAGATACTTGAGATTCTGGAGGCAAAATTAATAACAGTCGTCCCTCCTTACTCTTTAACTGGACTTGAGTATTATCATTGAGGCGATGCGCTGGTAATGCTGACTCATCGGGATTTAAATCAGTCAGGATAAAATCTGGTGTCGCATCAGGATTTGAATCTACATCTGGGTTAGCAGGATTTGACTCTACATCGGCAAGGACAGTATTTGATTTTAAATAAAGGAGGACAGATTTTAACTCAGCATCTGGGAGGATAGAATCTGACTCTAGATCAGAAACAGTCGGATTTACCTCTACCTCAGAAAGGATAGAATTTGGTTCTGCATTCGGAAGTGCAGAATTTGACTTGAGATTGGGAATCGCAGAATCAGAAGTCATGCAGTACTAGCCAAAAGACAACAGATTTTAAATTTTGGGTCGCACCTTTGGTGCGCTGACAGCGCAACTTGGATTTTGGATTTTGGATTTGTCTCACCTACAAGGGGTGTTGGACTAGCGGAACATTAGCCCGACATCAACCAAAAGATTCTTTAATCTAAAATCTCGAATCTAAAATCGCTAGTCAATCTTTGATAAATTGTCCCCAAGGCATCAGCATCACCGACATTACCAGGAAACAGCACCACAGGCAAATTAGGAAACTGGGGATGATCGGATGGCGTTAACACCATTGAACAACCAGCTAAAATTTGACCGAGTAAGCGGGCTGAAGTTAAAGCGAGTCCAGTACTCAAAACATCATTAGAGGTAATACCACCCTTGCTGATTAAGAATCCTATATCAGATGGTAAACCGCGCACAATATCCATTAATAAACTTGAAACTTTTGCCCCAAAATCCAATCGTGTCTTAACATCTTTAAAACTCAGTTCCTGACGGCTAGTATAAACTACTGGTGTTTTGCCAGCCGCGTGTACCGCCCGTGTACTTTCTTGAATTTCAGTTAGCAGTGTAGCAGATTGATTTGGATCATCATCAAGTAATCGCGCTACATTTACTTCGATTCCCACTATTCCTTCTACTTGCAACAGCGCTTCTAATTGCTGAGTAGTCTTTTTCACATGGGAACCAACAATCACTGCACCTGGTTTGCCTTGCCGCACGTACTGCGCCATGTTTTCAGGGGCAATGGGTTGGGGTGGTAAAGCGGCTAAAGCGGTTAAAATACTGGCAGCACTGCGAAATAGAAAGCGTTTCCCTTGACTTGCTGCTGCTAATATGTCTACTGCAAAGCGGTTGAGATCAGATTGAGTTTCACCATCGACGACAGCGCACTGATTACCATTAAGTTGTAACAAGCGTGACAAACTACCAGCGCGAATATCGGCCAGGAGAAATCTTTCTACAGCTTCGGCACTAATTCGTTCTTGAGTCTTTTCTTCGACATACTTGGGTAAGTAACTGTGATGGTAGCTGAAGACTGAATCACGGGCAAATTCGGTTTCATGGACTGGGGTGGGTACACCGCCAATAATTAAGTAATGCACGCTGTCGCGGGTGATGCGTCCACCCTCAAAAAATGCTGGTACGAGAAAATGAGCATCAAAGGGGCCGAGTTCTTGAGCGATCGCATCAGTTTCAATGGGATAATGTCCCCGCAAAGTAGAATCAGAACGGCTGACAATCAAAAAATCGTCAATCCCTTCAGCATTCAAGGCGATTTTCAGGTTTTGGCAAACTTCTCTGGTTACAGATGCGGCTGATTCTGGCGTTAAGGATCTAGTGTTAGTCAGTATAAAGAAAATCGGCGAATCATCCTGTAACCCACTGCGGAGAGTGTCCACATCCCAGTGCATTAGCAGCAAGCAGCTGTGGACTGTTTGAGAACCCGTAGGATCATCATCCAGAACAATTATTTTGGGTTTTTTGCTCATAAAGACCTCACGGGATGCGGGAGGGCGATCGTTTTCTGGGAAAGTTAAACCAATTCGCAATTCGCAATTCGCAATTACGTTTTGTAACGGGGATTTAACCCCGACACAAAACCTGCTGCCTGTAGAGGCAGGGGAATTAAACCCCCAAACTTTGGTTAAAAGGGCGGTTAGAAACCGCGTCTACACAGGCAAAACCCACGGAGGTGGGTTAAGAAATCTTAATTTTCTCTTAGTCCGCGCAGGCGGCCTACCCTTCGGGAACGCCAAGGGCGAACGTTTGTGTAGCTGCGAATTCTATTCGCCCAAGCTTTACAAATTAGCCTTTCTGTAATTTTCTGATTTCTGCTTGCACATCGATCGCAATTTGCAATGATTGATTGAGCAGTTGAGCATATTCGCCTGCTTGACTACTAAGTTGTAAAGCTTGCAGACTGGCTAAATTATTCACAAATAACTCTTGATTATTCGCAAGCAATTTTTTATTATCTCGCAAAATTCGTTCCGTTTTCAGAGCGCGGACTAAATCTTCTCTAATCAGTTGCAGGGCGGCGGTGACTTGCTCTCGGTCATGGATGCTGCTTTCTACGTTTCCTGATGCTGCCAATTGGTCATTAATATCTATAGCGTGGATCAGGTCATGATATTTATCAACTTCATCTAAAAGTATTGTCAGTCCTTCGGGACAGGTCAATTGTCGCCAGAGCGATCGCCCAACCAATATCGGGATTGGCACTAAAATTAGTAAAAGAATTCCGAATTTAATTGAAGAACCAATAGTTGGCAGAATAATAAACGCATAAACAGAGCCAACAATTATTGGGGTTAGCGCCAGCGTCACCAGCATTTCATTGATAAAAAACCCTAATCGCTTCTTACTATCTCGCATAACCGAGGGTCGAAAAACGTCTTCTGGATCGAACCCAGTCAAACGTCTCAGTTCCCCCTTGCTAATTTCCAAGCCTATTAAATCCGGCTGCACTGCTGGATAACTCCTATGGAAGCCCAAGTTAAGTATCTATTTTAATCGGCTTTACCGTGATGATTGTGGTTAGATTCAGGAAACCAGTTTTCATCTAAAATTTGTTCTAAAGAACCAAGAAGTACAACAGGGAATGTATCGATGGGAAGTTTTGAGCGATCGCTTGCTTCTGCTCTTGCATCTTGATAACATTCATCAAATATTTCTAAGATGTAAGGCTTAAGACTAGGACTTTCTTTGAGTTGATCCTTAATCTCTCTACGGAATGTCCTGATTTCCCCTTTCCAATGTCCTTCATTTCGCTCCCGTTCTTTATCCCAGTATGTGAGCTTAAGCAGATGTTCAAAAAGTCTAATCAACAGACTTTTCATCCTTCGCTTCTCCCTTCTACCCATAGTTTCTAATTCTTCTAACAAATTGTCTAAATCTACAGATAAAAATTGCCTAGCGCGAAGTTGGTTAATGGTTGTCTTAAGCCAAAGGTAATAATCTTGGTCGTATAAAGTCTGAGATTGTTGTTGTATTTCTGTTAACATACACTTTTTAAACTCCGATTATTTGTATTAGAGGTTGTTTGAAAAGTGGTTGGCTGTGATTTTAGGCACTTCTAGATCCCCCCTAGCCCCCCTTAAAAAGGGGGGAAAACTTCTTAAAGTCCCCCTTTTTAAGGGGGATTTAGGGGGATCTCAAAGTATTTGCTACCAAGATGAGGACTTTTCAAACATCCTCTTAGACAGTGTGTGTTTTATACATCAATGATAAGACACCAACTTACTCATCTGATTCTGCAAATAAAGATTCCAAGTTTTGATAACCACTAACTACACGGACAATTTCAATTCCACTATTTATAACTCGATAAAGAATAATGTAATTATCCAAAGGAACACCACGCAAATCAGGTTTAATATTTCCGTAGCTGCGTCCCATATTGGGGAAATTAGCTAAATATTTACACTTTTGATCAAACTTTTCAACAAAATACTCCCCAGCATCAATATTTATCCTGACAAAGTAATCAATAATTTCTGATAAATCCTGACTGGCTTTTGGAGAGATAATATGTTGCTTCATCCTTGTAATTCTCTTGCTTGACGCAGTTTTTCTCGCAATTGTTCAACTACAATTTCTCCATCAATACCTTCCCCTCTATTCAGTTGCTCGATAGCAACCTCAACTTTTTCACGTGTTTCTTCAACCCACTGCTGATAACCATTTTCCCACTCTAATAGCAACTTTAATGCTTTACTAATCACTTCTTCGGGATTCGCATATCTACCTGTAGCAATTTGCGCTTGGATAATTTGCTCTAGTTCAGGTTTAATTTGGATATTCATGATTTATATTCCAGTTTATTGACAGTTTTAACCTGATTCTAACAACATTTAAAGTCAATTGAAGAAGAATGCATAATTCAGAATTATATTCTGGATTCTGGCTCCTGAATTCTAAATTCTTCTTTGGTAATTACGAATTATATAGTGAAGCATCCTAGACTGAAGATATATCTTCTATCTAGAATGCTTCACATTGAAGAAGAATCCAGAATCCAGAATTCAGAATCAATACTTCGGCAGAGCTACGTAACCATCAGTCGGGGATTCCGACCCGCGACTTTCTTGTTGACCACCAAATTAAAAATTTGGTGGGGGTGCAAAAACGCCGATTATTCAGCGTTCGACTGAGCGCTCACGCCGAAGTCCGCTTTTTCGTTCAGAATTCATTCTGAATTCTGACGACTGACTCCTGAATTCTGTTCGAGAATGCTTCACAATAAAAAATTGTTGCTGATACAACAATTATGGACAAAATGTGATATTTAAACTAGAGCTATCAGCTAGCAGAAACCGTCAAACTACCGGGTTTCTGAAGATCACCTTGCAAAACCACACCTCGCTGATTGGCATGGATATGACGCAAAATCTTGTAAATTGCCTCAACTTGCTCTGATGCGCCTGCCTTAGAAGCGAGTTCGTCAAGAGAAAGGGGAGTTTTTTCTTTTTGTAGCACTGCTACCACTCGTGTTTGCAAATCCAGAATGGTGGCGGCAGCTTTTTTGCCAGCTTCTACCCCTGGTTGATGGTAGGCGTTGACGTTGACTAAACTGGCGTATAAACCAACAGCGCGTTCATACAAAGCAATTAATGCCCCGACAGTTCGGGGATTAACTTGGGGAATCGTGACTGTAATTGAATCACGATGATTTTCATAAAGCGCTTGTCGGGTTCCTTGGAGAAAACCGGAAAGATAATCGCCTGATGTCACTCCCGGATCTATTTCAGTGGATGGCCCCTGACGATCTTCCAACACTTCGATGAAGGTAGCAAAGAAATTCGCTACACCATCCCGTAACTGCTGGACGTAAGCGTGTTGATCTGTTGAGCCTTTATTGCCATAAACGGCAATGCCTTGATGGACAGTTTTACCGTCTAAGTCTTTTTCCTTGCCCAAGGATTCCATCACTAGCTGTTGCAAATAGCGACTGAATAAAAATAAGCTGTCCTTGTAAGGTAGGACAACCATATCTTTTTCGCCCTTTCCATTGGTAGCAAAGTACCAAGATAAGGCGAGTAAGGCCGCTGGGTTATTTTTCACATCTGGGACGCGGGTAGCGTCATCCATTTCTTTTGCACCATCTAGCATGGCGCGAACATCAATGCCCTGCAATGCTGCTGGTACTAGCCCCACAGCAGACATTTCTGAGGTGCGTCCTCCTACCCAGTCATACATCGGAAATCTGGCCAGCCAGCCTTCATCTTTGGCTAGCTTGTCGAGGTTGCTATCAACGCTGGTAATCGCTACCGCATATTGGGCAAATTCTAAATTGTGTCCAGCGTAGGCTTTTTTAACTTCAATCATGCCGTTGCGAGGTTCTGGCGTTCCCCCAGATTTGGAGATTACCAATACCAAAGTGCTGTTGAGGCTATTTCGGACGTGATTGAGAACGCGATCGATTCCTGCCGGATCGTTGTTATCGATAAAGTGAAGTTTCAGGGGCGGGAAATCAGGAGCGAGGGCTTCAGCCACGAATTGGGGGCCGAGGGCGGAACCACCAATGCCAATGGAGATAATATCCGTGAAGCGGCTGGCTCTGGGAGGATGAATGGCACCTGTTTGGACTTTTTCGGCAAAGGCTTCGATTTGTTCTAGGGTTTGGACAATTTCTTGTGTGAGTTCTGGAGTTGGCGCTAAATCAGGATTTCGCAGCCAGTAATGTCCAACCATGCGGTTTTCATCGGGATTTGCGATCGCACCCTTTTCTAGTTGAGCCATATCCGCAAACGCCTTCTCAAACTTCGGCTGCAACGAATCCACCAAGGCATCATCGAACCGTATTCGACTCACATCTAAGTACAGTCCTAATCCCTCGTGGAAATATAACCAGTTTTGGTATCGTTGCCAAAGTGCCCTAGCATCCATAGGGAAATCTCAAATAAAGTGTTTTTCAAAAACCAGTTTAATGTAAGGTTATAGCAATCCCTGCCTAGCCTTATACTGTTTACAGTTTTAAGTATTCGCTTAACTCCTCTGGTTAAACATCTGGCATAGGGATGACACGCAGAAATTTCACAATTTCACCCCTGATTTCTATACCAATCAGATAATTATCGAGGGTGAAGCGGTGAAAAATGCCTTCACTATTAAGCTGTCGTAGTTCTTTTAAATCACTCAGCTGCCACTTTTGGGCTAACTCAACAAAGACAAAATCATGCACCCGCTCGTATGCAGCAGGTTCTAAATTCTTCAGGTCTAGCAAAAAAGACCTTGCATAGCGTATTTCTAGAGTCACTAGGCGTTACCTAACTAAAACTTGAGGGACGACACCAAAAGAGTGGTGAGTTGAAAGTGCTGAGTCAAGAAGTAGTACTAAGACTTACAATTCAGCACATGGATCTAAAATCCTCTGGCTTTAGCTCTAAATAAATAATAAACAAATTTCTTCCTAACTAATCCCTTAGCTTTAATTATGGGCTACTACTCAGCACGGGCTAAACAACAGCTCTCCGCTAACAGCACTAAGTAGGTAGGCGTAATTAAACATAAGATCAAACCTCACCCTCAATCCCTCTCCTTACTAAGGAGAGGGAAGCCGGAGGCAAAACCTCACCCTCAATCCCTCTCCGTGAGTTCGGAGAGGGAAGCCGGAGGCAGGGTGAGGTTTTATATTTAATTTGACCCACTTACTTACTAAAAGCGCTGCTGAATCAGAAAAACATCAACAGTCTTACCGCTTCTTCATGGGTTAAGATATCCCACGGTTGCTGCGATCGCTTGACTTGTTCTATGGCTTTGAGCATATAAAAGTCATAATATAAAGCTTCGAGAACGTCCCAAATGTCTTGCAAATCGTCATCGCCTAACTGCTCGATTAAGTGATGCATTCTAAGTCGCAGCAAATTCATACGTTAATTATTCCCTACAACCCAACACCAACAATAAATAGTATTCCCAAAAAATTAACAACGCTTAAGTTACGCTAAAATTTATTGCCTAGAGCTTCGATTCAGTAATCAAAAACCTAACCCCCCAGCCCCCTTCCCTTGTAGGGAAGGGGGAGTTTGACTCCCCTCTCCGCTTCGGAGAGGGGTTGGGGGAGAGGTTCTTCCAGGATTACTGAATTGCTGTTCTAGTACCAGAAAAGAGAGCTAGCAAGTTTCCGAGAACATGGCGCTTAAACCTCTGAGCTTGGCGCTTAAACCTCTGAGCTTAACGATCGCACCTCTGAGCTTGGCGCTTAAACCTCTGAGCTTGGCGATTGACTAATGACTAATGACTAATGACTAAATTAACATGGTTGAATATCTCATTTTCTTAGCAATTTCTACAGCACTTTTCGCTCTATTCGGACTTGGACTCAATTTGCAATGGGGCTTTACCGGGTTAATTAACTTTGGTCATATTGCTTTCATGACCCTGGGAGCATATACAACCATATTGTTAAGTTTAAAGGGCGTCCCCCTAGTGATATCGGCAATCGCTGGGGCAATTGTCGCCGCTTTGTTGGGTTTGATAATTGGTTTTGCAACTCTACGCTTGCGGGAAGATTATCTAGCAATTGTCACCATTGGTACAGGGGAACTAATTCGTTTAGTGGTAAATAACCAGGAATTACCTGTAGGTGATACCTGGATTTCTGGGGCCTTTGGCGTACAAAGTTATCGCATACCCCTATCTACAGAGCCGAATTTGTTTGTCAAATTTGTGATGATTGGGTTATTAACGCTACTCGCTGCTGTAACTTTCTTTACGTTATGGCGATGGATTCGTACCAGCCAAATATCTCGTACTACTGATTTAGGCAAAAGGATAACTAGCAAACAAGAATTTGCGTCGCGCTTAGGTGTGGGAATTGTGTTAGCAGTTTTGGCAGCAGCGATTTATATTTCTGGGGTGATCGGATTGTATAATTACAACCCAAAAGCGGGTCTAATGCTGGTGTTACTGCTGGTTTTAGCATTTGTATACTGGCGGTTAGAAATTTTGGTGCGATCGCCTTGGGGTAGAATTCTCAAAGCGATCCGCGAAGATGAAGAAATTCCCAAGGCACTGGGAAAAAATGTCTTTTGGTATAAATTACAATCTCTCATGTTAGGAGGTGCGATCGCGGGGATCGCTGGTGCTTTCTTGGCTTGGCAACTGGGTGCAATTTACCCTGATAATTTCCAACCGCAGATCACCTTTGACACTTGGATCATGGTGATTTTAGGTGGTTCTGGGAATAATGTTGGCACAATCTTAGGCGCGGTGATTTTCTTTGCTTACGATGCGCTGACGCGGGAAGTCTTACCCAGAATCGTTTCCCTTGATGAAGCACGTTTGGGTGCATTTCGGATCATGGTAATCGGACTAATTTTGATGGTACTGATGATTTGGCGACCTCAAGGTATTCTAGGGAAAAAGGAGGAACTCACTCTTGGTAAATAACCAGTCATCGCCACTTCCCCTTTTGGTAGCCACTGGACTTTCTAAAAGCTTTGGTGGTATCAAAGCAGTTAATGATGCAAAAATCGAAGTTCCTAAAGGCAGCATTACGGGGTTGATTGGCCCCAATGGTGCTGGTAAAACTACTTTATTTAACTTACTCTCAAACTTCATCCGCCCAGATAAGGGACGAGTGATTTTTGACGGCGAACCGATTCACAACTTGCAACCCTATCAAATCGCCCAACAGGGAGTAATCCGCACTTTTCAAGTTGCACGGACTCTCTCGCGGTTGTCGGTGTTAGAAAATATGCTGCTGGCGGCGCAAAAACAAACGGGTGAAAGTTTTTGGCAGGTGCAGTTGCAACCGCACGTTGTCGCTAAGGAAGAAAAGCAACTCCAAGAGCGAGCAATGTTGCTATTAGAATCAGTGGGTTTGGCAAAAAAAGCACACGATTATGCTGGTGGTTTGTCTGGTGGACAACGCAAGCTGCTAGAAATGGGACGGGCGCTGATGACTAATCCCAAGTTAATTTTGTTGGATGAACCCGCAGCCGGGGTGAATCCGAAATTAATTGATGATATTTGCGATCGCATTATCACTTGGAATCGCCAAGATGGGATGACCTTTCTGATTATTGAACACAATATGGATGTGATTATGTCCTTGTGCGATCGGGTTTGGGTACTTGCCGAAGGACAGAATTTAGCTGACGGTACACCCGCAGAGATTCAAACTAATCCCAAAGTTTTAGAGGCGTATTTGGGAAAATAAACTTATATGAAATGCCTAAATAATCTTGGGTAAAAGGCAAATTAGTATATGCCCAAGAAAATTAGAGAACTGAAAAGTTTATTCCTGCGATCGGGGTTTACCTATAAACCGGCAAAGGGAAGTCATAGCAAATGGATACATCCAAAATTATCTAAAGCTATTATCATTGCTGGTAAAGATGGTAGTGACGCTAAACCATATTTAGAAAAGCAGGTTAGTTAATGAAGCACTAGAAGAATTAAATAAGATAGAAGTAGAGGAAAAGGAGGAACCAGAAGCATGAAATATACAATATTAATTCAATGGTCAAATGAAGATGAATGTTATGTAGTTTCATTACCTGATTTCCCGGATGTGATGCAGCCTTGTACTCATGGAGACACTTATGAGGAGGCTTTAAAAAATGCTCAGGAAGTCTTAGAAATGTTAATCGAATCTTACTTAGAAGATGGTCAGCCTTTACCAGATCCACAAACATTAGGTAAGTCTTTAAAAGTGGCTTAATTGTCAAACAATTTTGGATTTTAGATTTTAGATTTTAAATTGACCCCATGCCTAAAGTCATTAGATTGGAGTACATATTATGGGTATTACAGCTAGCTATAAACGCATTACGCCACAAAAGTTTGCAGAAATTCAGAATGATATTGAAGCGGCAGCATCGGGAGCATCCCAATTTTGCCAAAATAAAATTTGTAGTGGGAGCATCTTGCTCCCTAATGTCCAGGAAGCGGGCTAGAAGCCCGCACTACAAAAAAATAAATTTACACATTTGGGATGCTCCCGCAGCATCTTTCTTTGAGCTTGATTTAGATGATTAATTCTGACTCCTGAATTCAGAATAGCTGAATTCTTCTTCAATCTTCGTTATTTTCTGCAAAATTGACTTGCTCGTAAAGGTCGCGCAATTCAATTTGAAAATCAACCGTTTGCAGTGATAAGGTTGCAGATTCATGTTCAAATTCAGTAAATGACCATTGACTTTCCGCAGTTTTTACATACTGCATCACATGATATTGATATTGGTCAATTAAAATATATTCCTTGAATTCTGGAATAGAGCGATAATAAAGAAACTTATCGCCTTGGTCATAATTCTTAGTCGATTTAGATAAAACTTCAGCAATTAACATTGGGTTCATAACCGTTGTTGTGCTGGTTCCTGTATAAATAGGTTGTCCCTCAACCACCATCACATCGGGATATGTATGCTGCCGATAACGGGGTATCCACAAACGCACATCACCAATATAAACATCATAATTCTTGCCTCTCAAACCAAACTTCAAATAAGCATAAAAGTTGCCTGCAATTTTATTATGATTTGTAGTGCCACCCGTCATCGGTACAATTTCTCCATCACGGTATTCGCTTTTATATTCTGCCTTTTCTTCAATTTCTAAATACTCTTCAGGTGTGTAATAGAATTTCTGTGTTTCTAACTGCATAAAGATACAACCTACGATTGTGCGGTTATTGTGGTGTAATTTAAATGTGGAACAGCTTACCAGAACTTTTTCGTGGTTGGGAATTGCCCATTGCTGAATTGTGGCATCCTATCTTTACCGAGGAAGAAACTGCTGAAAGTTTAATTTAACCAAACTGTTCCTCTGCGTCTAACTTGAACAGCATTTGCAGAGTTTGCATACAGCGCCGTCTGGCTTCAACATCTTGCTGCGATCGCAATTGCACCATCAAGTCATGTAAAATTTTATTAACAATCCCTTGAATTTGCATGTTTTCCACGGAGGTGGACTAAGTTTTGTGTAGTAGCGTACTCCTAGGTCGAAGCAAGCTACGCGTCAGCGTGCCGGAGGCTCTATTATATTCGCCCAATACTTTTAAAACACCCTCTTAGAGGTGCCTATATCTTCTGAGGATTTAGGCTGCTCAAAAACATATAAATATTACAGCGCATTTCAAGGAAAGTGAGGTACACAACCAAAGTCTCAAACCCTTGTGTAAAAGCTGTTTTACTTCTGAATTCTGACCCCTGAATTCTGAATTCTGCTGTAAGTTAAGGCACCGCCTCATAAAAGTAGTAGTTAGAACTGTAATTAACTGATAATTGAGAATTTGTGTGAGTTTTGTCACATCCTGTAGTAGGCGCTTTACCTCCGACAGTATTTACCCGTTGGATGTATTTCACTTTGCTGAATATACCATTACCCTCATTTGATTTTGCTTCAAGGAGCAACCAAGGAATGGCACTCTGGTTTGGTGAGTTGGCATGCGATTTCACTTGACCGACAACCTTACTGCCATCATTTGCTTCCCAAGTAGGGCCAGCATAGTGCTTGCCGATTTTCTGCCCTTTGTCATCGAATAGATTAGCCCGTGGTGCTTTTAAAGTCCACTCGAACTCGTTGGGATTGTCAGCCTTAGCCTTACACTGATAAATTTGCGTCCCATTAGCACTTACTTTTTGCACAAGCGTCTGTCCTGTTGGTACTTTCAAGTTCTCAGGAACCTTTAGCTGCGATATCAGATATTGTTGTTGGTTTTGAGCTAATCCAGCCTGCGCCACCAATAACGGAAATAGGACAAAGTATCTATATGTAAACTTGTTGTTTATTTTCATACTTTAATACCCTTAGAGTAATCCACAAAAAAATTGATCTGATAACTAAGTTGACTTACCAAAGATTTTAATTATGAATTAACGCGATGTGCAACTTAATATTCTGACTTTACTTCCATTCCTCTATCTTATGTTGTACGCGAATAAACCCCATTCTCTCGCTGCATTAACTGATAACCAATCAACTCTCGCCGTAGGGTAGCGCAATCAGGATGGTAGCGTTTGAGAATATCATTAACTGTGCGTTCTGGATACTGAACCCCAATCTCAAATTTACTTGCCAACCACTTGAGAATTACTAAGCGCTTTTTGCGACTAGCGGGGATTTCCTTGAGAGATTCGCCCTCAAAATAGTTTTTCAACACTTTGCTTTCCCAAGCCTCAGTATCCACATCCTCTATCAAAGATGCTATTTTCTCAGGTGTAAAAATTTCCTTGCTGATACTTTGCAAAGCCTCGCTATCCAATTGATATAGACGGCTATTACCATCAGGGCGCATTGTCACTAAATTTAGCTCCTTAAGTTTGCCTAAATGATGGGATACCGTCGGTTCTTTAAGCCGCAGTAGCACCGCCAATTCTTCGACGCTGCACTCCTGATTCGCCAAAATGCCTACAATCTTCAATCGGCTATCATCCGCTAATGCCTTGAAAAAGCGCAGTAAGATGTTAAATTGCTCTGGTTGCATAACTAACTTCTAATTAGACATCTATCTAATTAGAAGTATATCTAATTGAAAAGCGAAAATCCCCGACTTCTCAAAGAAGTCGGGGATTTTGTTATTCAATTTAACTAAACTGTTCCTCTGCATCGAGGTTAAATAACATTTGCAGAGTTTGCATACAGCGCCGTCTAGCTTCCACATCTTGCTGCGATCGCAATTGCACCATCGGATCATGTAAAATTTTATTGACAATTCCCCGTGTTAATGCTTCAATCACCTCTTGATGTTTTTCTGCAAATTCCGAACCCAATCTCGACAAAGCTTTTTCTAATTCTTGTTCGCGGATGGTTTCGACTTTATTTCGCAGACAGCTAATTGTGGTTACAGTTTCCAGACTGCGCCACCAAATATCAAAAGCTTCCACTTCTTCTTCTAAAAGTCGCTCGGCTTCCTGTGCAATCTTCCGACGGCTTTCGTAGTTTTGCGCTACTACTGCCTTCAAATCATCCACATTAAACGCCTGCACATTTTCCAATTCATTTACATCCGCATGAACATTACGCGGCACAGAAATATCAAATAACATCAGAGATCGCTGAACTTCTAAAACCATTTCCAATTTGGCACGATCAAGTATTGGCTCTGTTGCCGAAGTACTTGTAAACACCAAATCACTATCGGCAATCACTGGCATCATTTCTGATAGGGGATGAATTTGGATCAGTTGTTGAGGGAACTGCTTCGCTAATTCTTGGGCGCGATCGCGGGAACGATTTACAATACTAATTTGCACAGCACCTTTAGAAAGTAGGTGTTGCACCAGCAAGCGCGACATTTTACCAGCACCCAAAATCACCACTCGGCAAGCAGCTAGATTTGCCACTTTTATCTGTGCTAACTCCACAGCAGCCGAACTAATAGAGACAGCGCCAGTACCAATACTAGTTTCAGTGCGAACCCGCTTACCAGCTGTTAGCGCTTGTTTAAATAATCGATTCAAAATGGTTTTTATACCGCTATATTGCTGCCCCAGTTTGTGAGTAGTCTTCACCTGAGCCAGAATTTGACCTTCTCCGAGTACGAGGCTATCTAAACCACCAGCTACCCGCATGACATGCATCACTGCATCATCATGTAGCAGCATAAATAAGTGTTGTCGCAGAGAAAGCACAGGCAATTTACTGTATTCCGCAAGAAACTGAGTTATTTCTCGAATACCTTGGTCTGTTTCACTGGTAACAATGTAGATTTCCAGGCGGTTACAAGTGCTAAGAATTGCAACTTCGTCAATATGGGGATAGCTAGCCAATTGAGCGATCGCACTTTCAATTTGTGGTTCTGGAATACTCAGTTTTTCCCGAACTTCTACTGGGGCTGTTTTATGGCTTAACCCCACCACTGCTATATTCATTTGCTAAATCGTAGTTACTAGTTGGTAGTTGAGAATAGGGTATTGAGTGAGAATAGGGAATAGGGAATTTTTGTTTATTGGTTGATAGTTTTTCCAACCAACAATTAATCACTAACTACTAACTACTAACTACTGTAAGGGTAAAGCATTTATAGAAAGATTCATTTCCAAATGCTTCGCCCCTACTTTTATCATTCCCCATTCCCTAAAAATTAATTCAGTTGGAGAATCTTGGGTTCACCAAACATATGAATTGTATCAACAAATCGAGCAGTTTTCGACTGGTTGGAAATTACCAAGCTATGAGTTCTCGCCCCGCCCTTGAAGAAACGCACACCTTGCATGAGATTACCAGTGGTAATGCCGCTAGCAGCGAACAGAATAGTTTTACCAGATGCCAGTTCATGAGCATCATAGACCTTATCGGGGTCATTGATATTCATAGACTTTAAACGATCGATATTGGCTTGTTTGCTTTCTCCAATCAGACCTGTTTTTACTACTTCTGGATCGTAGATCAATTGACCTTGGAAGTGTCCACCCAAAGCACGCATTGCTGCTGCCGAGATTACACCTTCAGGAGCCGCACCAATACCCATCAGCGCGTGGATATTAGTTCCAGCAAAACCACAGCTTATTGCTGCACCGACATCACCATCTGAAATTAGGGCGACTCTAGCTCCAGCCTCACGGATTTCTTTAATTAAATCATTGTGACGTTCGCGCTTCATTACTACGACAACAAGTTCATCAATACTCCGGTCTAAAACCTCAGAGAGAATCTTCAGGTTTTCCGTTGCTGATTTGTTGATGTCTACCTTACCCTTAGCTGCGGGAGGTGCTGCTAACTTCTTCATGTAAAAGTCAGGAGCAGCAAATAATCCCCCCTTCTCAGAAATTGCCAACACAGCCATCGAACCAGGTTGTCCATAAGCTACCAAGTTCGTACCTTCACAGGGGTCAACAGCGATATCAATTTCAATTAATTCATCAGGGTTACACAAACTTTCGGCATTTGGTTGGGTACAGATACCAACTTCTTCCCCGATGTATAACATTGGCGCGTCGTCGCGTTCGCCTTCCCCGATGACGATGCGACCGCGCATGTGGATTTTATTCATCCGCTCCCGCATCGCTTCCACTGCTACCTGGTCAGCAATGTTTTTTTCGCCTTTCCCCATCCACTTTGAGGAAGCGATCGCGGCTTGCTCTACTACTTCAATAATCTCTAACCCAAGTGTATTTTCCACAGAGTCCACCCTCTCAACTGCTTGAATTTACGTCGTTTTATCTGGCTATTTCAGACTTCAAGTCTACCAAAGGGCGGATACACCTGGAAGAAAGTTAAGTTTTACTGCTAACTGGTTACAAACTGGCACAAATGGGTAGCAGTGCATATCTAAGCTGTTGCGTATTTAATTTGTATATTGGACGCGCTCATGTTGCCCGCACTACAATATTTTTGGGTTTTCGTGTTATACAATTTAGCTGCACATCAACTTAGAACCTTGCTTTTCTTCAGTATCTATCTTCAGGTATAAAATAATAAATAAATAAGCTGGTAAATTCACTAAAAACTCAAGAATAAGCGAAAACCAAGGCGCAGAGTAAATAAACCTCGTCCATTTTGAAACAGAGGAGTAGTGCGGGCATCTTGCCCACTACTACGAGCAGGGAGCAAGATGCTCCCACTACTACGAGCAGGGAGCAAGATGCTCCCACTACTTTTAAAAACTATGGTTCTCAAAATAGATGTGGTTTAGCTTGTCAAATTTAAGAGGTTAATCGTGTTTATCGACTACATCACACTAATGTTGATCAATATGGTAGCTGGATTATTTCTACTGGCTGACTACGTGTATCGGGGTATAGATAGTTCTAATCAAAGACAGTGGATTCCGGGATTTGGAATTACAGGCGCGTAGACGCGAAGCGGCTTGTCGCCAGACATCGCACTCACAACTGGTTTACACATGATCTTCACCTGGCCAGTAATCGGTAGCTTCAACATTGCCTTCGGTGAAACAAGTGTCTTATTTGGTATCTTGTTTGTTGCGGCTGCGGTTTCTCTTGCTCAAGGTTGGGATTTATTCACAATAGCAGTTTACGGCTTCTTTGCTGGCGTAGTTGCGATCGTAGTTGGTATCCGCATCCTCAACTGGAATTTGACCAAGCAACCGCTTTTGTCAGGAATCGGCTTTATTTTAACTGGATTAGGTGGTATTTTTGCAGCCCCAACTCTCCATTGGAAAACCAACCGAACTTGGCGGCTAATTGGCGTAGCAGTGCTGATAGTAGCCGCTCTAATTTGGGCATTGACTGGATATTTGTCTTACTGGAATCATTTAGAAAGTTTCCAAAAGTGGGTTCCAGCCCCAATGCGGTAAGCAATGCCAGCAATGATCTAGGCTAAAGATATAGTTAAAACCTTGCTTGAGAAAATATGCTGAACTTTCTTAACCCCCTCTTAAATCGCCATCCAGAGCGAGTCAAAGCCAATGTCGAACTTTACACATGGCAAACTTGTCCATACTGCATTCGTGCCAAAATACTGCTGTGGTGGAAAGGTGTAAATTTTACTGAATATAAAATCGACGGCGACGAAGCAGCCAGAGCTAAAATGGCAGAACGCGCTAACGGACGCCGCAGTGTACCACAAATTTTTATTAATAACCAGCACATTGGCGGCTGCGATGACCTCTATCAGCTAGACACACAAAGTCAACTCGATCCCCTTTTAGCCCAAACCGCTATTTAGAAATCAAATTAGCCCCCAACGGCTGGCTTAGTGATGCTATGTTGGGCAACTTTTGATTTTAAATTGTTTAGCCGTGCGTGGCGAAAGTTTGCCTACCTTGTCTCGTTCCCAGTCTCTGACTGGGAATGCCTGATGGGAGGGCTGCCGCCTCTTAACTTAGGAAGGTGGATTAAATAAAATGCAAAACTTCATTCTGTATCTAGCTTCCCTCTCCAATATATCGGAGAGGGATTGAGGGTGAGGTAAGCCAGGGACATAAATTGTATGTTATTTAATTCTTATTTCTTACAGCAGAAATCATGTATTTGAACCACATCTGTCGTAGGGGCACAGCATTGCTCATTGGTGTCAACTTAACGTAAAAGTCATGTCCCGCAAGGAACTGAAGTTCCTTGCTAATAGCTAAAGTCTACTGAAGTAGACTAAATATTCCTAAAAATCTTTAGTCTACTTCAGTAGACTTTAGCTATTAGCCCTGAAATTTATTTCTGGGCGGGTGAGGAAGCTAACAGTTAAGCTATTTTTAGCTTAAGTTGACACGCATGAGCATTGCTGTGCCCCTACCGCGTGGTCTATTTACCTGAAAATAGCTGTAATGTTTTGAATTTTGAAGTTTTTATATTCATCAGAATATGCTAACTAAGTATACAGAATATCTTATACATCAACAATGGATGACTTATGCCCTAAAATTAGCAAAAGCAGCAGGTGATGCAGGTGAAGTCCCTGTAGGTGCTGTTATCATTGATTCAACAGGCAAATTGCTAGCAGAAGGAGAAAACAGAAAAGAGCGTGACAAAGATCCTACCGCTCATGCGGAAATTCTCGCTCTCAAGACAGCTGCAACAACTTTACAAAATTGGCATCTTAATGAATGCACCCTCTACGTAACTCTCGAACCTTGCCCGATGTGTGCAGGTGCTATTGTGCAAGCGCGTCTAGGACTACTTGTATATGGAGTAGACGATACAAAAACTGGCGCAATTCGTACAGTTATTAACATACCCGATAGTGCTGCTTCTAATCACCGTCTCCAGGTAATCGGAGGTATTCTAGAGTCAGCTTGTCGTCAGCAATTACAGGTTTGGTTTGCCACTAAGCGGCGTAGGGGAAACTAACGGACAGAGGTAAAACTGTCCATCTAGTACGACACAATTGACGCAAGAGAATCTACGGTGTAACTAATCAGGCTTTTCGTTAAATTTTACGCGTAAATCAGCTGCATCCGTCATCATGGAATTTTACTCTTCATCCGATACCTGCCAGCACACACCAGCAAATCCTCAGGTAGATCATACTACCTCAAGGGTTTCTCCTTGGTTAAGTCCTCTGGCATATTTATTTGGGCGTCACTGCGTATTACCATTATTCTTTGGGCAAATTAGAATAACCGGACAAAAAAATATCCCCACAACTGGGCCTGTGATTCTCGCCCCTACCCATCGGGCGCGTTGGGATGCCTTACTCGTACCCTACGCCACCGTTGATTGTCTGACAGAACAAGATTTGCGATTTATGGTGACTATTGACGAATGCCAAGGTTTGCAAGGCTGGTTTGTCCGACGTTTGGGGGGGTTTCCTGTAAATTCTAAGCATCCGTCAATCCGCACCCTGCGACATGGAGTTGAGCTACTTCAGCAGAAAAAAAACCTCGTCATATTTCCAGAAGGTAACATTTTTCGCGATCGCCAAGTTCACCAGTTAAAGCCGGGAATTGCTCGTCTTGCTTTGAGTGCTGAATCTAGTCATTCCGGGCTGGGAGTGAAAATCATCCCCATAGGGATTAATTACAGCCAACCTTATCCAAATTGGGGTACGGATGTGAGTATTCACATTGGCTCCCCAATCAGAGTAAGGGATTACATGAGTGGCTGTATAAAACAAGATGCCAAAAGCATCACAGCTGATTTAGTAAAGGCACTGCAACAATTAAGCCATCAAGAAACAAAAATTACTAATCACGCATTTGCAGAAATCACTAATTCTTGATCTCGTCCGTAGGTATCGCTGATCAGAAGGATTTAAGTTAGTTACTATACAAGGGTAATGGGAACTCTATTAAAGCGATTTTTAGTCTAAATCAGAGATACTTAGGATGTAGCTTTGCTTTGTCCAAGACCAAAACAGAGTTAAGATACCCGAAGTTTCCATAACTTTTTTATCTAGTTGTCGCACTACTTGATCCCATGAACACTGCTGCCGCTGTTACCTTGATGCACCGTACTTTTCTATCAGTCATAGCAGTCCTCAGCCTGCTATCACCTGTGAATGCTCAGGTATCACAGTCACCAGGCACTACCAGCCAACCACAACCTATTGATCCCAACGATCCCAATAACCTTCGCCCCATAACCCAAAGTAACAGCATTTTGAGCATTGAAGGCGGCGATCGCTTACTCAAAGAGGCAGACCAAGCCGTTTCTGCTCAAAACTACCCCTTAGCTGTTAAGAAACTGCAAGAAGCACGTCAGGTTTATAATCAGTTATCTAATTTTTATCAAGAGTTAAACTCTAGCTTTTCGGGAATTGACAATAGGGTTTCTGATTCTCAGCGTCAAAAAGCTCTATTAACAGCCCAAAAACGAGATGAAGCCACCTTTCAGCTAGCATTGGTACATCGCGCACAAAATCAGCCAGAATTAGCCGTACCGTTGTTGATTCAAATAATTAAGAGTCAAAACCCGACGCGGGATTTAGGCAAGAAAGCCTATAAACAGTTATTTGAATTAGGTTTTGTTGATTCTCCCTATCCCAGAGAAGCTGGTAATTCATCTTCCTCATCTCCAAAAAAATAAATTAAATTTTTGTTGCCTGTTTTCCCCATTTCCCCCATCTTTCACATCTTTCTCTCCCTGAACAACACCTTGAAACGCCCCAGTGTTAGGATAGAACTATCCGCCGTAGCCAAAACCTGAGCGTTCTCGAAAATACACCTCAGAGGCGCATTTATCCCCAGCCTTGCCAAAAGCTGAAGTTGGCACAGGTATTTGGTCTATATCTGTTAATAATAGAAAAGTAAGTTGTTTCAGGAATAGCGATGATTAGTCCGCAGCAGGTTGAGGCAATGATCAAGGCGGAACTGCCAGACGCCCAGGTTCAGGTGCAAGACTTGACTGGTGGCGGGGACCACTATCAGGTAACAGTTGTTTCATCGCACTTTGCAGGTAAGGGACTGGTGCAGCAACACCAGTTAATTTATGGTGCGTTGGGGCAAGCTATGTCAACTGAAGCGATTCATGCCTTGGCAGTAAAAACATATACTCCCGAAGCTTGGCAAGCAACAACAGCTTCGTAAACATAGAGTTAGGAGTTATAAGTTATGAATTTTTAACTCCTCACCCGCGATCGTTGAATGCAACATAGGAAATACAAATATCATGACACCAGAACTCAAACAGAAAATTGATAACTTGCTAGAACAGAACAAGATTTTAGTTTTCATGAAGGGAAACAAGTTAATGCCCCAATGTGGTTTCTCCAACAACGTTGTGCAGATTCTCAATACTTTGGGAGTTCCCTTCGAGACGGTCGATGTTCTATCAGACTCTGAAATCCGTCAGGGAATTAAAGAATACTCTAACTGGCCGACAATTCCCCAAGTGTATATTAATGGTGAATTCCTTGGCGGTTCTGACATCTTGATTGAGCTGTACCAAAAAGGTGAATTGCAGGAAAAGGTAGAAGTAGCATTGGCTTCGTAACTAATTCGTAATTCGTAATTCGTAGTTAAGAATTCAATTACGAATTATTTTAATAGGTTGCTGACAAAAATATTTCACCTGTCTTTGAATCGATTTCAGGTTATCGAAACAGAATTCAGGAGTCAGGAGTCAGAAGTCAGGAGTCAGGAGTCAGGAGTCAGAATTCAGAATGAATTTTGACCGAAAAAACGGATGAATAGACGGGTTTAAGACCCTCACCAAATCGTAGATTTGGTGGTGCAACAATTCAGTGGCGGTCACTGATATTATGTCCGCTTGATTACTTATTAAACCCGAAGAACCCCACCCCGCCAACGCTGCGCTTTGTCTCCCCTCCCGAAGAGCGGGGAGGGGATTAAGGGGTGGGGTGCAATGAGTATGGGAATCATAACTAATTACCCGGACATGATATGACTTGTGCCGAGCGCAGTCGAGGTAGCTTTGCCGAAGTGGGGGTCCCAATCCCCGACTGATTGATTCTGATTCCTCAATTCTGACTTCTGAATTCTTCTTCAATTCAACAATCCCCTCAGTCACATTGGCAAGACCAATATAGGGCTGAGGGGATGCGTTTTATCAATATAATATTTCCAAAATCTCACACCACGGCAACCCGTTGACCAATACAGATAATATGCTATAATTATCTGCGGTAATTAACGGTTACTATCAATGACCAGGTAAATGGTACTTAGTAGTAATCCGGTTGTGGCTGTGGTTGCGGGACTGCAAAATTTGATCCATCGTACAAGTAGCGGCTGGCTTCCTCTTCTAAGCGATGAATCAGAAAAGGTTCAATGATGTTGCCATGTCGCAGTGCGGCTAGATATCCATCCAAATACATCCGCATATCATCCGTGCGATAACCGCGATTCCATAACTCGGCGAAGGCGTCGGTGAGTCTTTGGTAATAGCGGATGGTTTGTGTGTCTTGGAGCATAACTGCTGTATTAATCTCTCTGGAATGAGAATTGTAAATGATTCAGGCTCAAATGTGAAGTCTAATTTCACTTTGGCATCAACTCAAAGTCAACACATCTACTTTGGGTAGTACCCTCCTAGCAGCTACACGCTACTTTAATCCTATTCCAGAAAACATAGATTCTAGTTAGCTGCTAAGTTATTTTTATGATTTTCATCCTCAACAGCCCCATTGTATTGATGTTATATTCGGGGATGTGGCCACTAATTTTTGCGAAAAAATCCGCTTCCACCATCAGGTTGAAAAGCTGTTGTAGTAACGGTTCGCTGGTTGGGTTATAGATAGAGCAGAATTCAGAATTCAGGAGTCAGAATTCAGAAGTAAAACAGCTTTCACACCAGGGTTTGAGACTTTGGTTGTGTACCTCACTTTCCTTGAAATGCGCTGTATTTGCCACATTACACCATCTAAGAGCAAAATGTTAAGCTAAAAGAACTTTTAATAAGTCTAACAACACTTTCGATAAATTTAATAAAAATTTAATAATATTTCTAATCGCCTTTCCGCAAGGCACAAATTAAAGATATTGCCACTCTTTTTATGAGGAAATGTAAAGCTAATCGCAATTGAAGTAACAAAGGCTACAAAACCTTAGAGATAGGCTTGTTACTTTGAGAGTCTATCGACGCTAAGGGGTCTTGCCACCGTGGGTTCGGTTTGTATAGAAATCATTGAGGGGAATCCCCATCTGAGGTCGTTGTTGGGTTGGCACTTGCAACAACTTGAATACCGTGTGCATCAAGCTGCCAGCATTTATCAAGCAAGGGAAGTATTTTTAAGCCATCAACCAACACTGGTTGTGTTGGATGCAGACCTGCCTGATGGTGATGGCATTGAGTTTTGTCGTTGGTTGCATCGTCAGCAGCAGCCTCTAATCTTGATGCTATCTGCCCGTAATAGTGAAGGTGATATCGTCGCCGGTTTAAAGGCGGGTGCAGATGATTATCTGAGCAAACCTTTTGGGATGCAAGAGTTTTTGGCACGGGTAGAGGCACTGATTCGCCGGAAGCGCACACCTACTGCACCAGCTTATTTGGATTATGGCACTTTGCAAATCGATTTAGTTCAGCGCCGTGTCCGCTTCCAGGGTGAATTCATCGACTTAACGCCCCAAGAATTTAGTTTGCTGTATGTTTTGGCACAAGCTGGGGGAGTGCCTCTGAGTAGGTCGGAATTGCTGCGTCGTGCTTGGCCTGACGCTATCGATAACCCTCGTACCATTGATACTCACGTTTTGTCACTTCGTAAAAAGGTTGAACTTGATCCCCGGCAACCCAATTTGATTCAAACTATCCGCAATGTAGGATATCGTTTTAACATGGAAATTTTGAATATCAATATTTCACAGTCACAAACAACAAAGTTAGGTAGAGAGAGATTTAATAATCAACGTTCGACACTTAGTAGTAGTCAAGTGTGAATGGGAGTGGGGAGTGGGGAGTGGGGAGTGGGGGGATTAGGAGAATAACTCATGCCCCCTGCTCAATGACGATTGACTCATCCAAAATTTAAAATCCAAAATCGTCTTGAGCTTCTGCTTGAATTAAGCTTTCTCGTAATTGAACCCAGTCTATCTCAGGGACTCTTTGATTTGCCAATAAATGGCCCTGCTGTAGGTGTAATAACCGAGTGCAAAACATCTGGGCTAGTTCCAGTTGGTGATTTACCATCAGAATCGTAGTTTGATGAGTTTGACTTAACTGGATTAAGACTTGTATCAGATTAGAAGCAGTACCAGGATCAAGAGCAGACGTTGGCTCGTCTAATAATAATATTTTAGGGTGGATGACTAAGGCACGAGCGATCGCTACTAGTTGTCGTTGTCCCGCAGAAAGTTGCACCTCTGTTCGCCCTAGCCATTCATTGGGAATGTGCAGTTGTTCTGTCCAGTGATTGACTCGTTGCTCAATTGTCTGTTTTGGCAAACCACGCAAAACTAAAGGATAAGCCAAGGCTTGCCCAACTGTCATCCCCAACAGCTTTGACTCTTGCAGTACAAGTACAAGCATTTGGCGTAGCTGGATGACAGGAATTTGGCGATATTCTTGATTTTCTAGATAGATTTTGCCACTCGTGGGTTCAATTAGGCGGTTGAGGAGGTATAATAACGAAGTTTTACCACCGCCAACTGATCCCAAGATGGCAATGCGATCGCTCTGGAATACCTCCAAAGAAATATCCTGCAATATGGGGTATCCCTGCTGATTGCCGGGAAGTTGGGTTTTCAGCTTTGTAAACAGATTAACTTGCTCTAGCCTGAGTATGACATTATTCAAGGTGAGTGGGGAGAAATCAATTCAAAATTCAAAATTCAAAATTCAAAAAAAAGACTGGAGGAGATATAGCTTTAGCTTGTCGCAGCGTGGGAGATGGGGGACAAATAAGCAATGCCCAATGCGCCATTCTATATTAATTGTCGAGTAGTTAAAGCTGTAGCGATCGCCCAGCCATCGACCAAGAATAACAGTAGCGTAAATCCCAGTAGAATCAAGTACATCCACGGCTGTGCTAAAGGGCGAACATCAGTGGTATTAATACCTGTCTTTGCTTGCACAATTTGCACGAAACGAGCAAATCCGGCTACACGCATCGGTAGTAAATAAGCTTTCCCATCCTGGCTGAGGAAGTAATAAACTAGCCCTCCTTGACCAGTGGTGCGGGGTTTTAACTCTTTCACCTCTGACCAAGGTAATAACCAGCCTTTACGAAAAAAGCGAGGCACCCAGACGGGGTAAGTAACCTGAATTCCCTGGTCATCTACCATTACTTGTTCAGTCAATACTGCATACAAGGCAACTAAACCGATGCTAATCCCTAGCCACAATAATCCTGGGGGTACGGGTGCAGCTGTTACCTGCGATAAGAAGGGTAATGGGACTGTCAGTGCTATGTATAGACTCAGCAGCGTTATCCGAATCAAAGGAGACAGACGAAAAATAGAAGCTGAGATATTGGCTGAGTTTGCTGTCACGGCTCAATTACAATGCTTTTCTTCATTCTAAGGTAGTTCACGGTAAATACTTTTGCACTACAATCCAACCAGTAAGGGATACCCAGGCAAATCCAACAAACAGAATAATATTTACGCCGATGTGTAAAGGTCTAGCCCAAGGTTTTCTGGCACTAATTTGCGTGGCGCTGAAAGCAGAGAGTAAAACTAATGCTACCACTATCAATCCAGCGATTAGGTGTGACGAGTGACCTAAAGAACCAAAGTGACCGAAAGTGCCAACAATGCCGATCGCTAGCAATAGTAGTACTAAACCTACCATGCTGATGCCCATTGTATAGTGGAGCGATCGCACCTCCTTATTTCCGCCCAGAAATGGGGTAATAAAAGGGAATTGATGCGAAGTTCTCGCCCGAAACATCCAAACGCCGGTGACTGCTAACATCAGATATGCCAGCAGGGACAATCCCATCGACCAAGCGGCTATTTTCCACAACCAAAGAAATGAAGGCAGATTCATAAGATTGATTGTAGTTGAGATGAGGGAGATGAGGGAGATGGGGGAGATGGGGGAGATGGGGGAGATGGGGGAGAGTGAGAATTTTAGATTTTAGATTTTGGATTTTAGATTGAAATTTAACAAAATTTGGGGGTTTAAGTCCCCTGCTTCTATCAAGCAGCGCGTTTTGATGCCTCAGCTAAATCCCCGTCACAAAACTTACTTGCGACTTGGGACTTGGGACTTGGGACTTGGGACTTGTTTTAATCCAAAATCTAAAATCCAAAATCCAAAATTGAATTGCCCAATGCCCAATAAATAATAATAAACAAAAAGGGCTGCTGAATTAGCAACCCTTAAATTTAGTAAAATTGTTTTTTTAATCAACCGATGCTAAACCAAGGATTTGTAAGGGTTTTGTAGTATCTCCGATTTTTGTATTAATCTGCTGCATTATTGCTTGGGTATTAATAGGGTCTTTTCCAGATGATGAGTCTGTATCAAACTCATAAGTACTGGGTTCATTGAGCATCAGGCGATCGCACGGAATCTTATCGGATAAAATTGAACTTGCCATCATCCCTGTATGAATCTCCATTTGACCTTTTCGCGGAGCTTCAAAGACTAAACGTTGTCCTGGGAAAACAACCCTTTCAAAGTACCAGTTGGGGATATTGCAGATGCGAGCTACCTGTATTTTGCTCGTGGCATTAATGTAGCAGCAGAGAATTTTCCCCGATTGCTCAGGTGGTAGAGGATCTAATATTTGAGCCATAACTGCTGAGGAGCTTTACGCCACAATTTTACATTACACTAGCCAAGCCTAGCACTCACTGATCCCCAGTTGTTGTAACTGCGAATACCAACTGAACTATTTCTAGATTTTTTCTACCTAAAGATATATCTGAGGTTATAAAAACTTTGTAAATATTTATGCTTTTCCCACAATTTTACACTATGGGAACATCTTTGAATTTTTAATCTCTGGCAAAAAACCTTTAACTTCTTGAGGGCAGATAATTACAGGGGTAGGTATGGTGAAGATCCCATTAGCTTCAGCCTAGTTCAGGAGTGTATTTTTGTGTTTCATCTATCCCACGATTAAAAGCCTGGGATCATCGCTTAATGAATAAACTCAATGTTATCGTAAAGCTATATGAAAAATTTCTTCATAAAGCCTCTCTTGATACCCGGCGTTTGGTATGCAAAGCAATTTTATTGATTCCTACATCTGTGAACACAAGTTTCGCACCTATCAATAATCGGCTTCAATGTCAAGCAAGATTATCAGAGATTAAGAGTAGCCAAAACAAAAACACGCTTTAAAACTGGATTTATCTCGCTTTCCCCAAAGATTGGCAAGATGGAAGTCAAAATACCTATGATGGAAAATCGAATTCTTTACGTTCGCCTTCCTTGTAACCCTATCTTTCCCATTGGGGTTGTCTACCTGAGCGATCACGTTCACAAACAGTTTCCGAATATCGAACAGCGGATCTTTGATTTGGGAACAGTGCCACCTTTAGATTACGCTACCGCCTTGGATCGCTGTATCGATGAATTTAAACCGACACTGTTAGTATTTTCTTGGCGAGATATTCAAATTTATGCCCCAGTTGGTGGGCGTGGTGGTAATCCACTACAAAACGCCTTTGAATTTTACTACGCGAAGAATCCTCTATTAAAACTACGTGGTGGATTCGGCGGTTTACGAATCTTCATCGCTTACTATGTAGAATTGTGGCAAAATCAGGGCTTAATCAAACGCGGTTTAAAGCGTGCCCAAAAATATAATTCTGATGCTCGTGTAGTTGTAGGTGGTGGTGCAGTTAGTGTATTTTATGAACAGTTGGGTAAAAGCTTACCTCAAGGGGCAATTATTTCTGTGGGTGAAGGCGAAACTCTGCTAGAAAAACTTTTAAGTGGCAGAGATTTTCGAGATGAACGCTGTTACGTTGTCGGAGAAACTCAACCACGGGAACGGCTAATTCACGAACAACCCACCCCAATAGAAAAAACAGCTTGTAACTACGACTATATCGAAAGCATCTGGCCGGAATTTAACTATTACCTGCAAGAGCAAGATTTTTATATAGGTGTACAAACTAAGCGTGGTTGTCCTCACAACTGTTGTTATTGCGTCTACACTGTTGTGGAAGGTAAACAAGTACGCATCAACCCAGCAGATGAAGTAGTTGCTGAGATGCGCCAATTATACGATCGCGGCATTCGCAACTTCTGGTTTACCGATGCCCAATTCATCCCAGCGCGAAAATTTATCGACGATGCCATAGAACTCTTGCAAAAAATCGTCGATTCTGGTATGACAGATATCCACTGGGCAGCTTACATTAGAGCCGACAATTTGACACCCCAGTTGTGCGACTTGATGGCTAAAACTGGGATGAACTACTTTGAAATTGGGATTACCAGTGGTTCTCAAGAACTCGTGCGGAAAATGCGGATGGGGTATAACCTGCGAAACGTCTTGCAAAACTGCCGCGATTTAAAAGCAGCTGGTTTCAACGACTTAGTTTCCGTCAACTACTCCTTTAATGTGATTGACGAACGTCCCGAAACCATCCGCCAAACCATCGCCTACCACCGCGAACTAGAACGGATTTTTGGTGCTGATAAAGTCGAACCTGCCATTTTCTTTATTGGACTACAACCCCATACTCATCTAGAAGAATACGCTTTTAAAGAAGGTATCCTCAAACCAGGGTATGATCCAATGAGTTTGATGCCGTGGACAGCCAAAAAACTCCTTTGGAATCCCGAACCCCTTGGTTCATTCTTTGGTGAAGTCTGCTTGCAAGCTTGGCAACAAAACCCCAACGATTTCGGACGCGAAGTCATGAAAATTTTAGAAGAAAAACTGGGTTGTGCCGACTTAGAAGCAGCACTTACAGCACCAATAGAGACGAAAGAAAAACAGTTAGCAGCTGTTTGATAAAATTCGCTCAATCACACAAGAGCAAATTTTATCTGCTTGTCTCTCACCTGCCCTCCTACCCTACTCACTCCCCTCTGCGGTTATTTTCACCCAATCCCATGTTAGAAGGTTCAATCCTACAACAGCTAGAATCAGCCCATCGCCACACCACCAGGCCAATTCGATTCGGTGTTTACTACAAAAATACCTTAGTTGCCCTGTGCCACGCTCTAGAAGACCATATTTTAACCGACGACGGTACACCCCTGGTCATCTCAGCCTTCCAACGGGGTAAATGGTATCTACAAGAAGCTCAACGATATGCAGATATCGCCCAGCGCAGCCGCGAAATTGTGATTATGGCTGCTGCTGAATCTGGCTTTGCTGAACATCCCACCAGCCAGCTACCCAATGTAGACTTAGTGGCATTAGATCGAATCGATCCAGTAGCACAAGAGTGGCACTTAATTATTTTATCGCCTAATTACACAGCGATGGTAATTTGTCAAGAATTATCAGAAGCTGATTATGGTAGCACTGGAGTACCGACATCAGACTTAGAGCGCAAATTCTATGGCTTGTGGACATTTGAGCCGGAGTTAGTGCAAGAGACAGCAGAAATAGCGATCGCTCACATCAAAAAATACAACCCAGAACTGGCGAAAAAACTCACAGCCGATAAAGAGCAAATTGTACCTTCAATGGACAGATCCCAAAATTTGGGTGCAGTTGTCTCCCGTGTAGTAGATTATCTCCAGACTGGGCAAGATAATTTATCTATCCCCACAGCGCTTCAGAAACAAACGCTGGATCGCAACTTGGTTTCTAACGAAATCCAAGCCTTTTTGCGAATGGCGCAACTGATGGATATGGCAGATGTCAACAATCCAATGGCAGCTGCGGAAGTAGTTGTACTTGCTGAAGCGATCGCCCAGCTTTTGGATCTTCCCGCATGGCAGATAAAGAGATTGCGGCTGGCGGCTTTGTTGCATCGCATAGATCCATTACAAAATGCCGAAAGCGTTCTCACTTCTGGTAATATACCCACACGCTACCAACAAGATGCTCCCAGTTGTCCTTTAATACCAGGGGCGCAAGTATTGCGAACCATGCCACGACTGCGAGCCGTTGCCCAAATTATCACTCACCAAACCGAGTGGTGGAATGGCGTAGGGGAACCAGCAGGTTTAGCTGGAGATGAAATTCCCTTAGAGTCGAGAATTTTGGCATTATTGGCAGACTTTCAGTGGCGAGTCAATCAGCGAAAATCGTCAAATCAAAGCCGGGAACAAATATTTACTCAAGCTTTAGATGAGTGCAAACAGCAAGAATCTACCCGCTTTGATCCTAAACTTGTAGATACCCTAGCTTTATTAGTTATGGGTTTACAACAGGGACTCGACTTACCCTTGATGACACCCAAAGTCAGCGCCGGTATCTGGATACTTGATTCCCAATGGGATAGCCACAGCAAGATAAGTGAGGAGATTAATAGTTACTTTACATGAATATTGAAGCCATTAGATTAGGAAAACTCAAACAACTTCCAGGGGCAAATTTAGAAGACGAGGAACTCTCACGACTGGATTTAAGCCGGATTAATCTTGCTGGTGCTACCCTTGTCGGTACTAATTTCGCTGGTTCTAAACTCGAAGGTGGGCATTTTGAGGGGGCAAATTTTATGGGAGCCAACCTCCAAGAAACTGACTTGCGAGCGAATTTGATGGGAGCAAACCTGATGCAAGCAGATTTAACGGGTGCTGACTTGCGGGGTAGCAATTTGCGTGGCGCTAACTTGATGGGAGCAAGACTCAGTGATGTGTCGTTGGTGGGTGCTTTCTTGAGTGGTGCTAATTTGATAAATGTGAACTTGCAAGGGGTTGACTTGCGCGGTGCTGACTTGCGCGGTGCAAACCTGACAGGGGCAAATCTCAAAGGTGCAGACTTGAGTCGCGCTGATTTGCGAGGGACTTTGTTGAGTGAAGCAAACCTGGAAGAAGCTGACTTGCGGGGGGCGAATTTGGCGGGGGCGAATTTGACGGGAGCGAATTTGTTGTGTGCAGAGTTAGAAGGTGCAAATTTGAGCGGCGTTAATTTGAATAAAGCGTGTTTGGTGGGGACAGTTGTGGAGGCTGCGTTTTGAATAAAAGAACCCCACCCCCAACCCCTCCCCGCCGGCGGGGAGGGGAGCTAAAGCGTAGCTTTGGCGGGGTGGGGTTCCGGGTATTATGCTTCTACTGTTTAAGCTAAATATCTAACCCAACGACTGTTAAGTCAGGCGGATGTTCAACATTAAACTGGTAATATATCTCTCGTCGCTCCTGTGGTGGCAGAGTTAACTGCCATTCTAAGATTCCCATTTCACCAAGTTGAATTTGTGGGTTGCTGCGACTGAGGCGCACCTTAATTTGCTCGTTGCGGCTAACTGGCAATTGTTCAGTTAGTTTCAGATTTACTTCTTTATCGAGTAAGTTAGTAATTATCAACCGATAACTATAAGTAATCCGGCGCTGGTTGCTAATTAATCTTTTATCTACCAGACGTTCAACTAAGTCGCGCTCAATTTTTAAACCTTCGTCAATTCCTAAGTTTAGTTTAAACTCTTGTCCTGGTGCAATATTATCTAACCCAGTAGTGCCGACAAAAATGTTGTCGCGGAAAATATTCGCTTTACCTGGTAACAAAGTCGCACCGTTGGGACTATTTTTCACATTAGCTTGCAAATAAGCAAAGCTTACCAAGCGTGGTATTGCCACATAATCAAAGTTACAGTGATAATCATCGTTGAAAATTGTAGTTTTATGGGGTGCGCCATCACTGGGAATGTTACCGCCACTATTCAGTTTAAAGGTAACTACACTCCCTTCTTTGGATACTTCTGCTGCAACGGTTTCTGCTGGGATAAGACTATCCTCTGTAACTTCGTCTTGTTCTTGCCAATCCGCTCTGGCAGCAGAAGCAGGCAGTTCTGGTATGCTAGGCAGTAGTGGCGGCTGGGCAGCTAGTCGAGATCGTCGTTCTCGCACTCTTTGCGGAAGTGGCGCATCAATATACCAGGGTTCAAGTTTGGGTGGAAGTGTACCTAATCCTGGTTTAGCAGTAGAAAGGGTGAGATTTGCATCAATCCAATCTTCGCCACTGCTTTGGGTGATTTCTGCAAGATAGCTCAGATGCACAATATCGCTGGTAGTGTTAAAGCGCAAGTCATAAAGGGGAGTCCAACTAGCGCGATTCACTAAGTATGATAGCTCTAATTCAAATTCGCCTTCACCCGTAACTTCAATCGCTACAACTAAGCTAAAACTTTCTTTAGGATGGGGTGTTTGGATTTTTTGCAATGAGGTGTGGAGTGCTTGCAGTTGTTTGTCTAACTCCTGCTGTTGGGTTTTGCACTCTCCAGATGCGATCGCATACTCACTATACTGGCTTCCGAGAAAGTTGAGGAAATCTAAAGTTTCGCTGAGGCTGAGATTTTTCCGAGACAAACTCTGTGAAAAGGGTTCTTCTGTTTTTTCCCGTAAGCCTTCGATAAAACTAGACTGTAAGGCTAAAGCATCCACTTGGGCTTGCAGATGGCGTTTTTCTGCTTCTAATTGCTGAATTTGCCTTGTCAAATGTGCTACTCGCTCCGCTACAGGTTCAGTAGTGTAGATGCGATCGCTACTAACTCCCACCAAGCGCACCCCTACCGTACCTGTACCGCTAACTCTGACAGACTCAGTTTCTAGAGTCACTGGCACTGGTGTAATTACTAATTCCTGTTCAATTCCTGTTAACTCAACTACACCCCGCCGTGTAACCAGCGCTCTGTCAGAATACACAGTAACAGCTACAATCTCGCTTTGTACTGTTTTGCGCCAAGATGGTATTTCCGGGTTAACCACTGCCAGTTTTCCCCCATTTTTAATTGAGCCTCCTGGTTAATTGTCAATGCTTCCCGGTGTAACCGTCAACCCCAGGGCGAACGCATCTAAATATTGACGAGGGGAGATGAGGGGATGGGGAGTGTCAAAATGACTATTGACTGCTGAGGCGATGCCTACGGCGGTAAAGTAGGTGGGCGGGAAAATTTATAACGGGCAATTAATTGGGCGTTACCCTTGAGACATGAGCTTTCTTAGCAGTTGGTAAAACCCGATACAGAAGGCAACTTGGCAGCTAGCTGTAACAAGTTGTGAACATTTGTTCGATTTCTTGTTAATTACAACTTCAGAATAAAAAATACCTACATGATTTGTCATTGGTGTTTTAACTGAATATTGCGAAAGTGCTTTTTTGGGTATTTTTACGGCAAATCCAACATATTTTATGTAAGTTTACTTAGAGGATGTTTGAAAACTCCTCTTGTCGGTATCAAAAATTTTAGATCCCCCTAAATCCACGCCACGTGCTTCAAGTCGGCAGAGCCGCCCAACGCAGTGGCTCCCCTTAAAAAGGGAGACTTTGATTCCGGTTCCCCCCTTTTTAAGGGGGGTTAGGGGGGATCTAAAAGTGCCTAAAATCACAGGGAAACACTTTTCAAACAACCTCTTAGTGCGCCCACAATATTAACTGTCTTGTAATCTGAAAGTTCCTCGTAAACTGGAGCTTGCAATTCCTCTATGAAAATTCTTTGTTTAATTTTGTTCATGGTGTATATCCTCTAGATTCCCTCTGTATAAATCAAAGGAGTTTACAGCATAATTTTTATTTTAAAAAACTTTTGATCTTCTAGTCCCACCAATATTATTTTGGAATTTATACAACAGAGAAACCCTGGAGTCGTCTGGGTTTCTTGCCTGCTACTACTAGCATCTTAGCAAGATGCTCCCACTACTTTTAAAAACTATGATTCTCTAAGTTTAATCACTAAGTTTAATCACTAAGCTATCAAACAAACACGCGAAGGATAAGCAGGGTGATCAAAGAGATATATGCAAAAATCAGGGTAATCAGAATCGTGGTAAAACTTTCGTTATTGCTTGAAGGTATGACACTCACCTTGCTAGCTAGTCCGCGTAGTCCTGCGGAGAAGCTAGCTACGCGTAGCGTCTCGTAGAGAGCGTCATTACGAATTATTTTACCCCTCAATTGGTTCAAACTTACTATAAGCACTATCACCATTTTGCTGTACAATATTTTTTGCCGCAGCTAGTAGATACTCAGAATAGGCACGAGCGACGATAGATAGCTGCTTGCCAGATGGGTAAACCATGTACCAATTTCGCTGAATGGGAAAGTGTTGCACATCTAAAATGCTGAACTGTGGCGCGTCTAATAGTAAAGTATGACGGGATAAAACAGAAATTCCTAAACCACCTGCGATCGCTTGTTTAATTGCTTCGTTACTTCCCAATTCTAGCTTGACTTTTACCGTTACCCCTTGTTCTTCAAATAGTCTTTGGACGGCGCGACGAGTTCCTGAACCTGGTTCCCGCATAATAAAAGGTTCGTTAGACAGGCGTTGTATGGGAATATTTTTTTCCTTGGATAACGGATGATTAGTCGGTGCAAAGACTATTAAAGGGTTTTCTAAAAATGGTTCACAAGTCACATCTATATTGTCTGGAATTTGACTCATAATATATAAGTCATCCAGATTCTGACTCATCCGTTCCAAAATTTGTTCGTGATTCGTTACTTGCAGCGAGATATCAATCCCTGGATAAAGTTCGCAAAACGGCCCTAACAAACGTGGAATAAAGTATTTTGCTGTTGTAATCACTGCCAAGCGTAATTGTCCCTGCTTTAGCCCTTTTAAATCTGCCACCTTCATTTCATACTGGGCTATATTGTCAAAAATCTGCTGACAAGTGACAAATAATTCCCGTCCTGCTTCCGTCAGATACAACCGCTTTCCCACTTGCTCAAATAATGGCAACCCTACCGATTTGGTTAGTTGCTTGATCTGCATCGAAACGGTAGGTTGGGTGAGAAACAATTCCTCCGCAGCGCGAGTAAAGCTACTGTGCCGTGCCGCCGCCTCGAACACCTTTAACTGGTGCAGCGTCGCTTGGTTCAAGGGTGATTCTCCTGTATATAGCGATTAATAGATATAAAACTAGTATTGCTGAACACTGGCAAATGATATAGCAATGCTCACAGAAAGTTACGAGTTCTATTATAGACAAAACTCTATTGTTTCTATTAAAATAAAGGTATTTTACTTATGGATTGCAGAAGCTATTATCAGAACAGCAAAAGCGTAAGATGCCTTCTATCTCCCGATGAATGCTGAATGAGGATTTTCCAAAATTCATCATTCATCATTCCATAATTCTTCCGTAACTTTTGTATTTAGCTTGGTTAAATCTGGTAATCTTAGCACCTCGATTTCGGCAACTTGTTCTTTAATATTCACAGGCAAGTTTAACGGTTGGTGTTTTTCTATCCAGCAACTTGCTAATGGCAAGGTTAGCTCCATTTCATCTAGCGGTCGAGGAATTACCATCACTGCATTCAATTCCCCAATGCGTTCTGCCTCAAACATTCCCGCTTCCACTGCTACTGCCACATTTGCTACGGAACCGCGAATAATCGCTGTACACAAACCCGCACCAATTTTTTCATAAGCTGCCAAATGAACATCAGCAGCTTTCAGCATGGCATCACACGCTCCTACCATCGCTGGAAATCCTCGCGTTTCTACCAAACCAATTGCTTGATTACTCAGACGGCTGTAATTGCCCTCCTCCATCAATTTAGTGAAACGGGTTGTGATGGGAAGCACTATATCTAGGTTGGGATAAGGTCGAGGAATCACCAAACTAGAAATCAACTGACCAAACTGTTCAGCCGTTTGCACACCTGATTCTACCGCCAGACGCACGTCAGCAATTCCACCCCGGACGATCGCAGTACAATGACCGCTACCAATTTTTTCATACCCAACTAGGTGAACTCCCGCCGATTTCAGCATCATATCCGCCGTACCAACGATCGCTGGAAAGCTGCGGGTAGAAACTAAACCCAAAGCAGTATCCTCGTAAGTCTCTTGACGATGCGCTCCCTGGATGGTATTGATAGACCGTTGATTATATGTTTCCATGATGAATTCTCCAAGATACGGAAAAAGCCGACAACTTACAATTAACACTTACTCGGACTGATTGTCAGAGTTTGGGTCGTTCAAGGATTGTCTATGAGGAAACAATGTAGTCAACAGTCTGCTTATGCTCCCTTGTCCATAAATTTGAGTCCCAAAACCGTTAGGCGATTCTGTGGCTGGCTGACTGAGGTTTGAGTTATGTTCTGTAGACTCTTGAGCGGCTTCGCCCAAGCTGGAGTCAGCATCATTGGCGGGTTCCTCCACGGGAGGAGACTGTCTTTCTGAAGTGGCGGGAGATTTAAAATAAGAAATCGACTTGTTTTGTTTGAAATCCACAAAAGCGGCAGCTGAGAAGTTAGTTGAGGAAATTACCTTTTCCTGAACTCCACCTAAGCCATTTTCCTCTTCCTTCTGCGGTGGTGCATTTGTAGAAGCTGGGTTATTTGTGGATGGTTCAAGTTGCTTTGTTTGGGCAATTTGCCGACTGGTGTCTCCTAAAATCGATCCAGGTGGAACTACTTGTCCAGGTTCAATCGAATAGTTGAAAACTGTTGTTGCCGAACCAATGCAAGCATTTGCTCCAATTTTGCCCTTGCCAACCATCAAAAAACCGGCTCCCAGGTTTGCGCCTGCTTCTACCTCTAGGGTTCCTTCATGGACTTGGAGAATTGCTCCCATACCAATACAGACCCCTGACCCAATGATGATCTTGCTGTTTGCAGCCGCTTGCAGGATCACCCCAGGTGCAAGTACCGCGCTTGGATGAATAATCACCTCGCCACTAATGTAAGAGTCAAAGTTATTGCTGAGGCGCAGTGGCGGCACAGACATGGAAATTTTAACCTCGGAAGCCAGAATGGTGAATGGTAAATGGTGAATGGTGAATGGTGGATATTAAAATTCCCTACTCCCCACTCCCCACTCCCCACTCCCTACTATCTACTATGGTCGTTGAATGATCGTTTCCAATACCCGACGCTTGGCTTTGGGGTCAACACCAATTAAGCGCACATATTCCCCTGGATATTCACCGAGTTGCTTTTCTAGGGCTGCGATCGCTTCTCTTTCTGAGGAGGCTTGAATTTGACCGCTACTAGTCCAGGAACCTGTACGGAATCGCCGTTGGTCTACGTGTTCAATGCTAATTTTAGAGCCGCCAGCCAATAATTGTCGAAGTTGGCCTACTACTTCAGTACTCAAGCGGGTACTGGTAGCTGTTGCTGTAGCAGTCGCAGAGGGTGCATTGTTAGTAGTAAATGATTTCTGACTGCCAGAGGAGGCTACTTGACCATTTGGACGTTGGATAATCGTTTCCAATACCCGCCGTTTGGCTTTGGAGTCAATACCAATTAAGCGGACATATTCCCCTGGATATTCGCCGAGGTGCTTTTCTACGGCTGCGATCGCTTCTCTTTCTGAGGAGGCTTGAATTTGACCGGTACTAGTCCAGGAACCTGTACGGAACCGCCGTTCATCTACGTGTTCAATGCTAATTTTATATCCACTACTCAATAATTGCCGCAGCTGTTCTACTACTTCAGTACTCAAGCGGGTACTGGTAGCTGTTGCTGACGGCGCTGCACTAGTAGTAAATGATTTCTGGCTGCCAGAGGAGACTACTTGACCATTTGGACGTTGGATAATACTTTCTAATACCCGCCGTTTGGCTTTGGTATCAATGCCGATTAAACGCACATACTCACCTTGATGGCTTTCGATACATTCTTCCAAGCCGGAGATTACTTGATTTATGGAAGTTGCTTCAATTGGCTTGCAACTAGTCCAGGAACCAGTTCGGAAGCGACGTTCATCTACGTGTTCCATACCAATTTTGTAACCACTTGCCAAGAGTTGGCGGATTTGCTCTACAGTTTCACCATTGACTTTGCCACTGCTAGAGTTATTACCATTACCATTACTGCTGCGATAACTGCCATTACCACGACTAGCCGGAGCCTTAAAGCTGGTAGCTGGTTTAACATCATCATCTGGACGTTGGATGATGGTTTCTAATACGCGCCGTCTACCTTTGTCAATGCCAAACAGCCGGACATATTGGCCGCTATGCTCTCTTACACAGCTTTCTAATGCTGCGATCGCTTCACCCAGCGATCGCGGTTCAATTGGTTGGCAACTAGTCCAAGAACCCGTGCGGAACCGTCTTTGGTCTACGTGTTCCGTACCAATCTTATATCCTTGCTCCAATAGATACCGCAACTGCTCTATTGTTTCTGCACCCAAGCTATTGCTCGACACTTCACTACTCCTTTCCAACTCTAAAACAGTAATACCATTACCTGTATAAGATTTAGCAATTTCATCCCGAATGGGTGCTATACATTTGCTATCCGCAGCACAGAGATAACCAGCTCGTAACGCCTGATTAATCCCAACCACATGATGAGCAAATTCTTTATCCTCATCTTGCACATCTGACAAGCGATCGGCTTGCTGCTGGTTGGTAATTATCGCTCCCGAAGGTACATACTTCCCAGGGGGAATCTCTACATCTTGAATTAAAGCGTGCATCATCACGATGCAACCTGCACCCACCCTGGCATTAAACACTGTAGAGCGAAAGCCAATGAAGGAATTATCCCCGACATAAGCTGGCCCGTGAATTAGAGCCATGTGGGTAATGCAAGCGTTTTTACCAATCCATACCGAGTATTTATTTTGGTCATCGCCAATTACTCGACCTTCCTCTAACCCATGAATGACAACACCATCTTGAATATTCGTGTTTTCACCAAGATAAAAAGGTGTGCCTTCATCCGCTCTAATCGTAGTCCCCGGAGCAACGATTACATTTGCACCTAACCGTACATCCCCAATCAGATTGGAAAATGAATGTACAAAGGCAGTTTCATGGATTTTGGGTTCAGCTAAATTCCTTGACCACGGGGTTGGGGGTGCCGCCGTGCTGCGAACTGCCATCGCGAGATTCCTCCTATATTGTCATTTGTCAGTTGTCATTTGTCATTTGTCGAGAGCTAATGACTAATGACTAATGACCAATGACTATCGATATTGATCTTTTTTGCTGTAAATGAGGCGATCTTCAACGTGAATGGTATCTATGATCGCCACCACTACTGCATCTAATGGACGTTGTTCATTTCCAAGAACTTGACGAGCAGCACTGCCACGACTGACAAGTACCCACTCATCTACTCCTGCTCCCACACTATCTGCTGCTACTTCATATTGTGGGAGGATGTTTCCATCTTCGTCCACTAATTGTAACAACAGTAGTTTCACACCCCTGAGACTTGGATCTTTTTGGGTGCTAACTACTGTGCCGCGAACTTTGGCAACTTGCATTACAAATTACGGTCTTCTACCAAAAGGACGAATTGCATTCACATTTTCCCGGAACTGCTCTACGTCTTCGGTATAACGAATTGGCAGGACATATTCCAAGTTCTCGTGAGGACGAGCAATGATGTGAGTAGACAGCACTTGTCCGCCGAAAACCCGCTTTACAGATTCAACACCTGCGGCGACGGAAGCTTGCACTTCCGAAACGTCACCCCGGACAATCACCGTCACCCGACCACTACCAATTTTTTCATAGCCTACTAAAGTGACGCGGGCAGCTTTCACCATTGCATCAGCAGCTTCTACTACTGCTGGAAAGCCTAGCGTTTCAACCATTCCCACTGCAATTGACATTAGTTTTAATCCCTATTTCAAATTCAAAGTTTTTAGTCCTGGACAAAAGTGATGCTTAATCAGGTAAAAAGCGTTAATTACTTTGTTTAAACAGCTTTTAAGTACGGAATTGTTCCACAGCTTCTGTGTAACGTATCGGCAAGACATATTCCAGGTTTTCGTGAGGACGAGCAATGATGTGAGTGGATAACACTTCACCGCCATTAACTCTTTTCGCCGCTTCAACCCCAGCTGCTACAGAAGCTTGCACTTCCGATACATCTCCCCTAACGATCACGGTGACACGAGCGCTACCAATTTTTTCATAGCCTACTAAAGTGACACGGGCGGCTTTCACCATCGCATCAGCAGCTTCTACTACTGCTGGAAAGCCCTTCGTTTCAATCATACCAACTGCAATTGGCATCGCAGAACTCCTACAAAATGAATCTAATCAGTACTGTTGTTTGAAATTTTTGACGGGGAGAGCTTTATCTTAGAGCTAAGAAAACACTTCCAAATTAAGCATAGGAAAGCTTGGCATCCCTGGCAATATAAAATACTATAATAGTTTATGATAAGAAAGTTTTAAAAAAATTAACAAAAATTTATCTGCGCTTCTGGGCAATTAAAATTGACTAATTCCTAGAAGGGCCACTTATGCTTTATAATTTCTTTATCGCATTTACAAAATGACATTCATAACTCAGGGTAATCCCATCTGGCGAGGGACAAGTAGAGGCTGTATGTTTTGCTGTCTCTATCTTTCCTCGAATTTTAGTCTATGTACAAGGACTAGGTGAAAAATATATAATTTTTTCAAATATATCCTATAAAGTACTTTGATCAAAGTATAAATACAAATGTAAAAAGGTCGGTAATGTTAAGACAAGTAAATGCTTTTGCTTATGTAAAGTTATATTTTACTTATATTTAATAGGGTAAGGTTAAGTAAAAGTACTTCCGGAAATTTAGTTGAAACAATAGCAAAAAAAACATCGGTGTTTGGGTAAATTAATTTTATTAAATAAATCATAACTTTTTGAAAGCTTTTTTTAAAATTAAGGCTGAGTCGTAAAGGGAAATTTAAATGGATCAATTTCTATTTTCAACAAGTTGGTTTGTGCCATTTTATAGCTTATTCGGCGCAATTTTGACCTTGCCGTGGGGAATAGGGATAATTCAGCGAACAGGGCCAAGACCTGCGGCATATATCAACTTGTTGACGAGTGTTTTAGCTTTTGCCCATAGCCTGTTTGTATTTAAAAATATCTGGGATAGAGAACCAGAAAAGTTACTAGTTACCTGGTTCAAAGCTGCGGATTTAGACTTATCTTTTAGCTTGGAACTCTCAGCAGTCAGTATTGGGGCAACAGTTTTAATTACGGGATTAAGCCTCTTGGCACAAGTTTACGCTCTGGGTTACATGGAAAAGGACTGGTCGTTGGCGCGTTTTTTTGCGCTGCTGGGATTTTTTGAAGCGGCGCTGAGTGGTCTAGCAATCAGTGATTCTTTGTTTTTCAGCTATGCCCTTTTGGAATTGCTGACGCTTTCGACTTATTTGCTGGTGGGATTCTGGTATGCTCAACCTTTAGTAGTGACGGCGGCGCGGGATGCGTTTTGGACTAAACGGGTGGGAGACTTGTTGCTGCTGATGGGTGTGGTGACACTTTCCACCTTAGCCGGTAGTTTGAACTTTTCGGATTTATATGAGTGGGCGCAAACAGCTAATTTAAGCCCAATGACATCGACGTTGCTGGGGTTGGCGTTAATTGCTGGGCCAGCTGGTAAATGCGCTCAATTTCCACTGCACCTGTGGTTAGATGAGGCAATGGAAGGACCCAACCCCGCTTCGGTAATGCGAAACTCACTAGTAGTAGCTGGTGGGGCTTATCTATTGTATAAACTGCAACCATTGTTAGCATTGTCGCCAGTTGCCTTGAATACCTTGGTAGTTATGGGCACGGTGACAGCGATTGGGGCAACATTAGTATCTATAGCTCAAATTGACATTAAGCGATCGCTGTCTCATTCTACCAGTGCATACATGGGCTTAGTGTTTTTGGCCGTGGGTTTGCAGCAAGGGGGTGTAGCCTTGATGTTGCTGTTAACTCATGCGATCGCTAAAGCATTATTATTCATGAGTTCTGGTTCAGTCATCTTGACTACCCAAAGCCAAGACTTAACAGAAATGGGTGGTTTGTGGTCACGAATGCCAGCCACCACCACTGCCTTTGTAGTCGGTTCAGCGGGAATGGTAACAGTGCTACCACTGGGAAGCTTCTGGGCAATGCTAGCATGGGCTGACGGTTTTGTGAATATTAGCCCTTGGGTGATTGGGGTTTTAGTATTAGTCAATGGCTTGACAGCATTGAATTTGACGAGAGTATTTAGATTAGTCTTCTGGGGGAAACCGCAACAAAAGACCCGTCGTACCCCAGAAGTTGGTTGGCAGATGGCCTTGCCAATGGTGATTCTCACAGTGTTTACTCTACTTCTACCTCTAATGCTACAGCAATGGTACTTACTACCCGATTGGGAAAGTATTAATTGGTATGTAGCATTAGCATTGTTTACTTCTACCGTAGTGGGAGTAGGTGTAGGGTCTACAGTTTATCTACATAAAGCTTGGTCAAGATCGAGAATCTTGGCGTGGAGATTTCTGCAAGACTTGTTAGGTTATGATTTTTATATTGACCGAGTTTATCTTCTAACGGTGGTAAGTGCAGTAGCACTGCTATCTAGAGTTTCAGCTTGGAGCGATCGCTACTTGGTTGACGGTTTCGTAAACTTGGTTGGATTTGCCACAATTCTCGGCGGACAAACTTTAAAGTACAGCATTTCTGGCCAATCTCAGGGCTATATGTTGACCATCCTAGCAGTTGTCAGCATCCTGGGTTTTTTCATCAGCTGGTCATCGGGTTTACTAGATAAATTGCCTTTTTAAACTGTCGGCACAAATAAAGTTAACTAGTGGGGGTTGTCATTTGTCATTTGTCCTTTGCTAATGACCAATTCCCAATTCCCAATTCCCAATTCCCAATTCCATATCTACCTATGCTTAGTGTCTTAATTCTAGTGCCATTAATCGGCGCAGCTTTAATAGGTTTCTCGCCCTCTGGCATCAATGGGAAATTCGCTCGTGGGGTGGCTTTGGTCTTTGCCATTATCGCTTTCTTGTGGACAATTGTACTAGCAATTCAGTTTCATCCAGCAGAAATCACTCAACAGTTTGCCGAGTCTCTCCCTTGGGTAGATGTTTTAGGCTTGAACTATAACCTTGGGATAGATGGTTTATCTTTGCCATTGCTAGTTTTGAATGGATTGTTAACTTGCATTGCTATCTACAGCAGCGATGAATCCCTACAGCGTCCGAAATTTTATTACTCTTTGATACTATTATTAAGTGTTGGGGTGACTGGAGCATTTCTGGCACAGGATTTACTGCTATTTTTCCTGTTTTACGAATTGGAACTAATTCCGCTATATCTATTAATAGCCATTTGGGGTGGCGCAAGACGGGGTTATGCTGCAACAAAATTTCTCATTTATACAGCCGTTTCGGGAATTCTGATTTTAGCAAGTTTCCTCGGCATGGTTTGGCTGAGTGGTTCCTCTAACTTTGCACTAGCAACCTTGAACGCAACGACTCTACCTTTAGCGACACAGCTTTTACTGCTAGCGGGGATTTTGGTCGGTTTTGGGATTAAAATTCCCTTAGTTCCGTTCCATACTTGGTTGCCAGATGCTCACGTTGAAGCTTCCACACCGATTTCCGTGCTGTTGGCTGGGGTGCTGTTGAAGTTGGGAACTTACGGCTTACTGCGATTTGGGATGAACTTGTTACCAGAAGCTTGGGCTTATGTGGCTCCTTGGTTAGCGACTTGGGCAGTGGTAAGTGTATTGTATGGTTCATCCTGCGCGATCGCTCAAACCGATATGAAAAAAATGGTGGCCTACAGTTCCATTGGACACATGGGTTACGTGCTGTTAGCGGCGGCGGCGGCCACACCTTTAAGTGTGTTGGGTGCTGTGATGCAAATGATTAGCCACGGCTTGATTTCCGCAATGCTATTTTTGCTGGTGGGGGTTGTGTATAAAAAAGCCGGAAGCCGCGATTTAGAAGTGATCCAAGGACTGCTGAACCCAGAACGGGGTATGCCAGTAATCGGTAGCTTGATGATTGTCGGAGTCATGGCCAGCGCTGGTATACCGGGAATGGTCGGGTTTATTTCCGAATTCGTAGTTTATCGGGGAAGTTTTCCAGTTTTTCCAGTACAAACCCTGCTGTGCATGCTTGGTACAGGTTTAACAGCCGTTTACTTCTTAATTCTCGTCAACCGCGCTTTTTTTGGACGCTTGTCTGCATCAGTTATTAACTTACCGCGTGTGTATTGGAGCGATCGCGCCCCAGCTGCAATTTTAGCTGTGCTGATTGTGATTTTCGGCATTCAACCTGGTTGGTTAGTACGCTGGACTGAACCAACAATTACAGCAATGGTGAATACCCAAAACGTAGTAGCAACGGTGTCCTTGGATAAGGCAATCAGGGCTGGGGATTAGGAACTGGGGACAAAGAGAATAACCATGCCCAATGACAAATGACTAATGACAAATGACTAATGACAAATGACAAATGACAAATGACTAATGCCTTTTGGAGAGATGGCAATGGTAACTATTAAAAAGAAAGCTACTCACAATCCCTTAGCTGAGTATATTGAACGTCTGCAAAAAGGAGAAGCATTACTCCCCGATAGTCCAGAGAATGTGCTGGAAGTTGTTGGCATTCTGAAAAGCTATGGCGTAGTTTTAGATGCCTACTCAAAAAATCTTAACTATATTGCCGAGCATCAGTTTTTAGTATTTTTCCCATTTTTTAAATACTTTAATGGAGAGGTTTCTTTTCAGAAATTACTCCGTCACTGGTGGCATAAGCGAATTAATTTTGAATATGCCGAATATTGCCTGAAAGCTATGATGTGGCACGGTGGCGGCGGACTAGATACATATTTAGATACACAAGAATTTCAAGAAAGAGCGCAAGCCGTTATCGCCGCAAAATTTAAAAATAATCCCTTAATTCCGGTTATTAACCAACTGTTTCCAGATTTCTTAACAGAACACTTGCGCGTCTCTGCTTACTACACCGGTTTAGGTCAATTCTGGCGAGTAATGGCTGATATATTCCTCAGCTTATCAGACCGCTACGACCAAGGCGAAATCAAATCGATTTCCCAAGTTGTAGACCACATTAAAGCAGGGTTAGTGGCGAATGCATCAAACCCAATTACCTACGCCGTCAAAATTCGGGATGAAGTCTATGAAATTATTCCCAAAAGTGTTGGTTTGACCTTCTTAGCAGATACAGCAATACCTTATGTAGAAGCAGTATTCTTCCGGGGAACTCCTTTCCACGGTACAGTTTCATACAACGCCCAAGGATATCAAATTCCCCCAGATCAAACCCGATTTCAATATGGCGCATTGTATGCCGATCCTTTGCCCATCGGCGGCGCGGGTATTCCTCCCACCTTGCTGATGCAGGATATGCGTCACTATCTTCCAGAGTATTTGCACGAAATTTATCGTCGCAGTCTTCGGGGTGAAGATGATTTGCGGGTACAAATTTGCATAAGTTTCCAAAAATCGATGTTTTGCGTGACGACAGCAACGATTTTGGGACTAATGCCTTATCCTTTGGATACTAAAGATCCAAATAAGAAAATAGGTAATCGAGTTTATTTAGAGAAGTGGATGAGTCGGTTAGAAACTTCGCGGTTGCTGGATGTGAATAAATAGTTGATTTTTGGTCAAGATTATGCTTCTGGTTCAACGCCGAGCGATCGCACTTATTGTGAGACATCGCAGTTTTTCTGTAAAACTAGGCTCAGGCTGCCAAGACTTTTGGACTTAAATTTTTGGAAGATAGATAAAGGCGATCGCTTTTTCTAATTTGGCTTTAAAATTATTGGATTTTTGGCCCGATGTACCCAATGATCATTTTGCCAATTCCTAATTCTGTAGAAAAATGAAGCCGCCAAGCTCCTGCACCAGTCATTCTTAGGTGCAAACTGAATATACGATACACATCATCAGGACACTTAAAGGTCAGCTTATCCTCTAAACTTTGAAGCCTAGAGTCACTTTCTGGAGTAACTTTACTGGCAACAAGGTCTAAATCGAAATCTCCATCTGTCCAAGTTTTACAACAGTTCTCTAGCTCAAACAACTTTCTGACAATTTGTCGTAACATCGGGCTACCCTTGCCAAGGCTTTGTATTTGTTGACCGACACTTTCACAAAAGCTGAGAGAGGGAAATAAATCTTTTTTGCGTTGCCATAAATTACAACCATCACGAACCCCTGTTTTCAGCCGTTCCTGTATCCAAGAAAGATTTTCCTTTACGTTCTTTATGGTACTAGCATGAGTAACTGTGACTGTATCTAAATTCAAATTATCATTTTCAAGCCAAGTATATTCTAGCGAAATACTATTAAATTCCCATTTTTGATCTGAGTTTATGCTTAATGCTAAGGATTCAAGTAGATAGGCAATTCCCAAACCTTCGCTTTTTTCTCCTTCATAGAGAAAATCTGAGAGTATATTTTTATTTTCAATATCTGAATCTTGAATATCTGCTAAAAAAGGTGTCTTTGCTGCTGTCAGAATAAATCGTATATCGTCTCTATTTACAGTTTGATCTACTAACCAGTTAGATAACGAATAATTATCTGCTAATACAGTATTGTAAAACTCATGATGAGTGCGAATTATTGGCTTAACACCTAGCTCTGCTGCTTCGCGTGCGGTCAGAATTAATTCTGACATTCTTTGTTTAGCCATCTGAATATCATTAGCAGCAACTCGCAAAGATAACTCATTCAATACCATTTCCAAGTCCATCTGCTACACATCTCTTGGTTTAAGTAAAGTTATTAAATCTTTTTCCCATTCATCAAAAAATCCATCAGGCCAATAATCAATTCTGCCGTTACGATCAATTTTTGGTGATATTACTTCTGTAAAAAGAGCTTGTCCTTGTTTTTCTTGTCGCTGAAAATAGTGTAATTGCACATCTTCGGGATTAAGTTTGCCGCCATGAACTGCAAGCCGAATTCCGTTTAAAACATGATCGCTATGAGTTTCTATCACCACTTGCACACCACAACTAGCAGCCAGTGCTAACAATTCACCCATTTTGGCTTGTCCTCTAGGATGAAGATGAGCTTCTGGATTTTCAACTAGAATGAGTGTATCAGGTTCCGATGCAAGTATTGCTACGATAATTGGCAAAGTATAGGTAATACCAAATCCAACATTAGTAGCACGGTAAAAGTTATTATCACCGTAGAAGTATTGTATATTTATCAAATCCATATCTAGATTGGATTTAATATTAATGCGTGTACCTGGGCTAATTTCTCCCATCCACGCTTCAACTTGATCAATTAGAGCTAGTGATGGTATTTCTGGATCGTCGAATTGTCGACGTGAACTTTTTACATTAGGGTGACTTAACTGGCTGTGAGAAATAGGTGTGTTTGCATTAACTGCTAGGAAATTTACTGTGTATTCACACTTATCACCGAGTGTTCTACCTATTTGAACTTTCTCATATGAGATTTTGTTAAAACTTCTAGGCCCAATACGCTCTGCCTCAATGTAATGAAATTCTTGATTAAATAAACTCGATTGATAAACGTTATCATCTACAGGGGCTGAAGCAAGAGTTAAAAAATTAGTTCCTATATCTTCTTGTTTATTTTCTGTATATTCTTCATATTTAAATTTCCATACACCTTTTGTACCATTTTTCCAAAGTATTTCAAATACTAGTTGTTCTTGTTTAGATGCACCTTCAAAAATCGCATCTTTAGCTGTACCAATATTAATTAAATCTCCATTGAGTACCAAGCCTTTTTCTGACAAGAAACCTTTTTGATAAGATTGCCTTAATAATAATAATGCTTGTAAAACAGAAGATTTACCAGTACTGTTAAGTCCAGATAAAAGTGTAAGTGGTCTAAATGTAAGGGGTTGATTTTGAAAAGGCTTAAAATTTGTGAGTACCAGGGAACCTATCATAGAAGTACTTCCTGAATTATTTTTTCTATAGTACTAAATCTATACTGTACTTTCTCGGCAGCCTGAGATATAGATTCTAAAAAATCTTTGTCATTGTCTATATATCTCTTGAATATATCAATCAATTTTTGCTTTCTATCTATTAAAATTTGCATTTGAACATCACTCAATTTACTCAGAAGTACTGACCAAGATTCAAAGAGAGCTTTATTTATAGGAAACTTTCTTTTCTGAGAATTAGATATTTTCCGAAAGGCATCTTTTCCAAAGATGTTCGAGGTAGCTATAATTGTTCTTTTAAAATTATTTTCAATCTTATGTAGTTCGGCTTCTGAGAGTTTATTTGTCTTAGATAGTGCTTTAGTTAAAAAAGTATCTCTGTTGTCGGCATAATCCTTATAAGTAGTCAAAGTAAAGGCTAAGAAACCTAGTATGAATTCCCGATCATCCATACGCATTTTCCGATCCTTACCAAGTTGAACGACTTGCTGAAACTCTGGAGATGCTGCAAGTTTAGTTAAAAACTTTGTTCCCTTACCAGGATTAAGAGCATGGCGTAATTCTTGAGGAGACAAAGCAAGCCCTCCTGTATTAATGCGTTTGAAAATATTATATTTAATTTCTGGAGGTGTACCTTTTTCAATTAAATATACCGTTAGTTGAGTTTCTTCAAGGCGGCGTTGGTATCTGCGATCAATTTGTTCGTAGGTTTTACCTTCCAGATTTGTCAGATATTCTAATCCAGATAATTTGAGTTTTTTGTCGAGAATAAAGCGCTTTAGTGCAAATAGACGCTGTAATCCATCTACTACTAACCATTTATCTTCATTAGTAGCATCTATATAAAATGCTGGTATGGGGATACGGATAATAATAGATTCTATAAGCCTACTTTGGGCGTCTTCTTTCCATATATCCGCATGACGTTGGAAATCAGGTGCTAAATCAAGGGCTTCTTCATTGATTCTTTTAAGCAATAACTCTATTGTTGGTTCCCTAGTTACAATGTTAATTTTATCAGGATCATACTGGAAAGTAACTTTTTCTTCTTGATCTTCTTCTTCTGAAATTTCTTCATCAGCTAATTCTGCATTGTAGTTACTCAAATCTGTCACAGCGCTTACTCCTTAGTATTAACATTTGTTTGTTCACTCAGTTATATATATATCCTCAATTTTTTGAAACTATCGCGTGTGAGCATTTAATAGGCTTCTGGTTCAATACCGAGCGATCGCAATTGAGCAGTTAAGCGATCGGCTCTTTGCCGTTCCTGTTCCGCTATTTCTGAGCCAGTCAACAACAAATTACCCTGCAAATCCCACCAGCGCAGCCAGGGTAATTGGGCGTTTTGATATTCTCCTTGCCACAAACCTAACTCAACTCCCAAAGGTGCAATAGTATAATGTCCGCGTTCATTTGCTGCTAATAACTGATATTGTCCACCAATTAATTCATAAACTTCGATACTGGCTTTATTCACTTCATAAATCCCGTAAAAAGCCGGATGAATTACTTGCTCATAAATCCAAAATTTCCCCTTCCAAGGAGTTTTATCTCGTTCATCACTACCATCTCCAGAAACAAATTCCAAGGCAATCAAAGGGGCAATATACTCTCGCCACAGTACATAAGACCTTCGCGTTTGTCCATTGAGCAAGGGCGGTACATTTCCTACATAAAACCAATCTGGTGCTTCTGCTCCTCGTTCTGGCGGGTCTGTCAAGCGCCAGTAAATACCTAAGTCCTGACCTATACAATATTGACCATCAGGATGTAATTGTTTGAGGACAGGTGTGATCGAGTCAGTGAGTAAGATGCTTTGGGGATGCTCTTGCCAGTTTTTCACAAATGTACCATCAGACTCTGGTAGCTGCGTATGGTCGGGGAAAGGAGTGAGGGCGGTGGATGGGTCGGTTGCAGAGGTCATAAGACTACCTTTGCAGGAGTAAGGGTTGTTTTTTAGTTTAGCAATAGACCTAAACTTCTGGTTCAATGCCGAGCGATCGCTAAAAGACTAATCTCAAAGTACACGCAGTATGCTAGGAATGCTTTCGATCGCTGACAAATTCCGAATTTCTGCTAAAGCTTGTCGAAAGTTGCCTTCTGGCACATCATGGGTAACAACGACAATCTCTGCTAGTTCCCCTTGAAAGCCAGTTTGGACAATTGACTCTAAGCTAACGCCATAGTTACCAAAGCAAGTACCCAATTTACCGATAACTCCAGGTTGATCATTCGTGAGGAAACGGGCGTAAAACCGAGTTATCAGTTCTGCCATTGGCGCAATTTGGCAATATTCCTGATGTCCACAAGCTAATAAGGGATTTGCAACTGCTGTATTGGTTTTGAGGACAGCAACTAAATTTAAAATATCTGATGTGACAGCACTGGCGGTTGCACCAGCACCAGCACCGGGGCCAAAAAACATTACTTGCCCGATGGGTTCTCCTTCGACAAGAATGGCGTTGTAAACGCCGTTAATGCTAGCCAAAGGGTGGGCTTTAGGCACCAAGGTAGGATGAACTCTAACCGAAAGGGGCGATGAGGGAGTATTACGTTTAGCGATCGCTAACAATTTAATCACAAATCCCAATTTCTCGGCGTAAGCAATATCTGTCTTGCTCACTTGCCGAATCCCCTCAGTATAAACATCTTGTAAGTTGATGCGTCCACCAAAGCCTAATGATGCGAGGATGGCAATTTTATCGCCTGCGTCTAAGCCATCGACATCGGCTGTGGGGTCAGCTTCAGCATAACCCAGACGTTGGGCATCAGCTAAGACATCGCTGAAGTTGCTGCCTTCTGTTTGCATCCGCGTCAGGATGTAGTTAGTTGTACCGTTAACGATGCCGGTTATAGTGTGAATGCGGTTAACGCTTAAAGACTGCTTCAGGGGTTGAATTACCGGAATCCCACCACCCACAGAGGCTTCTATCATGACGTATACGCCGGCTTGATTGGCAGCTGTGAAAATTTCCGCTCCAAAGCGAGCGATCGCGGCTTTATTGGCTGTGACTACGTGCTTATTATTACTTAAAGCTTTCAGGATGAGCGATCGCGCCGGCTCCAATCCACCCATCACCTCGACAACTATATCTACCGCCGGATCGTTGACAATAGCTTCTAAATCTGTAGTTAAGACTTCCGTAGACAATTCTACTGCACGGGGTTTATCTAGCGATCGGACTCCCACCCGATAGATTTCTATCTCTTGCAACAACGGGTGACGCCCAGTTATATCTTGCAACAACTGCACTGTTCCCGTCCCCACAGTGCCTAATCCCAGTATTCCTAGTTTCACACCCACAAATTTTGCACCCAATTTCACCAACAACAATTGTAGGTAGAGCATTTGCCCTACCTACTGATTATCCTGCTTCCTTTGTCATTTTGTCATTTGTCCTTTGTCCTTCGTCATCTGTCTAAAACTAATGACTAATGACCAATGACCAATGACCAATGACTAATGACTAATGACTAACTTAGTATGTTTCTACGTGCCAGCGATGGGCTTTCTTGAGTTCCTTCTGGTAATCACTCCAGGTTACGCCTTCCTTAGCAGCAGCAGTTTTTAAAGCTGCATCAATACCTTCTTCCATACCGCGCAAACCGCAGATGTAGGTGTGAGTTTTTTCATTTTTAATCAACTGCCACAATTCATCAGCATGTTCCGCTACGCGGTCTTGGATGTACATCCTACCGCCTTGGGGATTTTTTTGTTCGCGGCTGATGGCAGCAGTGAGGCGGAAGTTATTAGGATATTTTTGTTGAATTTCTTCCAGTTCTTCCTTATACAAGAGGTTTGGAGTTGTCGGTACGCCAAATATGAGCCAAGAGAATCCTTTAAATTCGTATTCTGGGTTGGCTGCTTTTTCCGCATCTTTAAACTGACGCCACAAATAAGCCCGCATGGGGGCAATACCTGTTCCCGTTGCCAACATAATCACATTAGCATCAGGGTCATTGGGTAACAACATTTCCTTACCCACAGGTCCGGTAATTTTTATGTCTGCCCCTGGTTCTAGGAAGCACAGGTGTGTAGAGCAAACACCGTAGACTGTTTCGCCAGTTTCCGGGTGCTTGTACTCCAACTGGCGGACGCACAGTGAGACTGTCTTATCATCTACATCATCGCCATGACGAGTTGAGGCGATAGAATATAGTCTGAGTTTTTCCGGCTTGCCGTTCTTGTCTAATCCTGGTGGAATAATCCCAATACTTTGACCTTCTATATACTTCAAATCCCCGGCGGAAATGTCAAACTTGAGGTGTTGAACAATACCAATACCACCTTCTTTGACTAGCGGTTCATTAGATATTACCTTGCCAATAAACGGAGCATTGGGGCGGTAAGTGTTAACAGGAACGTCACCTTGGTCTTTTTTGGCTTTCGCTTGAGTCATGGTGTTGCCTTTCTTGTCCTTGTTCTTGAGCTGTTCTTCAGCTGGTGGTTTAGCGAAGCCTTTGGCTTCACTATGAGCATTTACAGGTGTGGCTTTACCATTTCCTTCACTGTTAGCAGTTTCCCCAGATGTAGCTAACTCGCTGACAACGCTTGTAGTATTCCCAAATGAGGCTTTACCATTAACTGGCTCTAGAGCAGTTACGGGCTGGATGCTAACAATTGTGCCGCCTAGACGAGTGATACGTCGCATTTCTTGATTCATGCGGTTGTAAGGCACTCTGATGAACACACTGCCACTTTTACGAATTGGGTAGTTAGTTTGATCGGTTTCTTCGCTCTGACGCAAACCTACCACTTCATAGACGAAGACGCGGCTACCTAATTCTGTGTTGGCAGCACCCTCAACAGCACCTTGATTGTACATTCGTTCTACCACTCCGATAATTTACTTAACCGTTTTTCAAAAAAAAACTATTCCCCTACCTTGCCAGCTTTAGTTTACCGGATTTTCGTTTCACAAAACTGGCCTTGAAGGAAAAACGGCATCATTAAATTAATGCCTTGCTAAGTACACTCACCAAAGACATGCAGCCATAGCAAAAAACACACCTGTTCATCTTCTAAGGTAAAGGATAAGTCTTGTGGAGAATGTTAATAATGAGTCAATTTAATCTTTTTTTCGTTAACTAAGTTTAGGGGTTTAAGTCCCCTGCTTTAAAAGCCAGCCCCTTTTGGGTCGGGGTCTTAAATCCCCGTCACAAAACTTACTTGCGACTTGCGACTTGCGACTTGCGACTTGTTTTAACTACCACCCCCATGAAGGAGATAGTTACCATAATCAGTTTTACTTGATGTGAAAAATCTGTCAACCTTTATCAGTACCTTGCCATCACGCCGACACTTCTATTTGAGCATATCTATAAATTTAACAGCCAATAATTTGACTAATGCAAGTTGTTGACTCATTCGTTGGATAGATTTTAGCTTGGAATATCTGAAGCATTGTCAAGCCGGAATTACAATTTAGGAAGGTCAAAGAATTCGCTGCCAGAATAAATTATACCTTATAGACTTGATTATATAGAGTCAAAACTAGGAGAATGACAGCGCTGCAACACTTATGGGCGATACTGATCCCCATTTTTAAATTAACAACTAAATCAACAAAATCATTGATGAACCACGCTAATTCTTCTTGAGGGCAAATCTTGTATGGGATACCCCCATCTGTTAAAATCAAATATACCACTAGGATTAAATACTTACCGGCACCAACATTCAGGCTAGTCCGACGAGTAGCAGCTTACTTACTTTGTTGTCTACGCGTTTGGTGTCTTATAACTGTGCTAGGTAGCAAGAACCCAGGATAAACCAAAGGGGTAAACTCCTGGCTTCAGAATCTGCTGTGTGAAAAATTATTGACACAACTTTAGTATTGTAGAGGAGATTTATGACAAATAAGCCGGAACGCGTGGTACTGATTGGAGTAGCCGGAGACTCTGGGTGCGGTAAATCTACGTTTTTGCGTCGTTTGATAGATTTGTTTGGTGAAGATTTAATGACAGTCATCTGCTTGGATGATTATCACTCGCTCGATCGCAAACAGCGCAAAGAAACTGGGATAACAGCACTAGACCCCAGAGCGAACAATTTTGACCTGATGTATGAGCAAATTAAAGCGCTCAAAAGTGGTCAAGGCATTGATAAGCCGATTTACAACCACGAAACCGGCTTGCTTGATCCGCCAGAGCGGGTGGAGCCGAATCGGATTATAGTTGTTGAAGGGCTGCATCCTTTATATGATGAACGGGTGCGATCGCTAATCGACTTCAGTGTTTATTTTGACATTAGCGATGAAGTCAAAATTGCCTGGAAAATTCAGCGAGATATGGCTGAACGCGGTCATCGCTACGAAGATGTCTTAGCGCAAATCAATTCCCGCAAACCTGACTTTGAAAAGTTTATCGAACCACAAAGAGAATTTGCCGATGTGGTTCTCCAGGTATTACCCACGAACTTGATCAAAAACGATACGGAGCGCCGAGTCTTAAGGGTACGTATGCTCCAACGGGAAGATAAGGAAGGCTTTGAGCCAACCTACCTGTTTGATGAAGGTTCAACAATTAATTGGACTCCCTGTGGACGTAAGCTGACCTGTTCTTACCCTGGTATGCAACTGTACTACGGTTCAGATGTGTACTACGGTCGCTATGTCTCAGTATTAGAGGTAGATGGTCAATTTGATAACTTGGAAGAAGTAATTTATATCGAAACCCATCTCAGCAATACATCCACCAAATATCAAGGTGAATTAACTCACTTGTTACTCCAGCACCGCGAGTATCCAGGTTCCAATAATGGAACTGGTTTCTTCCAAGTGCTTACAGGTTTGAAGATGCGTGCTGCTTATGAACGGTTGACAGCTACGGAAGCAAAGTTAGCAGTTCAGGTTTAAAAGCAGCAGTGTTTGTGTCAAAGTTTGTGGGGGCGCTTCTAAGTGACCCCATTTTTTTGTGTTATTAAATACATTTTAGCTAGAAAATAATTAACACACATTTATCTTCTTTACAGATACTTACCTTATAATTAGTGGTTTTTATCAATATTAAGAAGATCCTAACTACTGAAGTATAAATATTGTTATGATTTCATAAATTAGGTAGTTGAAGTGACGACTCCACACGCTGACAGCAAGCTGTACAGCGTAAGAGCTTTCTTAAGAAATTAAGAGGTTCGTCATTAGCCTCAGCAACCTGTTATGCACTTTTGGTTCCAGCTAAATACCACATTTAGTCAGCGAAAAAAATTCAAGTCAGGAGGAATTTCCTTTGTCTCGTCGATATTTATTTACCTCCGAGTCAGTCACCGAAGGTCATCCAGATAAAATCTGCGATCAGATTTCTGATACCATTCTGGATGCCCTACTGACACAAGACCCCAGCAGCCGTGTTGCTGCTGAAGTAGTAGTTAACACTGGTTTGGTGCTAATCACTGGTGAAATAACCACCAAAGCCAATGTGAATTTCGTCAATCTCGCCCGCAAGAAAATTGCCGAAATTGGCTATACCAATGCCGATAATGGCTTTTCTGCTAACAGCACCAGCGTTCTGCTGGCTATAGACGAACAATCACCCGATATTGCCCAAGGCGTTAACACCGCCCACGAAAGCCGCGAGCAAGATAGTGATGAACTATTCGACAAAATTGGCGCGGGCGACCAAGGTATAATGTTCGGCTTTGCCAGCAACGAAACACCAGAACTGATGCCCTTACCCATCAGTCTCGCTCATCGCATTGCCCGCCGATTGGCAGCAGTCCGCAAAACTGGTGAACTGCCATACCTGCGTCCTGATGGCAAAACCCAAGTAACTGTGGCTTACGAAGACGGACGACCTGTAGGCATTGATACTATCCTGATTTCCACCCAGCATACAGCCACTATTGGGGAAATCACAGATGAGGCGGCAGTACAAGCCAAAATTAAACAAGACCTCTGGTCAGCAGTCGTCGAACCTGTTTTTGGCGACATTGAGATTAAGCCTAATGAGGAAACACGTTTTTTAGTCAACCCCACTGGCAAATTTGTCGTTGGTGGTCCTCAGGGAGATTCTGGTTTGACAGGACGGAAAATAATCGTTGACACCTACGGTGGTTATTCACGGCATGGTGGCGGGGCTTTTTCTGGCAAAGACCCCACGAAGGTAGACCGCTCTGCGGCTTATGCGGCTCGTTATGTGGCGAAAAATATTGTCGCTGCCGGGTTAGCAGACAAAGTTGAAATCCAGCTATCCTATGCGATTGGCGTAGCACGACCAACAAGCATTCTAGTGGATACCTTTGGCACCGGCAAAGTGGATGAAGAAACCTTGCTGGAATTAATCAACCAGCACTTTGAACTGCGTCCGGCCGGGATTATCCATACCTTCAACTTACGCAACTTACCAAGTGAACGAGGCGGACGTTTTTATCAGGACGTCGCGGCTTACGGTCATTTTGGGCGGACTGATTTAGACTTGCCTTGGGAACAGACCGATAAAGCCGAGTTGTTGAAGCAAGCGGTAAATGAGTCACTTTCGGCAGCAGTTGCTCAGGCTGTAACTTAGACTTATACGCTACTGCAAAAACTTAGTTTATCAAGGTGAGGGTATTGGCAACTTGACAAGTTAGCTATGCCCTCATTTTTTGTTAGGGGACTGACAAATAAAAAAACATCCCAAATTCTTTTGTGGGATGGGTGTCCTCACCCGTCCGATATTCAGGGCGGGCAGGATGCCCACCCCACAAGGTGGATAATTTATTTCTTGTCAGTCCCTTTATAACCGTTAAATCACTTAAATACTCTATGAATATCTAAGCATTGTCAATATGGCTAGGGTTATTCTGGTAAAAAAGTTATATTTAATTTTCTGATGTGCCAAGTAAAGTTTTTGTGTAAGCGTAGCCCGTCGTAGAAATTCTGCTATTTTATAGGCTGTGTTGAGGAACCAAGCCCAATATTTGCGTGTTTGTTGGATAAAGTTCGCCTTTAATACAACTTAAAGCACAGCGTTTCTCATGAACATCACGATGTTTCTCATGAACATCACGATGTTTCTCATGAACATCACGATGTTCCTCATGAACATCACGATGTTTCTCATGAACATCACGATGTTTCTCATGAACATCACGATGTTTCTCATGAACATCACGATGTTTCTCATGAACATCACGATGTTCCTCATGAACATCACGATGTTTCTCATGGACATCACGATGTTATAGCGTTTCCTAATCTAGTGAAGTACAGCTTAACCTCACCCTGGTTCTGCTACGCTTTCACCTGTCCCTCTCCCAACTCACGGCTACGGTGTACACACAAGTCGAATTACCCCCCTTAATCCCCCCTTGGAAAGGGGGGAAACAAGAAATCCAGTTCCCTCCCCAATATATCGGGGAGGGTTAGGGTGGGGTAAAACCCTGGTTAATCAGCTATTTCCGACTTGTGTGTACACGGTAGCCTTGCGGGGAGGGGTTGGGGGCTTTCAAGGGTAAGTTTTTTGGAATCTCGAAAATAGTTGAGAAAATTCTCAATTGGTTAACGTGGTTTGGTTGTTTCAGGGTTTAAGCATTGGCTGAAACGGTCAAAATATCTCTCCAACTCTGATTTCTCCGTGTCCTCTGCGTAAGTTCTGGACAAATGACTAATACTTCGGCAACGCTCAGTATAAGTGACAAATGACAAATGACAAATGACCAATGACAAATAACTAAATCCAATAATAAGCCAGGATGAGAGTAAGGACAGTTAGCGGTAGACCAAAACGTAAATGTTCCCAGAATGACAACTGATAACCAAGTTTTGCCACAGCCTCAGCAACAATTAAATTAGCAACTGAACCTAACAAAGTTAGATTACCTGCCAAAGTAGAACCGGCTGCTAATAATAACCAAGTTTTTGTGTCTGGATGGGGAAGTAAATGTTGTAATAACAATACTGCTGGAACATTGGAAACTAAATTTGAAAGGAGAGCAGTAACTCCTAATATGCTCAGGGGAGTATGAACTAAACCGCTAAATAAATTCAATATTCCTAATTTTTCGACTCCAGCAGTCACAATAAATAGTCCAGAAAACATCACCAGTAAATCCCAATCTACTTTATTTAAAACTCGTTGCGGTTTGATTCGCCTAGTAATAAACAGTAAACTAGCAGCTACAAGTGTTGCTTGGGCTGGGGGCATTCCAATTAAGAATGCAATTAATAGTCCTCCGGTTATTAATAGGCTTTTAGTAAGTAACGGTTTAAATATGCGGTAACGCACCGGGGTTACACTCGGACAAGACTTAGTTGAACGAACATCAGGATAAAGCCACCACAGTAACCCAATTTGAATCAACAAACTTACTAATGCGATGGGAGTCAATGCTTTAGCAAAATCGAGATAGCTGATACTAGAGAAGGAACCAATCAGAATATTTTGCGGATTACCACTTAAGGTAGCCACTGAACCTAGATTAGTTGCTCCCGCCAAGGCAAGTAAGTAAGGAATAGGATTGAGTTTCAAAGTTTGGGTTAAACCAAGAACCAAAGGAGTCAAAATTAGAGCGATGGTATCATTCAGAAAAAAAGCCGAGAGAATTCCACTGCCAAAAGTTAAAACAATCAGCAAACCCAAAGGGCTACGGGTAAAGTGTGTAACTGTATCAAGAGTTAGTTGGAAAAAACCAGCGTAAGCTAAGTTTGTGCTGATTACCATCATGCCAAACAGGAAAATCAGCGTTTTATAGTCTATAGCTTGCCATGCTTCTTTGAGGTCTAATACCCCGAATGCCATCAGCAAAGATGCACCAACTAAAGCAATACTGGCTCGGTTCATCCGCAAACCAGGTACATATCCTAAACCCAAACCTATATAAGTCAGCCCAATGATGATGTATCTGAAAACAATCATGATTTCGCTAGATATTTTGATGTTATGCCTTTCTATTAACTCCTGTTTTTGTTTCAGGTACACAGAACCAAAAAACTCCTAGAGCTACAACTGCGATCGCTGCTAAAATCAAAAAACCAACATTATAACCAGCATTTTTAACTACAAACCCAGCTAATACATTGCTCAAACCAGCACCAACGCCAATGGCAGTGTTGAGCATCCCTTGGGTAACATTAAAGCGACCTGTGCCTTTAGTCAAATCAGCTACCATCAACACTGAAAGCACACCAAAAATCCCGGCTCCAATACCATCCAGAATTTGCACAGAAACGAGAAAATAGGGATTGTCTGAAAGCGTATACAGCACTCCGCGAATCGGTAAGACGGCAAAGCCCAGCAGAAATATGGGTTTTCGGGCTGCATTTGCGAAACGCCCAGCCAAGTTGGACACTGGAATCATTACTAACTGAGCGACAATGATACAAGCAGACATATAAACTGTGTCACTTGTCCCTTTACCCTGCGCCAATTCTTGACCAACTAGCGGTAACATAGCAGCATTGGCAAAGTGAAACAGAACTACTGCAATAGTAAAGAAAAGGATTTTGCGATCGCTTAATAATTGCAATATGCCTTCATAGCGCTGTTGATGTTTTTCTTTATCCTCTTGTTCGCCCTCTTCACCATCTCCACGCGCTAGTTCGTGGTCAATCTCTCTTTCACGAATCATCCTCACCGAAATAATACTGCCCACAGCCATAGCTGCAACCAGGAAAAATATTGCCTTGCGTGCAATAAAGTAACCTGCTAAACCAGCGAGAACAGCAGCTAGCAGATTACCTGCATGATTAAATGTTTCATTACGACCTACCCGCCGATCTAATCTCTCATGTCCTACCAGTCCCAGAGTAATAGCAGTAATCGCAGGTGGGAAAATAGCTGCTGCAATCCCGATCATGATCTGAGAGCCGATGACAACAGGCAAACTGGGGAATAAGCCGATAGCGATACAGCCGATAGAAACAAACACAGAGGCCAGTACAATCAACATCCGTTTCTGACGTAGCCTGTCAACCAATGCACCGGCTGGTGTTTGGACAATAACTGTGGCAATTGTCGAAACTGACATCGCCATTCCAATCAGGGCTGGGTTCCAATTTTCTGAAGCTTTTAGGTAAATACTCAGATATGGCCCAACACCATCGCGCACATCTGCGAGAAACACATTCAAGTAATCAAGCGATCGCAAACTCTTCTTACTCGGTCTTCGCTGTTTTTGCATAAATCTTTAGTAATATTTTGTCAGCTAACAATACGCCTAAGCATATATTGGGCTATGGAGAGGTCACAATACTCTCATGCAAAAATCGTGCCAAATCTACTGGGCAGTAGTACTAAATTGTTAACTATTTCGAGAGCAAATTATACAAGAGACTCCATGATCTGCGCTCACAAGGAGCAATAAAAATTTCTTTTCCCTACTCCCCACTCCCCATTCCCTATTATCAAGATATCCTTCAAAAAGGAAGAGTTAGATTAAATAGCCAAAAACTTGCCTTTTACTTACTCATAGTTCCTCACGAATAAAGCTTCTGGCGTATCTCTCTAGGAATTCACTAATACTTATTTCTTCAATGGCAGCCTGCATAACTAAAATCTCCCAAGCTGTATTTGTTACCCATATCCCATGCTTCTTTTTCAACTCTTCATAAAACAGTGGTTGATTACGTGTAGCTTTTTTGCCTTTTCTCATTGACTAAATCCAGCTTAGTAGACTAAACTAATTGTAATATAGACAATCAACGCAAGTCATCATGTATTCACTAAAATTAGAGTTAAAACTGAATAACAAGGAAAAAACTCGACTTAGTGGATGTGCTGGGTTTGCGAGATTTGTTTACAACTATGGATTGTCGATGCTTACCCAGTCTTGGAGTTTTGAATGCATCAAAGCAAGTGATTCTAAACGACTCTCGGCAATAGAAAAAATATTCACCAACTATGTAAAAAGGAATCCGGCTTACTCATGGATGCAGCAGTATCCCTCAGCCATTTATTCGTCAGCATTTCGTAACTTAGGAAAAGCCTTTGAGAGATGGCGTTCATGTGAATCTGAGTTTCCCAAGTACAAGTCAAAGAAGCGCGGCGATAGTTTCACGGTATTGAAAAAAGCTGGTATTTATCCTGCCAAGGGTGAATGTTTTCTGCCATTTACTAACAGACAAGTATTGTATCCAGGAAATAAAATCAACATACCTGGATTAGGAGAATTCCGCCTGAAACGTCCGGTGCCATTTATCTGTTCTAGTCAGACATTTACTGTGTCCAGAACTGCTGATAAATGGTTCGTGGCATTTACTCTTGATGCCCAGATTATTCCGCCGAGAATTCATCCTGTAGACTTAGTTGGGATTGACCTTGGCATAAAGTGCTTTGCAACTTTGTCAGACGGTAGAACGATTACAGCACCACCGCAGTTGAAAATAGCGAAAATCAAGTTAAGTAAGCAGCAGTGGCATAATCGTAATAAGCAATTTGGCAACCGTCGCATTTGTCTTAGAGCATCTTGTGGGGCTAAACAGTATTTTGGTGAGATAGCTAAAATTCACGCGCACATTGCCAACATTCGCCAAGATTTTTTACAGAAAACTACTACGGATATTAGCCGCAACTACTACCTCATTCGGATTGAGGATCTAAACGTGCGCGGGATGATGGCTAATCATAAGTTATCAAATGCGATCGCTAATATTGGATTGTATGATTTCAGGCGAATGCTCACATATAAACAACCCTTCTTTGGGACTAAAGTTGAATTGGTTGATAGATGGTTTCCATCATCGAAGATGTGTTGTAAGTGTGGGCATATTCAATCAATGCCTTTATCAGAAAGGGTTTATAACTGTGGTGGTTGTGGAAGTATTCAAGATCGAGATCAGAATGCCTCCATAAATTTGAGGGATGCCCCTCTTGATAAAATACGGTTGGCTTAACCGGAATTTACGCCTGTTGACAAGAAGATGCCGACATCCTTGGTTGACACGGGAAGAAATCTCTAAACAGGTTTAGGCAAGTTTAGGTAAGTATTTTGAAGCACAGCAGGAAGCGCTAGCACTGATATAATGCGAACAATTGCAGAAATTAATGAGAAAATCAGCCGCCAACGTGCGGTAGTATTGACAACTGAAGAATTAAAAGCACGAGTTGTAGAAATCGGTGTTACTAAAGCTGCTAAAGAAGTTGATGTAATTACCACTGGCACCTTTGAGCCGATGGAATCAAGTGGTGCAATTATCAATCTGGGACACACTGACCCGCCGATAAAAATTCGCCGTTGCTGGTTAGATGGTGTGCCAGCATACTCTGGTTTTGGAGCAGTAGATTTATATTTGGGTGCGAGTTCTGCGATGGAAGCGATGGACGGGGAAGAAGTCCGAGAACGCGGCGGCGGTCATGTAATCGAAGATTTGATCGCTGGTAAACCTATACACGTAAAAGCGCAAGGACAAGTAACGGATTGTTACCCCAGAGCAAATTTTGAAACTACAATTACCAGTGACACAATTAATCAGTTTTATCTATTCAATCCGCGCAATCTTTATCAAAATTTTATTGTTGGTGTAAATGGTGGCGATCGCCCCCTTTTCACCTATCTGGGTCCTTTACAACCGCGTCTGGGGAATGCCGTTTATTCTAACCCCGGCGCAATTTCCCCTTTACTCAACGATCCCGATTTGCAACTCGTTGGTATAGGTACTCGAATTTTTTTAGGCGGCGGTGTTGGCTATGTCGCCTGGGAAGGCACTCAGCACTTCCCCTTACAAAAGCGTTTAGCTAATCGTACACCGATTGGGCCTTCCGCCACTTTAGCTTTAATTGGTGATGCCAAGCAAATGGATGCTCATTGGGTGCGGGGGTGTTACTTCAAAAGTTATGGCCCCTCATTGATGTTAGGCGTTGGTGTACCACTCCCTGTATTAAATGAACAAGTAATTGAACACTGTGCCGTGCAAGATCAAGACTTAGTAGCCCCAATAGTGGATTTTTCCATTCCCCGGCGCGTCCGTCCCACCTTTGGTTTAGTGAGTTACGCCCAACTCAAATCTGGGCGGATCACCATTGAGGGCAAAGCAGTACGCGTTGCCCCCTTAGCGAGTTTGTTTTTTTCTAGGCAAGTCGCCCTAGAGTTGAAAAAGTGGATCGAAGCAGGTACGTTTACCCTTACAGAACCAGTTTCCCCAATTCCGATGGAGCGATCTTTTCTACCCCAAGACCGGCGGACGGATTTTTAAGGGGATGAGGGGGATGAGGGGGATGAGGGGGATGAGGGGGATGAGGGGGATGAGGGGGATGAGGGGGATGAGGGGGATGAGGAAGAATTTACTTCCCCTGCTCCCTCATCTCCCCCTGCTCCCATGCCTAATCTTGAGTCGGTTTTGGTCGCTTGATCGGCTTAGGAGCGGGCGTTTTTGGTATAGGTTTTGACACCACAGAGGGGTCGCCGCCTGCGCCTGTTTTCTTGATGGGACGAGGGGTTTCGCCACTACTGCGTCTGGGGGGGAATGGTTTTCTCCCACCAGCACCACCAGGACCGCCAGCACGAGGGCCACCTTTGAATGGTGGTTTGCGTTTTTTGGGCAAGTCAGCGATCGCCTCAGCTTTTTCTACTACCAAAACGTCAGCTTCTCGCTTGGCTTGGAAGTCCCAGAACTTTCCTACTGCTTTGGTGGTCAGCACACCCCTCAATTTCAACTTAAAATACTTGGGTTTGTCAGTTGATTTCCGTGGAGCCTGCCTAATTTTGACTACCAAGCTTTTAGCGTCAAAAGACTGGTATACTACTTCACCACGAACAGAAAAACCACCATCTGCAACTTCTGATGAAGGTATTAGGGCAGTTGTACTTAATTCAGAGTTTTCGGATAAGCCATCATCGGGTGTCTCTAACTCTTGCAACTCCAAATCTGACTCGTCGTCATCTGTTGAGTTTTTAGCCAGATTTTCTGGCTCCCAAACTCCGACGATTTGGATGTGCAAGGTATCATTTTCTTGTCTGGTACGTGGATATACTACCCACAAGTGTTCTTTTTCTAAGTCTAGGTGATTCTTGACTAAGCTCATAATCCGGCCTAGGAGGACGGCATTGAGTTCTACACCATCTGCGGTCAGCAGCGTACCTTGAGTAAATTGTTCGCTGCTAGCATGATAGCGACCCCGGACTAACCCGATCGCTCGATATTGCATCGGCTCACTGGGAGGCGGAATCGGTTGCTGTCGATTGACCAAGTTCCCATTTGAGTCAGTCTCAATGGGGTTGACAGGCGAATTTTCAACTTGTTTAGAGGACTGGGCTGCTATGTGAACATTAGCGGCTGCCTCTATGTTAGTTTGGCCCTGGTTAGAGGCAGAAGAATTGGAGGATTCAGGCAACGGCATCAGGTCGGAATTCATAAAAACTCCTTGCGGCGGAGACACATCCCATTGTGGGATTTTACAAAGGCAGCTGGAAAGAGCATTTGTGCGACTGATGAAAGTATATTTACTTTTCACAAAGTCACACCAGAGTACTCTAAAACAATCCTAAAGGCGCTAAATTTAGTGTTTATACACTAAATGTGTAATTTAGGGCCTCAACACTAGTTTCGGAAGCATATCATAGCTACAATTCTGACGGCTCCTCCTAAAGTCATCACTTACTTTAGCAGTGTGGATAGTTAATTGTTATAAAATTCACAGGCAATTGGCGGTATTCCGCAAAGTTTTGGAAATTTTTAACTTTACGATTTGTGTAAATGATAATGTCATTAGAGTTTAGGAGAAAGACAAAACTGTGACTCAAACACGCAATCGCTGGATAGTTCAAGTCGTCTTGGCGCTGGCAATTCTTGCTTTTGTGGGTGTTTCGGTGATTCCCATAATTGGAGCATTTAATAATACGCCACCGTCAAGCCAGAATAGCGTTAACACCAGAGGCAGTTTGTCCTCTGCTGACCAAAAATCAAAACTGGAAGACGAAGTACGGGGTTACGAACAGGTTTTGCAAAGGGAACCAGAAAATCAGACTGCGCTTAAGGGCTTATTACAGGGGCGGCTGCAACTACTGAGTCAAAAAGAAAAAAGTGAGGTTAAACCAGCTGATATCGAAGTTGTGATTGAACCTTTAGAAAAGCTAGCCAAGCTGAATCCCGAACAGTCAGAATATTCAGTGCTACTGGCTCAAGCCAAACAGCAAATTGGCGATCGCGAAGGAGCCGCTCAGGCTTATCGTTCGATTTTGTCCACCAAACCAGGCGATTTGAAAGCTTTGCAAGGAATGGTGGCTCTGTTGATCAGTCAGCAACGCCCCGAAGCAGCCATTGGGTTGCTGCAAGAAACCCTCTCTAAGGCATCGCAAATAAATACAATTCAGCCTGGAAGTGTAGATACAGTAGCCGTGCAGGTGCTGTTAGGTTCTGTTCACGCTTCCCAGAAACGCTATGCTCAAGCTAGCTCTGCATATGACCAGGCAATTAAGAAAGATCCGAAGGATTTTCGCCCCGTTGTCGCAAAAGCGATGCTCCTGAAACAACAGGGTAAAAACGCAGATGCAAAACCTTTCTTTGATCGTGCCGCAGCTTTAGCACCTGCTGAATACAAAGACGAAATTAATAAGGCAGCAACGGTTTCCCCGATTCCTAATCCTGCTGCATCTCCCGCGCCTTCATTGGAAAGTACGCCTAAGTAATGGGGAGTGGGGAGTGGGGAGTGGGGAGTGGGGGGAGATGAGGGAGCAGGGGGAGATGAGGGAGCAGGGGAAGTAAATTCTTCCTCATCCCCCTCATCCCCCTCATCCCCCTCATCCCCCTCATCTCCTCACGCTCCTTCAATGGCTGCAACGACACCAAAGATTAAAAACAGGCAGCCGCCAATCAGGGTGAGTTGACGCTCAGAAATGCGTCCGGCAATCATTTTGCCACCGATAACTGCGATCGCAGCACAAATGGCATGTCCTAAAATTGCACCTATTGTGACTCCAATTGGATTATTACCTGCTGCTAGGGCAATGGTGGCAATTTGCGTGCGATCGCCCCACTCTGCCATAAATGTCAACATAAAGGCTTCTATTACAATTGCCAAGGAAGTCTTTTGCTTTGGTAGCTGCAAATCTGCTTTTTTCACCGCAGCTTCGGCTTCTTCTACAACTTCTGTATCACAAGCAGCAGCAGACATCTTACTAGCGTCATACAGCAGCTTGATACCAAAGGCAATAAATAAAGCTATTTCGGCGTAATGAATATAAACTTTTGGCAACAAAGATACCGTGTGTCCAAGTAGCACCGAAAGGGTTGTCATCGCGGCTAAAGCAGCTGTCACACCTATAAATACCAGCCGCCGCGGGTGGTGCATTGCCAAAATCACAGCAATAAAAAATGTTTTATCGCCTAGTTCTGAAACTGTAATTAATAATAAAGCTGCGGTAAAAGCTGTTAACACTCTCTCAAGCTCCTGAAGAATCGTTTACCGATGTGAAGCTTGATGAGAACCAAAAGACCTCACCAAGTTTCACACTTTTCGGTGTGAACTTAGTGAAGGTCTCGCTTTCAAATATTGATTATTTGCCACCTGAACCAGGGCTTTATCGCCCAGTATGTTGATTCAGATGTACTGGCTTTTTATTTTTTTAGCCAGCAGCTACTCCCCTTCTATGCAAATTTTATTATATATCATTCTTTAGGTAGAAGTCAATAGTAGGGAATAAAGATATATATCTGTAGAGAGAGTGAAGCGGCACATACAGCCCGATTCAGTGCTTAGTGAGGTAAAAACTCATCATTTGTGACTTCTGGTAGCTGGTATGGACACACCACAGGAAAGGATTCCACTGACAAACCAGTTTCAGCTTTTGCTTGCTTAATCGCTTCTGCATAACACTCACCAAAAATGCTCTCAAGATCGGATTTGAGACTAGGCGAATCATCTAGAGCTTCTTTGACACGTCTACGATGTTCAATAATGCTTCCTTCCCAACTACCGCTTCTTTTTTCCGGTTGGAATTGCCATTTGAGCAAATGCACCAGAATTACCGAAAAATTGGGTTTAAAGCCCCGTCGTTCTACGACGACTTTGTATTTGGCAATCGCTTAATATAATCACGCAGAATTTCAGCCGGAGTGATCTGCTTAGATTCTGCATAAGCTTTAAGCTTTGCCCACTCTTCATCTGAAAATCTCAGATTGTATACTTTTGGTCTATTCATTTGTAGCCTGTATGTGCTACGCTAATTCTAGCAGGAAAGGTAATCAACCTGCCTAAAAACCTTGTTGTCTAACGGCAGTCTGAACCTTGACAATTAAATCTATGCGGTTCTACTGCATTGTTCTAGTTTCCTCCTAGCAGTAGGTAAAAGATTTATAGGAGCTAGACGACTCAGAATTTTGAGACTATTTGTTTCAAACTAAACAGGACTTGCAGCAATGCAACTACCGAGGGGCACTCGGAAAGTTAACGCTTGGGGAGAGTCTCACCTCTGGCTTAGATGACGCAAGGACTCTAAGTTAAGTGATCTCATTGAGCCAAGAATCCCCGTCGATTTATCGCGGGGAGTGTCAAAATCAGATTACTCTTGAGACTCCGACGCTCACTCCTTCCCCTGTCAGCAATTTCTTCGATGAGGTTTTCCCAGTCCACGTTCGCGTAATCCTGACTTTGCAATTTTTCTAGAGTCGTTTCTATCCATTGCAAGTAATCAGCTTCATATAGCGTTTGGGAATGCGCCTTTAGAGAAGACATGGCAGTTTCCATAAGAAATGTTTAGATAATATCTCGCATATAGGAATCATATTTGATTTCTGAAAAAATATCGGTAGTCTTGTGTGGACTCTCTTGCCTAAAATGTTGCAAAAAAATTGCTTTGTTGGGTGGAGGCTTTGCGTAACCCAACATCCTGATATATGTTGGGTTACGCTCCGCTCCACCCAACCTACGTCTACGTCTAATGCACTATTAACATGAGGGTTTACTTTGCAATTTTTCTACAGTCGTTTCTAGTCATTGCAAGTAATCAGTCTCATATAGGGTTTGGGAATGGGTCTTTAGAGAAGACATGGCAGTTTCCATAGGAAATGTTTAGATAAGCTGTTGGACATAAAAGTTGCATATTACCTGGAAGTAAAACTAGTGTGGGGTGGGCATCTTGCCCGCCCTGGTTATGCAAATTAAAAGTACATTAGCTTAATTTCTCGCACATCTTTACAATTAACATGGGTGAGTCTAAACATATCTCCAATCCCTTTGGCTACATCTGTAATTACGTTGGCTACCAAGATTTGTTTGCCGTTAACAAGTTCTTCAAAGTCAAACGAATCATCAATACGAGGTGGTTTAGGTGGTTTGCCAAAACCTTCTCCACTACTGCGTTTTACCTTTGCCATCACTCATCTCACTTTTAGAGGTCATTTATCAAGTAAAAATCAAATTATTGCATCCTGTATCATCACGCAATTCCAACCAACTTGGCGCTGAGTTCCCACATCCGCTCGGCTTTGTCATCATCGCGGGCTTGAGGAGAAACCTTTTGCACAAAGGACTTGCCATCTTTCTTCTGGCGATTTCCCCAACTCCAATAGACACCGGATTGATTGTACTCAGGATCGGCAACCACCGCAGCAACCCGTTCTCCCGCCAACTCCTGAGACACGTATCCTCCAGTGATGTACTTCTGGAATAATGGGAAGATTTTCTGAAACAAAGGATAGTGGTTTCGGAATAGCGGCGTTTCTGCAACACATCCCGGATAGAGAGAATTGAAGATGATACCAGTTGACTCGTGATAGCGCTGATGCAGTTCTCGCATAGTCAGCACGTTACAAACCTTGCTGTCTTTGTAAGCTTTGACTGGTTCAAATTTTTTGCCATCAATCATCGAGATTGGCTCTTTAAATCCTTCTGCAAAGCCTTGCAAATTGCCCAAGTCGGGACGCGGGGGAATCTTCCCACCCAACTCGTCTGGATTATGCGTGACGGTTCCTAAAATGACCAGCCTTGGCTCTGAAGATGACTTTTTCAGATCCTCTAGCAAAAGGTTGCACAATAAGAAATGTCCAAGGTGATTTGTGGCAACGCTTAACTCGTAGCCTTCTGGACTGCGTAACGGCTCCTTGATTAAGGGCATATAAATTGCGGCGTTGCATACCAAAGCATCTAGGGACTTGCCAGTTGCTCGGAAGTTCTTCACAAACTGTCGAACGCTTTCCAAGGAGCCAAGGTCGATATGTATGCTGGTATAACTGTTGTAGGGGATTTCCACAGCTTGGGCAGCTTTTTGTGCTTTCGCTAAATCCCGACAGGCCAACACTACATACCATCCCCTCTCAGCAAGAGCTTTTGCAGCATACAAACCCACGCCCGAAGAGGCACCCGTAATTACAACCGTTGGCTTCTGATGTTGTTCCATTCTGTTCAGCTTTTATTCACTGTCTCTAGGATCTCACACCAGTGAGTTTTACCAACTATTTTTGTCAACTTTAGTTTAAGACTTGATAATAAATAACCATATAAATCAAGCGCCCTTTGTCGCCGTTAGCTAGCTTAATCTTGTGATCAAAAGTTTCCGAAAGTTCCAAAAACTTGTGATCAAAAGTTTCCGAAAGTTCCAAAAACCATTTACAGTGTAGCCCAAGCGATCGCTGTTAATTTTGATATTTTCTTTCTTATGAGTAATCTATCTCGCTTATCCCTAGCTTCTAACTCGCAAGCTGCAACTTCTCCTTTGCGGTTACTTGTATTAAGTAATGGTCACGGGGAAGATGTAATTGCAGTTCGGATTTTGCAAGAACTCCAACGACAATCAAACCCACCAGAAATCTTTGCTTTACCTCTGGTGGGTGAAGGACGTGCTTATCAACAGTTGGATATTCCCCTCATCGGTTCAGTCCGCACTATGCCTTCTGGCGGCTTTATTTATATGGATAATCGCCAATTGGTGCGGGATGTACGCGGTGGTTTATTGCAACTTACCCTCAGCCAGATTAAAGCTGTCCGCCGCTGGGTAAGTTCTCAAAAAAAATTAGGCAATAAAAGAGCGATTTTAGCTGTGGGAGATATTGTCCCACTGTTGTTTGCAACTTTCAGTGGCGCTAATTATGCTTTTGTGGGTACGGCCAAATCTGAATATTACGTCCGGGATGAGGCTGGATTGTTACCACGGAAATCTAAAGGTGCGCGTTGGGAAAACTTTTCTGGTTCAGTTTACCATCCTTGGGAACGTTGGTTGATGAGTCGTCGCCGTTGTCAGGCGGTGTTTCCTAGAGATGCGCTGACGACGGAAATATTAAAACAATGGCCAATTCCAGCTTTGAATTTGGGTAATCCCATGATGGATGGTCTAGAACCGACCTTTTCACGCCAACAATTTTATAGTCAGGATAGCCAACAGCAAGAGACAGTTCGGCCTTTAATGGTGACTCTTCTTCCTGGTTCCCGTCCGCCAGAGGCATACACCAACTGGGAAATAATTATGATTGCCGTATCTGCTTTGATGGCAAGTTTCCAGGAGCGAGATTCGGTTTTTTACACTTCTAAAACGGTGGTATTTTTAGGTGCGATCGCTCCTGGTTTAGACTCTCATATTTTATCCCAAAGTGTGCAATCCCAAGGCTGGCGAACTGAATCAGCATTTCCTATCCAAATTTCTGATCCAAATGCCTTGACATTTAAACAAAGAAATGCCTATCTACTGCTGACACAACAAGCCTATAATGATTGCTTGCATTTGGGAGATTTAGCGATCGCAATGGCAGGTACAGCTACAGAACAGTTTATCGGTTTAGGGAAACCTGCGATCGCGATTCCCGGTAATGGACCACAATATAACCCTGCCTTTGCTGAAGCTCAAAGTCGTCATTTAGGCTCATCTTTGATTTTAGTCGAGCAGCCAGCAGAAGTTGCCAAGGTCGTACAGTCACTCTTCAAAGATCCTGATATTTTGCAAATTATAGCCGAAAATGGTCTGCGGCGCATGGGTAAACCGGGAGCCGCACTACGCATTGCGGAATGTTTACAAGAACGATTGGGTTGAAGGGGTATTAGGCATTGGGAAAGAGGAGGCAGAACGCAGAAGTTCTTGAATTTTGAATTTTGAATTTTGAATTTTGAATTGATTTCTCCCTCACGCCACCAACCCAGAACGTAGCGCCCTCACAGCCGCTTGAGTACGGTCATCGGCACACAGTTTATTGAGAATATTGCGAACATGGGTCTTCACAGTACCAACTGTAATGTAGAGTTTCTCCGCAATTTGCCCATTGCTACACCCAGCTACAATCAACTCTAGGATTTCCAATTCCCGTTGAGTCAGGGGGTATGTTTCCAAAACTTGCTCATATTCTGACGCTAGCGCCTCAATTTTTACAGTCTTCGGCTTATCAGAATTTTGGCTCTCTCCAGGAATACCTTGCCGCATCTTCCGCAATACCACGTTGGCAATTGCCGGATCAATCCAAGAGTTACCGGCGTGAGTTGCTTGGATCGCCTCCGTTAATTTACTGATGCTTGTTTCTTTCATATAATAAGAATCAGCACCCGCCGCAAAGGCTGCAAGTACAGCATCCTCTGTATGATCCATTGTCAGAATCAGAATCTTTGTAGTCGATTGCCCAGTTTCAGCTTGGTAGCGTTTGAATTTACGGGTCAGTTCGATGCCATCCATATCAGGCAAGCCGATATCTACAACAGCTACATCTGGCTTTGCCGTTTCTAAAAGTTTTAATCCTTGCGTAGCATTTGCTGCTTCGCCAATTACTTTCAATGCACTGTGAGACTGTAATGCCGCTCGTAGCCCCATTCGCGTTAAGTCGTGATCTTCAATTAAAATAATGCTAATTTCATTCATCGCTACACTCACTTTTACGCTGTTTGCCTCTTTCAATGTATTACCTTTTGTAAGTGCTATCTCTTATATTCCCATACCAAAGATAGATGATCTTTCCAAAAGTCTGCATCCACCGAGAGAAATAATAAATATCCGATTTTTTTATATTTCGATAGAGGACAAATCTAGCTGGAGATATATGGATACTTGCACAAAAAGTATGAAATATTGAAACGAATCCCAAATTGTTCCGCCTTGGTTAGAGTTCAGCTTTGAGTTGGTAATTTTCCAAACAGTAGAAGTCCAGTCACACAGGTCTGGCGATCGCTTACGAAAATTGTCGAAATTCCAGGAGGTAGAATTACTTGGCTATTCACAAATAGGTATAGGCACTACTTTCTTTTTCATCTAGTCTAACCAACCTAATGGTTAAAACTGCTTAAACTTACGGTACATGATAACCGTGTGCAACTCTCACCAAGGGCTGAGGACGGTCGCTTGCTCACTCATTTATAATTGTTTTAAGCTTAGTAAAGTATTTTATTTTACTTTATATCCATCTCTATTTACTGTATCCAGATCAATACTTTTCGGTTTGTTAATTGCTAATTTTTTGAAAGCCATTGGTGATTTGCTAGGAGTTTAATTTCAATACTCTGGTAAATTAACTAGATTGAGGATACAACAGACTAGATTTGCCTTTGACCGAAGGAGGACAAGGATATAGAGCAACTAAATTTATTATTTATGGGGATTGTAATTTTGAATTTTGAATTTTGAATTCCCCGAAGGGGTTGACCTTTCCTAAGTTTGTGGAGATGACGACAACGCTCAACAAGTATTGGATATTGTGCAAAATGCCTTAGTCAATCAAGTTACAGATTTTAGATGTCCGAAAATCTTATATTATTTAGTTGGATAATCTGAAAAAAGAAATGTTATACATCAACCTATGTTTGGCGGCGAAAATAAAACGCAATGGAAGAGACGCTGAAAATTTTGGTTGTAGACGCTGAGGAGGTAGACCGGATAGCAGTCCGTTCTGCCCTGACTAAAGCAGGTGTTGAAATGGAACTGTCTGAAGTAAGAGATGGCAATGATGCGTTTTCTGCTTTAAGCACTACTACCTATGATTGTGTTTTCCTCAGCTATCACTTACTAGACCAGGATGCACTAACTTTGATTCAACAGCTACGTTCTTCAGAAATTAAAGTTCCTTTAGTAGTCTTAACTGCTCAAGGAGATGAACAAATTGCTGTTCAATTATTGAAAGCTGGTGCTACAGACTATCTCTCTAAGTCTAGGATATCTCCAGAAACCTTGACACAAGTTTTGCGGAGTGCGATTCGGGTTTATCGGGCTGAAATGCAGGCGGCTTTAGCAAACCAGCAGCTCAGAGAAACTCATGAACAACTCATTCGTAAGAACCAAGAATTGGAGAGACAACAGCAACATATTCAAATGCAAAACTTCAACCTATTGGAGGCATCACAGCTAAAATCAGATTTTTTGGCAACTATATCCCACGAACTCAGAACGCCGATGAATGCGATTATTGGTTTTTCGCAAATACTATTGCGTCCCAAGTTGGCTCAACTAACGCATCAGCAAGCAGATATGATTGAGCGCATCTTGAATAATGGGAAGCATTTGCTGATGCTGCTGAATGAAGTTCTCGACTTTTCCAAGCTGGAGGCAGGACGATTAGACTTAAAGGCGGAAATATTTGATCTATCAAAGGTAATAAATCTCGCTGTTGGTGAAATGCGTTCCCTAGCTGATGCCAAAAATCTATCATTATTAGTGCAAACGGATTTGCAAAATACTTTGGTATTTAATGATCCAGTTCGTCTCAAACAGATTTTAATAAATTTGCTCTCCAACGCCATTAAGTTCACCGAGTCTGGTGAGATTTGGGTTGAGGCTAAGGAACTAGCTGAAAATCGAGTGGTAATTCTGGTTGGGGATACAGGTATTGGCATAGCACCCAAAAATTTTAAACGTATTTTTGAAGCATTTCGGCAAGTCGATCAAACTATCACTCGCAAATATCCAGGTACAGGTCTGGGTTTGGCAATTATAGATTCACTGGTACGAATGATGGGCGGGAAAATTTTTCTTGAGAGCAAATTGGGCATCGGTTCAATGTTTAAAATTGAATTGCCACGTCAAATCACATTATCGACTGTAGCAGCCGATGCTCCAGTTTCACCGGTAGATGCTGACGGGGTTTTTTGCTCTGCTAAAAATCATCATCAGTCATCTTCTCAAGCCAGTAAAGCATCAATCGGATATCCTAAATTTAAACTATAAACAAGGAGTCAGAAGTCAGAATTCAGAAGTCAGAAGTCAGAAGTCAGAATTCAGAAGTCAGAAGTCAGAAGTCAGAAGTCAGAAGTCAGAATTCTCCACCCATAAAGGGATAGAGTATTAACTCTTGAAAAATATTTTAATTTTGTTTCGCCCACCCTTCGGCAAGGTTTTAACACCAGTATTCATTACCCAGCGATGCACTGAGCCGGTCGTTGTGTCGTACAGAATTCAATTCTGAATTCTGGCTTCTGAGTTCTGAATTCTTCTGAAAAATTAGTTCCAAAAAAAGGTAAAAGTTGATAAATCATGTCTGAAGTTGAAGATAATAAAATTTATCGTATCCTCGCAGTTGATGATATTCAAGATAATCTCATTTTGGTTCAAGCAATTTTAGAAAGTGAGGGATATGAAATTGATGTAGCTTCAGATGGAATAAAAGCTTTGCGGCAAATTGAACAATCTCCACCCGATTTGATTCTGTTAGATGTGATGATGCCGGGAATAGATGGTTATGAAGTCACACGTCGGATTCGGAAGAACCCAGCAATCTCTTATATTCCAATTCTGCTGATTACTGCCTTTCACGAATCTAGCGTTGTCGAAGGTTTGGATGCTGGTGCTGACGATTTTATTCGTAAACCATTTGATACTGATGAACTACTGGCAAGGGTGCGATCGCTGATGCGTCTCAAGCAAAGTCTAGACGAACAACAAAAAATGGCCCGCCAACGAGAAGATTTTGTTTCCCGTCTGACTCATGATTTGCGAACTCCTCTAGTAGCCGCCGATCGCATGTTGAATTTGTTTGAGATGGAAACATTCTGCAAAATTTCGCCAGAAATGAAACAGGCGATCGCAGTCATGATTCGCAGTAATCAAAATTTGATGGACATGGTGAATACCCTCTTAGAAGTCTATCGCTTCGAGGCAGGTAAAAAAACGTTGAATTGGGAAGTATGCAATTTACGTGAGATATCTCAAGAAGTAGTCAGCGAACTGAGTCCTCTAACTAGTGAAAAAGGCTTGACTCTAGAAATAGACACCAATGAATTAGAACCACTGAGTCAAAACGCTGGTATTATTATGGGCGATCGCTTGGAACTACGGCGGGTGCTAAACAACTTGATCGCAAATGCCATCAAATTTACAGATACAGGAGGCATCACAATCCGCATTTTGGAAACATCACCTCATCCAGGAAATCCAGATTCGGTAACAATTGAGGTGCAAGATACAGGATATGGGATTGCGCCAGAAGATCAGGCAACAATTTTCGAGCGATTTCGCCAAGGTAGAAATAAACGCTCAGGCAGTGGCTTAGGATTACATCTATCCCACCGGATTGTAGAAGCCCACGCCGGAACTATCCAGGTGGCCTCTGAAATAGGTAAAGGTAGTTTGTTTACTGTGCAACTACCTAAAAACACTTAAGTCTACTTATTAGCGATCGCCACATATCATGTCCGCTTGATTACTTATTAAACCCGAAGAACCCCACCCCTTAATCCCCTCCCCGCCTGCGGGGAGGGGAGACAAAGCGCAGCCTTGGCTGTTTGGGGTGCAATGACTATGAGAATCACAACTATAGCAGTTCTCGTTCGGATGCAACACATGGTAGGGGCACAGCAATGCTCATACGTGTCAACTTAAGCTCAAATGCTTATTCCACAGTCGTTTTACCCCCCTTAATCCCCCCTTGGAAACCCAGGAAAAAATCCAGTTCCCTCCCCTTTACAAGGGGAGGGTTAGGGTGGGGTAACGCGTTGAGTGATGGTCAGTGAATGAACTCAATATCACGTCTTGGCAAGGGTTTCACCTTAAGTTGACACCAATGAGCATTGCTGTGCCCCTGCGAGTGGTCTGTATTCCATGCAATTGAGAACCGCTATAATTACCCGGACATAATATAACTAGCTGATTGCAAAATAATCATCAATTTTATGCGTTGATTGCATTACTACGGATTCACTCTCGGTTCACAAATGCGATTCTAATATGAAGGAATAAAGATGGATACCCCTGGCGTTGACCAGGGGCTTTTTATTTAGCAGCTACGCCTTAAACGTCAACACCTGACTCAACCGCGCCACAACGTCCACCATTTTTGCCTCAACCTGCACATCAATCACAGACTGAATTGGTTTGTAGGCGGCGGGTGCTTCTTCAATTCGGCGTTCTTGACGCAGGGTAATGCAGTCTACCCCAGTTAATCCCAGTTCCGCCTCACTTTCAGATGCACCTTTGCGATTGAGATCGAAGCGAGAACGAATTCTTCCCGCCCCATGTGAGGCAGAATTACAAAATGCTGGATTGCCTCTACCCACCATCAGATAAGAATAAGCACCCATTGAACCAGGTATAATCACTGGTTGCCCTACATGGGCGGGACAAGCACCCTTGCGTGTTACCCATCCTTGACCTTCTGGTAAGGTGATGTTATGAGGCAAGTCATAAACTAGAGGTGCTTCCACATCTTTATATACTTCCCGCAAATGCAGACGCAACAGTTCCGCTAACAGCAGGCGATTGACAAAGGCATAGTTAGCAGCAGTGGCCTCAGCTTGCAGGTAACTCGCAACTAGTTCGGGGTGAGAATAAGTAGAGAGAGGAAAAATCTGAGAATCAGGGTACTTCAGACCTTTTTGCCAAGTCGCCTTAGCTTTATCTCGCCACATTCCCCCAATATACTTACCCACGTTTCGAGAACCAGAGTGAATCATAAAAGCTAGCTGTCCCTCGCGCACTCCCCAGGCGTGGGCAAGTGTGCGATTTTCGACTTTATCAACCCGTTGCACTTCTACAAAATGATTACCGCCGCCAATGGTTGCCAGTCCGCCATCGCGTACTAGTCCAGCATCGGGAACCAATTCTTCAGGCGCTAGTTTCCAGTCACCATCCATTGAACCATCTAAGAAGATGCGTTCGCTCTCTTGGGCAAGTTGTGATAAATCAGACTTGACTACACTCCCCGTAGGCTGATCTAACATGGCATCTAACCAACCGGGAACTCCGTACTGAAATAGCGATCGCATTGCATTAGCAGTCATCGTCACATCACGCGTACCGAAGAAGTAATCCCCCTTCATCCGTTCTACGAATTGGTCACGCTTTGCTAGGAATTCGTCGATTGTCAAATCAACAACATGCAGGCGCATTCCACAATTGATGTCAGAACCGACAGCGCCGGGGATGACTTGACCCACAGTTTCTACGACTGAACCAATGGCAACACCCGCGTCACCTGGGTGAAAGTCAGGCGTAGCACAGGCACGACAAACACATCCACCTGACGGGTGGCGGACGCTTGCCAAATTCGCTAACTGCTTGAGTGCCTTAGCTTCAACGGGAAAGTCTGACGGCAGTAGCACTTCTGCTACAGGGGCATCAGGAGAATTAACTAGACGGACTGAATAAGTGCGATCGTTATAAGTTACATCCAAACCCTGCCGCTCTAAGGCACGCAGGAGACGTTTGAGATTTTTTGGCTGCATGAAAACTCCAAATAAAGTCTTAAAAAAGACCTTTGGTTGTGAAGAGATGAGGAGACTTGGGTTCAGCAGCCGCGTCTCAGGTGGTGCGGAGGGTCATTTTCCCAGAATTGTGGGGAAAACAACAGGTTATATGGCCTTAATAACACACACTTTCATCGGATGACAAGTGTTTTGTAGTACGTTGTATTTTTGATGGGCAACGGTTATTCAGCAAAACCAAAGTTGTAAAGAAATTTGAAGTTTAGCGAAAAACTTTTAAAATTCTCTAGACTCTCTAGTGGGCTGGAGAGTCTAGGATGAATTCAAGGCGACTCTCTTTCCAGTTATTTCTGACGTGTGAGGGATACGTCTGGGTTATCCAGTTTGGTTTGGCTAGCTTTTTCACTTTATCCCGTAAATCTATGACTCTCCAACTCACAGTTCCCAATATGTCTTGTTCTGTTTGTGCAAGCACCATCACTAAAGCACTTCAGGCAGTCGATGCCAATGCTAGCATTCAGGCTGATCCAACAACCAAGCTTGTCAGCGTACAAACTCAAGCATCAGAAACAGCAATTAAGGAAGCGTTGGCTGCTGCTGGCTATCCAGTTGCTTAATTTTTAAGATCCTCCCACACCAATCACGGCGGTTCATCTAGTTATGGATACTCTCACACTCAAACTTCGAGGCATGAGTTGTGCCGCTTGCGCCACTAACATCGAAAAGGCGATTCGCTCTGTTCCTGGTGTAATTGACTGCAACGTTAACTTTGGAGTAGAACAAGCCGCCATCAAGTACGATCGCTCTTTAGCCAATTTAGAGAAAATCCAAACTGCGATCGCATCTGCGGGATACTCTTCTTACTCACTCCAAGAAGAAATACTCTCTGAAGAAGATGATGCCGAGAAAGCAGGTAGGCAAGCATTACAACGCCAACTCTCTCTCAAAGTATTGGTGGGAGGTGTAATCAGCATTTTCCTATTTTTGGGGTCGTTGCCCATGATGACTGGGTTGAACTTACCCTTAATTCCAAGCTTCCTGCAAAATCCTTGGATACAGTTAGTGCTGACAACGCCCGTCGTATTTTGGTGTGGTGGATCTTTTTACCGAAATGGCTGGAAAACCCTCAAGCGCCATACGGCGACGATGGACACGCTGATTGCTTTGGGTACAAGTGCAGCCTATCTATATTCTTTGTTTGTCACTGTTTTCCCGAAATTTTTTATTGCTCAGGGCTTGATTCCTCATGTTTATTATGAAGTTGCTGCGATCGTCATTACCTTAATTTTGTTGGGGCGGTTGTTGGAAAATCGCGCTAGGGGACAAACTTCTGAAGCCATCCGCAAACTCATTGGACTGCAAGCTAGAGATGCCAGAGTTATCCGTGATGGTAAGGAAATTGATGTTCCGATCGCTCAAGTCATAATTAACGATGTGATTTTGGTGCGTCCTGGTGAAAAGATTCCCGTAGATGGCGAAGTGATTGCAGGCGCTTCAACGGTAGATGAAGCGATGGTGACAGGTGAAAGTTTGCCAGTCAAAAAGCAGCCAGGAGATGAGGTGATTGGGGCGACGATTAACGGTGCGGGTGCATTTCAGTTTCGGGTGACACGAGTCGGAAATGATACATTTTTAGCTCAAATCGTCAAACTAGTGCAACAAGCGCAAGGTTCTAAAGCACCTATTCAACGCTTGGCAGATCAAGTGACAGGATGGTTTGTACCAGCTGTGATTGCGATCGCGATCGCCACTTTCGTTATTTGGTTTAATTTCACAGGCAACCTCACCCTAGCAACAACGACAACCGTAGGTGTACTGATTATCGCTTGTCCTTGTGCTTTGGGTTTAGCTACCCCCACATCTGTAATGGTGGGGACGGGCAAAGGTGCAGAAAATGGCATTTTGATTAAAGGTGCGGACAGCTTAGAACTAGCACACAAAATTCAAATCATCGTTCTAGATAAAACTGGCACTTTGACTGAGGGGAAACCGACAGTTACAGACTTTGTAACAGTCAACGGTACAGCTAATGCTAATGAAATCAAGCTTTTACAGTTAGCAGCAACGGTGGAACATAATTCTGAGCATCCTTTAGCGGAAGCTGTGGTGAAATACGCCCAATCTCAAGAGGTGAGTTTAGCAGAGGCCAAGAACTTTCAGGCTAACGCAGGTAGTGGTGTGCAAGCAGTTGTTTCAAATCAGCTTGTGCAAATTGGTACACAACGCTGGTTAACAGAACTTGGAATTAACACCATAAGTCTCCAGCAGTATAAAGATGCATGGGAAGCGGCTGGTAAAACAGTCATTTTGATTGCTGTAGATGGCGAACTACAAGGAATAATGGGTATCGCTGATGCCCTCAAACCTTCATCAACAGCAGTAGTGAAAGCTTTACAGAAGTTAGGTTTAGAAGTAGTAATGTTGACTGGAGACAATCGTAAAACTGCCGAAGCGATCGCAAGACAAGTTGGCATCCAGCGAATCTTTGCCGAAGTCCGGCCAGATCAGAAAGCGGCGATTATCCAATCCCTGCAAAGAGAGATGAGGAAGCAGGGGGAGATGAGGGAGCAGGGGGAGATGAGGAAGCAGGGGGAGATGAGGAAGCAGGGGGAGCAAGCAAACAATTATTATTCCCCCTCATCCCCCTCATCCCCCTCATCCCCCTCATCCCCCCACTCCCCACTCCCCACTCCCCACTCCCTTGTCGCAATGGTAGGAGATGGCATAAATGATGCACCAGCCCTAGCACAGGCTGATGTGGGAATTGCTATTGGTACGGGAACAGATGTAGCGATCGCAGCTAGCGATATTACCCTAATTTCTGGAGATTTACAAGGAATTGTTACGGCTATTCAACTTAGTCGCGCCACGATCAATAACATCAGGCAAAATCTCTTCTTTGCCTTTATTTATAACGTCATTGGTATTCCCATTGCGGCTGGGATTCTCTTCCCCATCTTTGGTTGGTTACTCAATCCAATTATCGCCGGGGCTGCGATGGCTCTTTCTTCGCTCTCTGTTGTTAGTAACGCCCTCAGATTGCGTAACTTTCAACCAAAAGCTATCTCATAATTGCAGGTTAATTTAGCAAATGTTCAGTAAAAAAATGCTTTGGGGAAGCCTTACAGCTTTAGTGCTTCTCACTGCAACATCAGGTGTAACATTAGCAGAAATGCCAGCCCACTCGTCAGAGCAAACCAGCCAATTTCAGCGCATCGAGCAACCTTTGGGCTTGAAAGTTGGTGTTGCGATCGGTGGTTTAACATTAATTGGACTAGAGTTGTGGTGGTTTCTTCTCTACAAAAGTTCTGAGTCCTAAATAAAGTAGGACTTACACAAAATATCTCTGAAACTCTGATTCCTCGGTGTACTCTGCGCCTCTGCGGTTCGTTATTCCGTAACTCGTGCGTAAGTCCTATAAAGAACAAAAATTCCTAGCAAATTCTCTGCGTCCCTCTACGCGACGGCAGTCGCTACAATTCTTGGAACCCCTGCAACCATTGGTGTCAACTTAACGTAAAAGCCTTTTAAAACCTCGTTTCCAGACTCTGGCTGGAAATGCACCTCATCGCGGCTCTGCCGCAAGTCTTGAGGCGGCAGCCCTCTCGGAATGCATTCCCAGTCAGAGACTGGGAACGAGATAAACGAGATAATCTCTAAAAGCTGTTTCTAGACTAACTTTCACGTTAAGTTGACACCTATGACTTACACCTGACTCCTGCTGTAAGTTTTATTTTGAATAATCGGACAAATTGTATCCTCATGGTGGTCGCTGATATTCTTCCAGCCTGAAAGTAATCCCATTATTTCAGAACGTAAAGTTAACAACTGATCAATTTGTTGATCAATCTGCAACACCTTATCTTCGAGCTTTTCTTTAATTTCACCACAGGGAGTTTGTCCTTGGTCATAAACCTGAAGAATATTTCCAATTTCTTCTAGGCTAAGACCAAGATTTTGCGCCCTTTTGATGAATGCTAGACGAGTTAGCACGTCCAATGAAAACTGGCGAAAGCCTCCCTCTGTTCGTCTTGACGATTTAATTAAGCCTAAACTCTCGTAATAACGAATTGTCCTGATGGGGATTCCGCTTAAATCTGTTACCTGACCAATCAAAAGCAGTTTTTTATCTTGAGTTAACACGGTAGATTTTCCCAACTCTTGTAATTATTATCGAACGAGTATCAAAACTTCGTGAACGGAGTTCTGAGCTTCATTCACGAGTATCAAAGCTTCGTGAACGGAGTTCTGAGCCTCATTCACGAGTATCAAAGCCTCATTCACGAAGTTCTGAGCTTCATTCACGAGTATCAAAGCCTCATTCACGAGTATCAAAGCCTCATTCACGAGTCCTATTTCTACCAATTTTAGGACTTACGCAAAACCACACACTGTAGGGGCAATTCATGAATTGCCCCTACCAGAAAATAAGGGTTTCGGCTATTCTTTGCGTAAATCCTGCAATTTGTTAAATGATAGCTACTGCCCTCTGCTTTGGGGAGCATCTCAGTTTTGTAAATACACTACACCATAGGAGAAAGAAGATTCCTGCTCCCTCTCCTTACTAAGGAGAGGGCTGGGGTGAGGTTTAGGCTTTCTACGAAAGTGAGATGCTCCCTCTGCTTTGCATCTCCCTCACTCCCCACTCCATGAAACAAGAATTTTAAGCAATACTGGTACAAGAAGGAATATTTACACAAAATCCCAACATGACAATTCAACCTAGTGATCAGCCTTTGCTAGAGTGGGCAGGCGATAGTTTGGCAATTGGATTATTTGAAGATGCAGTAGAGTTAACCGGAGAACTAGCAACTTTAGATCAAAAGTTTTCTGGAGTCCTAAAAGAACTGATTGCTGAAGAAGAATTTAAAGGTAAAGCCAACAGTACAATCTTTACCCGTGTAAATGCTGGTAGCTCAGTGCGTAAATTGATTTTAGTAGGTTTAGGAAAACCAGAAGCACTAAAACTAGACACTTTGCGCCGCGCTGCTGCTGCTGTAGCCAGAGTAGGAAACAAGCAAAAAAGCAAAATTCTGGGATTTAGTTTTCCATTATGGAATAACGATCCAGCAGCAAGCGCCCAAGCGATCGCCGAAGGTGTGGAATTAGCACTTTACCAAGATATTCGCTTTAAATCAGAACCAGAAGACAAAGGTTCACAAATAGAAACCGTCGATTTACTAGGTTTCGGTGGACAAGAAGCCGCCATCAACCGCGCCCATCAAATCGTTTCCGGGGTAATTTTGGCACGGCAGTTAGTAGCAGCGCCAGCTAACGCAGTCACACCAATTACTTTAGCTGAAACGGCTATTGCGATCGCTAACGAGTACGGTTTACAAATAGAAATTCTGGAACGGGAAGACTGTGAAAAGTTGGGCATGGGTGCGTTTTTGGGAGTAGCCCAAGCTTCCGATTTGCCACCTAAATTCATTCACTTAACTTACAAGCCAGAAGGTACACCCAAAAAGAAACTAGCAATTATTGGCAAAGGTGTAACCTTCGACTCCGGCGGACTCAACATTAAAGGTGCTGGTAGCGGCATCGAAACCATGAAAATTGACATGGGCGGTGCAGCAGCAATCTTGGGTGCAGCAAAAGCCATTGCTCAAATTAAGCCAGATTCGGAAGTTCACTTTATCTCGGCGGTGACTGAAAACATGATTAGCGGTCGCGCCATGCACCCAGGAGACGTTCTCACAGCATCAAACGGCAAAACAATCGAAGTGAACAACACCGATGCTGAAGGACGTTTAACCCTAGCAGATGCCTTAGTTTATGCCGACAAATTGGGATTAGATGCGATCGTGGATTTAGCCACCCTAACTGGTGCCAACCTCATTGCCTTGGGTGAAGATATTGCTGGTTTATATACTCCCGATGATGCTGTCGCTTCCCAGCTAGAGAAAGCTGCTGAAACTTCAGGGGAAAAGATTTGGCGGATGCCAATGGAAGAAAAATATTTTGAAGGGCTAAAGTCTGGTATTGCGGACATGAAGAATACAGGGCCGCGTCCAGGTGGTGCAATTACCGCCGCCCTTTTCCTCAAGCAATTCGTCAAACAAACCCCTTGGGCACACTTAGATATTGCAGGACCTGTGTGGACAGATAAAGAAAATGGTTACAACGGCGCAGGGGCAACCGGCTACGGCGTTCGGATGCTAGTTAATTGGGTGGTGGAGAGTGGGGAGTAGGGAGTAGGGAGTAGGGAGTGGGGGGAGATGAGGGGGATGAGGGAGATGAGGGAGATGAGGAGACAAGGAGAATAAGTAATGCCCAATGCCCAATGCCCAATGCCCAATGCCCAATGCCCAATGCCCAATGCCCAATGCCCAATGCCCAATGCCCAATGCCCATTCCCCACTCCCCACTCCCCATTCCCCACTCCCCACTCCCTACTCCAGAACAATTCGTGCTATCTTGAGCTTGCCAGCAAAAATTGTTGCAATAGTAACAGAATTAATTTGGCGGTCAGAAAGTTAAGCTTTTTCGGCAAAGCCATCTGGTAAAATTTGTAAGGTTTCTAGAAGCTGTGAGCAATGGGATCGACTCGCGTAAGGATCGCAATTGACGCAATGGGAGGGGATCACGCACCCGGTGAAATCGTTGCTGGCGCATTGCGAGCAAGGGAAGAATTGGGTGTAGATATATTGTTGGTTGGTGATCCCCAACAAATAGAAGCTGCTTTGCCGCCAAAAACAAGTTTAGGGCAGGTGGAGATCGTGACTGCAAAGGATGCGATCGCAATGGATGAGGAGCCTTTAAACGCAGTTAGACGCAAACCCAAGGCTTCTATTAATGTGGCCATGGATTTGGTCAAGCAGCAAAAAGCAGATGCCGTATTTTCTGCGGGGCACTCTGGGGCAGCTATGGCATCAGCTTTACTCCGCTTAGGACGATTGCCGGGAATTGACCGCCCAGCGATCGGGACTGTTTTTCCCACGATTATTGCTGGTAAGCCAGTGCTAGTACTTGATGTCGGCGCGAATGTAGATTGCCGTCCCAAGTTTTTAGAGCAGTTTGGCGTCATGGGATCGGCTTACAGTCAGTATGTTTTGGGTACAACTGAACCAAAGGTGGGTTTGCTGAATATCGGTGAAGAAGACTCTAAGGGCAATGATGCAGCCGTCCGCGCCCACCAAATGCTCCGCGAAAATTCCCAAATTAATTTTATTGGCAATGCCGAAGGGCGTGATGTGCTTTCCGGTCGCTTTGATGTGATTGTCTGCGATGGCTTTGTGGGTAATGTATTGTTAAAATTTGCCGAAGCAGTCGGAGAAGTGATTTTGCAAATTCTGCGGGAAGAATTACCCCAAGGATTGCACGGTCAAATCGGTTCAGCACTCTTAAAACCAAACCTGAAGCGGGTTAAGCAGCGCATGGATCACGCCGAACACGGCGGCGCTTTGCTGTTAGGCGTGGCAGGAGTCTGTTTGATTGGTCACGGTAGTTCACAAGCACCTTCAATTTTTAATGCAATTCGCATGGCAAAAGAAGCCGTTGACAACCAGGTGATCCAACGAATTCAGTCCCAATATATCCTAGAGCGCGAGAGCGGTTAGTCATTGGTCATTAGTCATTGGTCATTAGTCATTGGTCATTGGTCATTTGCAAAGGACAACTGACAAAGGACAAAAAGCTGATAGCTGGGGAGATTAGGAGTGCAAAATTTAGGCGTGGCAATTATCGGAAGTGGCTCGGCAGTACCCGCAACTTCCCTACACAACCAGACATTGAGTGAAGTAGTTGAAACATCAGACGAGTGGATTAGCACAAGAACGGGAATTCGTCAACGGCGATTAGCGCTGCCATCTGAGTCCTTGAGTGTACTCGCTACTGCCGCCAGCAGTCAGGCGATCGCATCTGCGGGAATTAAACCAGAAGACCTAGACTTGATTCTGCTAGCGACTTCCACCCCTGATGATTTATTTGGTAGTGCTTGTCAAGTACAAGCTCAATTGGGAGCCACCAACGCAGTAGCCTTTGACTTGACAGCTGCCTGCTCCGGCTTTGTGTTTGGTCTGGTTACAGCAGCCCAGTACATTAGAACAGGAGTATATAAGAATGTACTGTTGATCGGGGCAGACATCCTCTCTCGCTGGGTAGATTGGGAAGATCGGCGCACTTGTGTATTGTTTGGTGATGGTGCAGGGGCAGTAGTATTGCAGGCTGCCAAAAGCGATCGCTTATTGGGATTTGCACTTAAAAGTGATGGCACTCTAAACCATCACCTCAACCTTGCATACACAGGCGCTTCCCAAGAACTGCTCCCCGGTGTAAATATCACTAAAGGCACTTATCAACCCATTACTATGAACGGCAAAGAAGTTTATCGCTTTGCTATCCAAAAAGTGCCAGAAATCATTGACAAAGCCTTATTTCAAGCCAACCTCAGCGTTGACCAGATAGATTGGCTGCTGTTGCATCAAGCCAATCAGCGAATTATCGATGCCGTTGCCCAACGCCTGAATGTCCCAGAACATAAAGTTATCAGTAATCTCGCCCAGTATGGCAATACCTCTGCTGCCTCCATCCCCTTAGCTTTGGATGAAGCAGTACGGCAAGGTAAAATTAAACCCAATGACATCGTTGCTGCATCCGGCTTTGGTGCCGGTCTTACCTGGGGCGCGGCAATTTTTCAATGGGGAAGGTGAATATTTTGTCCTTTGTCATTAGTCATTTGTCCTTTGTTAATGACCAATGACCAATGACCAATGACCAATGACCAATGACTAATGACCAATGACTAATGACTAAAACTGCATGGGTGTTTCCCGGACAAGGTTCCCAAGCGCTGGGAATGGGAATAGACTTATTAGATATACCTGCCGCTAAAAACAAATTTGCCCAAGCTGAGGAAATTTTGGGCTGGTCTGTAACAGAAATCTCTCAAAACCAAGAAGAAAAGTTATCACAGACGCTATACACCCAGCCAATTCTTTATGTGGTAGAAAGCATTCTTGCTGACCTTCTCCGAGAACGAGGACACCAGCCAGATTTAGTTGCTGGTCACAGTTTGGGAGAATATACTGCCCTTTATATTGCGGGTGTCTTTGAGTGGTCGGCTGGTTTATATCTGGTGAAGCGTCGTGCGGAACTCATGGATAGTGCCGTCGGTGGGATGATGGCGGCTTTGATCAACTTTGACCGCGAACAGTTGGAAAAAGTCATTGCCCAAACGCCTGATGTTGTGTTAGCAAATGACAATAGCTCGACTCAGGTAGTAATTTCAGGCACGACTGAGGCTGTACAAGCGGTGCTGTCTCAAGTTAAAGCAAAGCGTGCTATTCCCCTAAAAGTTTCTGGAGCATTTCATTCACATTTAATCGCACCAGCAGCTGCGGAATTCCAAGACATTCTAGAATCTGTGGAATTTCAGCCAGCGATTGTACCAGTGTTGTCTAATGTCGAACCAATTCCGTCTATTGATGCCGAGATTTTAAAGCAGCGCTTGAATAAACAAATGACTGGTTCGGTACGCTGGCGAGAAATTTCTCTGCAATTACCAGCCAACGGCATTCAGCGAGTAGTAGAAATTGGCCCTGGTAAAGTTCTAACTGGCTTGATTAAACGTACTAGCCCTGATTTAATATTAGAAAATATCCAGAGTGCTGCTAATTTGCCTGTTTAATTTATAAGAAGAATTCAGAACTCAGGAGTCAGAATGGGCTAAACGCCCCGCTACCGCTAACAGAATTGAATTCTGTACTACTGGGTAATGAATATTGGTTTAAAACCTTGCCCGCAAGTGGCGCGAAAAAAATTAAAATATTCTCGCCTTAAAACTCTATCCCTTTATGGGTGGAGTATTCACAATTGGTGAATTCTGTATTCTGACTCCTGTTTTATTTAGAACTTCATTTCAATTAAAAATTCTGTACCCTCACCCAGAACAGAGTTGAAACTCAATTTTCCGCCGTGGGTTGATTCAACAATAGACTTGGCGATCGCTAATCCTAATCCTGTCCCTTTACCCACAGCTTTTGTAGTAAATAAGTGGTCAAAAATCTTTTGTTTTACTGATTCATTCATCCCCTTACCATTATCAGCGATCGCAATTTTCACTAAATTATCTGCTGCTGAGGTTGTAATTGTAATGCAGTTAGGATTGGCTTTAATTTCCTCAAAAGAATGTCCCTGATTAGATTCATCTAAGGCATCAATAGCATTAGCTATCAGATTCATAAACACCTGATTTAATTGACCAGGGAAACATTCTACTTGAGGAAAATTACCGTAGTTGCTGACAACTTCAATCGCGGGACGTTGTTCATTCGCCTTCAAACGATGTTTCAAAATTAAAATTGTGCTATCGATGCCTTCGTGAATGTTAAATGGTACTTTGTAATCTTGATCGGCGCGGGAGAAAGTACGTAAACTGGTGCTGATGTTTTTCAGCCTGTCGCACGCCATCGACATGGAATCAAGCATCTTGGGCAAGTCTTCTAAACTATAATCCAAGTCGATTTCTTCGGCGTGGTCAATAATTTCCTCACTCTTGTTGAGTAAACTTTCTTGATATAATTTCAAGTGTTCAATAATATCGGCAAAGGTAGGTTTAGCTTGTTTGAGACTGGCAGCAATAAAACCGAGGGGATTATTCATTTCGTGAGCGACACCAGCAACTAAATTACCCAACGCAGACATTTTCTCACTTTGCACCATTTGTAATTGAGCTTGTTGTAAATCTTGCAATGCTTGTTGCAAATCTTCTGATTTTTGCTGCGATTCGGCGAATGACTGCTCTAACTGTTGGGCATAGTTCTGCGATCGCTCATAAAGTCGGGCATTTTCCAAAGAAATCGCCGCTTGAGCGCAGAGTAAATTTAGCAGTTCGACGCGATCGCTTGTGAACGCCCCCGTCGCTAAATTATTTTCTAGATATAAAATACCCAGAAACTTCCCTTGATGTAAAATCGGTCTACACAAGATACTCTTAGGCTGCTGACGAATGATATACGGGTCATTGGCTAAGGTCAGATCAGCCGTCGCATCAAGTAGTACAACAGTCTGCCTGTCGTGCTTCACTTTGTAAATCAGTCTGAGGGGAATGTCCTGGCTGTCCTCAATGGGAAGTCGCTGCAACACAACCGGCTCCGAACCCTCAATAATTGACCCTTTGATCAGCAGGCGATCGTCTCGCAAGAGCATTAACACGCATTTATCAGCCCCTGCATTTTCGATGACGATCTTCAGCAACGATGAAAGCAGTTTTTCGAGTTCGATTTCGCCTGAGATAGTTTGAGAGGCTTTGAGAATAGCAGCTAAATCGAGAGAATCGGAGACGCTGGACGAAGAACTAGAAGAACTAGTGGAGGTGACTGTTCCTAATGCGAAGACGGTTTCGTTAACCGAGAAAGGAGTGCGAGTTTGTTGGAGAATAGGAGTCAGGAGTTGGGGATAGCGTCTTTCCAAGTCAGCGACTTTGGCTTTTGCACCCCAACGAGCATAGCCATAGTAAGCCTTCGTCATGTATGCCTGGGCAATCTCCTGTTTATCCCAGTCGAGGTAAAATTTTGCGGCTAGTTCATTAGCCAGCGCTTCTTCCTGAATATAATCATTTTCTTTGGCTCCAATGATGGCGCGATCGTAATGTTCAATTGCTTCGGCTTTATTGCCCAAAACCCGATGTTTTTCTGCCTCAACTAAATACCATTTATGCAGATGATTCATGGGAGCATTTTGCGCCCACTGTTGCAAAGTGGTTTGATGGGTTTGGGCTAAAGACAAAAATTCGCCTTGCTCTGACTCTGGGTGTGTGGACAAGAGTGCCAAATGCGTCAGGGCTGTATAGAAATGAAAAATGGGAATAAAAATCATCCCTGATACTGCCATTAAATACTGTTTGCCTTGGGTGTTATAGTCTAGGGCAGCCGTGTAGTTACCAAAAAAGTAGGCAAGCATCAGTTTGTAAGTGTAGGCAATAGCGATCGCCGAGAGATCGTTGTCCTGATGGTGCTTAGAAAGCATCACCGTTTCATCGTAGGCACTGCCAATTAAGCAATCCGACAGAATACGGGCTTCCTTCAAGTTATGCACAGTCTGCTGCATGATATCCAAATAAGTCTGGGCAGAATGTTGTTTTACCTGCACTAAGACAGCCCTGTAAGCTGCTATTTCGGGTTCCCAAATGTCCAGTTCTACCCCAGCAAAAAGTTTGGCAATGAGGTAATCGAGAGAGTTATAGCCAGCGCTGAGAAAATCACCAGTTTCTATACCAGTTGCATAGCCATCTTTCATCGTCAACATCGTTGCTTTGAGAGATTCCTGATGATGTTGAACCCAAGCCGCAAACAGAAGTAGAACTTTAGACTCGAATTCCTTGACATTAAATATGTCAAGCAAGTTGATTGCCAATCGCCCAAAGCTATAGCCTGTTTTCACTTCTCCCAAAAAGGCACACAACACCATACTGTGAATCGCATACCCCACCGTCGATCCTGGTGCATTCCCAAACTGGATTGATAAACTCACCATCGTTGCACTCAGTATGGGCATTAATCCGGGCATTGCCTGTAGAATCGGTGAAAATAACATTCCTAACAGTTGTATGGCGGCTTGGGCATTGGGGTCGCTCATCGCAGGCAAATCAACCAGTTCGGCAATTTCTTTGCCTTGGAGTTGCTCCTCGATCTGCTGTAAACCACTGCTAATTTGGGCTTCGTCTGCTTCTGTCGGAAACTCTACCCCCAATTGCTTCAGTGCCTCTGTACCTACGGCGAACGCCTGCAATGTTTGGTTACGAGCTGTGTGTGCTGCGATTTTAATTTCGTAGATTTTCACTTTGTCGAGAATCGTTTGTGCTTGCTGCAAGACGAATGCGGCAAGCTGCTCCATGCCCTCAAAGTCACTATTCAAGTAACTGGCTTCGGCGGCGGCTACATACAAATTGAGCGTTAATTCGTACTGAGTTTCCCAGCAGTCTGGCCGAAGTAACTCCAGCCCACTTTGCAAATAAACTTTTGCGGCAGCATAGGCGGTAGCACTTCTGGCCTTAGTTCCCGCTTTCAAGTTCAGTTGTGCTAGAGTTTGCCGTTCCTGCGGTTGCGCGATTAACTCTATGCCTAAATTTAAATGCCCGACAATATCAAAAATCTTGTCTTCTCGGTCTATTTCTGAGAGCTTTTGCTGAAGCAGTTGTCCCATTTGCAGGTGGGTTGCTTGTTTTTGATCGGTGGGAATTAAAGAATAGGCGGCTTGCTGGACGCGATCGTGTAAAAATTTGTAGGTAACAGTCTCTTGATTTTCTTGAGTAAGTGCAAGACTTTCTTGCCCAAGATAAAACTTATAAACATCACCAAGCGGTAAAATTAACCCTTCTTGTAATGCTTTCCACAAATCAGTAGCCGTCTCAATTGACGATTTTTCTGAAACAATTGCCAAAGTTGCTAAATCAAACTGATTCCCAATACAAGCAGCTAATTGCAATACATTTTGAGTTGATTGTGGCAATTTTCGCAATTGAAATGTCATAAAAGCAACAACGTCATCTGTAACTGATTGAGTCGTCACCTGTACAATGTCACATTGCCAACAGGCTAATTCAAAATCAAATTGAATGAGATTATCTTGATGCAATGCTTTGAGAAACTGGGTTGCAAAAAACGGATTACCTTGAGTTTTTTGAGATACTAATTGAGAAAGAGTCCATGCCAAACTTTCTGAACATTTCAGGGTGTCAGCAACTAATTGATTTACTTGCCCTTTACTGAGTGGTGCTAGAGTAATCGTATTAATCGTTGCTTGTTTTTTTTGAATCTCACTCAAAGTCAACATCAAAGGATGTGCTGGATTGACTTCGTTATCACGATACGCACCAATTAAAAAAAGATAACCTGTATCAGCCATTAATAGCTGCATTAATTTCAGCGATGCTGAATCAGCCCATTGCAAATCATCTAAGAACATCACTAATGGATGTTCTAAGCTGGTAAAGACTTGGGTAAATTTTTGAAACAAGAAATTAAATCTATTTTGTGCCGCATTTCCTGATAATTCTGTAGCAGGTGGTTGTTCACCAATGATTCTTGATAGTTCGGGGATGACTTCAATAATTACCTGTCCATTTTCCCCAACTGCTGATAATATTTGGTTTCTCCATTGTTGAATTTGTGCATCACTTTCGCTTAACAGTTGCCCCATTAAATCTCGAAATGCTTGCACAAATGCACTAAAGGGAATATTGCGTTGAAATTGGTCATATTTCCCTTTGATAAAATAACCACGTTGCCGCACAATCGGTTTATGAACTTCGTTGACAACCGCAGTTTTACCAATTCCCGAAAACCCAGCTACCAGCATCATTTCTGTTGCACCAAGGCTAACTCGCTCAAATGCATCAAGTAAGGTTTGAACTTCGGTTTCTCGTCCATAAAGTTTATCAGGTATGATGAAGCGATCGCACACATCCCGTTCTGCAATTAGGAAACTCTTAATTTCACCAGAAACTTGAAGTTGAGATAAACAATTTTCTAAATCAAATTTCAGCCCCAATGCACTCTGATAGCGGTCTTCAGCATTTTTCGCCATCAATTTGTTGACAATCTCCGAGAGTACAGACGGGATTTGTGGGTTAATTTTATCTACTAAGGGTGGCTGCTTTGCAATATGAGAATGTACTAACTCCATCGGGTCGTTTGACTTAAACGGTAATTCCCCAGTCAGTAATTCGTAAAATGTTACACCCAGAGAATAAAAGTCAGTACGGTAGTCAATCCCCCGATTCATTCTGCCTGTTTGTTCTGGAGAAATATAAGCGAGTGTACCTTCTAATACATTGGGATTGATTAGTGCTTGCGTTTCCCGTGGTAATAAAGATGCAATACTAAAGTCGATTAATTTAACTTGTTTGGTTTCAGGATTAATGAGAATATTGGCGGGTTTTATGTCTTTGTGAATAATCCGCTCGCGGTAGAGTATATCTAAGGTATTGCACAGTGCGATCGCTATTTCTAAAAACTCCATTAGAGATTCTAAGGTTCTCCGCACTCCCCATTCTTTAAGAGAAATCCCCCCAAAGTCTTCCATCACTAACGCATAACCATTCTGATAGGCTTGGAGGCTATAGGTTTGGACGATCAGAGGTGAGTTAAGATTTTTAGCAATGGTGTATTGATTGCGAAATGACAAAAGTTCGCTGAAACTCGGATAAGAATTTTTCAGCAGTTTAATAACTACTCTTAATGAGTCAGTCTCTCGATACCCTCGATAAACTAGGGTTCTGGAACCATTGTAAAGTTCTTCACTGATGCGATATCCGGGAATACTGATAAAAGTGCTAACCATGCTGCTAAATCCTTGAGACTTCCAGATTTAGTATTCCCGGATATGTGAGGTTGTTTACCAAAAGAGCAAAAATTTACAAAGGAATTTCAATGATAAATTCTGTACCCTCACCTAGAACTGAGTTAAAACTCAATTTCCCACTGTGGGTTTCTTCAACAATTTGACGAGCGATCGCTAATCCTAATCCCGTCCCTTTACCCACAGCTTTTGTAGTAAATAAGTGGTCAAAAATCTTTTGTTTCACCGATTCACTCATCCCCTTACCATTATCAGCGATCGCAATTTTCACTAGATGATTTTCAACTGAGGTTGTAATTGTAATGCAGTTAGGATTAGCTTTAATTTCCTTAAAAGACTTTCCCTGATTAGATTCATCTAAGGCATCAATAGCATTAGCTAGAAGATTCATAAATACCTGATTTAATTGACCAGGGAAACATTGTACTTGAGGTAAATTACCGTAATTTGTGACAACTTCAATTGCGGGACGTTGTTCGTTTGCTTTCAGGCGATGTTTGAGAATTAAAATCGTACTGTCGATACCTTCGTGAATATTAAACTGCACTTTATAATCTTTATCAGCGCGGGAGAAAGTTCTTAAACTAGTGCTGATATTTTCCAGGCGATCGCACGCCATCACCATTGAATCAATTATCTTGGGTAAATCTTCTAAGCTATAATCTAAGTCAATTTTTTCGGCATGGTCTTTGATTTCATCGCCTGGATTTGGTAGACTTTCTTGATAGAGTTTCAAGTGTTCAACAATATCAGTAAGGGTGGGTTTAGCTTGTTGAAGGCTGGCAGAAATAAAGCCCAAAGGATTATTCATTTCATGGGCTACCCCAGCAACTAAGTTACCCAATGCAGACATTTTCTCACTTTGGATAATTTGCAGCTGTGCTTGTTGTAAGTCTTGTAGTGCAATTCCTGCTTGTTGATAAAGTCCAGCATTTTCTAGGGATACTGCTGCTTGGGAAGACAGTAAGTTAATTATACTGAGGCGATCGCTGTTAAATACCCCTTGAATCATTTGATTCTCTAGGTAGAGAATCCCCACCAAATGCCCTTGATTAATAATCGGAGTACAAAATACACTTTTGGGTTGATGTTGCAACATATATTCCCCAATTAAACCAGGGATATCTGTTTTGCAATTGTCTATAACCACTGTTTGTTGGGTATTTTTGACGTAATAGATAATTTTTACAGGAATATCTTGACAATTGTCTAGTGATTCTGGGCTGAGGCTCGTTTGTATTTCCTCACGATCAATAAAAGTAATTGCCCGTACTTGCCAAATATTTTTTTGGGGAAGCAGCAGTACAGCTTTGATCGCGCCAGAGTTTTCTAAGATAATCCGGGTGAGACTGGCGATGAGTGTATCTAATTCCAGAGAACTGGAAATAGCTTTAGCGGCTTTCAGGGCAGAGGTAAAATCTAAAACGTCGGAAATATTGGTGCCGCCAGTAGTATTCGTGTAAGTAGATGAGAAAGTCCCACCAAAGCCAATAGTTTCTAAGGGATTGAGATTGAGATTAAGTTTTTGTTGTTTCAGGAGAAATTCGAGTAGTTGGGGATAGCGTTTTTCTAAGTCGGTAACTTTGGCTTTTGCCCCCCAACGGGCATAACAGTAGTATGCTTCTTGCATATAGACTTGAGCGATTTTTTCTTTACCGCATTCGAGGTAAAATTTAGCCGCAAGTTCGTTTGCTAAAGCTTCTTCTTGAATATAGCCGTTTTGTTTTGCCCCCGATATTGCCAGGTCGTAATATTCTTGTGCTTGAAGTTTATTGCCGAAAATGCGATCGCGTTCTGCTCTAATTAAATCGCATTTGTGTTTAATGTCGGTAGGAACTAATTTCGCCCGTCGTTCTAGGTTGTGCTGAATTTTAGTAACTCGTTTGAGTAACTGCTTTTTTAGTTGAGGTGAGGAGTTAGGATAAGCAGCCAATCGCGTTAAGGCATCATAAAACCAAGTAGATATAATACCATTGATGCCAATTAATTCTTGTTCGTAGGGAAGGGAAGCATCTGCTGCGTCAAGTGCTGCTGAGATATTACTAAACAAGTATGCAATAAGTACTTTGTAGCAATAAATAGTAGAAAGAAAGACAGCATCATTACTGGCTTGAAAGTGGGGAATTAGCTGTGTTTCATCGCACTCTGTGCCAACTAATATATGGGGTTGGGGAGATGCCTCCGTCAGATTTAGCATTACCTGCCGCAGTATAATAATTTGTTGTAGACTCACTTCATTGGGTATTTCCGTTGTCAATGCTTGATGGTAGAGTTCAGAGATTGGTAACAACTCAATAAGTGGCTTTCCTAAGAATAAACCTACATTAATTTCACTGAAGTATCCCACACCTACGAAAGCAAAATCTCCACAATTCAAGGCTGCCTGTTTGCCTTCTTGAATCAAGTGTAAGCTGTTGCTGAGTGGTTGTTGCCAAAATTGGCTGAAGATTGCTATGCTTACTTTTATTTTTCCTTCAATGTAGAGGTTTGGTAATTTATTTAGTAACTTGAGGGAAAATTGCCCCATTTGATAACTTGCTTCTAATTCCTGCAAATTTGATAAAATAATGCTATAGATTGTATAAAAACTAGATGACCAGATAGAATTACCCTGTTGAAGGGATTTTTGGACACCCAGAAATGCCAATAGTGCCATTAATGGCTGCGAACAGAAATATGCTGGATAGGAAATTAAATTGCTAATTCGCAGTACGACAATAGTTTCTGGATTTGTCATCACAGGTAATTGCAACAGCTTTTCTAAGGAATTACCACGCAATAAAACCTTAGTTTTGATTAATTCTGCCAACACTTGTAATTTACTTGGCTGCGATGACAATTTAATCCCTAACAATTGGAGAAATTCTAAACCCGTATCAATCGACTTTTGATAATTCTTCTGGGCGCTATAAGCTTGAATTTGAGCCTCATAAACAGCAAGGTTATCTACTACTGTTTGGGAATTAAGTTTTACTACCTGCATCAATTGAGTAATTTCTGCAAACCTACCCGTCAGAAATGCTGTATCTGCGGCAATATCATGCAAACCAAGAGTAATATTATATTGCCGCTGCCAACTATTATCATCTAACAAACTCATCCCTTTTTCTGCATAACTAAAAGCCGCTGAATATGCCGTTGCCCTTCTCGCTTTCTGAGCAGCATTGAGATTGATTTGGGCAACTTTACTTTTCTCGATATCATCGGCGATCAGGGAAATTCCCATATTCAATTGATTGGCAATATCAAATAATTTATCTGTTTGTTTGTCATCGGAAGTATTGGATAATAATAAACGTCCAATCTGTAAATGTGTTGCTTGTTTATCTTGATCAAGAATTAATGAATAAGCAGCTTGCTGAATGCGGTCATGGGAGAATTTGTAATTAACAACATGGGACATTTCTTGTTGGTAAATTACTTCTTTATCGGGAATATAAAACTTATAAATTTCACTTTCCGGTAAAACCAAAGCCTCCTGTAAAGCTTTCCAAAGTGCGGCAGCAGTTTCATTTTCTGACTGTTGAGAAACAGCTGCTAAGGTCATCAAATTAAATTGATTGCCAATACATGCCGCTAACTTTAAAATCCATTGGGTTGAAAAAGGCAGCTTTTGTAACTGTTGCGCCATAAATTCTACCACATTATCAGTCAATGCAGCTTGTTTAACTAGGGTAATATCGCACTGCCAGCATCCTAGTTCAGAGTTGAATACAATCAAATTATCTTCATACAAAGCCTTGAGGAACTGTGTACTAAAAAATGGGTTTCCTTGAGTTTTTTGATAAATTAACTGCGTCAAAGGTGTCGCTAGATCGTGTATACAATTTAGAGTATCTGCAACCAGTTGATTTAAAGTATTTTCACTAAGAACTTGCAATGTAATACTATTAATAATTGCACCAAGTTTATGCTTCTCATCCAAAGTCATCATCAAAGGATGTGTTGGAGACACTTCATTATCACGGTAAGCACCAATTAATAATAAATATCCGCTATCCTCACCCATCAATAATTCAAGCAGTTTGAAAGAAGCTGAATCAGCCCACTGTAAATCATCCAAAAACATCACTAAGGGATGTTTTTTAGTTGTAAAAACGCTAATAAATTTCTGAAATATTGAATTAAATCGATTTTGTGCGGCAGTTCCTGATAATTCTGGTACTGCTGATTGGATACCAATAATTCTTGATAATTCGGGGATGACTTCAATAATTACTTGTCCATTTTCCCCCACAGCCTCTAATATATTGCTTTTCCATTGCTGAATTTGTACATCACTTTCTGTTAACAATTGCCCCATTAAATCCCGGAAAGCTTGCACAAATGCCGAAAAGGGAATATTGCGCTGAAATTGGTCGTATTTCCCTTTGATAAAATAGCCACGTTGCTGCACAATCGGTTTATGAACTTCGTTGACAACCGCAGTTTTACCAATTCCCGAAAACCCAGCTACCAGCATCATTTCTGTTGCACCAAGGCTCACTCTTTCAAATGCTTGGAGTAGGGTTGATATTTCGGTTTCTCTTCCATAGAGTTTATCGGGGATGATGAAGCGATCGCACACATCCCTTTGGGCAATTTCAAAGCCCCCGATTCTACCAGTTTCTTGGAGTTGAGTTAAACAATTTTCTAAATCAAATTTCAGTCCCAAGGTACTTTGATAGCGGTCTTCACCATTTTTTGCCATCAATTTACTGACAATCCCCGAGACTACAGACGGGATTTGTGGGTTAATTTCATGTATTAGGGGTGGAAGTTTCGCAATATGACAATGCACCAACTCCATCGGATCGTTTGATTGAAATGGTAAAACACCAGTAAGTAACTCGTAGAATGTCACACCCAGAGAATAAAAATCAGTCCGATAATCAATTCCCCGATTCATTCTCCCGGTTTGTTCTGGAGAAATATAAGCGAGTGTGCCTTCTAATACATTGGGATTGATTAGTGTTTGGGTTTCCCGTGGTAGTAAAGATGCAATACTAAAGTCGATTAATTTAACTTGTTTGGTTTCGGGATTAATTAAAATATTGGCGGGTTTGATATCTTTGTGAATAATCCGCTCGCGGTAGAGTATATCTAAGGTGTTGCAGAGTGCGATCGCTATCTGTAAAAACTCTATCAGAGATTCTACACTTTCCCCCACTCCCCACTCCTGTACAGACGCGATTAATCGCGTCTCTACTCCCCATTCTTTAAGAGAAATCCCCCCAAAGTCTTCCATTACTAACGCATAACCATTCTGATAGGCTTGGAGGCTATAGGTTTGGATGATTAGAGGTGAGTTGAGATTTTTGGCAATGGTGTACTGATTGCGAAACGACAAGAGTTCACTGAAACTCGGATAAGGATTTTTCAGCAGTTTAATCACCACTGGTAAGGAGTCAGTCTCTCGATACCCTCGATAAACCAGAGTTCTGGAACCATTGTAGAGTTCTTCACTTACTTGATATCCGGGAATAATGACAAAAGTACTAACCATGCTGCTAAATTCTTAAGATTTGTAGGTTTAGTGTTCCCGAATATATGCAGCTGTTTACTAACAATACCAAGACTTTACAGTGGGATTTCAATTATAAATTTTGTACCCTCACCCAGAACAGAGTTAAAACTCAATTTACCACTGTGGGTTGATTCAACAATTTGACAAGCGATCGCTAATCCCAACCCTGTTCCTTTACCCACAGCTTTAGTGGTAAAAAAGGGATCGAATAAGCTCAGTTTTATCTCTTCTGGAATGCCGACTCCGTTATCAGTAATTATAATCTGTACTTGGTTTTGTTCTGTCTTTATGGTACTAATTGAAATCCGATTTTGGTTGGTAGTAATCTCCTGAAAACTGCGACCACGATTGCGATCCTCTACCGCATCAATTGCATTCATAAGCAGATTCATAAACACTTGATTAATTTCTCTGGCGTAGCATTTTACCAACGGCAATTCGCCATAGTTTTTCACGATTTCAATCGCTGGACCTTCTTGTGCATTAAGTCGATGTTGTAAAATAATTAAGGTGTTATCAATGCCTTCGTGGAGATTTACCGCCTTGTATTCTGATTCATCTAATCGGGAAAAATTACGTAAAGATAGGACAATTTGTCGAATCCGCTCAGAACCAACTCTCATCGATTTCAGTATGTTATCTAAATCATCTTTTAAGAAGTGAAATTCTAGTTTTTCTAGTTCTGTTTCCAGGGATTTCGGTGGATTTGGATAGTGATTTTGGTAGGAATTTAAGATGCTTAATAGGTCTTGTGTATATTGATGAACGTAATTCAGGTTTCCATGAATAAAGCTAACTGGGTTGTTAATTTCGTGAGCAATTCCTGCTACCAGTTGTCCCAAAGCTGACATTTTTTCAGTTTGCACCATCTGTGTCTGGGTGCGATTTAGTTCTTTTAAGGTTGCTTGCAGTTGGTCATTTTTTTGGTTTAAAGCTTGGGTGCGTTCTTGTACCCTGTCTTCTAGTTCCGTGTATAACCGAGCATTCTCTAAGGAGATTGCTGCTTGGGATATTAATAGGTGCAAAACTTCTAGGCGATCGCGCGTAAATGCTCCCACTGTCAGGTTATTTTCTAGATATAAAATGCCAATCAACTTGCCTTGGTTGAGAATTGGCGCACAGAGAACACTCTTGGGCGAGTGGTGAATAATATAAGGGTCAGCTGCTAGGCTGGGATCGATACCTGCATTATCAATCACCGTCAAGGAGAGGGTATTTTTGACCCGATTGATTAGGGTAACGGGTAGTATTTGACTATCATCAAAGGGTAGCGAGAGTGCATCCGCACCGCTACGCGATCGCAAGATAATGGTAGGCTGTTCGAGTTGGGAGAGGGCTTCAATTACCCAGCGCGATCCTGAAGGCATCAGCAACGCACATTTATCAGCTCCCGCACTTTTAAGTATCACCTCAAGTAGAGTCTTAAGTAATTTCTCCAACTCAATTTCACTCGACAAAGATTGAGAGGCTTTGAGAATGGTTGCTAGATCGAGGGCTTCTAAGAGGCTAGTATTACTGAATGTCGAAGTTTGCATCGTCTGAGAGAAAACAGAAATCATCGTTTCCGTCGGTTTGAAAGATGGTTGCTGTTTTTGCAAAATTGTGACGAGTAGTTGCGGATAGCGGGTTTCTAAATCAACAACTTTGGCTTTTGCTCTCCAGTGGGCATAACAGTAATACGCCTCAATCATGTAGACTTGAGCAATTTTTTCTTTGCCCCAATCGAGATAGAATTTAGCGGCGAGTTCGTTCGCAAGGGCTTCTTCATTGAGGAATTGGTTTTCTTTGGCGAGGGCGATCGCGCGATCGTATTGTTCGATCGCCTCTGCTTTGTTGCCCAAAATCCGACACTTTTCTGCCTCAACTAAATGCCATTTATGCAGATAATTCATCGGAGCATTTTGCGCCCATTGATGCAGCGTGCTTTGATCGGTTTCTACCTGAGCCAAAATTTCCGCTTGCTCAGTTTCTGACTGCATGGGAAAGATTGCCAATTGCGTCAAAGCGCCATAGAAATGGAAAATGGGAATAGAAATCACGCCTGCTTCCGAAAGCAGATAGGGTTTGCTTTGAGCGATGTAGTCTAGTCCGTTTTTGTAATAACCAAAGATGTATGCAAGCAATAATTTATATAGGTAGCCAACCGCGATCGCAGTTAATTCATTGTTCTGCTGGTGCTTAGGACGCATCACCGTTTCATTGTAGGCAGTTCCAACTAAGCAATCTGGTTGGCTCACGGTTTCCCTAAGGTTCCTCAGCATCTGCTGCTGCATCCCTAAATACCCTTGAGAAGAATATTGTTTTGCCTGCGCCATCACAGCACTGTAATTGGCTGCTTCAATTTCACAGGTGTCTAATTCTCCTCCAGCGAAAAATTTAGTATTTATGTAAACGCCTATGTTATAGCCAGCGTTGAGAAAATCGCCAGTTTCTATACCTGCCGTATAGCCAGCTTTCAGGGTTGGTAATACTGCTAAGAAAGCTTCCTGCCGATGCTGAATAAATATCCCAAACAAGAAGAGAACTAAAGATTTGAGTTTCGGTAAATTGAATCGATCTAGTAAATTCAATGCCACTTCCCCAAATCTATAGCCCGTTTTCACATCTTGGAAAACAGTACACAGCAATATCCCGTGAATCGCATACCCTACCATAGATGCTGGCGCATTCCCAAACTGGAGGGATAAACGTAGCATTGTTGTGCTTAAAAAAGGCAGTAAACGCGGATTTCCCTGCAATATCGGGTTAAACAATACTCCTAACAGTTGCATCGCTGCCAGAGATGTGCGATCGCTCATCAATGGCAAATCAACCAGTTCTTCAAGCTGTCTGCCGCTTAGTTGATGGTTCAGGTTTTCTAAGGCTACGCCAATCTTGGCTTCGTTTACTTCCGTTGGGAGTTCTACCCCCAATTGTGCTAGAGCCTCTCTGCCAACTGCGATCGCCTCCAACATCTGGCCTTGGCCAGTCAGGGCGATAATTTGAATCTCGTAAATTTTTACTTTGTCTAAAATCGTCTGGGCATTCTGCAACACCAGTGCTGACATTTGCTCCATACCCTGAAAGTCACCATTCAAATAGCTGGCTTCGCTAGCCGCGACATAGAGATTTAGGGTCAAATCATACTGAAGAAGCCAACAATCGACTTCTAGGAGATCAATTCCAGTTTGGAGATAGATTCTGGCGGCGGTGTATGCAGTAGAACTTCTGGCTTTACCGCCAGCTTTTAAGTTGAGTTTAGCTAAGGCTTCCCGTTCCTGCTGTTGATTAATTAATGCCTGTCCTCGATTCAAATGTCCGACAATATCGAATAGTTTTTCTTCTCGTTCTATTTCGGAAAAGTTTTTCTGAAGTAACTGTCCAATTTTGAGATGGACTGTTTGCTTTTGCTGATCAGGAATCAAGGAATAAGCAGCTTGTTGAACGCGATCGTGTAAAAACCGATAAATCGGATTAGCTGCTGCATCAGAAAGTGAGGCATTGTCAGACTGAATAAAGAACTTATAGATTTCCGTATTCGGAATTATCAGTCCTTCTTGCAATGCTTTCCACAACGCTGTCGCCGCATCTTCTGGAGATTTTTCGGAAACGATCGCCAAGGTATGCAAATCAAACTGCGCCCCAATACAAGCTGCAAGTTTGAGAATATTCTGAGTTGGGAGCGGCAATTTCTGTAATTGCAGTGCCATAAACTCCACCACATCATCAGTAATTGCTAAAGCTTTAACTTCAGCAATATCACATTGCCAACATCGTGTTTCCCAGTCAAAACTAATCTGTCCATCTTCATGCAACGCTTTCAGAAATTGCGTCGCAAAAAAGGGATTACCCTTGGTTTTTTGATAGACCAATTCTGTCAAGGCTAGAGCTAGGAATAATTCGCAATTCAGCGTATCTGCCACCAACTGATTCAGATCCACTAGACTTAACGATTGCAGCATAATCGTATTCACCACTGCTCCAGTTTTGACGATCTCATCTACGCTGAGGATGAAGGGGTGAGCCGGTGACACCTCATTATCCCGATAGGCACCCAATATCAATAAATACTCTGTGTCTTGCATCAACAATTGCAGCAATTGCAGCGATGCGGAATCTGCCCACTGTAAGTCATCCAAAAACATCACTAATGGATGTTCAGCCTGCATAAAGACTTGGGTGAATTTCTGAAATAATAAATTAAATCTATTTTGTACTGCTGTTCCTGATAGTTCTGAGGCTGGTGGTTGCTCACCAATTATCCTGACTAATTCGGGAATGACTTCAATAATTACCTGTGCATTTTGCCCAACAGCTGATAAGATATTGCTTTTCCAGGCTTGCAGTTGGGCATCTGATTCTGAGAGCAATTGCCCGATCAAATTGCGAAAGGCTTGCACAAAGGCACTAAAGGGAATATTGCGCTGTAATTGGTCATATTTACCTTTAATAAAATAACCACGTTGGCGCACAATCGGTTTATGAACTTCGTTGACGACTGCGGTTTTACCAATGCCGGAAAAACCTGCGACTAGCATCATTTCGGTGTTACCAAGACTTACGCGTTCAAAGGCATTCAGTAGCAGTTTAACTTCTTGTTCCCGACCATAGAGTTTTTCTCTAATTAGGAAGCGATCGCTAATATCTCGCTCTCCTAGTGTAAAATATTCGATATTTACAGTAGCTTGGAATTGACTTAGACAAATCTCTAAATCATGCTTGATTCCTAATGCACTTTGATAACGATCCTCGGCGTTCTTCGCCATCAACTTGCTGATAATTTCAGATAAAACTAACGGAATCTTGGGATTTATCTCATGCACTGGAATCGGAGTTTTTGCTAAGTGACAATGCACCAATTCCATTGGATCATCGAAGATAAATGGTAATTGTCCTGTGAGTAGTTCGTAAAAGGTGACACCTAATGAGTAAAAGTCACTGCGGTAGTCAATCCCCCGGTTCATCCGTCCAGTTTGTTCCGGTGAGAGATAGGCGAGAGTTCCTTCTAGACAGTTGGCATTTTGAATTTCTTGGGTTTCCCGTGGTAACAGCGAGGCGATGCTGAAGTCAATTAGTTTGACTTGCTTGGTTTCGGGATTAATTAAAATATTCGCAGGTTTAATATCTTTATGAATAACGCGATCGCGGTAGAGTATATCTAAGGTATTGCACAGTGCGATCGCTATCTGTAAAAACTCCATTAGAGATTCTACGCTTCCCCCCACTCCCCACTCCTGTACAGACGCGATTAATCGCGTCTCTACTCCCCATTCTTTAAGAGAAATCCCCCCAAAGTCTTCCATCACCAACGCATAACCATTTTGGTAAGGTTCTAGGCTGTAGGTTTGGATGATTAGGGGTGAGTTGAGATTTCTGGTAATGGTGTATTGATTGCGAAACTGCACCAATTCGCTGAAACTGGGATAAGGATTTTTCAGCAGTTTAATCACTACTCTTAAGGAGTCAGTTTCTCGATACCCACGATAAACTAAGGTTCTCGAACCATTGTAGAGTTCTTCGCTTACTTGATATCCGGGAATAATGACAAAAGTACTAACCATGCTGCTAAATTCTTAAGATTTGTAGGTTTAGTGTTCCCGAATATATGCAGCTGTTTACTAACAATACCAAGACTTTACAGTGGGATTTCAATTATAAATTTTGTACCCTCACCCAAAACAGAGTTAAAACTCAATTTACCACTGTGGGTTTCTTCAACAATAGACTTGGCGATCGCTAATCCTAACCCCGTGCCTTTACCCACACCTTTTGTAGTAAATAAGTGGTCAAAAATCTTTTGTTTGATGTCTTCATTCATCCCCTTACCATTATCAGCGATCGCAATTTTAACTAGATTACTTTCGACTGAGGTTGTAATTGTAATCCAGTTAGGATTGGCTTTAATTTCCTCAAAAGAGTGTCCCTGATTAGATTCATCTAAGGCATCAATAGCATTAGCCAGAATATTCATAAATACCTGATTTAATTGTCCAGGAAAACACTCAATCTTAGGTAAATTGCTATAATTGGTAATCACTTCAATAGCTGGACGTTGTTCGTTAGCTTTCAGGCGATGTTTGAGAATTAAAATCGTACTGTCGATACCTTCGTGGATATTAAACGGCACTTTATAATCTTTATCAGCACGGGAGAAAGTGCGGAGACTGGTGCTAATATTTTTCAGGCGATCGCACGCCATCACCATTGAATCAATTGCCTTGGGCAAATCTTCTAAGATATAATCCAAGTCGATTTCTTCACCATGAGCAAGAATTTCATCACTCGGATTTGGTAAACTTTGTTGATATAGTTTCAAATGTTCAACAATATCTGCAACAGTGGGTTTAGCTTGTTTGAGGCTAGCAGAAATAAATCCCAAAGGATTATTCATTTCATGGGCTACCCCTGCAACTAAATTACCCAATGCAGACATTTTCTCACTCTGAACAATTTGTAATTGCGCTTGTTGTAAATCTTCTAAGGCTGTTCCCAGTGCTTGAGATTTTTCTATTAGCGCTGACTCAATTTGTTTGCGATCGCTAATATTAATAGTTGTCCCGACTAGGCGATAAACTTTGCCCGTCTCATCTTTTAATGGAGTGAGTGTGGTTAACCACCAAGTTTTCTGGTGATTAAATGTTAGACATTCTTCATAGGTAACGGGTATTTCGGTTTGGAAACAATGCAGATATTTTTGCTCCATTGCTGCACCTTCATCAGCAGCCATTAATTCTTGCGGAGTTTTACCCAGCACTTCCGAAGCAGGTATACCAACCCCTACTTCGCAGGATTTACTCCATCCTGTATATTCAAACCTACCATTATCGCGGACATCAGTTACAAAGACGAGACAGCCAACACCTTCGTAAATACTACTGAGAAACTTTTCTCGCTCGTGAAGATGATTATATAATTGGGCATTTTCCAAAGAAATCGCAGCTTGAGTGCAAAGAAAATTTATCACAGAAAGGCGATCGCTAGTAAATACCCCTTGAGTCAGTCGATTTTCTAGATAAAGAATCCCTACCATAAGCCCTTGATTAATAATCGGGGTACATAATACACTCTGGGGTTGTGAGAAGTGCATATATTCCCCAATTAACCCAGGAATCTCTGTTTGGCAATTGTCTATAACAACTGTTTTCTTGGTATTTTTGACGTAATGGATAATATTTACGGGAATATCTTGACAATTGTCTATTGATTGTGTATAGAGGATAGTTTGTATTTCCTCATGCTGAATAAAGGTAATTGCTCGTACTTGCCAACTATCTTCTTGGGGAAGAATTAGTGCAGCTTTTTTCGCGCCAGAGTTCTCTAGGATAATCCGGGTGAGACTGGCAATAAGTTGATCTAATTCTAGAGAACTGGAAATAGCTTGAGCCGCTTTGAGGAGAGAGGTAAAATCTAGAATATTGGAAATACTAGTACTGCCAGTGGTATTCGTGCGAGTAGATGAGGAAGTCCCACGAAAAGCAATGGTTTCTAGAGGATTGAAGTTAAGTTGTCGCTGTTGCAGAATTGGTTGCAGTAGTTGAGGATAACGTTTTTCTAAATCCTCGACTTTGGCTTTTGCTCCCCAACGGGCATAACAATAATAAGCTTCTTGCATGTATGCAAGGGCGACTTTTTCTTTGCCCCAATCGAGGTAGAACTTGGCAGCGAGTTCGTTAGCGAGGGCTTCTTCTTGGAGATATTGGTTTTCTTGAGCGAGTTGAATCGCGCGATCGTAAAGTTCCATCGCATCTGTTTTCTGTCCGAAAACGCGACATTTTTCGGCTTCGACCAAAAAATATTTATGCTGGAAGTTCATGGGAGCATGATATGTCCATTGTTTCAGTTTTTGCTGATTGACAAGGACTCGCTGCTGCAATTCTTCTCGTTCCGCCTCACAAGTGTGAGGTAAGGCAGCAAGCTGGGTCAGCGAATCATAAAAATGAAAAATTGCTACCATGAAACAGCCAGCCACCCCATGTAAATATTGTTGAGCAAAGTCTGCCACCGCGATCGCTTCATCCCATTCTTGGAACAGGTAGCAAAGCATTAATTTATTGACGTACAGCGTACCAATGGCGTAAAGATCGTTGGCAGTTTGGTGCAAGGGTAGCATTGTGGCTTCATTATAGACTACGCCTTGAAATTGCCACGGCAAATTACTTTGACCGACTGAAGTTGACGCTAAATTTAAAGTAGATTGATAGAAAACATTAAGATAGTTGTAAGCAACTTCCTGTTTAAGTTGAGCCAAAGCTTGACTATAAGCTGCCATTTCTTGTGACAAAGCAGTTAGTTCTTTGCCTAAGAAAAAGGATAGAGAACAGTAATTGTAAGCACAGTAAGCTGCATATTCTAAAGCACCCATCTCTAGACCACTGTGATATCCCTCCAGCAGAGGAACGAGAGACGCTTGAATTGGATATTTCCACGGCTTTATAAACGGATACACCATGTTAATCGTGCTGGCTTTGAATTCCTGACTTTTAGATTTTGCCAGGAGATCCAATGCCAGTTGACCTGCCTGATTCCCCAACTCAATTTCCCCAGTGATACAAAGAATCACGCCATACCAAGCATAAGCCAGCGTCGATACACTCGCATTGCCTTGTTGAATCGATAAGCAAACCTGTTTGCAGACGATCATTGGCAAGAGAGGCGGAACCGCTTGATAGACTGCTGCTGTCATTGCTGCCAGAATTCGGATCGCTGCTAGGGCTTCAGGATCGACCATTTCAGGCAATTTCAGCAATTCTTCTAGTTGCTTTCCGTTTAAGAGTAACTGGGTTTCTTGTAAACTTTGATTAATCTCTGCTGGGCTGGGCTGGGTTGGAAACACAATTTGGAATAATTCCAGAACTGTGAGAGCGGTTTTAATCGCTTCAGGTTGCTGGCTTTGCGCCACATAGGCCAGAATTTTTACTTCGTAGACTTTAATGGTGTTTAGCAAGTGTCGGGCATTGTGCAACACAGCATCCACAAATTGCTCCATTAGCTCAAAATTACCGCTCAGACAAGCAACTTCGGCAGCTAACTCATGTAAAGCCAAGGTCGTTTCATAACAATGTTGCCAGCCTTCTGTAGTTAGTAGTTGAATGCCTCGGTTTAAATACTGCATTGCTGCTAAGTAAGCGGTTGAAGATTTGGCCTTTTGTCCAGCCGCAAAATTGAGCATTGCTAGTTCGTGCCGCTCAGTTTGAGTAGTAATTAATGCGGCTCCCTGATTCAACTGGTTAACAATTTCAAACAGTTTCTCGTCTCGCTGCTGTTCGGGTGTGGCACTGAGTAACCGTTGCCCAACTTTCAGGTGCGTCAGTTGTTTTTGGTTTTCGGAAATAAGGGAATAGGCAGCTTGTTGTACTCGATCGTGTAAAAATCTATATGAAGCTGTCCTTTGCGCTTTGTCATTTGTCATTTGTTTGTTATTTTCTAATGAAAAATCACCAATGACCAATGACGAATTTTGATAAAGCTTATAAATATCACTAATCGGTAAAATCAACCCTTCTTGTAAAGCTTTCCATAAACTAGCAGCTGTTTCAATTTCTGATGATTCCGAAACAATTGCCAAAGTTGCTAAATCAAATTGATTGCCAATACAAGCCGCTAACTGCAACACATTTTGAGTTGATTCCGGCAGTCTTTGCAATTGTAATACCATGAACTTAACGACATCATCTGTAACCGCTTGCTGATTTATTTGTGTGATATCACATTGCCACCCCCCCGTAGCCCCCCCTTGGTAAGGGGGGGTTGGGGGGGTAAATTCAATTAATCCATCTTGGTGTAATGCCTTGAGAAATTGTATAGCAAAAAATGGATTCCCTTGAGTTTTCTGAGATATTAATATAGAAAGAGGCAAAGCTAAATTTTCTGAACACTTCAGCGTATCAGCAACTAAATGATTTACTTGCCCTTGACTCAGTGGCGCTAAAGTAATCGTATTAATCGTGGCTGCTGTTTTTTGGATCTCACTCAAAGTCAACATTAGCGGATGTACTGGGTTGACTTCGTTATCACGATAGGCACCAATTAAGAAAAGATGTTTTGTATCAGCCATTAATAACTGCATTAAATTCAGAGATGCCGAATCAGCCCATTGCAAATCATCTAAAAACATCACTAATGGATGTTCAGCACTAGTAAATACTTGGGTAAATTTCTGGAATAATAAATTAAATTGATTTTGTGCCGCAGTTCCTGATAATTCTGTAGCGGGTGGTTGTTGACCAATAATTCTTGATAATTCGGGAATGACTTCAATAATTACCTGTCCATTTTCCCCAACAGCTGTTAAAATATTGGTTTTAAATTGCTGGATTTTAGCATCGTTTTCTGTTAATAATTGCCCCATTAAATCCCGGAAAGCTTGCACAAATGCACTGAAGGGAATATTTCGCTGAAATTGGTCAAATTTCCCTTTGATAAAATAACCGCGTTGTCTAACAATCGGTTTATGAACTTCGTTAACTACAACGGTTTTACCAATACCTGAAAAACCAGCTACTAGCATCATTTCTGTTGCCCCAAGGCTAACTCTTTCAAATGCTTGGAGTAGGGTTGATACTTCGCTTTCTCTTCCATAGAGTTTATCAGGGATAATAAAGCGATCGCACACATCCCTTTGGGCAATTGGGAAACTCTTAATTTCACCAGTTTCTTGAAGTTGAGTTAAACAATTTTCTAAATCAAATTTCAGTCCTAATGCACTTTGATAGCGGGATTCGGCATTTTTCGCCATCAATTTCATTACGATGTCACAGAGAACTTCGGGAATAGGAAAAGAAACCTCACCCCAGCCCTCTCCTTGGTAAGGAGAGGGTGCTTTATGCGGGTGAGGTGTATTCATATTTGGTGGAAGTTTTGCAATATGACAATGCACTAACTCCATTGGGTCGTTTGATTGAAACGGTAATTCTCCCGTTAATAATTCGTAGAAAGTTACACCTAAAGAATAAAAATCAGTCCGGTAGTCAATCCCCCGATTCATTCTTCCTGTTTGTTCTGGGGAAATATAAGCGAGTGTCCCTTCTAACACATTGGGATTGATGAGCGTTTGAGTTTCCCGTGGTAATAAAGATGCAATACTAAAGTCAATTAATTTAACTTGTTTGGTTTCGGGATTAATTAGAATATTCGCGGGTTTAATGTCTTTATGAATAATGCGCTGATGATAGAGTATATCTAAGGTATTGCACAGTGCGATCGCTATCTGTAAAAACTCAGTGATATTTCGTAGACTTTCCCCTGTTACCCATTCTTTAAGAGAAATCCCCCCAAAGTCTTCCATCACCAACGCATAGCCATTTTGGTAAGGTTTTAGGCTGTAGGTTTGGATGATTAGAGGTGAGTTGAGATTTTTGGCAATGGTGTACTGATTGCGAAACTGCACCAATTCGCTGAAACTGGGATAAGGATTTTTCAGTAGCTTTATCACTACTCTTAAGGAGTCAGTTTCTCGATACCCACGATAAACTAGGGTTCTCGAACCATTGTAGAGTTCTTCGCTAACTTGATATCCGGGAATAGTAACCATACTGCTAAATCCTGACGATTTCCATATCTAGTATTCCCAGATGGGTAAAGGAATTCATCTCTACAGCTTTTTTGCGTTTGCTCTGGGACTTGCGATCGCTTATGCTAAGTTCAGTTTGATTTGCATTATCTTCTGTGGACAAAAACCGCGAACCGTTTATCAGTCTGGCACTTTACCACGCCTTTAAATGGTCGGTCGTCAGCCCCATGCTTCACGCGTACTTTCGGGGCCAAATTTATGGTGCGGAAAATGTCCCCCCATCAGGGCCGTTGCTGGTAGTGAGTAATCACGCTAGTTACTTTGACCCGCCGATTGTCTCCAACTGTGTACGTCGTCCAGTGGCGTATATGGCTAAGGAAGAATTATTTAATATCCCCATTTTGGCACAAGCGATTAAATTGTACGGTGCTTACCCGGTGAGTCGGGGAAACGCCGATCGCACTGCCATCCGTTCCGCCCTAGAATATCTCGATAACGGTTGGGCTGTGGGTGTTTTCTTGCAAGGTACCCGCACCCCAGATGGTCGAATTACAGACCCTAAAAGAGGCGCATTGCTGCTGGCGGCGAAAGCAAAAGCCCCAATCTTACCAGTAAGTGTCTGGGGTACTGAGGGGATTTTAGAAAAAGGCTCGAAAATACCTCGCGCAGTTCCCATCACCGTGAGGATTGGTAACTTGATTGATGCCCCCAGTTCCACTAAGAAAGAGGAATTAGAGGCGTTGACCCAAAAGTGTACCACAGTAATTAATGAGATGCATGATTTAGGGCGATAAGTTATCTTTAAAGTCAACTTAGTAAATGCTTTTAATCCAAAATCCAAAATCTAAAATCCAAAATTGATATGAGCGGCTTTGAAGCCAAAAACTTTTGGGAGCGATTAAATAATCTGGCGTTAGTCCGCTTTTTGCTTTTGGTTGCTTCTGGCTGGGCAATTGTAAGCTGTTATGTATACAACTTGCATTATCAGGGCGCTCATGTTGCCCACCCCACAACCATGTTGAAAAAATATTAGTGCAAATTAAAGGCGCAACAGCTTACAACTTTTAGCTTATTTTGAAGCGGTCATTGTTATTTTTACATTTGCTGCAATTTTGGCCTTTTTACTCAGCTATCCTATAGAATGGCTGCGGCATTTTTTGCCCCACAGTGTAGCTGTTGGTGTCATTTTCTTGCTCAGTATTGTGATTATTGGCAGTGTGATAATTACCGTAGGCTTATTAATGTAAAATAGTTTTTTAGCCAAGACAAATTGGGGAATGATGTCGGATTTAAGAGCGGAATTAACAGAAATTTTGGATGAGGCAGAATGGGAGTGGCTAATTCCTCATGTACAACGAGACGCAGTAATTTTGGTGGCACCTGAGTTAAACTTGCTGGATGTTGGAGTAGCGATCGCTAGCGATCGCATTCCATCAGTGCAACAGTGGATTGATGAGCTATTGATTACTAAACCCACGATAGTACAGGTGGGAGAATGGAATCTTGATCGCAGTAAGCGGTTTAATACTCTCATCGTCCAGCCTTACGTTTTGGTGCAGGAAATAGTCGCTGCTTAATCAGTTTTTGTGTTGTTTTCGATCAAAGTTAGGACTTACGCAAAAATACACGTTGTCGGGGCAATTCATGAATTTCCCCTACCTGAAAATAAGGGTTTCGGCCTATTGTTTGCGTAAGTCCTGTTACTAAAAATCTCTATTTTTTTCAGATATACAGCCGCATGATATGATTTTATGAGTCAAGAAAAGTGTTTAACTTTTTGGGAGATCATAACTAAATTAATATTGAAGTGTCAGAAAATAATAGGACTAGTATTTGATTTTTGAAATGCACGTAGTGGATTATCTACGCAAAATAGTCCATTAGACGTAGAGGTAGGTTGGGTGGAGCGGAGCGCAAGCCAACTGATTATCAAGATGTTGGGTTTAAAACCCCGTGCTTGTAGCACGGCTTTAAGTTTTGTGGCTCTTTCTAAATCTGACTTTTCACGTTATGTGGAAAAGCTAACGATTGACCTAACCCCCTAGCCCCCTTCCCTACTAGCGTTGGGGGAAAATTCAAAGTCTCTCTCCTTAAAGGAAGAGAGAAATAGAAGTGAGGTTTTCCAGATGCCGTGAAAAGTCAGTTTCTAAATCCCCGTTACAAAACTGTACTTCCGACTTCCGACTTCATTAAAAAGATGTTGGGTTACGCAAAGCCTCCACCCAACAAAGCAATTTTTTTGCAACATTAAAGCCATGACAGTCCACTAAATTGATATTAAAGTATTATTAAATACATAGGTGCTTAGGCAGATGAAGGGCAAAACAGCTCTCGACTATTGACTAAAGCAAAATTTTCTCCTTTAATATTTGTCCATCTAGAAGCTAGAATTGTTACGATAAATTCAGATTAGATGTTGAAACCTTGATCCAATCTGAAACCTTAGAACTATTAGAATGGCATCGCCTCTGCCAGCACCTTGCCACCTTTGCGGCAACGAAGCTGGGAGCGACAGCTGCGCGTCATCTGAAAATACCCGATTCTCAGACCGAAAGCGAACAGTTGCTAGAGCAAACCAAAGAAGTCTACCAACTGGAAACTCGCCTGACCACAGGACTCTCATTTGAGGGAATTCAAGATATTGGCGATTCGCTAGAACGGGCAGAACGCGGCGGAATTTTGACAGGGGATGAACTATTAGCGATCGCTACCACCCTCGCTGGTGTCAGAAATTTGCGCCGTGTGATTGACAATCAGGAAGATTTGCCGATATTGACTGAGTTGGTTGCCGACTTGCGGACTTATCCAGAACTAGAACAAGAAATTCACCGATGTATTGATGAACGGGCGCAGGTAACTGACCGCGCGAGTCAAAAACTGGGAGAAATTCGCACAGACTTGCGGCGATTACGCACTCAAATTACTCAAAAGCTGCAAAATATTTTGCAGGCAAAAGCTGGGGCAGTTCAAGAACAGCTGATTACGCAACGGAGCGATCGCTTTGTCATCCCCGTAAAAGCACCCCAAAAAGATGCCATCCCCGGTATTGTCCACGATACCTCTACTAGCGGTGCCACCCTGTACGTAGAACCGAATTCAGTAGTGCCTCTGGGCAACCAACTGCGGCAGATCATCAGAAGAGAGCAAGCCGAAGAAGAAGCGGTTCGCCGCCTTTTGACAGAACTTGTAGCCGCAGTCAAACCAGATTTAGAGAGGTTGTTAGCGATCGCTACCACTTTGGATCTGGCAACCGCTAGATCACGGTATAGTTACTGGCTAGGAGCCAATCCGCCGCGATTTATCGATCGCAAAGACAATGAAATCATTACCTTGCGGAACTTACGACATCCTCTATTAGTGTGGCAGCAACAGCACGAACAAGGGCAACCAGTAGTTCCTGTAGATTTACTGATTAGTCCGCAAATTCGGGTAGTGACGATTACCGGGCCAAACACTGGCGGTAAAACTGTAACCTTAAAAACTTTGGGATTAGCAGCATTGATGGCCAAAGTAGGTTTATTTGTCCCCGCCCGCGAACCAGTAGAAATACCTTGGTTTGATCAAGTGCTAGCAGATATTGGCGATGAACAATCCTTACAGCAAAGTTTATCCACATTCTCTGGACACATCCGCCGGATTAGTCGGATTTTGGAAGCATTGGGGAGAGGGAGTAGGGAGTGGGGAATAGGGAATGGGGAAGAACAAAATTTAGAAATCCCCACTCCCCCACTCCCCCCCTCTTCTTCTGTCCCCCACTCCCCACTCCCCACTCCCTACTCCCTAGTCTTACTCGATGAAGTCGGCGCCGGCACCGATCCAGTTGAAGGTAGCGCCTTAGCGATCGCCTTGTTGCAATATTTAGCCAACCATGCCCAGCTAACGATCGCCACCACTCACTTCGGCGAACTCAAAGCCCTGAAATACGAAGATGAGCGGTTTGAAAATGCCTCTGTAGAATTTGACGAAAGTACTCTCTCGCCTACTTACCGTCTGTTGTGGGGCATCCCCGGACGTTCTAACGCCTTAACTATTGCCCTGCGCTTGGGATTAAAACCAGAAGTGGTAGAAGAGGCGAAAACCCAAGTGGGACAGGCCACAGATGAAGTTAACCAGGTGATTGCTGGCTTAGAAGCACAACGTCGCCGCCAGGAAACCAAAGCTGCGGAAGCCCAAAGTTTGTTGCAGCAAGCGGAACGTTTATACAAAGAAGTATCCGCAAAAGCCGCAAGTTTGGAGGAGAGGGAAAGCAGTTTACGGGCTTCACAAGAAGTAGCAGTCCAACAAGCGATCGCTCAGGCAAAAAGTGAAATTGCCCAAGTGATTCGCCGCTTGCAGAAAGGTACGCCCACAGCCCAAGAAGCCCAGCAAGCCACCAATGCTTTGAATCAAATTGGCCAGCAATATCAGCCAGCAACGCCAGCAAAACCAAAAGCTGGGTTTATGCCCAAGGTAGGCGATCGCCTCCGTGTTCCCAAACTAGGGCAGGTAGCAGAAGTGATCACCGCTCCTGATGAAGATGGGGAGTTAAGTGTTCGCTTTGGGCTAATGAAGATGACTGTGAAGTTACAAGACGTCGAATCTCTAGATGGTCAAAAACCCGAACCAGTCGTCAAACCCAAACCAGCCCCAGCAGCAGTAACGCCACCACCCCAAAGTGTCCCAGAAATACGCACCTCGCAAAACACCATTGATTTACGCGGTAAGCGGGTAGCTGATGCCGAATACATTTTAGATAAAGCCATTTCGGAAGCTACAGGCCCAGTCTGGATTATTCACGGGTACGGCACTGGTAAACTGCGACAAGGAGTTCACGCCTTTTTGCAACAGCATTCCAGAGTGAACAACTACGAACCAGCAGAACAAGCAGACGGCGGCACCGGTGTCACTATTGCTCATATCAATTGATTGCTTCGCACCCTGGCAGTAAAAATCAAGCTATTAACTGTATATTCAACTGCAACTAGAACAGTAAGGTATATATAAATACGGTTTAGTTAGGCTAAAACTCTTTGTCAAAGTCAATTTTTTTAACGAACCGCAAAGGACGCAAAGAAGAGGCAGCGCGGTCTTGGGGGTTTCCCCCATGAGCGACTGCCGTCGCAAAGGAAGAGAAGGAAGAGAAGGAAGAAATGCTTAACTGAACTGTATTAAGGTATATATGATTTATCAGATCAAACCCAAAATACTCGCATTAATTGTTTTGGGGATTAATTTTCAACTAAATAACGCTCCTCTACCATCTGGGTATATTAAAGACATTGGTCAAGCCGACAATGATAATCGGGGCTTTGGTTGGGTGCGTGAAGATAGCTTAGGCAATACTACATCCACTGCTGTTAATATCCAACTCAATACACTACCTGCCACTTGGGAATATGCCCTGTCTAATGGTTCGTACTATAGCCTCGGTGATGCTGCTAATGTTGTAGATAATAAGCACAATATCAATATAGAAGATACGGTTGCTATTTCCGGTTTTGTACCGACGGCAACCAAAAAGTTTACCGCAGTTACCCGAATTGTTAATGTTACCGACGGCAAGCTGACAATTGATGCTCAAGGTGGTACGAATAGCAAGCTCAACTATATTGCGATCGCACGGAGTAAACGTCCCTCGATCAGAACGATTAATCTTACTGATAGTCAGACAAATGTTTCACCAGATATCTCCATTACAGCAGACTTGAATCTCCCCAACAGTGGGATTGCGGTTAATACCCTTTCAGCCTCAACTATCAAGCTGATCGATAGCAGCACTAATACACAAGTCGAAGCCAATTACAATAGTTCGGGTGGTGGAGATGTAATTGTAGTCTCCCCGATAAATCATCTCAAGAATAATACCAAATATCTGTTACAAATCACCGACGGGGTTAGAGACAGCAATGGTGCTAAATTCTTACCCTATAGCATCAGTTTCACAACAGGCACCAAACCCCCATCTCGAAGCAATATTACTTTTGAGCAAATCTCACTAAAGAATGTACCTGCCAAACCTTACACCACAGTATCCATTGGGCCTGACAATAAACTTTATGCTGCCACCTTACTAGGTGAGATTTTGCGCTTCCCAATCAATGCTAATGGCACCCTGGGTAAGCCACAAACGATTTCCTCATTGCAGACTGCAAATGGTGGCAACCGAACTATCATTGGTATGCACTTTGATCCCTCATCAACAAATGCTAGCAACCTAATTCTATGGGTAACAAACAACTACTACTGGGATGGAACTGGTAAGGCACCGGAGTGGAGTGGTAAAATTACCCGATTGAGCGGTTCTAACCTAGAGACAGTACAAGACTACGTGGTTGATTTACCACGTTCGAGCCGGGATCATCTAACCAACAGCATTCAGTTTAAGCCCAATGAGCCAAATGTGCTGTATGTGTCGCAGGGTAGTAATAGTAGTACTGGCGCACCAAACAATGTCTGGAGTAATCGTCCTGAGCGGTTGTTAAGTGCTGCTATATTACGAGTTGACCTGTCTAAGATCACCTCACTTCCTTTAAGCGTTCAGACGGAGGATGGAGGTACTTATAACCCCTTTAAGCAGGGAGCGCCTGTAACTATCTTTGCTAGCGGTATACGTAATGCCTACGATCTGGTTTGGCACAGCAATGGTCAGTTGTATGCACCAGCGAATGGTTCAGCAGCAGGTGGAAATACGCCAAATACACCTATCCCCCTACCTGTTGCCTGCCAAAAGCGGATCGATAAAGCTACTAATGGGGCTTATACTAGTCCATTTGTGCCTGGACTTAGTAGTATAGGCACCCAGCGAGATTATCTGTTTCGCGTTGTTAAAAATGGTTATTATGGTCATCCCAATCCTCAGCGTTGTGAGTGGGTGTTAAATGGAGGAAATCCCACAGCTGGTACAGACCCAGGTCAGATAAATGAATATCCCATTGGTACTCTACCTGACCGGAATTGGAAGGGTATTGCCTTTGATTTTGGAGAACATTTTTCCCCAAATGGGATTATTGAATACCGTAGTAATGTTTTAGGTGGCAAGTTGCAAGGCAAACTCCTGGTGACACGCTTCAGTGCTGGTAGAGACATCATTGTACTAACACCAGGTGGCGCAAACTTGGATATTGTAAATTCCCAAACGGGTATTACTGGCTTCACTGGTTTTAACCCAAGTCCCTTGGATTTGGTTGAGAATCCCACTAATGGATATCTCTACGTGGCACAACTTAGTCAAGAGACTAGTATCGGCAAAATTACACTTCTGCGTCCAGTCAAGTAATAGCAGTTAATATGAATATAGACATAGAAATAGAATCTCTACAAGAAGCTGAAGCAGTAATTGAAAGTGCCATTAGAGCCAAAGTCAAGAGATTAGACTTGAGTTTTTCTCATAGATATAGAGATTCTGTTATTCCCGATTCTATCGGCGATATATCAAGCCTAGAAGAATTAACAATTTATAGTAAATCGCTCAATATAGTTTATGGAATTGAACAAATACCAACAACAATTGGAAAACTAACTAAATTGAGAAAACTTCAGATTTATGATTTATATGAATTAGAATATCTACCTGAAAATATAGGTAATCTTACAAATTTAGAAGTGTTACACATTGCTGATTGCTCACGATTGAAAACAATACCAAATACTATTGGTAAACTCAAAAATCTTAGGCGGTTAGAGTTAATGGAATCAATGAGACCGCTTGCTAATTTGGAGAATTTACCTGAGAATATTGGACAGCTTAGTTCTTTGAAAGAACTGATAATTACATCTACAGCTATAGAGTCACTACCCAATACTATAGGCAATCTTAGTAATTTAGATTTTTTAGAAATCAGACGCAATCCCAAATTACATCAGTTACCAGATACTATTGGCAAATTACACCAATTAACAGTTATGATGCTTGAAAGGGGATTTTTAACTTCTTTGCCAGAGAGTATTGGTGAATTGCGAAATCTTAGAGAACTAATTATTAATGACAATAAATTAACTCAATTACCACAGAGTATAGGTGCCCTGACTAAGTTAGAAAAGTTAGAGCTTACAAACAATCAGCTAACCGGATTACCAGATAGTATTGGGAATTTATCTGGACTTAAGAACAGTATACTTCTCTATGGAAATCCTCTAAATTCTCTTCCTGAAAGTGTCTTCAACTTACCATTAGAAATAGCCTGGTAATGATTATAGAGTGTTTATAAATGAGTTCTGATATGTGCGTGGTTTGCGTTTAGAGCTATAGTACCAACTAAGTTGGAAAAAATCAATTAGCCAACATCTTCAAACGCTGACTTGATCAAATTTTCATTGAGGCATCAATCGTGCTGATGTTGCCCAGTCTGTGCTGAAATAACAGGCTGCACACAAAGGAAAGATGACCAGCAGCAAGAAGCGCCTTTAGCAAACAGGCAAAAAATCTCTAGAGTAATTATGTATAGATTAAGACTAAGTAATAAAACATCAAGAAATTTCAAAATTTAAAACTGCAAATAAATTAGGAGGTATTCTAAATAATTACTTAGCGATCATTGGCTGTTACCATTCTTAACATTGTTTATTTATACTATTGTACGGAGCTAGCAGCGAAAGTCGGGTAAACCTTAACTGGAATTGAAAATTTTCTACTTTGTCGAAAATAAATTTTCATCTAGAGTAGGACAAAGATACCTGTTGTTTACCACATAGAAAAAATCTAGCTGAAGCCTCTGGCTCATAGCTATAGGAAACCAAGCTTGACGCTTGAGAGTCTGGTTTCAAAATGGGTAACAGCAACATCCCCTATCAGCTTGATCACCTATGCTAAAAGTTATGCACTCGGCCACCAACTCAGTCACTCCGAATTCCCAGTGGGAGGATTTAATCAAGCTTCCAGCCCCAAACACAGTTCAATGGGATAATATCAAAACCCAATTAGACTTGGTGCTGTTGGCGCTAGAAACCTTAACTGGGATTGGTTCAGAGGCTATGCTTTCGGCGGCAACTGATCTGAATTTAGAGTCAAGAGTGCCGGATCGCGTAGCTTTATGGCGACTGCGCCAATCAAATCCCCTACGCAAAGGTCAAGGAGGGCGAAAAAAGCTAGATATCGAAGAAGCGCGATCGCTTGTTCTGATCACTTGCTACCTAGCCAAACAGCACCAGGAATTAATTCGCCGCGCTGTCGGCTTGTTGGAACAAATGGCAGAAAATAACCGGGAACCTCATCAGGCTGCTTTACTTGGAGATTATATTGATGCTTTTTGCAACACCTACCAAGAGCGGATGGAAGAGGACGAGCAAATCTCAACGGATTTACTAACCAACCTGGCACTAAAACTGCTTGTAGATTTACTTTTTTATAGTGCTGCTGGTGGGCATCGCCGTCTCTGGCTAGCACTTATAGACCGTTCGACAAAATTTTAGATTTTAGATTTGAAATTCCTCAACCAAAATTCGCTTGTAATTTGTTTGCTAGATCAGGATTCCCTTTTGATAGTCCTTAGCTGTTGGGCGATGCACTATCAGCACTGCTTCCTCCTTGCACGCCAGTTTGGATAACGGAAGCAACCTGACAAAGTTCTGAGTGGAGAAATCCGCCGTTCCAACTTATCTTTTTTTGCAAAATCCCAAATAGTCTTCCTTGCAGTTCCTGCCATGCCTCTATCAAATTCTGTCATTCGTTGCTACACACCCCCGACTTGCACGCTAGAAGTATTCGCGCAAAGCTCACCTCTGTCTCGTTGGATGGGGAAAACTGTCCTCAAGCACCTAAGCTTTGAGCTACGTTTTGATGATCCCCGACTACCAGAAGAAAAAAGAGTTCCAATTCGGGGCGATCGCGATCAACTCGAAGCTTTATGTGATGCAGTCACCAGCTACGTACAGCAATTCCTCCAACAGTCTCCAGAAAACTTTTGGGTCAGTTTCTCCGGTACCCAAGACTCAAGCACAGCACTGGATGAGCCGGAATTAAAGTCCTCAATAAAAACATTAAATTCCTTTAGTACCCAGATTTCCGGGGCAAATATCCATTTAGAACCAAGCAGTTATTTAACTCACAATTTATTTCTTGGTTCTCTCGCCAACCACTCATCTGGCCCCGTAATTAAACTCAGTCTGCTGCAACTATTTGATTTGGCAAGTGCTTTAGATGAATACTCGACTGATGTTATGGCACTCCCAACTCTCAACAGCACGAGTTCGACTCTAAGGTTCCCGACTTGGGCGCCTGTTGCCGCAGTATTAGTATTAGGTGTAGGTTTGTTACCTGTTACTTGGCAATATGCTAACAACATTAGGGAAAAGCAACAGCAGACAGCCAAAACAGCAGATCCAGCAGCAGTAAAGGAGGCTTTACAACCTTCAGCCTCACTAAACTTTCCCACGCCGGAAGCCGGACTTAGCACTCCATCAGATAACTTACTAGGTTCCACTCCTCCACTGCCCACATCCAGTTTGCCCCAAGCACCTCTAACAGCCCCTAGTTCTAGTTTTTCTACACCACCATCTCTATTTCCAAATAATGCACTGACTATACCTCAGAAAACGATTTCAGCCCTTCCCAGCAATCGAGCGATGCCTCCGGCGAGCTTCGCTAACGCGCCATCCAGCAAAATTCCAGGCCAGGAAATAGCCCTATTACCAAATCTGGGACAGAACCTTACAGCGTCCAGTCCCCAAACTGGTGATCTCCCTGTGCGGCGGAATTTGCCACCCAGACTATCTTCTAGCACGGACAGCTTACCAACTAATATCTCAGCAGTCCCCCCATCTCTTGGTACAATACCCAATAATAATGGTGGCAATACCCCTACCCAACCCTCCTCACTAAACTCACAACAGCAGCTAGAGGAAAAAATCAATTCCCTACAGCCAACTTCTGCTGGAGAGAAACCTGCTTCACAACTTCCCACCTCTAGAACTGCTAGAACTGCGGATAATAATCCGTTTATCGATCAATTAGGGGATGGAGGCAAAACCCCCACATCCACAGAAGTAGCCACAGGCACATTATTTGACACACCTCAAGTAGCAGAAGCTAGAAAATACCTCACAAATCGTTGGCAACCACCCACTGGACTAGCACAAGCATTAGAGTACAGTTTGACAGTCAGTGTTGACGGCACAATTGAACGAATTTTTCCCCTTAATAAGGCAGCAAGAGAATTCGTTGATAGCGCTGGGATACCTGAAGTTGGTAAACCTTTTGTTTCCGCCAATACACGCGGACAAAATGTCAGAATTCGAGTTGTTCTCAGTCCTGATGGCAAGGTACAGACTTTTCCAGATAAATAATTGACACGCGCTGTAGGGGCACAGCACTGCTCATTGGTGTCAACTTAAGACGATAAAGCCCATATTTGTTGGGTGTAAGCGTCAATCTCTCGATGACGCTTACGCCTGGTTTTTAACAATCC